>CAVSQB010000017.1:0-49219 GCA_963729895.1 uncultured Fibrobacterota bacterium | reverse complement strand
CGGTATCGAAGGGCGTCCCATCCGGCTGTACATCGCCTCAAAGTCACGAGAAAGGCGGCGCAGCGCTATGTCCGTAAACTGTTTGACACGACGAAGCGGGTGCGTTGCCGGCACTCGGGAATCCGGAGAAACGAAGCTGAACATACCGCCTTGGGCTGGCTGGGAACCTCTCATCAATACTCCTTGGTTGGGGTTCCCCTATAATATAAGGATAAATGTTTACAAAAGGGAGACTTTTTCAACACCCTGTTAGGGAAATCCACACCAGAGTACACAAGAAACGCTTTGAGGTACTTTTCCACAGCTTGCTGACAGTGAAAGCTAATTCCGTCAGTAATTATTTCCTCACCTTTATAAGCTCTTTCATGTTGCGCTATGGCAAGGTCGTGTTCTGCCTTGATGACCACTGCCGGATGTATTCTTCGAGCGTTATCACAGCAAAACACCTTCTTTGAGCGCATGCCTGACAACCGATCCGGGAAATTCACGAAAAGTCGCCGCTTCCTCGGACGATACGACCATTATGTCAACCGGGATAACCTGGCCTGCAACCGCACTTCGTATCTGCATCTCTATTTCAAATTTTTCGTCAAAAGATATCGAGTTACGGACAACGACAAGAATGTCCCAGTCGCTCTTTGCATCGCCATCTCCACGCGCGCGAGAGCCAAAAAGAACGCACTTCTCCACATTGGGAATCCGCGACACGGCGGATTTTAGTATCTCCATGGCATTGCGGGGCATGTTCATAAATTTACCATTTATCACATGCCGGAACAATCGGAAAAGGTGTTGTTGATGAGGGACGCGGGCGAAGCAGGGCGATTCGTGGCACACGGTTGTCATTTTTGGTCACACAGCGCGCCCGTGCCAAGTATCACGGTACGTGCATCCGGTTGGCTGAGGCGGAATCACAATAAATAAGTGCTTTGGGATAGCTGTGCCGGGTGACCCCAAAGGGAGTTTATTTGCGAAAATCATAAGAAGCCCTCACCCCTCCCTCTCCCTAACAGGGTGTTGAAAAAGTCTCCCTTTTGTAAACATTTATCCTTATATTATAGGGGAACCCCAACCAAGGAGTATTGATGAGAGGTTCCCAGCCAGCCCAAGGCGGTATGTTCAGCTTCGTTTCTCCGGATTCCCGAGTGCCGGCAACGCACCCGCTTCGTCGTGTCAAACAGTTTACGGACATAGCGCTGCGCCGCCTTTCTCGTGACTTTGAGGCGATGTACAGCCGGATGGGACGCCCTTCGATACCGCCGGAATGGCTTTTGAAAGCACAGATATTGATGGCTTTGTTTTCGATACGGTCGGACCGGTTGTTTTGCGAGATGCTGGACTATAACATTCTGTTCCGATGGTTTCTTGACATGGATCTGGATGCGGCATCGTTTGATCATAGTGTGTTTTCGAAGAACCGAGATCGACTTATGGAACAGGAGATTGCGCACCGGCTGATGCAGGAAATCGTGCGTCTTGCTCGTTCCGAAGAGTTGTTGTCCGATGAGCATTTCACGGTTGACGGCACGTTGATTGAAGCCTGGGCATCGATGAAGAGCTTCAAGCGAAAAGACGCGGAATCGGCGAACAAGACTGACGATGATCGGAGTAATCCGTCGGTTGATTTCCACCATGAGAAGCGAAGCAATGAGACACATCAGAGTTCGACCGATCCAGAGGCGCTGTTGGCTCGGAAGAACAAGAGAACGGGAGCGCAGCTGGCGTATTCCGGTCACGTGCTGATGGAAAACCGAAATGGGTTGTGTGTTGATATCGCCATTGCGCCAGCGACGGGGACAGCGGAACGGGATATGGCGCTTGAGCTGATAAAGCATGAACGCAGGCGCGGAAAACGCCGGATGAAGACGGTGGGTGCAGACAAAGGGTATCATGCAACCGAATTTATCAAGAGCCTGCGACGCCTGCACGTGAAGCCTCACATTGCCGAGAAGGCCAACACTTCGCTTAAAGGGTTGGATGGAAGAACGACTCGGCATAAGGGATACAGCGTAAGTCAACGGAAACGAAAACGGGTTGAAGAGATATTTGGGTGGATCAAGAGCGTCGGTGGCCTGCGGAAAACTCGGGTAAGAGGAATACGAATCAACCAGACTGTTGCCTACGTGGTTGCCGCAGCGTACAACTTGATACGCATGGTTAAGTTGATGCCGCAAACGGTGGGGGCAGCATGAGAATGGCCTGGGAATCCGGGGAAATGCCTCGGAACGAGGCAGGTAAAACCTCTCTGACATATGTAAAGTTGAAGTTAGGTTCATAAAAAATCAACAAGAGCGCTTCTGTTAGGACTATTTCAACAACCTGCTAAGGCGAGGGAGAAAATTCGGAGTGAAGATTTTATTCGGCACCCGCCAGGTGCCGCTGTACAGGTGAGGGTTAGATTTGCTTTGGATGGATTGTCTCTCGGGGGAAGTTGACAATTGGTGAATTGTTCTTCTGCCAAGCGTTAGGGGCGACCGGATGCCGCGCAAAAGCGCGGTGCCGCCCGGACACGCCGCTGATTGTCGAGTGCCGCTCCCCTCGATACATCCCTGCGGGACACTCGGGGAGCGGCGTATCGAGACACAGCGGCTTAGGGCCGTGGCGGCCCGAGGCCGAAGGCCGAGACAGGAGGGAGAACCGACCCGAGCCTGGGCGCCTGCGACGGCGAGGGGAACGCCCAAATTCTCATCTTCCTGCAATTGGGGCGGGGCGCCCAATTTATTATTTTGATATTCGCCGCACCGGCTCAGCAAACCGGAATCGTTCAGCCTCACTTAAAAAACGAATAATTAGAGGTCCCCTTAACTCCCTTCCGCACCCACGTGGTATTTTTAGTCGGCCAATTGCGCATTAACCCCTTTTTTCGAATCGAGTTCCCATGCCCCGGCTCTTCGACCTCCTTTCCGAAAACACCAGCGACAAGACCATTTCCTCGCTGCGGAAAATTGCGGAGAAAGGGGACAAAAAGAACGCGGAGAAGGCCGGGCGCTCCGCCGGTGAAAATTTCCGGACCGGGGGCCGGCCATTCAAGAAACACGACTTGTACGAAAAACTTGATTTTGTTGCACTCGACCTGGAGACGACCGGGCTCGACTCCAAAACAGACAGGATAATCGAGATCGGGGCGGTGCGATTTGCAAACGGGGCGGCAGGCGAGGAATACAGCACGTTTGTCAACCCTGCAATGCAGATACCCGCGCACATCACGCGGCTCACGGGAATTACAAACGAGAACGTCGCTCCCGCGCCTTCGTTCGGCGCCGTTGCTCCGCGTCTTGTCGAGTTCATCGGCGACATGCCGATATGCGGCCACCAGATCGATTTCGACATCAATTTTCTCAACGAAGAGTTCAAGCGGATCGCGCTCCCAAAAGTGTTTGTGCAGCAGATAGACACCGCGCTCATATCCCGGATCGTGAATTTGCCGGTGACCCGGTACACGCTCGGGGCGGTTGCCAAGGCGCTGGGCGTACCGCTCGAGAACGCGCACCGGGCGCTCGACGACGCGCGCGCATCCGGTCACGCCGCCCTGGCGCTGCTTCCCAAGCTGGCCCAGATACCCGTTGCCGCCCGCGCGGTGATGGCGCACGCGGCGCCGCCTTCGGTTGTCAAGCACTTCCTGGTGAAATCGCTCGAAAAGGAATCGTACTCGCTCGATTTGTCGCCGCCGGTCTTGCCCAGGCCGCCCAAGAAGCTGACCCCTGAGGACCCGTTGGTTCCGGTGGACACCCTCGCGGTGTCGCAGGCGTTCGAGCCGGGGGGGCTTTTGCCGCAGGCGATGAAGGGCTTTGTCCCGCGGCCTTCACAAACTCGAATGGCTGTTGCGGTGGCCGAGGCGCTCAACGCCAAAACCTGCCTCGTGGCCGAGGCCGGCACCGGCACCGGCAAATCGCTGGCATACCTTGTCCCTGCCGCGCTGTACGCGGTGAAGAACAATTGCCGCGTGCTCGTGTCCACGCACACGCGCAACCTGCAGGACCAGCTTGTCTCCAAGGATCTTCCTGTTGTCAAGAAGGTCGCCGGCGATGAGCTGCGTTTTTCGGTGCTCAAGGGCAGGGCCAATTACCTGTGCCAGAAGCGGTTCCGAAGGCTCCTGACGGGCGAGCTCGGCGATTTCTCCTACCGGGAGCGTATGGGAATGCTGCCGCTCATCAGGTGGGCGCAGGAGACCGAAACCGGGGACATAGAGGAACAGAACGAGTTCAACGCCAGGTGGTATTCCCGCATCTGGCATTCGATTTCCTCGGAAGCGCACTTCTGCGAAGGCCGCCGCTGCGGGGAATACGCCTGTTGCTTTCTCCAGCAGGCGAGGCAGCGGGCGCTGGGATCGCATGTGGTGGTTATCAACCATTCTCTTTTCTTTTCGGAAATATGCGCGGAGTCGTCGTTTCTCGGGAGCATCGGCCCCATCGTTTTCGACGAGGCGCACCACATCGAATCGTGCGGCCACCGCCACCTGCGCACCGAGGTCGACAGCAACCGGTGCGCCGCGTTCCTCGACGCGATGACGAATTGCGCCAAGGAGATAAAGAAGCGCGGGGAGCAACGGGACGCTCCCTTCACCGAACAGGAATTCAAACCTCTTGTGAAGCGGCTACGCGGCGAGATAAAGGCGTTTCTCGATCACGGCCTTGCCTGGGCGCGCTCAAAGGAACCGCCGTCGCCCGAGTTCCAGTTCGACGTCGGCCCGGAGACGTTTTCCCAGAGCGCGGCCCCGCAGTCCCTGGAAAACGCGCTTCTGGACATGCAAGACTGCCTGCACCGGTTCTCGCAGCTGTGCGAAGCCGAGGGCGGCGCCGGCGCCGCGAAAACGCTGCTCGGGGAGATCCTGTCGTGCGGAGACGCGGTCTCGCAGCTCAAGGCCGACCTTGCATACCTGACCGCCGCCGCAACCGAGGACCATGTTTTCTGGGCCGAGGGGAACCTCGCCAAGGGATGGATAAAGTTTCTCGGCGTGCCGCTCGACGTGGGCGCCATCCTCGCGTCCATCTGGGAAAAAAACGAAGGCGGCAGGATATTCACTTCCGCGACATTGTCGGTGAGCGGTTCCATGGAGTACTTCAAGCGCAAGGCCGGGCTTGGCAGCGCCTCCGACGTTCGTTGCGAGGTGTTTGAAAGCCCGTTTTCTTCTTCGCAGGCAATTCGCGGCGGCGTGCGCGCCGCCCCCGAAATCGAATCGCCCGGTTATCCTGCGTACGTGGCCGACACGATCCTCGGGCTGCTCGCCGCGTTCGACAAGAACATCCTGGCGCTGTTCACGTCAAACGCCATGCTTGCCGCGGTCTACGAGCGGCTCAGGTCGCAAGTGTCAAAGGATGACTGCACCATCCTTGCGCAAGGGTTTTCGGGCAACCGGCCTGCCATTCTCGACGAGTTTCGCCACACGCGCCGGGCCGTGCTCCTGGGCGCGGACAGTTTCTGGGAGGGGATAGACGTTCCGGGCAAGTCTTGCGAGATCGTGATCATTTCCCGGCTGCCGTTTCCCGTGCCCACCCATCCTCTCACCAGGGCGTTGTGCCGGAAAGTGGAGGAGGAGCAGGGAGAATCGTTCATGTCGTATTCGGTGCCTGAGGCGGTCATCCGGTTTCGTCAGGGAACGGGCAGGCTCATCAGGACGCTTGAAGACCGGGGTGCGCTCATCGTTCTCGACAACCGGATATTCACCAAGGGATACGGCAGGCAATTCTCGTCAAGCCTCGACGGCCCGTTCGTGCAGTTTGCAACTATCGCCGACATGGTGCGCGACGTCGGGGCATTTTTCAGAAACGAGATTGCCCCGGCGTCAACCATAACGTATGTTCCGATCGATGAGGCGTGACACAAAAAAAGATTCACCGCAAAGGCGCAAAGTACGCAAAGGTAAATTGATAAGGAACTGCTCAGTAATTACTTGCATACAAGGGAATGGGATACGCTATTTTTCGGGTGAGCAGTTGGCTGCGGTAGAAACCCAATACGACATCTTCTTTGCGACCTTTGCGCCTTTGCGGTGAGAATTATTCTGGAAAAATCCCAAGATGAAAGCGCTTTTCATACTTTTTCCCGTGCTGGCAGCGGCCGTGCTGTGCGGCTGCGGCGTCTACACGTTTAACGGGTCCACGCTGCCCGCTCACCTGAAAACGGTTGACATTCCGCTGTTTGCCAACCAGTCGCTCATTCCCGGCGTCGCCGACGACATCACCAGCCAGCTCTCAACCAAGATCGTATCCATGAACCTGCTGCGCATCGCACAAAGCGGCGGGGACGCGACCATACGCGGCAAAGTGACTGATTACAGCAACGAACCGCGGAACTATAACACCACGGGCGCGCGTCAAGTCACCGTGAGCCAGTATGTTGTGAAGATAACCGTCGAGGTGGAATTCGAGGACAACAAGGCGAATTCGCCTCTGTACAAAGGAACGGTAAGCGGTGAGGGCGTGTACAATTTCCAGACGCAAACCGAAGCGGACGGCAGAAAACTTGCCGAAGCCGACGTCGTGGACCAGATCCTGCAGAAATCCGTTCAGAGCTGGTGACCCCCGGCGGCGCACCACCGGGGGTGATGGCGGACTGCCTAGTACCGGCGCTCTCGCCTGCCCGAGCCGCCCCTGCCTTCGCGGTGCGACCGCTGGTGCGGGAGAAACTCGCGGTCCCACGCCTTGTTTACCCGAAGCGGCCGGCCCCCGAGTTCCTTGCCGTTAAGCTCCGTGATCGCATTTTCCGCGTTTTCCATTTCAACGAATCCGAAACAGCGCGAGCGGTGCCGTTTGCCGTGCGTGATGATTTTTGCGGAGCGGACGCTTCCGAGCTGCTGAAAATGTTCCTTGAGCTGTTCTTCTGTGGCATCGTGCGGAAGGTTGCTCACAAAGATTTTTTCTACCAAAAGTTCCTCCTGCTGAAAGTTGACAAGGTGCTACAGGGATTCTCGGCCCCTGAAGAGTTGTGAATACGGTTTGTCCTACTGTTGAGAGCCCTCGGGGGCAGGGACAGGTTCGGGAACGTCCGGCTGGCCCTGACTGATCCACTGCTGAAGGGTATGGATGATCTTCTTCGCCTGTTCCGCGCTGGAGATGTTGAACTTGGATTGCTGGCGATAGTCGTCGTTCCGTTTGCGGTATCTGCGGATGGTGAAGAGGACCGGGCCATAGCTTTGGTGTGCGGCTTCCCACTGCTGATACTTGAACATGATGGTCGCCCACGATCCCTTGGAAAGGATTTCCTTTTCGATCTCCTTGACAAGAAGGACTCCGTTTTCTTCGTAGTTTATGGTAATGTCCTTAACATCCGAGGGCATGCTGCGGTTCCTTTGCCTGCGGGACTGCTTATGTTTTGTCAATACCCCGGCTGCAGCGCAATGCGCGCGGCGCCGGCCGGACAACGTGTAGAAAGATACAACGGAATATACCTCAAAGCAAGATATTCCTCAAAAGAGTTCCCGGCTGTTGCCCCGGCATGTACCAAAAACGTAGTTTACAGTACCCGACAATTTCAGAACCCGGAGACCGCGCTTACAGAAGGGTACGGGAGACGTCGATGAATTTCGTAAAACTCGAAGGCCTGGCAAACGATTTCGTTGTGACCGGCGACACGCTCGCGGACCCCGGATTGCTCAAAACCCTTCAAGAGCGGTCGTTGCAGTTGTGCGACAGGAGACGCGGGATTGGCGGCGACGGTATTCTCTGCGCCGTGCCGTCTACTTCAGCGGATTTCGGCATGCGCATATTCAACGCCGACGGAAGCGAGGCCGAAATGTGCGGCAACGGCATACGCTGTTTCGCACTATACCTCAGGAAGACAGGCCGGTGGGACAAACGGCACCTCACCGTGGAAACGCTCCGCGGGATTATCCGCATCTCGTTTGACGGCCAGGGGATGCGGGTGGACATGGGCCCGCCCATTCTGGACGCAAGCAGGATTCCCGTTGCCAAAACTGCAGGCGAGGCCATAGGCGAACGGCTGGTTGTCGACGACAGGGAGTTCATCGTGACCGCAGTGTCGATGGGCAATCCTCATGCGGTGGTGTATGCCGACGAACTCACCGACGAGCTCGTGTTGGGCTTTGGAAAGAAGCTCGAATCGCACCCGTTTTTCCCGAAGAAGGCGAACATAGAATTTGTCAAAGTACTGTCCGATCGTGAGATCCGCATCCGCGTGTACGAGCGTGGGTGCGGGGAAACAATGGCGTGCGGCACCGGAGCGTGCGCGAGCGTGGTGTCGGGTGTGCTCAACCGGCGGAACGGGACCGCGGTGACCGCGCATCTGCCTGGCGGCGATCTGTTTATCGAGTGGGACGGGGGCAGGCAAAGCCCGGTGTACATGTCCGGCCCGGCGCGATGGGTGTATTCGGGCGAGATCGCCGTATGAGGCCGTATTTTGGGAGGGGATCCCAAAAGCATCGTTCGAGGCGGTGCGGCCTGCCCATGGTGGAAAGCAAATAAAGCGAAAAGGGCGGTTTAGGGCAATAAAGTCATGTACCGGATCGTAGTAGCGTTAAATGCAAAGAGTTGGATTTAGTGCGTTTTTATTGTAAGATTTAAAGGACCGATGCAGTCAAATCTGTCCCTTAACGGTATCTTAAACGACGAGAACGTGCATATTCGGTCGAAAGATGGGGAAAAATGAGAACGGCTACATTGCTTTCGGAAAAAGATTCACTCGACCTTTATCTCGAGGAAATAAAGAACAACCGCACGCTTTCGGCCCAGGAAGAAGCGGAGATGGCTGTGCGAATCCGCAAAGGCGAGAAGAAGGCCCTGGAAAAACTGGTAAAGGCCAACCTGAGGTTCGTGGTGAGCGTCGCCCGTAATTACCAGAACCAGGGGTTGCCGCTCAACGACCTCATCAACGAGGGAAATCTCGGGCTTATCAAGGCCGCCAGAAAGTTCGACGAAAAGAAGAACTTCAAATTTATTTCCTATGCCGTATGGTGGATCCGGCAGGCCATCCTCAAATCGCTTGCCGAGCAGTCGCGTATCATCAACGTGCCGCTCCACAGGGTGGGGACCATCTCCGACATCGGCAAGGCCCAGAACAAGCTGGAGCAGGAACTGGAACGGGTTCCCACGGCCGAGGAAATCGCGCGTGAGATGGGCGTTGAGGAACGGGAGGTCAACGACATCCTGCGCATCGGCAACCGGCATGTCTCTCTTGACAAGCCGCTGCAGAACGACGAGGACTTCCGTCTCATCGATTCGCTGCACAACCACGACCAGGAACTCCCCGATTCCGGCGCGATAAAGGTGTCTCTCTCCGGAGAAATCGAGAAGCTGCTCGATACGCTGTCGGCAGCCGAAAAAGAAGTGATCAAGCTCTATTTCGGCATCGGCCAGGACACCGCCCACACGCTCGAGGAAATCGGCAAGCGGGTACACCTGACCCGCGAGCGGGTGAGGCAGATCAAGCAGAAGGGCCTGCGGCGGCTGCGGAATTCCTACCGGAGCAAGAAGCTGCGAAGCTTTATCTGAGAATAATTGTTTTGTGAAGAATAGGGCGGGCGGGCGCGGAAGCGGCCGCCTGTTTTTTTTCGTCCGGAGAGGTTGTCGAGATGATGTGGATTTTGTATTGCGGGATACGGATATTCCGGTGTGCCGGGCGGGAAATCAAAATCAATATGTTTATCTTGTTTGCTGAGCCGGTGCGGCGAATATCAAAATAATAAATTGGGCGCCCCGCCCCAATTGCAGGAAGATGAGAATTTGGGCGTTCCCCTCGCCGTCGCAGGCGCCCAGGCTCGGGTCGGTTCTCCCTCCTGTCTCGGCCTTCGGCCTCGGGCCGCCACGGCCCTAAGCCGCTGTGTCTCGATACGCCGCTCCCCGAGTGTCCCGCAGGGATGTATCGAGGGGAGCGGCACTCGACAATCAGCGGCGTGTCCGGGCGGCACCGCGCTTTTGCGCGGCATCCGGTCGCCCCTAACGCTTGGCAGAAGAACAATTCACCAATTGTCAACTTCCCCCGAGAGACAATCCATCCAAAGCAAATCTAACCCTCACCTGTACAGCGGCACCTGGCGGGTGCCGAATAAAATCTTCACTCCGAATTTTCTCCCTCGCCTTAGGGAGAGGGCGGGGTGAGGGCTTCCTATGATTCTCGCAACTGAACCTGCTTGGGGGTCACCCGGCTCAGCCATCCAGATGCATTCAATTCGCATTTAGATATTGTTGCGCGCACACTTGAAACACCCGGTTAACAAAATCCAAGACCAAATACAGTGCCCCTGATCTTCCGGCCGCACCTGCGCCACTGAGGGGGAAAATCAAGACAAGTCTTGATTTCTTGCTTTTTGCGTTAGGCAGGACTGGAGTGGTGCTCTAGAGAGCAGTGCCGCCTGACCCCGGCCCGAAGGGCATAGGGGCAGTGCGGCACCGAGGCTGACCAGCCGAGCCCGGAAGGAGGGCCGACCCGAGCGCAGCGAGGGGAACGACCCGCTGTTTTCTTTTGCGCTCAGCGATCGTGCAAAAAACTTACTTTTCTAGCTCCTTGAGCTTGCGTATCACCAGCAGCGCTTCCGGCCCGCTTACGCTCTTCTGGAGCCCGAACTCCCCGTTCATTTCCGCGCTCATGACGCCTTTGTCAACGGCATTGCAGATGGCGTTGTAGGCCGGGTGCGACGGGTTGACGTCGGGGAACCTGCTTTGGCCCCCGATGTACTTTGTGGCGAGCGACGGGTCGTGCAGGATGGCGATGATCGCCTCTTCGACGACCATGGCATATTCGCCGCGGTTGACGAGCTGGTCCGGATGGAAGGTGTGGTCGGGATACGGCTCCAGCCCGCGGATCTTGAGATCGACGATGTCGGTGATGAAGTTCTTGGCCCAGTGGTTGCCGATGTCCGTGACGTCGGCCATCGACACGGTGCTGTCCACTTTCATCTCGCGGGCGTCGGTGGGCGCCTTGTAGGAGTTGTCGTAGTTCTTTGGACGCTTCTTTTCCACCAGCTTGTCTATCTGGAGCTCGTTCACAAAGAGGGCCGCGATGTCGGCGCGGGAAATTTTGTCAACCAGCGCGATGCGTTTCCCCACATCGGTGCCGGGCGCCGCGCGCTCTATCATCTGTACAAGCTGCCATTCGTCGTCCGCTTCTTTTGTCCAGTCTTTCTTGAGTTCGAGGACTTTCTTGAAATCGTCGGCAGCCTTGCCGAATTGGTAGGCCTTCTTGTAGCATACGCCGCGGCGGTAATACACCTCGGAATTCTGCGGGTCTATCTTGAGGGCCTTTTCGTACTGGTTCTCGACGTCTTTGAGCCACTCTTTTGCCGGTTTGCCTTCGTTCTGCATGGTGATCACGATGGCCTTGGCGACAAAGCCGTCCACGATCTTGTTATCGAGGGACTGGCACTTTTCGGCGAGCGAGATCGCTTCCTTGAAATCTCCCTTGTGCGCGGTGACAAGCGCGCGGCCCGCGTAGGCGGGCGCGAATTTCGCGTCGAGCGACGCGGCAAGGTTGAACTCCTCCAGGGCCTTGTCGAATTTCCCGTCGTTGTAGTACTTCATTCCCTCTTTGCAATGGGACTGCGGCGTGTCCATGTACCCGCCGGCCTTTCGCGCCTTTGGGGCGCAGCCGACGGCCAGCGACAGCATAATGGCGACCGCAACCAATTGTGTTACCGCAACCAGTGATTTACTTTTCATAATCTATCCTTCCTCGGGTGATGGGTTGTGCGTTTTTTCAAGGGGTGAGGCTTCCTCTCAGTCAACGACCAGAATGACACGGCATTCCGACAGGAACTTGAGGTTCTGCGCCGCGCTGCGCACATCGGCCGCGTCGGTGTCGGAAATAACGATGTCGGTGGCGTTGTCGCCCTGCGCCTTGAGCGCCTTGATCTGGCCCGGCGTCTTGCCCACGCGGTCGAGTTTTGCCGCGGCCTTGACGTCCTTTGCGTAGCCCACGATGCCGTACTTGATGGCCCACTCGCGCGACACATAGGCGCTGCCGTACACTTCTTTGCCCGATTCGTCAAGTATCTTGGGAGCAAGCGCAGGTTTTACGCTCAGGCCGTGGCAGTCGATGATGAGCCCGGTAAAGACGTCGGCTTTTTTCGCTTTTGTTCCTTCGAACGCGGTGATGGACGGTTTGTCGCCGACTCCCGTGCCGCCGAGCAGCATGTCTTCGATGCCGCCCACGCCGTCGAGGGGCACGGTCATGACCAGCTCGACCGAACCGTCGCTCATGTATTTCTCCTTGCCCTTCTGCTCAAAGCCGCGCACAAACCCGCTCACCCTGCTGGTGATCACATCGCTTTTTACCATGAAGTTCTCGACCGTGGTGCTCGAATTGAGGAAGATTCCCTTGAGAGTCTCAAGGGCGTTGCGAAGGGCGATCAGTTGCGCCGCGCGGATCGCGCCTGCGCGCTGGGCAGCTTCCGGCTGGTCCGGACTGGGCGCGCCGATGCCTTTGGAGTAGATAATACGGTTTGTCCAGTCGATCGATCCGCTGCCCTGTTTGTCGGTGACAACGGTGTCGAGGACCGGCTGCATCTGCGCTGCGGCCAGGGATGCGGAGAAAAGGCCCGCGCATACTGCGGTGAAGACTCTGTTCATACTTCCTCCTTGCAGGAATTGTGGGTGATGTGAGTATCGTCTGAATTTCTTTTCAAAGGGATATCGGCCGCCGGGCCAGGGCCCCGGCGGCACGGGCCTCGAAAAAAATATACGATGCCGTCAGGCCGTTGTCTGTGATTGCCATCACACTATTGTAGTATCGGGCGTGGCCTTAGGCAAGAGACAAATGGCACTTCCGCTATCGCACCTTCCTGGCAATGCAGAACAGGTACCCGACATAACGGAAACTTTCCAGCCTGTAAAAAACGTCTATTTCCCTGTGGAAAGCGAGCTTGATGCGCTTGTCCGCGAAAAACCCCTTGTCGTCTTCGAGCCTGCGGGCCAGGTGCGCGTAGTAGTTGTCCCAGCCGCTTTGGGGCACAAGGCACAGGAACTGGATGTCGAACCCTGCCGCGGCGACCATTGCGCGGTACGACGCCTCGGACTCGTAGTGGTACTTTTCGTCCTCGAACGTGCGTTTCACCTCGTCGGGCACCTTGTCGGTGAGGACAACGAGGTCCGAAAACGCGAACCACCCGCGCGGCGAAAGCCATTGGTTTGCAAGAAAGAGGCCTTTGTCTCTTGACACGAACGACAGGACGCCGCCTTCGGCAAGCACGAGATCGAACGGTTCGGCGGAAAAATCCGCTTCCAGAATGCTGCCTCGTGTGAAGGTGATGAGATGGCTTACCGATCTTTCCACGGCAAGAGACCTCGCGAATTCGATATTTTCCCCGCTCAGGTCGATTGCCGTTACCCTGCAACGGAATTCCAGGGCCAGGTTGCATGATCCGGCGCCGTACCCGCATCCGAGGTCGAGCACGCGGCTGGCCGGCGTAAGAAGTGCAAAGCGGCCGGCGGCTAGCGTGCATTCGCGGCCCGCGGGCGAAGAGTAGGCGGAATGAAGGTCGGTTACCATAGCGATGTTTGTTTCCCCGGCCGTCAGGCCGTTTGTGTACTTGCCCGATAAGCTCTTCTGTCAAGCGCGTCCCGTTACTGCAAGCAAAAGGCAATTGGCTTTTGCATTGACGGAGTCGGGAGCATCACTCCCAAACCCTGACCAAGGGGCGCTCTACAGCAAGCGCCCCTTGGAACCCCTTGCCGCGCCTGCAGCGCCACCTGACCCCTCGGCCGTCGGACCGCTCGTGAACTCACCCGGCAAGTTCATCCGTTAATTGGCCTGCAACGGTACCCTTGTATTCTATAACGATCAAACTAAACCTGCCGGGCTCGAACAACACGAGCGGCCAATCCGCCGTCCTCAGGGGCGGCGCTGATGGCGGGAAGAGAAAGACTCATTTGTTGCATCAATTACGCACCGCATTTCTCTCTTCGAATCATCGCACCTTAAGGAAAATTATGAGCCCCACAACAAGGAGAATCACGGAAATAATATGGAACCGCCAGGTGATTTTCGAGCGAATGTAAAACTCGTTGGCGTAAAACGGGTTTGTGCGCATCCGGAATTGGAAATGATGATGGATGGGCGCGCGCAGGAAAATCCGCTTTCCCGTTGACCGGAACGAGACGATCTGGAGCACCACCGACAGGAATTCGAAAAGGAAAATAAACCCCACCAGGGGGAGGAAAAACGCGGCCTTGATAAAAATGAACATCACGCCGATGGTGCCGCCGAGCCCCACCGCCCCGGAATCGCCCATGATGATGGACGACGGCGGCGAGTTGAACCACAAAAACGCCAGCAGCGTGCCCACCATGGCGCCGATGAGGGGCAGAATTTCGTCGACGCCGTTGATATAGGGGATAAGCAGGTATTTGCTCCACACGGCATGACTTGACACATAGGCAATAACGCCGACGAAAAGGAAGCACGAAATGAGCGGGACCGCCGCCAGGGTGTCGAACCCGTCGGTAAAATTGACGCCGTTGGCCATCACGGCGATCACGAGCGTCATAAACGGGATAAAAAGCCAGAACGGCATGTAGGGAAAATCCCTGGAGATGCTCAGGAACGGAATGTTGATGTACCCGTTTATGTTGGGAATGTATTTGTAGGCCGCTATCGCCACCAGACAGGAAATGAGGATATACAGGAACAGCCGGAGATTTGCGGAAATGCCGTCCGCCTTGTACTGGTAGTCCTGCTTGGTGATCTGGCCCTTTGCCACACGGGACTTGTTGGCCACCTTTGCGATATCGTCAACAGCGCCGATCACGCTGAAGAACACATAGATCGCCAGCGACGAGACGACATACGAATTGAATCGCGCCGTGATCAGGCTTGTTGCCAGGATGATGACAAGAAACAGGATGCCCGCCGGCATCACGGGGTCGGTCTTGCCCTTCACGGAGTCGAATTCGGTGTTGACATTGAGCTTCTTGAGAAAGGAAATGTACGGCGGGAAAAGGACCATGGCCGACAAAAAGGAAAAAACGGTCGCGACGCTGGTGCTGAAGAGCCTGCTGTTGAGGAGATACAAGTGGGTCTTCTGGTACAGGAGCTCTATAAGCATTCGGTATCCGCTTGATAGACAATGTGGCAGATCGAACAATGAATAAATATATTATATGTATAGGGCGAAACGAAGGTGCAAAAAGATGCGCGGACGGGCGCGCTGCCACGCGCGAAACTACACAGCGAACCACACGGGAGGGCCTTTATGACAGTTGACAATCACACACATGCGGGCGATCCCGGTCAGGGCGGCGGCGAGCTTGCCCCGCTGCGGCTCAACGCCGGCAACGGCGCACTCTACGCAAGCGAAGGCGGGGTAGGCGTCGGCACCGCCGCGCCCCAGTCTTCGCTCGACGTGCAGTCGTCGTCGAACACGCGGTTTCCGGTGGCAAGCGTCTCGTACAAGGGAGGCGACGCAGTTCACAAGGTTGCGGTACAGGGCGAAAGCGCCCCGCGGCCGGATTTCGGGACCGGCGGATTGTTCCGCGGCGGGTCCACCGGCATCATCGCTCGGGCCGAGGCGCGGGGCGGGACCGGCGAGCGGGTGGGTGGAGAATTCTGGGCGCAGAACGGAAGGGCCACCTACGCGATAAAGGCAACCACGTTCGGCTCCACCGACCCCCAATCGGGCGTACACATTGCCGGCTTTTTCCATGCAGACCGCGAGCAGAACCACGGCGAGTTCTGGGCAGGATATTTTCTCGGCAAGGTCCACATTAGCGAAAACGTCGGCATCGGAACGCTGGACCCGACGGCCAGGCTCGACGTGAGGGGCAATGTGCGGATTGCGGGGGACAATAATTCGCTTATTGTCGACAACCCGAAGGCGCCCGCGAGTTCAAGCGACAGCATGGGGGAAAAGGGGCAGGTCGCCTGGGACGAAAATTATTTGTACGTCAAGACAAAGGCGGGGGCTGAGCACGTGTGGAAGAGGGTGGCGCTGGAGGAGTGGTGAGGGGGGTTGGGTTTTGTGTGTTGACAAAAATGAGTAGCGCGGCAGGCGCCATGGTGGTGAAGGTCGTTCAAAAAAGCTGAGGAACCTGGATCGCAGATCCAAGCCACCCCGGCTGATGGGGGGTTGGGTTTGCAAGGCGCACACGGGGCACCCGTGCGCAACTGACAAAAAGAAAAAATAAAAACAACATAGAAATTATTATTCTCGATTTCAAGAGAGCGGGAGGGTTCGCCTGCATTATGACGATAGGGTAACTATCCGAGAAAAAAAATGGCGACCTGTCGTCGGAATTATAGCCAACGTGCATGAAATACCTACCTGCTGACAATGCCGTCGGCACCGTGAGGGTCGTATCGTCCAACGGAACCGAAACAAAAGGGTTAGTAAAAAGGGAATCGCGAGATACCTCGAAAGCATACGCAATGGCATTCGTTAGACTATGCCACGCGAACTTCGGTTGCGCTACTAGGAACGTATCGAAGGGGGGGATGAAAACGATTGGTGCCGAAGTGAAATCCTTATAAAGATTTGCCACATCCCCAGCCGAAAAACCGACCGTATAATAGAAAACATTATTGAGCAATCCGATAAAATAGGACTCATTTTTGATACCGTGCTTTCCGACGGTGAAAGTATCCGTGCCGGGATAAAGACTTCCCAGGACGGCCCCGTTATCGACGGAGATCCCGTCAATGTAAAGATTCACCACGCCTTGATATCTGACGGCTATTGCACTGTGCCATTTTCCATCATCAAGCGAATCAGGGGTGTCGTAATATCCGTGGTTACCGAGAAAAATCCTGACCCTGTCGTTTGTAAAGGAAAGGAAGACCCCGGTATTGTACGGGTCTCCCGTGCCTGCCATATCCATCCTGTCCGACATGGACCCTGAAGATGTGGTGGTATTGAACGTGAAGCCGAAAGTGAAATCGCTGTCCGTCATGGCATGAATCGTGGAATCAGGTAGCCCTATGGATAGATAATAGGTTCCGTTCATCGAGAGACAGCTATTCGAGTCCCCCAGTTGTATCGGGGCTGAGGAGGTGAGGTTAAGGCCGTTGCCCGATTGATCTCTTGCCGTTACTCCAGTGACGGTCGAATTGTTGAATTGATAATAGAAGAGAAGACCCGTCTTAGGAATATTAGCCCCGCTCGCTCCCATGCACAACAAAACAATCAGAAGTGTCGGCTTCATCGCTTTCATAAAGTCACCTTACTAAATGAAGTGAAGTGGCGATTCTTTGCGTACCGGCTTCAAGAACAAAGATATAGGTCCCCATGCCGACTGATCCGCCATGTTCGTCTTTCCTGTCCCAATTTATGATATACCAACCGCCGGTCGAGAGATGAGTCGTCAGAATACGTACCAATCTACCCTGCAGGTTATAGATCTTCAGTGAAACGTTCTTTATTCCTCCCGCACTCGGAATACCGTACCGGATCTGCACTATATTTGAAACGCGTTTGACCGAGAGCTGAAGTGTGTTGATCTCGTTTTTGTCGAGTTTATTGATAAAAGGGAGAGTCTTTGAACTCTGAGGCGCCAAGACCAAGAGAGAAGTGTAAGGAGTAACAATTCCATATTTGAGTCCGAGAGCCGTTACCTGGCTTATGAGTGAAGGCATCGACCCTTGCAGCTCTATTTGGTTGAGATAATAATCTACTTTCATGGAAGCCCAGAGCTGCGGAATCGAGTGATAATTTGTCTTAGACACCGGCAAATTCACTGCGAGAGTTTCCGCCATAGCCGTATCGTTTCGTATTCCGGAAAGAGCAACCTGATATGCCTTCGGCTGAGGCTGAGCAGGGGGCCGATAATATCTTCCCATTATCGACAGCTGGCCGCCGTCGGGAAGAGAGGGTAATGTCACGGGGTAAACGTCGGTATCTCCAATAACATTCAATTTTATGTTATTCAGAACAGGATACATCAACTGTTCGAGAGTCGTGGAAAGATTACCCTGAGCCGTATCCGCAGTGGGGAGCGTTACCAGCATACCGCCGTTTTGGCTTGATAGAATTGAAAGAAAGTTTTCGTCGGCATCTTCATCCAAAGCCACTGTATAAAGAGGCACCTTGAGGGAATCTGCCGTGGTTAGGGTATCGATCATCTGCGCCGTGGTCAGCCGAAGCGGCCAGTTTATGTATCCGTCGGTCAGGAGAAAAATTGCGTTGCTGGTTGTGCTGCTCCAGCTTGATGTCATGGCCTTTTTGAGAGGGCCGTAAGGATTGGTGATCCCTTCAATATGAACATTCTGTAAGAAGACAATCGCCGCGCTTATGTTTCCCGGCGTGGCGGCGACCAAATCAGGTTCAAAACTGCTAAACCCGGTATTGAACGAAATAATATTGAATTTATCCGTCGGCGAGAGCAGGCCCAAAGCATGTTTAAGGGATGCGATGATTTGATTGAACTTGTCTCCCGTCATGGAATAGGACGCGTCGACGACGAATACGACTTCCCGATTTCTCGAGCTTTGAGGATCCGGGGCAGTGAGCCACGTGACGAAGTAGCCATTGGTCTCGGTTGAGTCGAATGAATATGTGGTATCAAGACCGGGGATATAGGTGGCCGTTGTCAGTCTGTATTTTGCTGGGGAGGTTCTTACGATATTGAGATCGAGATCTTTGGTCGCATAGGCATTTGAGAGGTAATAGACGAGGTTGTAGGAATTCGGGTTGACCTTGTAAATCCCGATTTCATTCTGGGAGAAATTGGGAACCAGGATGTTGAAAATCGTATCCTGGGAGACGACGGATATGGAGATATATGTGCTCTCCGGTGCCATGCTCGAGAGGTTTGCGGTCGTAAGAGGGAAGAGATATGATGAACTGTCAAAAGACGATTTTAACGGAGTTGCATAAGTGAGTTCGATTCTCCTTCCCGACAGGGAATCGGTGATGCTTGAGGGGTCGAGGGGATAAATATTCAGTTGGTATTCATTGTTGCCGACATAATTCAGGAGCGCCGGGTCCACTGTCAACCTCACAGCATTATCATATGCTGCAGTGGCCTGGGTCTTCTGCATCGGGACCGCGACGCAGCGCTGGCTGCCTATCCATAGAACGAGTTGGGTGACGATGGAGCCTTCAGGCAAGCTGAAATCGAAAATGCCTTCCTTTATGTAAGAATCCGTGTTGCTGAACGTTTCGTCGATGTGCGTCGTCGCGATCTGGTCGTTGATGACCACGGTGGCGTCGATCGCCTTGAGCCACAGCGGGACAAAACCCGCATTTGTTCCGGGACTGCGGCCTTTCAGCGACCCGAAACCGTTAGCGAGCGTGAAGGATACGAACAACAGGAAGACCAGTTTTGCGCACATTCGGTTCATGGTAATTTATCCTTTTTCGGGAAATGCTGCCGGTAGGTCCATCAATCGATTGGTGGAATTAGACCTTGCCGAAGTATCCCCACACCGTCATAATATACTGCCAATTCCACGCTTCGCAAGCCCCTTCTAAAAAAAGCGTTTTCTAGCAGAAACCACCCCTGTGCGTCTTGGCCTGGCCGAAAGCCACCATGTTTTCAAAGTAATCGGATTCCCTGGGAGTGTGTTTGAAAAGCTCGGAAAGCTTGAAGCACAGTGAAGGGTGAAGATTTCTTTTAGCCTGCATGACGAGCCACAAGAAGTTCGAAGTAGAAAGCCCGAGCCTTGATGCGGCAAACCTGTGCGAAAAGGAATGGTTCAATTTCTTCTGTTCTTTGAACACGTCTTTCAGGTATTGCCTGAAATCGGAGCATTCAAAGAGGTTTATCGCTGTCATAGATGATCCCTCGTGTCAATAACATACGGCCTGAAAAGCAAAAAGTCAATAGCCTGCGAAAAATATCGTGTTTATTCAGAACACGCAAGGCGGTCAGACCAGCGACATTTTGCTCAGTGCAATCCGGCATCTCCGTTATTTATTTTATTTGTTCCGGACCTACCAAACCCGTTTTTCCGCGGAGCCCCAATGCCCCCACTCATTCTCGACGGAAAATCTCTCGCAAAATCGATTGAAGAATCCCTGCGGCCGCGCGTTGATGCGGTAATCAGGAAGTCCGGCGCAGCGCCTGTCCTGGCCGCCATCCTGGTCGGCAGCGACCCTGCGAGCGCCACATACGTAAAGATGAAGGGCAATGCCTGTGCACGCGTGGGCATGCAGTCGACAAAGGTGGAGCTTGGGGATTCGACAACAACGGAACAGTTGCTTTCGGCGATAGAAGGGCTCAACAGGGACGAAACCGTCCACGGCATCCTTCTTCAGCACCCGGTGCCCCGGCACATTGACGAACGAAAATGCTTCGAGGCCATCGCGCTTTCCAAGGACGTGGACGGAGTGACGTGCCTCGGGTTCGGCCGCATGGCAATGGGCGAGGCCGCATTTGGCTCCTGCACGCCCGCGGGAATCATGGCCCTGCTCGATCATTACAACATACGGATGGCCGGACTTCATGCCGTGGTGGTTGGCCGAAGCCCGATCCTGGGCAAGCCCATGGCGTTGATGCTCCTTAACAAACACGCAACGGTTACCATTTGTCATTCAAAGACAATCAACCTGCCGGACATTGTCCGCACCGCAGATATCGTGGTGGGTGCGGTTGGACGACCGGAATTCATTCGCGCCGACTGGATAAAAAAGGATGGCGCCGTCATCGTGGACGCCGGGTATCACCCGGGCTCCGTTGGCGACGTGGATCTCAAGAATGCGGCGACACGCTCTCTCGCGTACACGCCTGTTCCGGGCGGCGTGGGGCCGATGACGATTGCGACTCTCATGCGGCACACCGTTGAGGCGGCAGAGGCAGCATGCGGATTGGGATGAAGATTCACCACGGAGACACGGAGGATGCAGAGAAGGAAAGTTGAAAAGTTAGAAGTTGACAGTAAACCATGGTGCAAAAATCACTCGTCTCTTGATCTCGAACTGGACCTCTTTTCCAACCGACTTTGCTACTTTTCGCCGGGATTTTTCTGCTTGACAACCAGCACCGTTGAGACCGCAAGGGCGATGAGGACGACAAGGGGCAGCCGGTGTTGTATGTGTGACGGAATCCGGCTCCACGGGATGTGCTTTGACCCCAGGTTGAGGGGCAGCACCTCGATCACAAAGTACGTGATCATGACAAGACAGAACAGCAGCGCGAACTGAACGGGCTTTCGGTTCTTCCACGATTTCTTTTCTTCGGACACGTCGACTCCCTGAACGGAATCGCTTCGCTGTGCTCGCGATGACGAGACACTCTTCACTCTCAACTCTCCTTGGCGTCCTTTGCGATCTTTGCGAGAGACTCTTTAACTTTTCAACCCTTCAACTTTTCAACTTTTTTCTCCTTTAGATTCTCACCATCATCGCCAGCCTGATGGAATTGTACAAAGACTTGACAAGCGGTGGAGCGTAGAAGCGCTTCGCGTATTTCACGATGTCTTTGTCGGGGTGCTTTTCCTTCTTGAGGAGCGAATACAAAATGGGCCGGCCCGTGTCGCTGCGGCCCTCGCGCTCGTAGATGATGCGGCCCGTCTTGTCCCAGATCTGGACGTGGAACGTCGTCTTTGCGGTGTAGGACACGGGCCGTTCGTAGGAGGGACCGAACCGGTCGTGCCGCCATCCGGCGGGCCGGATCGTCACGTACTTGATAGTGAGTGAATAGGGCACCACAACGATGTCCGCGTGGTACTTTGCGGCGAGCTGCCGGATATGGTTCGAAATATTCTGCACGAAGGTTGTGTCGTTTTCGAGCCTCGAATACCCGCTGTGCCGGAACACGTTGAGCGAATCGGTTGAATCGCGCCCGCACTGGGACACCTTGAAATTCCTGGAGATCTCGTAGGAAAGCAGGCCGTTGGCAGCCTCGATGAAGAAAGAATCGTTGAACAGCGTATCCGGAACCGGCGAGGTGTTGTCGACATAGGCCACATGCAGGCTGTCGAGCGGAATGCGTAGCGCGATCTTGCCCTGGTCGAGAAGAATATTTGCCGGGTCGTTTGAGTAGGTCGCCATCCGTCCGGCGCAGCCGGAAAGAACCAGTATGACTGCACCGAGGATCGGGCAAAGGAGGTGATTCATTGTTGTCCGGTTTGCGGAAGACTGGGGTCGCAAATGTATTTTCTTTGGAACGGCGCCCTCCTAAAGATAGATTATTTGACGATGATACCGGTAGCCGTGAGTGTCACGGTATGCAGACCTGCAATGGTGTTTGTCCTGCGGGAAATCCCCGCAGACCCTTGATCGGCCAAACGGACCTTCCAAATAAAGGAGCCACCGATGAACAGACAACTGCTGACGGTTCTTTCGATCGTGGTTGTTGCCGCCATCATTGCCGTGCTGGCGTTCACCGTTGCGCCCAGGAAAGCGGCAACGTCGGGGGCAAAGTCGGCCGCTGCGCTGGAACAGTCGGGCAAGTACGACGCGGCCATGTCGGATTACGCCGCTGCGCTTGTGAAGCTCACCGAGGGGCGCGCCTTCACGGGAATTCCGGACAAGACCACGGCCGCAAATCTCAATCCCCAGACGTGGGAGAAACCCATTTCTGATTTCGTGGACTGGCTGAATGCGGACAAGAAAATGCCGCCCGGCGTTTCCTCGTTGCTCGAAGGGCTTGACCGCTGTATGCCGCAGGTGAAATACGAAAATTTCGTGTACGACGTGAAAATGAAAAAGGCCGCGCTGGCCGACTACAAAGCACTGTGGCAGCGTGTGTTCTGCCCTGAACCCAATTGTCCCGAAGCAATCATCGAGAAGGCGTTTTCCCAGAGCGACGCCATTGTGACGCTTTCGGGCAATTCCATTTATTCGTACAGCGTAAGCTTGGTCAACCGTGAATCCGGCAAGCGGACCGATATCCCCGTGGAACAGGACGTAAACCCGTCGTTCCTTGCCAAACCCGGTAAGTACTGCCTCGTTGTAAAGAGCAAGACCATGTTCCAGGATAAGCGCGAGTGGATCTCCGGAGAGGAGGCGGTTTCCTTTGAGATCCCGGATTCCGTGACCGTGGTCTCGGCGCTCCTGCGGACCGAGGTTGGAAGAACCGGGAAATAGGGTTTCGTTCATTCATGCGGAGTTCGCCATCCTGCGATTGGCTCAACCTGCCGCTGCCCGTGGCAGGCGAAATTGTCAGGCACCGATTTCCCTGCCGATCACTCATGTCTTTTGCCTCGTCCTACCGGAATTTATTTTGATATGCCGTCGGTTTTTGGCCAAGATTCATGCGTTCAAACTGACCCTATGACTGCAACAAGATTTAATCCCCGTTCAAGCCAATCAGCCCTAATTCATATAACGGTAGTTTTCACCATTATTCCACATAATAATGAGGAGGTGTCCGGACGGTACTATGGTCATTGGGTTCTTGAACCAACGCACGATGATTTGAAACACTTAACTGAGGAGAAGCAAGAATGAATTACATCACGTGGTTTGCTCTCGGGGCTGGCGCCCTGGGAGTACTGTATTCCCTCATTACCGCCGGATGGATCATGAGGCAGCCGAGCGGTTCAGACCGCATGCGGCAGATTTCCGACGCGGTTCGTGAAGGGGCCTCTGCGTTTCTCAACCGCGAATACCGGACTGTTGCAATGGTCGCGGCGGTAATGGTCATACTTCTGTATTTTCTCGGAATTTGGACGGCGGTTGGTTTTATCATCGGTACCGTGGGATCGGCGCTTGCCGGGTATATCGGCATGATGGTGACGGTCCGCTCAAACGTGAGGACCGCGGAAGCCGCGAAGGGCGGGCTGCAAAAGGCCCTCACCCTGGCGTTCAAAGGCGGATCGGTCACAGGCCTCATGGTGGTCGGACTCGGCCTCTTGGGCGTTACAAGCTATTATCTTCTCATGAAACACATTCCCGGCGTGAGCGTGGACGACAGGTTCCATGCACTTGTAGGGCTCGGGTTCGGTTGTTCGCTCATGAGCGTGTTCGCGCGTATCGCGGGTGGCATCTACACCAAAGCCGCAGACGTAGGTGCGGACCTGGTTGGAAAAGTTGAGGCCGGAATTCCCGAAGATGATCCGCGCAACCCTGCGGTCATCGCGGACAATGTCGGTGACAACGTCGGCGACTGTGCAGGAATGGCCGCGGACCTGTACGAAACCTACACGGTAACCATCGTTGCCGCGATTCTTCTTGCAAAAACGGTGTTCGGCGCGGGAAGCAAATGGGTGGAATTTCCGCTCCTCATCGGCGGCATTTCCATCATCGCATCGATCATCGGCACCTTCTTTGTCAAGATGGGGAAGAAGCAATACATCATGGGAGCGCTGTACAAGGGCCTGGCGGTGTCCGGTGTACTCGCCGCGGTCGCCTTTTACTTTGTTTCAGACTTTTTCATAAAGCAACTCCCCGCCGACCAGCAAGTCTTTTCGGCAATGAACGTGTTCTGCATGGCCGTCATCGGTCTTGTTCTTACGGGCCTCATTGTGATGATCACCGAATACTTCACCTCCACGAGCTTCAATCCTGTCAAGCATATCGCGAGCGCAAGCCAGACCGGCCATGCCACAAATATCATAGCCGGTCTTGCCGTGTCCATGAAGTCGACCGCGCTTCCGGCCCTGGTCATCAGCGCGGCGATCCTTGGTGCTTTTACTCTCGGAAACGGGTTCAATAACGCGGCAGCGGGCCTTTTCGCCATTGCGCTTTCCGCGGTTGCAATGCTGTCCATGACGGGCATCATCGTCGCAATCGACTCCTACGGCCCGATTACCGACAACGCCGGCGGCATTGCAGAAATGGCGGAGCTGCCCGAAGCGGTCCGCAACATCACCGATCCGCTCGACGCGGTGGGCAACACCACCAAGGCGGTGACAAAAGGGTATGCCATCGGTTCGGCGGCCCTTGCGGCGCTCGTGCTGTTCGCGGAATTTTCGCGCTCGTTCGGCGGCGTCATCGCGTTTGATCTGTCCGACCCCAGAGTGCTGGTGGGCCTGTTCATCGGCGGGCTGTTGCCCTTCTACTTCGGCTCCCTTCTCATGGAAGCCGTGGGCACGGCGGCCGGCGGCGTCGTTGAAGAAGTACGGCGCCAGTTCAAGGCATTCCCGGGCATCATGGCAGGGACACAGAAACCCCAGTACGGCACGTGCGTTGACATTGTGACAAAAGGCGCGATCAAGCAGATGATGCTGCCCGCGCTCATTCCCGTTGCGGCGCCCATTCTTGTCGGGTTTATCCTCGGTAAAGAAGCGCTCGGCGGCGTGCTTATCGGCGCGATCGTGACCGGACTGTTCCAGGCAATCGCCATGACCAGCGGCGGCGGCGCATGGGACAATGCCAAGAAATTCATCGAGAACGGCGCATTCGGCGGCAAAGGCTCCGACGCGCACAAAGCTGCGGTCACCGGCGACACCGTGGGCGACCCCTACAAAGACACGGCAGGCCCGGCCATCAACCCGATGATCAAGGTGGTGAATATCGTGGCGCTGCTGATTGTTCCGCTAATCAAGTAGGCCCTTTACCTTTATGAGTGAATGCAGCAGAGGCAGGGAGCATATCCCTGCCTTTTTTATTCCGCCCTCCGCCCGCTCCAGCTATTTTATTTGGGAGGGAGCCCTGCGTTGAGGCCATCAAGCGGAAAACGCTCCCGGGAGAATCCGTCGTATGAAAAAAGCTGTTTCCCTTTCCCTTGCCGTCCTGTTTGCCTCGTGCGTTGGCGGGTACCATTACAACTTTTCCCTGCTCGACGCGCAGCGGCAGGGCAGTGCGTCCCAAAGCGCGAGCCCGGTCGCGTCCGTGAAGGTGCCGGACACCACGACCACAAAGTATAAGATCACCGACAGCCTTGTCGATGTGGTGCTCTCCATTTCAACCTATTACGTCGAGTTCACCCTCAAAAACAAAACCGCTCAGACCATCACCATTCCCTGGGAAAAGGCCGCATATATCAACACCCGCGGCGAGCGCAAGAGGGTGATCCATCGGGACGTCAATTATGCTCAGAAAGAAGTGCAACAAAAGCCGACGGCGGTTTTCAAGGGCGAAACCCTGTCGGAAATAATGTTGCCTTCCGAAAATGTCAACGCATACCTGTACGGCAGCGGCGGCTGGTCCATGGTTCCGATACTTTCAACCCGGGATCTCGGCAGGACGGCACAGGTGGTTCTTCCGCTTGAAATCGGCGGTGTCGTGTTCAACTATGTGTTTACGTGCAGGATCCTCGAGGTGTAGTAAGGATCCGAGAGGCGCACATGAGGCTGGAAACCAACACGGTGGTCATTACCAAACAGGATTTCTTCCGGATCCTGATGCGCAGGACCTACTCCGGCAGGTGGTCGCTGTGGATCGTGATGGCCCTGCTGCTGGGCGTGGGCATCTTCAATGCGGTGTCGAAAGGGGAATTTCTTGTTCTCTGGCTGGGGCTGGGCCTGCTGGCGCTCCTGTTTGCCTATAATCCTGTCTCCATCTTAAGGTATGTCAACTCTCCTGAAAACGCCAACATCTACGCCCGGCGGAAATACGTCATCACCGGCGACACTCTCACGGTAGTTCTTGAAAGCGGCGCCGCAACCGAGTTTCCCTTTTCCCGCATCACCAAGGCCGTGCGGTACGGTTCGTACTACCTGCTGTTTCTCTCGCAGCAGCAGTATTTTTACATTCCCGCCGGTTGCTTCGCGACACAAGAAGATGCGGAAACATTCAGCGAGTTGCTGATTCAGAAATCGCTGTTGTGAAGCGGGCCGCCCCGGCCTCACCGTCTTTGTTAATCCGCAATATGCATTCCACAATTCTCAGAAGGCCACTTCCACCAGCGGCGCATTCCCGGTCGACACTCCCTTTAGTCCGCCTCGTGAGCACGCCCATATCAGCGGCACCTGCCACAGGCCCGGGAACGACACCGACGCGGTCTTTGGATTGTCGCGGCCCGATCTATCGAACAGTTCCCGTGAAAGCAATTCGCCGAGCATGAGTCCTCCCCAGGAACCGACGATGCCGGCGCCGACGTAGAAACGCTGCTCGTTGGATCGCGCGATGAGCGGGACCGCCTCAGCTACCGCGGTTCCTGTGGCGGCCGACGCGATCATAAACATGCCCTGGCCAAAACTGTACGAATGGTCTCCCATGTAGGTGAACCCGTACAGAGTGCCCAGCACATGCCCCAGCAACACGGTTGTCGCATACACTTCCTTGTGACCCTCTTCCCACAGCGTGGGCAGAAGCGCGCCGGTTGCCGCGCCCAAAACAGCCGACGTTGTGACAAATACGCTCCTTCCCGCCGAATAGTTCCGGTCGCCGACAAGCAGTGTGCCAACATAAAAACCGGCCGGGACCAGCGCCATTGTCAATCCGGTTGAAAGGCTGAAATATTCGGATGTTCCCGGATCGTGGAAATACAGGGGAATGATGAAGCCGTACAGGAACCCGAATTTGCTTTCGCTTGTCATGAGGGACGCGTCGCCGTACTCGAAGTTGCCCGCGAACGGTGCGTACGACCCGGCAAAGATGCCGAGCGGAAACCCGAGCATCTGGCCCCATCCGCGCAGTTGGTTGCCATACCGGAATCCAAAGGATGTTTCCCCGAACGTGGCAAGAAGGAGCGGGTAGGCGACCCCGACGTCGCCGCCGTAATTCATCATTTCCACGCGCCCGTATCCCAGTTCCCTTTTCTGCGTGTACGCATACGATCCGTACAGCGAGGCCCCCAGGGCGAGAAGGGAAATGCCGGTCACTACCTGCCCGTTTGTTCCGGGAAACGCCCACGAAAGTCCCGTCGGGTACACATAGAGCGACTTGACCGCGCAGTTTATCATGAAGTAAACCCTGCCGTCCTGCCTGAGTTTTACCGGCTGGCTGCCGCCCGGTTTTGGAACGGTCTGCGCCGGGGGAGGCGGCGCAGACTTCCCGTCCTGTTCGATTGCAAAGCTGCGTTTTACCGGCTGCCCCGATTTGTCAAGGTATATCACGAACAGGCGCCGTGCGGTGTCAACGGAATCGCGGGTGAAGCCCATGGCCGTCACCGCGCTTTTTTCTATCACAATGCCCTGGCGCGACAGGATGGTGAGGAACGAATCGAACTGCGCGGGCGGGACAAGGTCGAACCGGGAAGAGGCCGGCGTGGTGGAATCGGCGGCCGGCTTGCCGGTAGAACCGTTTCCCGATGGAGCTCGCGTCGAGTCCGGGCGGATCTGCTGTCCGAAACAGAGTGTCGCCATGAACAGTGTGAGAAGGGACATGGTCATGGTCTTGGTCATTGCTCCTCCGGTACGAAACGCACAACGATTGTCAACCTGTAAAATGGTATAAGGGAGCAACATAATGGAAGGGTGATCTGTCGCGGAACCGTTGTAGCGGGATTGCGGGTGTGCGTGGGACACTGCAAGTTGTTTATGCTGATCAAGCACCTCTTCACTTCGGCTGTTGGGCTATCGTGACTGGGCTTCCTGCGTGTGGCTATACCCCAATTACTTTCTCAGTCGAAATGGGAGTTTTCTCTTTGAATTGACCTCTGTATTCTTCAGGTGTTTTCCCCTTTAGTGATCCGTGTGGCCGTATCCGGTTGTAAATGTTCTTCCAATGTTCGATTATTCTTTCTGCGTCCTCTAATGAGATGAACCAGTTTTCATTCAAGCATTGGTCCCTGAATATCGAATTGAATGATTCTACAAAAGCATTCTGGCTGGGCTTGCCGGGCTGAATGAATTCCTGCCTTACCTGGTTTCGTATTGCCCAGAGCATGAGTTCTTTGCTCCGGAATTCCGGGCCGTTATCAGTCAACAGAGCTTCCGGCTTTCCGTACCTGGCCACCAGGTGGTCTAGAACTTGGCAGACTCCTAGTGCTGGAATAGAACGTGCTACCTTGATTGCAAGAGCCTCACGGGTGCAGTCATCGACAACATTCAGGCATTTCAGCTTGCGCTTGTCGGAAGTACTGTCGAATATGAAATCCATTGACCAGCGACGGCTTGGCCGATCCGGCAGCGTCAACGGCATCCGTTGGCTATTGCGTTTCTGACGCCTCCTCCGCTTGCTTTTCTGAAGCGATTCTTCCTTGTAGAGCCGATGCACACGTTTGTGATTTACTATGTACCCAAGGTTGCGGAGATACCAATAAAGCGTCGGAAAGCCCCATGAACGGAACGATGAAATGGTTTCATGCATTTTTGTTTTCAACTCGCTGTTCAAAGCCGATTCCTGCGGTCGATAGCGGTACCCTGCCGGTGTCATACCCAGAAGTCCGCATGCTTTCCGTTGACTCAGGCCTTGCCGCATTAGTGCGTCCACAGTCAGCCTACGCTGAGGACGCTTCACTATTTTCTTTGCAGCACTTCCTTCATTGCATCGATCTGAAGTGCCTGGTCTGCAACAATCCGCTTGAGCCGGCTGTTTTCGCCCTCGATCTCCTTCATCCTTTTCAGATCAGAGAGCTCAAGTCCGCTGTATTTGCTCTTCCAACGGAAGTACGTGTTCTCTGAAATACCATATTGACGACAAAGATCAGCGACTTTGGCTCCGCGGTCGCCTTCTTGCAGGATCCGAAAAATCTGCTCTTCACTGTAGCGCTTGCCTTTCATGAGTCCTCCTAGTTAGTTTAAAATAACTCGGAAAACTCCCTTCTCAAATGAGCAAGTTTTCGGGGGTATAGCCACGTGGGCAAATGTCCGAAACCAAACAGGAACCCGCTGTGTCTTATTCTGACGCCATGGTTGTTGCATATGCAGCCGTAGTTCGAGTGCATATCCGCCTTTTAGCACAAAAAAGCTCGATTCCCGGCCTGTAAATACCCTGGCAAGAAACCTGTCAAAGGCGACTTGTCTTCGAAGACGCAGGATATCCTGATTATTTCCCTTGCCTGTACGATTCACCCGTTCTTCAGGTGCGGTACGCATTGCCGCAGGAGTGCTGTATTTCTTCCTGTCTTTCATGAGATGGCCCCGATACTGTCGCGGATTTTTCGATCAATGTCCGGATCACTCATGTAGCGCTTGAAGTCTATGTCTCGTATCAGACCACGCTTCTTCGCCTCCCTGAACGCCTGCCGCACGATGTCAATAGAAACGGATTCTTCAACAATGAGATCAAGAATTGCGCGGGCAGGTCTTGTTACCTCATATCCCTCTCTCGCTTCAATTTCCTGAGATACGATAATTCCCCGATGGAGAACTAGAACTCCCGGAGTCTCACTATGCCTTCTGAAGGACAACGGTACAGTCATATGGAGCTTTTCAGGCATTACATCAGACAGTTCAAAAAGAGAGAGAGCTGTTTGGTGAGAATACACCCCTTGGCAAAGTCCCTTGCGGTTCCGTGTCCAGAGCGACCAGAGTACATATTGTCCGTCATCGGTTCGAGGATATCGGGAAATCCGGTAAATTCCCCGCCACTCGCGTACCCAGTCGCCATTTTTCAAATGATAGGGGTGGGTTGCGTCCTGAAAACCGGCTTCAATCGCTTGAGAGGTGGTAAAATATCCCTGCTGCTCTGACGCAATTTGAAACAGCCGCTGTTCAGCAGATTTGGAGGATTTTGCCATGTATGAATCCTATAGTTATTTTAGGAAACATACATAATTAGCGGGTTGTCGATTAGATATTTACGAGATTGGAAGGGTATTTAGCCCGATCAAGTTGAAGAAATAGCCGACATATCCACGATGAAATCTAGAATTTGAATTTTCTCTAACCCTAACGTTCGCGCCAACCGCCCGAAGTGCCCGCCTATAATATTGCCGGAGTGCCGTGGAGCGAGTGGACGGTGCATTGAGGCCTTGCGAAAGGACACCGCCCGAGCGCAACGGACACGCAGGCGCTACTGCCAGTGCTGCGGGCATTTTGGGCTGGCGCTGTTGAGCCTGTAGAAAAACCTGGATTTGCCGCCGTCTCTTGGTTTGTTGAAAAACTAGGTTGTACCAGTCCGCAAAATCAAGATGATTTAAAACGAAACAATGAAACAGGTTGAAAATGAAGTCGAATCAGCTTTTTTCATCCACACGGACTATTCTCCCAGGTTAAACCGCCCACTGAGGGGCGTAATTGCATATCTTCTCGATATTATGCACAAGACAATATAACAGCCACTGTATATTCACTTTGCGCTTTGTCCTGAGAGTAAATCGGTCCATTCGTTTCGCCCCACGGATGTTTCCAAATACCGGCTCAATGATTGCCATCCGCTTGCTGTAAATCTCCCTTCCATCCGGCGTATCGATCTTGGACGCCATTTCCTTGACCAGGTACTGGTACGGGTCTTTATTTATATTGATTGACTTGCTCTTCGAACGCTCGTTTCTCATGCACCTGGCTTTCAGGCCACACACGCCGCAGTCACGGCGTGAAGCCTTGTACGCATAATAGTTCAATCCCAGAATCTGCATAAGATTTTTGTTGGTATGCAGCTTTTTCCCCGCTGGACAAATGTAGCATCCGCTTCTCTTGTCATAATGGAAGTCGGAAGTCTCAAAAAACTTCTCTCGCGGTATGTCATTCCCCTTGTGTCGAAACGCCGTCGAAAACCGCGGGTCTCGTTTTCTAAAATTGTTGTCCGGGATATATCCATCCGCCCGTTCATTATGGAGCACCTTCAGGTTTTCGATGCTATGAAAATTGGAATCGGCGGTGATGACAGCACCCTCAAGCACGTCTGGACCTAACCCCGCTTCTTTCAAGTTCGTCTTTAAACCTTGCATGACAGGCGCAAGCGTGTCTCCTTCCTGACCTTCACCGAACGCTTCCGTGTGAACGACAATCTGATGCTTCGCGTCAACCGCGGCCACACCAGTATACCCTTGGATAACACCATGCGACGTCTTCATCTTCGCGCTTTCATTGTCCGTAATATTGCTCTGCCGCACCCTGCGGCGTTTGCCCGGCTTGTCCTCGTTCTCCGAGAGCCACTTTTCAAGCTTGTCAATCTTCGCCTGCGCCGCTTTGAGACGGTCGTCAAAGTTTCTGTCCTCGTCTTCGCTTATCTCACCACGCTTGTCCTTCTCTATGTGACGCTTTACCATGTAATCGAGCGCTTTTATCAGTTTCTCCCGCTTTTTTCCTAAATCCTCCTTAGTCCCGCTCCACTCCTTGGATGCGTTCGACGAAATCTTGCACCCGTCTATGGCAAACATGCTGCCCTCGATTAGATCCAATTCCAAACAGACAAGCACGACCTGACGGAACAATGGCAGGATTTCCTCCTGCATGCTCGATACGAAATCCGCTATCGTGGTAAAATGGGGGTGACTATCCGCCGAAAGCGCCATGAACACCACGTTCTCGTCACAAAGCTGTGCAATTTTCCGGGAGGATACGACCCCTTTGGAATAGGCATACAGAACAATTTTAAGGAGAATGGCGGGGTCGAATGCCGGTGCGCCGTTGTCGTCGTTCTTAAAACGGCGATGAAACAAAGTAAGATCAAGGGTATTTACGGTCTTGCTGATGGTATACTCAAACGTTCCGGGAAGAATCTGGCGATCAAAGGAGAGGGGGATCATCTTGGTCTGTTCGTAGGAGTACGGCTTGAAACGAGGCATCAGGCTCCTTTCGCTTATATTTACATATGGTAATATAAGGAAAAAGATGCCGGTCCGCTTAGAAAAGATGGGGTTTTCCTACAGCCTCGTTGTAAGATGTAAACCGGAACGTTACTATAGTGTGATGGCTTTTGCGGCGGCTCTTCGCCTTTTATTGTCTTTCAGCCCGTTTTCTTCTCTCCGTCGGCGGCTTCAGTCTATTTCTTTGCCCACAGATTTATATAGGATATATAGTGGTTTCTGAGTTATCTAGAAACAGAAATCTTCTTTGGTGACGTTTGAAAAACTCAGGCGTCAACGCCAGATACCTTTACAACCGCCCGCCAACAGGCGTCCTGATTTGCGCGGTCATGGAGGTGTTCATGGCGCATGACCTCAATGGGCCCCGTCATCTTTTTTGGAGGCGACGCAAAGAACTTGCCCGAGTTCTCAACGCCAAAATTTATAGCAGCGAGATATCTTTTGGCCCCGTCGTCAACGGTATGTGACATTCCGGGAATAAGTTTCACGATCGGCATCATCAGGCGCTTCATTACAAAACCTAGATTGCGAACCGCCTGGGTATCTGGAGCGGCTCCGGGTGAAACTGCGTATATGAGATGGTCGACTTTTCTTGACAGGAATTTCTGATTGCTTAGTTGGCCTTGCCTGTCTTGCTCGTCAAGCTGCCTTTGATAGCACTACCTCACCAATATACACTTCCATTGGATAGTTGTAAAGGAGGGACGAGTGCTCCCTCCGGTTGTTGTACCGTTCAAAGAACTCCGCAAGGCCGGTGCGGCACTCGGCAACGGAGCTGTACCCCCGTATGTAGATGTCGTCGTACTTGACCGTTCGCCACAGCCTCTCGACAAACACGTTATCCAGCGCCCGCCCTCGTCCGTCCATGCTGATCCGGATACCGCGTTCAAGGAGCACCGAGGTGAACTCCTCGCTGGTGAACTGACATCCCTGATCCGAGTTGAAGATTTCCGGTTCTCCGTACTTCGCCAGTGCCTCCTTGAGAACTTCGATGCAGAAGCCGCTGTCCAGCGAGGTCGACAGACGCCATGCAAGGACGCACCGACTGTACCAGTCGATAACGGCGCAGAGGTAAGCGAAGCCGCCGTTGAGGCGGATGTAGGTGATATCGGTGCTCCACACCTGGTTGGGGTGGTTGACCACTACGCCACGAAGCAGATACGGGTACTTCTTGTGTGCCTTATTGGGCTTCGAGGTGTTCAGGGCCCGGTAGATCGCGTGGAGGCCCATACGGGCCATCAGCCTGCGAATCTTGCTGCGCCCAACCTCCAGCCCAAACTGACGCCTCATGGCCGCCCGGAGCCTTCTGGTGCCCCGCGTGGGGTCATCGGTGAATAGCTCATCGATACGATCCATGAGCAACTTGTTCATCGGACTAGTCTGCGGCGTATAGTAAATCGAGGTCCGACAAATGGAAAGCAGCGAACACTGCCTCTTCAAAGTCAAGTCCTCGCTTGTAGAATCGGCCATCTTTGCTCTCATAGCATGCCCAGCTTCCGCAAGTTTTTTTTTAGGAACTCGACATCCATGGTCAGCTCCCCGACCTTGCGTGCATACTCATCGCGATCACCGCGAACGCGCTCAAGCTCTTGCTCGGCGTTCTTGTCTCCCGAAAAAGCCATCTGCGCGTTGCCAAGAAACTGCCTGCGCCACTGAGCTATCTGGTTGGGATGGACTTCGTACCGACTTGCCAAAACGGACAGCGGTTCGGCCTCCTTCAAGGCTTCCAGAACCACCTTCGTCTTCAGAGCGTCGTCGATCTTGCGGCGGGTCCGCTTGGCGGGGTTGCCATCGCTGTTCGGGGACATCGCGGCGGCCTTCGCTTGCTGCTTCCGGTTCATGTTGGACTCCTTTGATAATGAAAAAATACCCTCGGAATCCAACTAAGAAACCATTATTTCCTGTTCAAAAATCCCGGACCATCTCAGAAGCAAGCACAAGATCAAGGCATTATGTTCCGATGTTGTTAACCGGACGTTGCTAGTGTGCGCGCAGCGATATCAAAATGCAAATAGAATGCATCTGTTTGGCTGAGCCGGGTAACCCCCGAGTGGGAGTTGCGGCAAGAATCCAATCCTTTGCAGTGGGGTACCCGCGAGGCGCAATCGTACGGATGGGAGTGTACAGATGCAAACGTCGCCTGTGCATTGGTATTTGATATTGTCAACCTGGTGTTCCAAGTGTGCGCGCAACAGAGGGTTCGGGCTTGCCACGGGTACATCCACGCCGCACACGCTCGGCAAACCAGAAACGCATCTCCGGAAGAACATCCCGTGATAAGTACACTCTTGCCTTCAACACATGACTTTGCAGCATTTGCATTCACGACGCGAGATCTTCTTTTGGATTATTGTTCTTTGTCTTTGCGAGAGAGCTTCCCTTACCGCCCGCCATCCCACACGCACGCCTTCACCACCGCCGTCCCTTGGCCCGCGACCCGCACAAAATACATTCCCCCTGCCAACCCGCGTGTGTCAAGAAACGACGCGCCGCCCACAGCCTGCTGTCCGGCAAGGACGCGTCCCCGTACGTCGAACAGGTCGACGGCGTATCTATTGACTGACGGCAAACCGACGGCAAAGCCGCCCGCCGTGCGCCGTACCCAAACGCCCCGGCCGGGCGCGGGGGACGGCGCGACTGTTTCCCGGATGCCCACCGTTGGCGCCCACTTGAATGTGATGCTGGCCTTTGACGGTACGGTGTAGACAAACGACTGGCCGCCCCAGGCCACTTTTATGGTTCTGTCGGCGAGCGTGTCGTTGAACACGAGCAGGGCGATGGATTCGTCCGGGTTTGCAAACGCAACGTTGAGGAGTTGGGAGTCGTACGAGGAAAAGATCCGGTACGCGCCGTTCGACACGAACTTGGTGATGTGCCCAACGTCGTAGTAATCGATCCGGAAATCAACCGTGCCCATTTTCTGCGCGTCGTAGCGCCACACCCGGATAAGTCCCCTGCACCCGTCGCAGCCGCCGATGTGCGGGCCGAATTCTTCGTCGGTGGCGATCGGCCACTTGACAAACGATTTTGCGTAGTTGCGGATCACGGACACGATCTTGAGCATGTCCGCTTCCTGCTGGGCCTGCCCGTCGGCAAAGCCCGACCATTCGGTAAAGAAAATGTTGTACCCGTATTGGTCGAAAACCGTGGTCTGGACAGACGGGTCTCCCCCGTATCCGTGAAATGCAACGCCGCCTATGAAGGGACTGTTTTGTATCTGCGGGTCGGGCAAAAACGGCTCCACAAGACTGACGTGATCGGGATTGAAATCCAGCAGCAGGATCCTGGTGGTCAGTTTTTTGGCCGCAAACGCGGGCAGCCAATAGCTCTCCAGCATGGTGCGCATTGTGTCGGTTCCCATCTTGGAAACGGACGGATAGTCGATACTGTCGCAGCACGACGGTTCGTTGTTGAGCGTCACATAGTTGACATGCACGCTTTCGGCCTCGTACGCCTCTATGGTCTTGACATAATAGTTTGCGTGGTGCGCATAGCACTGGGGGAGGATTGCGCCGCCCACCACGCTGTTGTTCGATTTCATCCAGGCCGGCGGGCTCCATTCGTTCATCTGCAGGGTGAGCGCCGGGTTGAGCTTCCTGGCCTGCTTGGTGAGCGGCAGCACGTCCATGAGGTCGTGCGCGATGCTGAAATGCGGGAGGGTGGAGTCGTTTTTGTCGGCGGGATTGTCGTCGTAGGTATAGCGCGAGAGCGTGAGGTCCGACGAACCCATGGGGTTGCGGAGGTAGCTCACGCCGATGCCTTTCTGCGGGTCGAACAGCATGGTCATGACGCTGTCGCGCAATTCAGGTTTGACAATGCTGTCGATGAGCCAGGCGGCGCCGTCGGTAAACGACGCGCCCGCGCCTTCCCATTGCTGGTACCGTATCTTCTCGTTGACGGTTATGGTCGTTGTTGCGGTTTGCGAATCGCCCGTGAACACGGCGGTGTCGGTTGGCTCCAGCCCCCGCGCCACCCAGCTGGCGGTGGAGGTGGTGATCCAGGCATGCACGGTTTCGTTTGCGGCATTGCAGATGTCACAGAGGCCGGCGGCGAGCATGATACCGGTAAAAATGAGCAAGACGCGCATTAGTTTGGGCAACTCCCGAGGTACAGTGGCATAATGCGATTGCAAACCTACCGAAAATAGTGTGTGCCGGGCGGAAGAACAGCGGGAAGGGAGGCTTTCATGTTATCGAAACATTGCATCACGCCGACGCAATTTTTGACAGCAAAATCACACGCATCGCGCGGCTCAAAAGCAAGGGCGCCGCTTCCCACTCGTGAGAAATTCGGCGCCCGCGGTTAAACAAACACGCTCTTATGGTCAATCCACGAGGAGCCTTATCTGTCGTCCCTTCTTGCGCGATATGCCATGGCCTTTCTCAGCTGGTTGATCGCCTTGCGCGAAGCGGCAATGGCAGCAGCCTTGTGCCCGCCGAAATCATGGGGAGCGGCCTCCATGTAGGCAACCGCATCTTCAAGGTCCCTTATTGCGGTTGCAATGCGCGGATGATCTCCCATCTCCCCTGCAACGGCCCCGCGCGACGGGGGTTGGGCGTAAATCTGCGCAGCGGGAAACAGAACAAACGCCGCGAGCATCATTGCGAGAACCATTTTTTTCATTTGAGCCTCCTCTTTCTCGTGATGGTGTAAGACTTCCCCATGTACAATAGTGAGGCCCGCACGCGCGGGCCTCACTGAAGACGACGGCGTTCGGCGGCTATTTCTTTTTTGTCGACAGCACTCTATACGTTTGAGACACCGACAGCCCGAATTTCTTCGCGATTTCCAGCCCGGTCTTTCCGCCCTTATACATCGCAACGATTTTCTTGTCGCGCGCCGGATTGAGCGCTCTCCTCGATTCAATTCCGTATTTGGCGCGCAGCTGGTGGATCGCCTGCCTTGTCACGCCGAACTTCTTTGCAATGGCCTCATCGGTCTTGAGGGTGTTCTGCAACCGGATGAGTTCACTCTTGCTTGCAAGGGCCATACCCGCTCCTTTGTTAAGTGTTATTGGGTTGACACATACACTTGTCTGCAATTCGCGTACCAGTTCAATTGAGACCGTGTCAACCCGTTTGTCTTATACGTATTAGACTACCAAACGGGAAAATTGTTTCCAATTTTGTTTTGGGGCTGTCCGGTGGTTCTCGCAATGCACATTTTCATTTTGGGAAAAGCGGAATGCGACCAGGGTTTGCGGCCGGGAAATCTCCGGGCGTCCGGCACCATGGTATATATTTCCGGTCGGCGGGGTTTGCGGGAAAACGTCGTTGCGGAACCTGTCAACCGTTTGCTTCTCGCGTCTCCCCTGGCCGGTGCGTGAAAGGAGATTCACACGGCGCCTTTGAACCATGCCGGCATTGTCGGGACGGTCGGGGCCGCACTCGTGTTCGGCCTTGCCGCCGGATTCTCACCGGGCCCGCTTCTCGCGCTCACGATTTCCCAGTCTCTTTCGCACGGGGCGCGTGAAGGCGTAAAGGTAGCTTTTGCACCGCTGTTCACAGACGCGCCGATCATCGCCCTTTCTTTGCTGGTCCTTTCCCGGTTCACAAGGGTGGGGTCGGTGCTTGGAATAGTCACCCTGGCCGGCGCGCTGTTCGTATGCTGGCTGGGAATCCAAAGCGTCCGCACCTCGAAACTCAGGAGAAACGATGTGCGAAATCCGGCGGGATCGTTGCGAAAAGGAATTGTTCTCAACTTTTTGAGCCCTCATCCCTATATATTCTGGTTAACGGTGGGTACGCCGCTTGTGCTTGGAGTCTGGCCGCAGTCGCATACGGCGGGCGAGCTTTTTCCGGTATGTTTCTTGTCGAGTCTTGCCGGGGCCAAGGTTGCCGTCGCAATCACCGTAGGCCGGTCACGGGGTCTGTTTAGTGATCATGCCTACTCGTTGATCATGAAGTCGCTCGGCATGGTTCTCTTTGTCTTCGCCGTGTTGTTACTGCGAAACGGCGTAATGCTTCTGCAAAAGGGATAGCCGGGGCAGCCCTCAATTGCCTTTGGCACGGCAACGACATTTGCGAAAGGAACCGCATGAAAACAAACCCTCTTCTCAATGTTTTTGCAGGCGCGCTGCTGGCGATATGCGCATGCGTCAATCAAATCAACAATGTGGTGCAGCAATTCAACAAGGCCCCGCAGATCGACGCATTCACCAAGGCGGTCAAGGTGAGCCTGCCGCTCGCCTATGCCGGGAACATCGCCATGAATGCGATGAACAAAGCCGTGATCCCCGGCGTGAGCGTTGAGCGAACGTCGGATTCGTTTCCCTGCAATGCGGTCGTCCAGATCGCCGTGGACCGCGCCTATCCCTTGCCCGTGGGAAGCGACAGCGTGAACGGAACCATGATGGTCGTCGGATTGTGGAGCGACACAAACACCGCGGTCGCATCGGTGTTCTTTACGCAAACGAACGTCAGCGACGGATCCTTCACCCTCAAGGACGTCGCGTTCGTGCCCATCACGCGCGACACGTCGGGCACCATGGTCGTGTTCGCGTCCGAAGACGTCAACGCCGACTCGAGCCTGGTGGTCAATACAAAGATCACCGATTCGCTCGTAACGGTCAAGCTTTCGGGAATTCCTCTTACGCTTCCCACCGACAGTTCCGTTGCCGTAAACCAGAAGGCCTGGATCACGCTTGTAAAACTGCCTGCCGGTGCGAACCCCGGCGGCGAAGTCTATACTTTGTACGGCGCGAGCCAGTATCTGGGCGTTTCTCCTTCCACCACCGAAATCATCCAGGCCGTGATGATCGGCGTCACCATGACGCCTTCTTTGTGCCGCCGGAACCCCTGGGGCGGCTATGCCATGGTTCGCGACATGAAGATCCAGGGATCGAACGGCAATTCGAACATCGACCTTGGAACCGTGGTTCTCACCTTTGGTGCGGCCTGCAACGGGACGGCCAGCATTCCGGTTGCAACAGGGGAGTATCTGGCAAGGATCGGATCAACCGTGGCGCTCAACCTCGACAAATAAGGGGAAGGCCGGGATCAATGAAAAGATTCCTTGCACCGGCAATCGTGGCGGCCGCGTTCCTTACCGCGTATGCGCAGCCCGACAGCGGTAACGTGGTTCATTCCGGTCAGGCAACGTATTACAATGCCACGGGCGACGGAAATTGCATGTTCGGCCCGTCGCCGAACGACCTCATGGTCTGCGCCATGAACGATACCGAGTACGATACCGCACGGGTATGCGGTGCGTCGATCCGCATTCAGGGGCCGCAGGGCGAGGTGACGGTGCGCATCGTGGACCGGTGCCCGGAATGCCCCAGGGGCAATGTTGACTTAAGCAAGCAGGCGTTTGCGAACATCGCGGACACGATCCAGGGACGCGTGGCGATCATCTGGTGGTACGTGGAAACGGATGTTTCCGGCCCCATCGAATACCGCGTCAAGACCGGCAGCAACGCATGGTGGATCGGCATTCAGGTGCTCAACCATCGCACGCCGATTGCCAAACTGGAGGCGCTCCGCAACGATACGTTTGTGCAGGTTCCCCGCATGGAGTACAATTACTTTGTGGACACAACCGGGCTCGGCCCGGGGCCGTTTACCGTCCGCGTAACCGACTTTTACGGGCAGCAGTTGACGGATACAAATATTCCCCTCAGTCCCGATGTGATTACGGCCGGCAACGCGAATTTTTCGGGCCCTGCACGCGTCTTGGAAACGGCCTCGCCCCGTTTGCAAACGGGCAGGCTTGCCGCGGTGCTCGTGACAAGGCTGGGAAATCTCCACGGTCTTCCGGCCGGAGCCTACGATGTTTACACGATGAACGGATGTTTTATCGGCAGGATTACTGCTTCGGGCTCTATGAAAGGAATTGACATGGGAAAGACGGCAGGAAGCGGGATTCTAATCTTGAAGCCGGCGAGCATACAAAGACAGTTTGAATAACACAGCCCGCGTATTGTCATTTCATTGTTAAGGGTACCGTAGTTGCGCTTCGCGCTCTTTAGTATGTTTTCCTCGTTGACACAAATGATGAGGCTTTCGCATCCGTGGCTTTTGCATGCGTTCGTGAAGAGTCAGACATTCTATTATCTCTCAAGGACCAACAATTCCCCGCTTCTTTCCGTCCAGCCGCTCTCCAAGGGTGCCCCCCAGCCGGAGATTGGATTCTCGCAAATAAACCTACTTGGGGGTCACCCGGCTCAGCCATCCAGGCGCATTTGATTGCTCACCTTTTCGGCACAGCCACCCAAAAGCCTTTTCTTGGGTTCTGCACTAGTCAAGTACCCGGATTCAAGATTTACAATCCAGAAAACAGCTGCTCTTCCGTCTTCCCGCCCAGCCACTGTGCCCGCGCGATGAAACAACCCTGCGCCACGTGCTCAGGCACTCGTGCGATGCCGTCGGCCGACACGGGAATGGAAGCGAGCAGCCGTCCTTGCACATTGAACAGCTCCACAAAGACCTTCCGGGGCATGGCGCCCGCAAAACCCTGCAACGTCAGGATATTCCATCCCTTGCGTTTCAAGAGAACCGGCTGCGTTCGTGAGGGAGACAGAGGCGCATGCCGTAACGCCACGGGAATGCCCATCGCTTCAAGCGCGCCGAGGGCGTTCACCTTTCCGGCGCCCCAGCGCACGTCGGGCGTGGTGAGGGGGCCGGTAAACTTGTCCTTGGTCGCGGTCTGCTGCAGGATTTGCAGAGCACTCGACGCCGTAAGGGTCGGGTCGGCCTCGAGCATGAGCGCGACAATGCCGGCAACAACCGGCGCGGAGAGAGAAGTCCCTTGCGACCACGCATAGCGGCCGTAATTATTGGCAGGGTTCGGCCACACCACGACGCGGGTGGGATCTTCATCCGGGGTGCTCGACGCGGCGCTTGTGAGACAGCGCCCGCCCGCGCAGATGTCCGGCTTGATCCTTCCATCGACTGTCGGGCCGATGCTTGACCACGGCGCCCACATGTTCAGCGTCGTGTCGTCCGTACCTGTCACCGTGCCGTTCCAACTCGTCACCACAGTCTTGCTGAAATAGCTGCCCACCGATATGATGCTGTTTGCCGTGCTGCCCACTTCGTTGATGGTTATGGTGGTATCGCCGTCTTGAAATCCGGGGAGGTTATCGCCCACCAAGCCCATCTTGTAGCAATTCCATGCATGAATGGTGCAGGCCGCGTTCGATGTGACGCGCACGCCGGGGATATAACTCCAATTGGTGGTGAACACAAAGATTTCCATATGGGGCTTATTGTTAAGGGCGTTTGCCTTTTCAACAAAGGTCTGAATGATAAGGGTGTCGGGCCCTTTTGCGGCATCCGGCCAGAGAAGCCTGTCCTCGGTCTGCTGGGACGCGGTTCTAATGTTTGTCGTCAGGGCTGTGCCGCTTTTCTTATAAGACCCCGTCCCGTTCGTCAAAATGTAAAGCGTATCGGAAAAGGGAATATTCGGCTCGCCCCACATGTCGATAAGAGAATAGCCCAGCCATTTCGCGCTATCGGCGCTTATGGAATCCGAGACATATGTGGCGCCAACCAACGTTCCCTTTGTCTCATCTGCGGCGAGCGAAAATGCGATATGGGCCTTTGTGGCGCCGTCGTTGCCTGCGGCGCCAACAACAATATGTCCCGCGCCCGATAGCGCGTCCACGGTCCGGTCTACAAGAGACGAGCCGTCATGCGGACCTTCCTGCAGGCCGATGCTCATGTTCACCACGCACGGCATCTTGAGGGAATCCGCAACTGAGAAAATCCAGTTGAGACCGTTCACGACATCTGCCGTGGTGCCGCTGTCGCTTCCGTATGTCACTGCGAGGATCGTTGCGTCGGGCGCTGCGCCGTAATAGGGATGCGTCTTGTCGGAACCTGCGCCAGCGCTTGCGGTGTGCGTTCCGTGGGCGGGGTCTTGCGTTATGTAGGATGTGTTGCTGTCAATTTCCTGCTGCCACCTGATACGGCCGTAGCCGAACCGGTTCTTGTTGTTTGTGTTGTCTGTCTGGTCCCACAGGCCGAGAAACCGGGTGTGGCCGAGGGAGTCGAGAAAGGCAGGGTGATGGGGTTCGAACCCGGCGTCGATGATCCCGAAAATCACGCCTTTGCCGGTAAAATGCCTGGACAGGGGACTGGAAACCGTACCAAGAACCTCGTTGATGTGCGACTGGCTGCGCACCGAGTCCATGGAGGTAAAAATTCTCGTCCGGTGTTCCACGGAGAGAATGCCGGGTATGGCGGTAAGATACGGTTCGGTGCGCTCGCACCCTTCAAGCGACGCGACATCCTTGACTTGCGAGACAAGCCGCCACCCCGCAGGCGCGAGCGCCGCCGGAGAAAAAGACGGGTCGACAAGCGCGAGAACCCGGATCGTCTTTTTGCAGCCCGACCGCGCGACGTCGGCCGACGCGGCAAGGAGGTTCTCCTTTGTGGGAAGCAATGGATTCTTGCCGATGTCGAAGGTGCCGAGAAAAACGCCCGGCGGTTTCCCGAAGGTCGGGTTCACGGTTACCATGCAGGCAAGAAACAAGGCCATTGCACAACGGGGCGCATACTTCATATTCGCATCCTCACTCGCAGTCCTACCCCATAGTATAGCTTCGGAAAGAACGGTTTGCCAGAATTTGTTTTTGCCGGCTTCGATAGCAGGGTCCTGCGGCGCAAAGGCAGGCAGCGACCTCGCCTGTGTCACTGCCTCCAACGCTGTTTTCCACCGAAACGCGCGCTCTTTTACATGTATGGAGAAACCTGCCGCGCTTTGATCGACGCTGCAAAAACCACCCATCGCAGAAGTCTATTGACAAAATAATACTGTTGCGCTGACAGGTCCTTTCCTATTTTTATTTCTGTTCGTCGCGATGGTCCCGGCAAGGAACACTCAACCCGGAGAGAATACCCATGGTAGACAGGATCAAACGCATTTCAGGAATCGTCCTTATCGGTCTCACGGCGCTGGGCGCTCTCGCCGGCGACAAACCCGCTGCCGGCGGCGTGGTGCTCAAAGCGGACTACGGCGCCAGGCAGCGGTGGAACTACGCGGCGACCTACACTTCGCAGGGGAATTTCCGCCAAAAATCCTCGAATACTGCAAAGTCAACGGAGATCCGATGCTTTTTCACCGCGACGAAAAAAGGCGCCGCAAAGCTCGGCGTCAAGGTCGACAGCGTGGCGATCAAGTCCGACGTGTACAAGGAGGACCTGCAGAAGGAAATCCGCGACAAGCTGCTCAAGGCCGATTACTCTTTGTCGCTTGCAAACGGGTTTCCTTCCATAGACACCTCCGTGGAAATGCCGGCGAGCAGTTATTCCGAGTGGGATTTGTACCGCCAGCTTGCCAAGCTTCTGCCCTCTCTTCCTGCAAAGCCGGTAAAGCAGGGATTTACCTGGGAGCGCACCGATATGGTTCCCATGCAAACGGCGCGCGGCAAGGTCACGTGCGAGGTCTATCGAAACTATACCCTTAACGTGCTGGCGGGCGACTCGGCCCTGATAAGCTGGAAATTCCGGTATGCCGGAAGCGGCAAGCCGGACAGCTCGGCCCTCACCGACATTCCCGTTTTCGGCACGGGCAACGGCACCGCGGTGATCGACGTGCGCGCGGGCTGCATCCTCAATGCCGAAATGAATTTCACCGCGCCGTTGGCAATGGTGGGAGACGTGAGCGTGGTGTGGCATGAGAAGGCGGAGATAAGGTTGATGGAGCGGAAATAGGCCGGAGGGCTGCCGGGATCACCGGGAGTGCATGCCTGAGCTCCCGGGATTCTTCCTTGCTGATTCTGCTCCATCCATCTGAACAAAAATTAAATACCCGCCGCCCATCGCACGTATTTCCTTTGCTGGTTTCACCCTCAAGAGATCGATTACGAGGGGGGTGTGCCGTTATCACCCCGTTTTGCCCGGGCAAAGTATAATTGGTTAAGGAGGCAGTCATGCGTTTCATGTTCAGGCGTCCTCTTATGTTATTGTCGTGTGTGTTACTCGTTTTGCCCTTTGCAGGTTTCGGCGCCACGGTAACCATTGGACCCGACAAAGAGATGACGCTCAATGGAAAGCCCTTTTTTCCGATCATGACATGGCTCCAAAACGCATCGAGCATCGCAACCGAAAAAACGTACGGCATCAACACCTTTGTTGGCCAGGGCGACGGTTCGACTGCTCTTGCGTATTGCAACGAAGCTCAGAATCAGGGAGTGTATGCCGTTCCGTCGTGGAATGCAGCCCAGGCATCCTCGGTGGCCGCTCATCCGGCGATGCTTGGGTGGGTGTTCGGCGACGAACCTGACCTGCAGGGCAACGATGTGCCGCCATCCTTCATCCGGACCCAATACGACAGCATAAAGGCGCGGGATTCTTCTCACGTCACCCTTCTTACCATCACCGCGGGTTTCTACAGCGGCGACGGGCTGCCGGCTTGGATGAACGGCAGCGACTCCATGTATTATTCCTATCCCAACTACACGGACATGATCGGCTTCGATTATTATCCCGTGTACGGCTGGTGCAGGCCCGATTGGATATACAAAGTGGGCGAGAGCCAGAACGAACTTGTCACAAAATACACAAAGAACCAGAAATCCACGTATCAGTGGATCGAGTGCGTCAACACATCGGGCCAGTGGTGTTCGATCCCGTCGCGCGGGGCGGACGACGGGCCATACCCCTACGAAATTGCCGACGAGGTGTGGCTCGCCATTATCAACGGCGCCAACGCGATCGGCTATTTCACGCATTCGTGGAAGTGCCCGTCGTATTCGCAGTGCTGCGTGAGCGATTCACAGATAGCGATGCTCAAACAGGTGAACGGCCGCATCACGGCGCTCGCCGGCGCGCTGTGCACGGCGGATTCGAAGATCGCGGTCACGGTGCAGACCAGCGACCCCAAAGGGAAAATCGACTTTTGTGCAAAGGAATTCGGCGGCAGCCTGTACGTGCTTGCAGCCGGCGTTATCAATCTCACCGGCTGTCTCGACACGCAGCAGGCGACGATTACCGTTCCCGGGTTGCAGGGAACGGTAACCGTGTTCGACGAAAACAGGACCATTACCCCAACCGGAGCGTCGTTTACCGACAAATTTGCAAGGACCGATCCGGCGCACATCTATGTTGTGAATTCGGGACTGTCGGTGGGAATGGATACGAGGGTGAATGCCGTGTCCGCATTTACTCACGCAAGGTATGTGGGCCATGGCCCGACTGTCAATTTCTTCGTGTCGCCGGTGTCCTCGCGGGATATCTGGATTTATTCCTGCTCCGGGGTCCTGCTCCGCACGCTGGCCGTGACCGCCGGGAATGCTGCCTGGAACTGTGAGGATTCCAAAGGCAACAGGCTCGGCGCGGGCGTGTATTACGCCGCGGTTTCCGGCTCCGGCGGCACATCCGTGATTCCGGTGCTTTTGCACCGGTAAAGGGCGCATCCTATTTTCAAGGGATGAAGAGGATTCCTCCATGGCTGCGGAGTGCCGGCTGCTGTTCGGCGGTCTTGTGCTTCTGCGGCACGCAACCCGCGTCTCCGCCTCCGCCCCTTGCTTTATGTGAAGCCGCTACCACCGTCACGCTTCCCAACAATCGGCGGTTTGGATTTTTCTCCGGCAAGCTCTACTCGGATTATGCCGCAAATCTGGATACTTTTACCGCATTGTTCGGGACCAAACCGGCTTATATTCTCTGGTTCCAGCAAATCGACGACCCTTTTCCCGGCGCTGTTGTTTCAACCAATGCGGGCCGCGCCATAGGCACGGTGATAAGCCTGAATCTCCTTTCGCTCCACTACGATTCCCTCAGAAACGACACCTTGTTGAGGGAAATCGTTCAGGGTACCTGGGACAGCACGCTGTCGGTTTTTGCAGGGCAGGCAAAACTGGCCGCCGTTCCCGTGTATGTGCGTTTCGGGTACGAAATGAACGGATACTGGTTTCCCTGGGGAGAAAAACCCGCAGAATTCATTTCGGCCTGGAACCATGCACACCGGATATTCTCACAGGAGCAGGCAAACAATGTCAAGTGGATTTTCGCTCCCGGCGTGGTATGGGGCGGCCAAACGGTGGAAACCGACCTGATGCCTTATTATCCGGGCGATTCCGTGGTGGACATCGTGGGCCTTGACGGATACAATTTCGGGGACGATCCCGCTGCAGGTCATCAGTGGCAATCGTTCCAGGACATCTTCGGCACATCCCTCGTTGCAGTCCTGAACCTGGGGAAACCCCTCTGGATCACCGAAATAGGCTGCGTCTCGGACGCACGCCGGCCGGACTGGCTCGCTCAACTGTTTGCAAGCATGGACAATAGCCCGTGCATTGAATCGATGTTGTGGTTCGACATGCACAAGAGCGGGGAGCCGGATTTCAGACTCGAGGCGGACAGCGCATCGCTTACCGCGATGCGGAATTGGCTCGCACGGTAGCCGGGCGCGCCCGCCGTATCCGAAAGGCGGAGTGCGCCCGGCTACCGTGCAGCAGACGGTGATGCCTCAATCCGCCCGCGAGGGCTAAAATGAAAACAGCCTCTGAATGGTAAACCCGTAATACAGCGTATTGTCGGCCGTGCCCCGCATGAGCCTGCGCATCACCATGTCGTGGGAGTTCGAAACGTTTATCATGAAATGGTGCCCCAGGGTTGTAAATCCTACCCCGGCCAAGAAACAGTTGACAAGTGGAGAGCCGGTATACAATTGGGTGTCCCTCTTCCCCAATGCCGGATAGTATTCTCCTACGGCGTCGATGTTGTTCCATACCATCACGTCGAGACCGGTGCCTATGCCGAACTTCTTCGACATGCCGTCGAACGCGACGTTCACAACAGGGTATATCCTTCCCAGTATCGCGGTGCTCTGGAGGTTTACCTGGTACAGCGCGTTGTAATTCCAGTTTGGCGACACGTCCGATTGCGCGCCGTAGTATTGAAGGTAGGCCTGCGCTCTCAGGAAGAGCTGCGGAAACGACATGGAATAGCCCGCGTCTAGCAGGTTGTTGAAATAGTCCTAACAGAAGCGCTCTTGTTGATTTTTTATGAACCTAACTTCAACTTTACATATGTCAGAGAGGTTTTACCTGCCTCGTTCCGAGGCATTTCCCCGGATTCCCAGGCCATTCTCATGCTGCCCCCACCGTTTGCGGCATCAACTTAACCATGCGTATCAAGTTGTACGCTGCGGCAACCACGTAGGCAACAGTCTGGTTGATTCGTATTCCTCTTACCCGAGTTTTCCGCAGGCCACCGACGCTCTTGATCCACCCAAATATCTCTTCAACCCGTTTTCGTTTCCTTTGACTTACGCTGTATCCCTTATGCCGAGTCGTTCTTCCATCCAACCCTTTAAGCGAAGTGTTGGCCTTCTCGGCAATGTGAGGCTTCACGTGCAGGCGTCGCAGGCTCTTGATAAATTCGGTTGCATGATACCCTTTGTCTGCACCCACCGTCTTCATCCGGCGTTTTCCGCGCCTGCGTTCATGCTTTATCAGCTCAAGCGCCATATCCCGTTCCGCTGTCCCCGTCGCTGGCGCAATGGCGATATCAACACACAACCCATTTCGGTTTTCCATCAGCACGTGACCGGAATACGCCAGCTGCGCTCCCGTTCTCTTGTTCTTCCGAGCCAACAGCGCCTCTGGATCGGTCGAACTCTGATGTGTCTCATTGCTTCGCTTCTCATGGTGGAAATCAACCGACGGATTACTCCGATCATCGTCAGTCTTGTTCGCCGATTCCGCGTCTTTTCGCTTGAAGCTCTTCATCGATGCCCAGGCTTCAATCAACGTGCCGTCAACCGTGAAATGCTCATCGGACAACAACTCTTCGGAACGAGCAAGACGCACGATTTCCTGCATCAGCCGGTGCGCAATCTCCTGTTCCATAAGTCGATCTCGGTTCTTCGAAAACACACTATGATCAAACGATGCCGCATCCAGATCCATGTCAAGAAACCATCGGAACAGAATGTTATAGTCCAGCATCTCGCAAAACAACCGGTCCGACCGTATCGAAAACAAAGCCATCAATATCTGTGCTTTCAAAAGCCATTCCGGCGGTATCGAAGGGCGTCCCATCCGGCTGTACATCGCCTCAAAGTCACGAGAAAGGCGGCGCAGCGCTATGTCCGTAAACTGTTTGACACGACGAAGCGGGTGCGTTGCCGGCACTCGGGAATCCGGAGAAACGAAGCTGAACATACCGCCTTGGGCTGGCTGGGAACCTCTCATCAATACTCCTTGGTTGGGGTTCCCCTATAATATAAGGATAAATGTTTACAAAAGGGAGACTTTTTCAACACCCTGCTAGGGTAAACTCCTTGGGAATAAACACATATTCGGCCCTCACTTCGAGCCCTTGCCAAATGGCATACCTGAGCCCCGCCTTGACGTTCGCACCTGTAATAAAGTTGTCCGGAAACATCGCCGTGGGGACGCGGTAAAATCTGTGGGTCACGTTCACTTCAAGGCTCGGTGCAATGATTTGTTCCGGCACTATCAGGTCCGGCATGGACTTTTCGTCGTAGGCAAACCCGATAGAGCTTCCCCAGATCAGGAAAAGTGCGCAAAGACCGAGTTTCATAACGTGTCCTATCGGCCCGCTGCCGCGCGCGCGAGCCTGTACCGGTCGGGAAATTTTGTCTTGAATTCGTGAAGTCTTTTGGCCTTTTTCCAAAGAGCAAGCTCTGCCGCCGCGATGCGCGGGTCGGCCTTGAGTGCGTCGTCGTCGCCGGCCTTTCGGAACAGATCAAAGGCATCGGGCGAAGGAAGCGTAATGCGCGGCAAGGCGAGTGACACGAGTTTCTTCTGCTGCCAGGATTTTTTGCATACTTCAACGAGAAACGCATCTTTGTTTGCGCCGAGATTCGAGGACAGCGGCTGTATAAAGCTGCGGTCGTAGGCAGCCAGAAGGTCTGCATCGCTTTTTTGCCGTCCGCACGACCCGAAATCCATGTTTGAC
>CAVSQB010000016.1:0-150733 GCA_963729895.1 uncultured Fibrobacterota bacterium | reverse complement strand
TCCGGCGGTATCGAAGGGCGTCCCATCCGGCTGTACATCGCCTCAAAGTCACGAGAAAGGCGGCGCAGCGCTATGTCCGTAAACTGTTTGACACGACGAAGCGGGTGCGTTGCCGGCACTCGGGAATCCGGAGAAACGAAGCTGAACATACCGCCTTGGGCTGGCTGGGAACCTCTCATCAATACTCCTTGGTTGGGGTTCCCCTATAATATAAGGATAAATGTTTACAAAAGGGAGACTTTTTCAACACCCTGCTAAGGGCCGGCGAGGCCCTTCCATATGTGGAATTTCCTACAAAAAGGAACGGCCGCACTATTCTGCGGCCGTTCCCATGGTTCTGACAAAAAGGGTTACTTTCTCACTCCACTTTAACTTCGATGGCCCTCGGTTTTGCAGCCTCTGTTTTCCTGAGAGTCAGTTCAAGAACGCCGTTGGCGTATCGTGCGTCAACATGCTCGCCGTCAACGTGGTCGGGCAGGGCAAACTCCCTGCGGAACGAACCGAATCTCCTTTCGAAGTGATAATAATGGTTCTTGTCCCGATCTGTCTTCTCTTCCTTCTTTTCTCCGCTTATTGCCAGCACGCCGTTCTTGATTTCGACCGAAATGTCTTTCTTGTCGAGGCCGGGCAAGTCGGCCGAGATACGGTACGTATCCTTGTCTTCGACAATATCCACTCGTGGATAGGTGGCCAGTGAAATGTCCCTGTCCCACGCGTCGAAAAAGCCGGGTCCCATGAAATCGTCGAAAAGATTGGACAGGGCTGTTGGTGTTTCGTACCTGATAAGTGCGGACATACATTACTCCTTGTTAAGGTTTTTTTGGTTTGGGTTGAGTGCAATTGAAGAACCTCGTCCCGCGGGACGAGGAATCTTCCATCCCTATGGAAAAAAACATATCTATAGTCGCTCGCTAACCCCGAAGCAGCTTCGGGGTTAGCGCTCCCTATGGGATTCAGATCTTTCCGAGAAACTCGTCAACGGTTGCGCTGGTATTGAGCGCAATTACCACATTCATGATATCCTCTTTGCCTATCACGGTTTCCCGTTTGGGCCGTCCGCCCAGAAACGGTATGTAGTCCGGCCTGAGAACGTCTTCAAGCCGTACCGATCTTTTGTCAATCACGTTCCTGTTTTCCATGATGTGCCTCCAGTCATTCGTTCTTGATTTATTCTCGCTCTCTTATAACCGCAAGGGGTATGCCAACCGGAAAGCGGCGAAATTGGCACAATTTGAGGGGTCGCTTTGTGGAGGCGTTTAAGAATGAAACAAGAGGCAAACGCAGATGTATGATTGTGAGACGTTTGGAACAACCCGACTGCTGCCCGCATGGAAAGGGACGCCTGGCTCCGGTCATTTTTTTCTCGCTCAAATACCTGTCGACAAGATAGTTTTCTTAGCATTATGAAAGACTATTCGTGTTATCTTTTTGATGCGGATGGAACTCTCATCGACACGAATGAGCTGATTTATCGATGCTTCGTGTTCACGTGCAAGAAATACGGCGACATGGATATTTCCAGGGACCTTGCGACGCGAAACATCGGCCTCACGCTCAGGCGCCAGATGGAGACCTATTTGGGCCCGCTTTCGGACGAAGAATTCACAGCAATCGCGGATGATCACATGCACTACCAGCTTTCAATTTACCGGCACTATTTGCGTCTTTTTCCTTCGGTACAGGAGGGGCTCCGGGTGCTTCACGCAAAAGGCAAACAATGCGGAGTGGTGACCTCGCGCAGGATGGTCACGCTGGAGCTGTACCTTCGGGAGACGGGCATATTCGATTTGTTCCAGGTTTTCGTCACGCCGGAAAACACCGCGAAGCACAAACCTGAGCCGGACCCGGTGCTTGAGGCCCTGTCCCTTTTCAAGATTACCGACAAAGAAAGCGTGCTGATGATCGGAGATTCCGATTTCGACATCGAATGCGGGTTTCGTGCGGGGATCGACACGGCATTCGTCGCATGGAGCCACAACGATCCTTTGACGCTTAAGACAAAGCCGACGCATATCATTGACGATTTCATGCAATTGTGCTCTGCGCCCGAATGACATTGTATATTTCTACCTCAGTATGATAGCCTTCACCTCGGTCACAAAACGTTACGGGTCAAGCGCAGCTCTTGCGGTCGACAACATTTCCCTTTCTGTCCGGGCAGGCGAATTCCTTGCCCTGCTCGGACCCAACGGCGCGGGCAAGACGACGCTCATCAAGATGCTGCTTGATTTTGTGAAACCAACGAGCGGCGGAGTCGCCATTGCGGGGGTGTCGAGCCGATTGCCGGACGCCCGCGCGGGCGTGGGATACCTTGCGGAAAACATCAGGATCCCGCCGCATCTGTCCGGTTTCGCGTACCTCAATCGCCAGGCCGAATTGTCGGGAATGCAAGGCGGCGACGCCAGACGGAAGATATTCGAAGTCCTCGAGATCGTCGGCATGGCCGGAAAGGAAAGGGCCGGAGTGAAGACCTATTCCAAAGGAATGCTGCAGCGTATCGGACTCGGCGCGGCCATTCTGTCCGGTTCGAAGCTCCTCGTGCTCGACGAGCCGGTAAACGGGCTCGACCCCCTCGGCATCCGGGATGTCCGCGGCATCATGGAAGGGCTCAGGCAAAAAGGCGTCACCATCATCCTCAATTCGCACCTCTTAAGCGAAGTGGAAAAGACCTGCGACACGGTCGCGATCATCAACCGGGGGAGAATCGCGCTCAAAGGTTCGCTTTCCGACATCGTCGGCCAAGGAGAGTCGCTCGAAGACGTGTTTGTGCGGGTCGTCGAGGGAGCGCATGAGTAAATTTCTTTGCATCGCAAAGTACACCGTGTACGACTTGATTCACCAGAAAAGTTTTTTTGTACTGCTGGGGGTGAGCGTCGGGTTTGTGCTGCTGCTGCGCGGTTGCTATTCGGGAAACTACGTTGTAAACGGCAAGGCGCTCGACAATGTCACCGTGGCCTGGCATGCCTCCATCGTTGCATTCCATATCGTGGCGGCGGGCGTGCTTCTCATCGCCACGATATTGTCCATGAACCTTTTCCGGCGCGACGGCGAAGACGGCACGGTCCAGTACATGCTGTCCAAACCCGTTTCAAGGATTGCCTATGCGTTCGGCAGGGCGCTCGGGGTGTGGCTCGTGGCGTTCGCGTTCATGTTCGTTCTGCACCTCGCCATTTTCATCATTACCCTTGTTTCCGCCGGCGGAACGATGCCGGGGTATCTTGCCGCGTCGTGCCTGTGTTCGGTGAACGTACTTTTCGTTGTGCTTCTGGTGTGCCTTCTCTCGCTGTTCATGCCCGATTTCGCCGCGGCATTCGCCGGAGTCGTTGTGGCGGGAATCAGCTTCATTGCCGACTCCGTGTTCCACGCCGCGCAAAGCAACCTTGTCCAGTCGGTGATGGCGCACCAGCCGATTCATGCGCCGCCTTGGGCCATGGCCTGGCCCAAGGTGTGCTCGTTGCAGTACTATGCAGTTTCTCTTATCAAGGGCGGGGATTTTCATTCGATAGGTCCGGTCCACCCTCTTATCGTCATGACCGTATACGTGTTCCTGGCGGCATCGGGCCTGGCGCTTGCGTTCCAGCGTAAAGAAATCTGATTTGCACACAATCCACCGGCGAACAACCGCAAAGGATTTTCGATGAAAGCTCTGTATTTCGACCTCGTGTCCGGCGCCAGCGGCGACATGATCCTGTCGGCATTGGTTGATATCGGCGTTCCGGCGGACTATCTTCGCAGGGAACTCGCCAGGCTCAAGATCCCGGGCTTCACATTTGATGTTGAGAAGCAGAAGCGCAGCGGAATTGCCGCTTCGCATCTCGTGATGAAATGGGAAACTCCCCGCTCGTACCGCCACATTCATCAGATCCTTGCCATGATCAAAAAGGCAAACTACAAGAAAAGCGTGTATTCGCAGTGTGAGGCCGTGCTCATGCGGCTTGGCAAGGCCGAGGCAAAAGTACACGACATGCCCCTCGAAAAAGTCCATTTTCACGAGGTAGGCGCGGTGGACACCATCGTTGACGTCGCCGGTATTTGCCTCGCGCTCGATTATCTCGGCGTTGACGCCGTGTTTTTTTCGGCCCTCACCGACGGGCGCGGCGCCGTGACCACCCAGCACGGCCGGATGCCGATTCCGGTGCCGGCAGTTGCCGCCATGGCCCAGGGCTTTGAGATGCGGATTCTCGACATATCCGGAGAGCTGCTCACGCCCACCGGGTGCGCCGTGCTCACCGCCCTCGGGACCCAGGCAAGAACCGGGGTCAGCGGAACGGTGCTCAAAACGGGATACGGCTGCGGCGATAAGTCCTTTGAGGACACGCCCAACGTGCTTCGCGTCTTTCTTCTTGACAAAGGCGGGCCTGATCCGGGCCGCCGCGTTGCGGTCATCGAGTCGGACATGGACCACATTTCGGGGGAAATCATGGGCGACGTCGCCGCGAGGCTCATGCGCGAAGGCGCGCTCGACGCCTCCTGGACGCCCGTGTTCATGAAAAAGGGCAGACCCGGCTTCCGGCTCACCGTCCTGTGTGCGCCGGACAAACGGCAGGCGATGGTCGACACCATCCTGATTCACTCCCGCACGCTCGGCGTTCGCGTGCGCGAGGACGACCGTGTCGTTGCAGAGAGGAAAACGGCCGCGGGCACGTTACGGAGCGAGACAATCGAGGAAAAACAGTGCTCGTACAAGGGGCATTCGTTTACAAAGCCGGAATACGAGGCGCTGGCAAGGATCAGCGGGAAGACCGGGGTGCCGGTGATCGAACTTGCGGAAGAGTACTGCGCAGCGGGAAAGCGGGTCCGGCGGACGCGGCCGCGATAGAAACGCGGGGCACCGGGGGGCCCCGCGTGCATCCGCAGGTGAGTTCCTGATCTTCCGGAAAAGGTTCCCGGCGCCGGCGCGGCACCGCAGTCAAAGGACCGACCATGGGGATGTTGCGTCTGTACCTTGCCCTTTGCATTGTGGTGGCCCATTCGCGCCATTATGCCCCGTTCGCGTGGCTCGACCCGCTGCAGGCAGTGCAGGTCTTTTTCCTTATTTCCGGGTTCTATATGGAGCTTATCCTCACCCGGAAGTACACGAACACCTACTCGTTTTACTCCAACCGGTTCCTGAGAATTTTTGTTCCCTACTGGACCTGCCTGCTTCTCGTTGTCCTGGTGAGCATGGTGTGCCGTGCGGCGTTCGGCGACGCACTCGCCATGAAGCCGTACTTTGACGGACAAACAGGAAGAAACGGGATTTTCGGCATTTGTTTCGCGGCGATTTCGAATATCACCCTCTTTCTTCAGGATGCGGTGTCGTTTATCCAGGATGAAGCGGGCAAGGGGGTTTCGCTCGTTGTCAGCATGGGAAGAGTTCACGACCCGCTGCACCGCTATCTTCTGATTCCGCAATGCTGGTCGGTGAGCGTGGAGCTGCTGTTTTATCTCTGCGTGCCGTTGCTTCACAAGGTGAGAACGCCCTGGCTGCTGGTTACAATCGCCGGCGCGATGATGTTGCGCATTGCGGGGTACGAGTGGCTGGGTCTTGCCTACGACCCCTGGATGTACCGGTTCTTCGTCTTTGAAGTCGGCCTTTTCGCTCTCGGGATGGTTTCCTGCCGGTTGTACCTGAAACTTGACGGACAGAAACGGTTTTCACTTGTTTCAAGGAAACGCAGCGGCCTCCTGGTGATCGCGGTGGAAATCCTTTTCCTCACCATTTTCGTGACTTGCAACCGGCGCATGCTGGCGGGATCGAGCGTGGCGAGTTACCGTTATTTCGTCTTTGTCACCTACGCGGCGCTGGCGCTCTTGATGCCTGTTGTGTTCATGTTCTCCAAAAACAGTGTGTTCGACCGTTTCGTCGGGGAACTCTCCTATCCGGTCTACCTCGTGCATTTCATTGTGATCCAGTTGCTTCGTGTTCTCTTGACACGGTTGCATGCCGACGTTGTGGCCTTGACTATGTGGAGCATGGTTGCTTCAGTAGGGGCGGCCGCGGCGCTGTATTTTGCAATCATCAAGCCGCTCGACAGGTATCGGGAGAGTCGTTTGCGGCACGCACGAGTAGTGCCGGTGTCTCGAGCTGTTGATACGTGAAGGCACGGAGCCGGCTCCGTTTGGAACCACAGGCCGTCGCGGTTCTTTCTTGTGTGAACCGCGTTATTCGAACAAAGGCAATCGTGATGACGCCCATACGTAGGGTCTCGAAGGCAGTTTTGGCGGCCGCCGCAGTGTGCCTGGCCTTTGTCGTTTTGGTTGCTCTTTCGGAATTAACGGTTCGCCTGGCGGTAGGAAAGCCTGTGCACGTCCAGGGGGCGTCCTGGCGCCTGCACCACGTCTACGAGCCCAACAGCAGAATTGTGGAGGAGGACTTTGCCCGCAGTAACCCCGATTTCCCCGAATCGTATACCTGCAAATTCAACGCCCAGGGTTGGCGGGAAGCCAGGGACGTCCCCGTGCGCGCGCCGAAAGGGACGTTTCGGATCTTTTACGTCGGGGATTCCTTTACAGAAGGGACATGCCCGCGCGATCAGTCGGTTCCCGGCCTGATCGGGAATCGGATTGCCGATGTCGCAGGGGGCAAGAACGTGCACATCGAAGTAATCAATACCGGCACGCGCGGATACTCTCCCATTCTCTATTACATTGTCATTCGCTACCGGCTTTGCGCGTACCGGCCCGACCTGATCATCGTGTCGGTGGACATGACCGACGACTCGGAAGATCGGAGCTACGGACGCCGGGCCCTTGTTGACGAGGCGGGGAACCCCTGGGCCGTGCCGACAAACATCGACTTTGGAATACGGCCTGCGCCGGTCGAACGCCGCGGGCCATTTCCTGCGACACCTCTTGCCAAAGCAGAATGCTTTCTGTACGAGTTTTCGTCGTTGTACAACTTTGTCCGGAATGCGGTTCGATCGAGAATGGGGTCGCCGCAGCTTGGTTCCCGCGGCGAGACTTCAAAGGCCGCCGCGGCAGCATCGAAAGACAGTTTGCAGCACCGCCTTTATGGGCGATTTCAATGGTGTCACGAGCCCTGGGACAGTGTCACCGCCGCGCAGGTGACTGCCACGCTGGACTGCATCCGGCGCATCTGCGTGTTCTGCCGGTCGAAGCGTATCAAGCTCATGCTCACCTCGGTGCCGCATTATGAGCAGTACAACGGCGACGCGTCGGGAAAAGGGAAACCGAGTTTTTCCGGCAGGCCGCATGCCGAAATCGCGGCACTCGCACGACGGATGGGCGTTCCATACCACGATGCCTTTAAGGACCTCAGGCCGCTTGTGACCGGTACTCCTCAAACACGTTATTACTACGCGGACGACATTCATTTTAATCCGCGTGGTTACAAGATCTGGGCGGACGCGCAGTACAAATTCCTGACCGACAGCAGCAATCATCTGTTGCCGGAAAGTTTTTACTAAGGGGCGCATCACTTGGAAATCGTCTCCCCGCGGCAATCCTCCAATACCCTTGTCCGCCGCGGCCGGGAAATAGTATTTTAGTCAATCCGCTATCCGTCATTATCCGGAAAATCCAAGAGTTTATCATAAATCAATCTCCTGAAAGGTGGAATCGATGAAGTACCTGTTTACGTCGGAAAGCGTGTCGCAGGGGCATCCGGACAAAGTGGCCGACCAGATCTCCGATGCGGTTCTCGACGCGATGCTTGCACAGGATCCGTATTCACGCGTCGCCTGCGAAACGCTGGTGACCACCGGCCTCGTGGTTGTTGCGGGAGAAATCACCAGTAAAGCGATTGTGGATATCCCCGGCGTGGTGCGGAAGACCATCGGCGAAATCGGCTATAACGACCCGGACCTCGGATTTGAGGCGCAGAGCTGCGGCATCATGGTGACGCTCGACAAACAGTCTCCCGATATCTCCCAGGGCGTTACCGCAGGTCAAGGATTGCACAAGGAACAGGGGGCAGGCGACCAGGGAATGATGTTCGGGTACGCGTGCGACGAAACCAAAACGTACATGCCCCTCACAATCCATCTTGCGCACAGGCTGGTGGAATACCTCACCGCCGCCAGGGAAAAGAAGCTCATTCCGTATTTGCGGCCCGACAGCAAGTCCCAGGTGACCGTGGAGTACGAAGACGATAAGCCTGTCCGCGTTCATACCGTGGTGATTTCAACCCAGCACGCGCCCGACGTGGCGTACGGCACAATCAGGAAAGACATGATCGAGAAGATCATCAAGAAAGTCATCCCGGCAAAATTTCTTGACAAAAATACAGTATATCATATCAATCCCACCGGACGTTTCGTAATCGGCGGACCGCATGGCGACAGCGGCGTTACGGGGAGGAAAATCATCGTTGACACGTACGGCGGCCACGGCGGCCACGGCGGCGGCGCGTTTTCCGGCAAAGACCCCACAAAGGTGGATCGGAGCGCGGCGTACGCGGCGCGCTGGATCGCCAAGAACCTTGTCGCCGCAGGCCTTGCAAAAAAGTGCCGGATCCAGGTTTCCTACGCTATCGGCGTCGCAAGGCCGATTTCCATTTTCGTGGACACCTACGGCACCGGCATCATGGCGGACGACAAGATCAGCCGCATCGTGGAAAAGGTATTCGATCTTCGCCCCGCGGCGATCATCGAGACCCTCAGGCTCCGCCGTCCCATCTACCGCGAAACCGCGCGCAACGGCCACTTCGGCCGCGAATTCGCAAACTTCACATGGGAGAAGCTTGATATGGTGGACAAGATCAGGAAAGCCGCGAAGCTCAAGTAAAGGCGGCATTGCAGGATATGGCATAAGGGCATAGGCGGCGTCTATGCCCTTTTCTGTCTTGTTAAAAAAGACTCACCGCAAAGGCGCAGAGAACGCAAAGAGGAAGGAATAATATTTTGATTTCACTTTGCGGCCTTTGCGTCTTTGCGGTGAACGTTTTTAATTAAGGAGCAAATCCATGGACAACCGCCCCGCAGTGGTGCTCACCGGCAACGACCTTACCGTAGAGGACATCGTCGCCATCGGCATCGGCGACAAACGAGTCGAGATCGACCCCGCCGCGCTCAAGCGGTGCGAAGCGTCGCGGGCGTTCCTCACCGAAGAGATCGAGGCCAAACGGATCATCTATGGCGTCAACACGTCGTTCGGCCCCATGTGCAACAAGATCATCAGCGACAGCGACATCGAAGCGCTGCAGATCAACCTGATCAGGAGCCATGCCGCGGGCTTGGGCGACCCCCTTAAACCGTACATTGCCCTCGCCGTGCTTGCCGTCCGGCTCAACACGCTTGTCAAAGGATACTCCGGCGTGCGCACCCAACTGGTAGGGTTCATGGCCGCCATGGTGAACGCGGGCATCGCGCCGTACGTGCCGGAATGCGGGAGCGTGGGCGCGTCGGGCGACCTTGTGCACCTTGCGCACGTGGCGCTCGCGATCATAGGCGAGGGCAAGGCGTTTCACAAAAAGGAGTTGTGCGATGCCGCGGACGCGCTTGCCCGGGCCGGCCTTTCGCCCATGCGTCTCAGCTACAAGGAGGGCATTGCCATCATGAACGGCACGAGCGCCATGACGGCCATTGCCGCGTTCGCGCTGTTCGGCGCCAAGAAGCTCCTTCGAATCGCATGTGTCAATGCAGCGTTCGCCATCGAGATCTTCGGCGGCATCGACGACGCGTTCGACGAGGACCTCCATGAAGTGAAACCGCACCCGGGGCAGAAAAAAATCGCCGGCATCATTCGGAACCTGTATGCGGGCTCGAAAAACATTACCCTTCGAAGTGACATGCACGAAAGCATCCGCCGCCAGCGCACCGAAGGCCGGGTTTTTGAGACCAGCATCAATGTACAGGACGTTTATTCCATCCGGTGCACTCCCCAGATTCTTGCGCCGGTTGCCGAAGCCGTGGACGCGGCAGTGAAGACCGTGGAAACCGAGGCGAATTCCTCCAACGACAACCCGATCATAATACCGGAAAAAAAGAAGATTATTCACGGCGGTAATTTTCACGGTCAGAGCATCGGGTTTGCTTCCGACATGCTGTGCATTGCAGTGGCCGAGCTGTGCACGCTTTCGGAACGCCGTCTCAACAAGTTGCTCGATAAGAACCTCAACGAAGGCCTGCCGGAACACCTTATTTCGGGCACCGTGGGCCTCACCATGGGGTTCATGGGAGCGCAATACCTGGCTACTTCGACGACGGCCGAAAACCGGCAACTTGCCAACCCGGTGAGCACGCTCTCGATTTCGTGCAACGCATCGAACCAGGACGTGGTGAGCATGGGAACGGTTGCGGCGCGCAAGGCATTCAAGTGCGTCAGCAACGCGAAGCACGTTCTTACTCTCGAAGTGCTTGCCCAGTTGCAGGCCCTTTCGTTTCGCAATGCGTCAACGATGGGCAGAGGGACCACCAACATTTATACCGAGCTCAAGAAAGATTTTTCGGTGTACGACAACACCCGCGTGTTTCACGACGATCTGGTGAAGTTCCGGAAAATTCTTTTTTCGAGCCAGTTATTTGATGACTTGGAAGTTTATTATTGAGAATCAATAAGAAATTTGGGCGTTCCCTTCGGGTGCTTCCCCCTCGTCAGGGATTTCCAAGGGTCACAAGGGTCGTCGGCCGGCACTGCGCTTTGGCTCACCTTCCAGTCCGGCCTGGTGTTTGGCAGAAGGCAATGTCCACAATTGTCAAGATAGATCGAGTTACTAAAGGATGAAAAGTTGACGAGTTAGTTCGGTTGAGAATTTTGCAACCGGGTGCCGGTACGGTGCGCGCAACAGAAGGTTCGGGCTCGCAGCAGGTACACCCACGCCGCACCGGCCCAGCAAACCGACATTATATCTTCATGCCCAGTGCAAGATTCTCACGAAAACATTTCACTCCCAAGGCAATTCTATCTTATTTTCCATATAGGCGAGGACCGCCATTCCTATAAGGAGGAACCATGACAGGCGCAATCAAGGTGACGTTTGCCGGATTCTGTGCTGTGGTGCTGCTCAACCTTCCGCTCAACGCGCAACAGACCTTCGGCAACTGGAAAATCACTCCTGCAACCGACGGGAACTCGTTCGCCATGGTCGTCACGAATCCGGCGACTCCGCTCAACATCGAGTCCGAGATGGATTACCAGGTTGACAATGCAGGCGTGCCCTCAAAGGCTATGGTCACTTTCAAGACAGGAGTTCACCGCGGCATGTCGGCCGAAGAGGTCGATTTCTACTGGTCCCTGCTCAAGGGCGCCGACGCCTATTGGGACTACACTCAGGCCCAGGGGAAGATCAACAGCTTTACCTCCGAATCGGAACAGATCCCGTTTAGTTTTCTCGGGCGCACGGTTCGGGTTATTTCAAAGGAAGGAAAGTACTTTACGGGCGTTCTGTCGCAAAACACCAACACGCCTGACTGGTTTGCGCTCACTATCAAGGGAAACAGAATACTCTTTTACAGGAAGGCAGTAAAAGAAATCCAGGCGATCAAGTAGCGGCGCTTCCGGGGGCCCGCGGGCGGAATGCCGAAGCCCGGGGGAGCGCTACCTGCCGCTGCGTCCTGCCAGTTCCAGCCTCATTTCCTCAACGCTGCATGAAGCGGGAAATTCCTCTCCGTAACGATCCACGGTTTGCCGCGCTTCAGCGGAACGATTCTGCGCCATCTGGATGCGCACAAGCATGCCGTATTCTCTTTCCCGCCATGCCCCGAGCGGATACTTCGCCAGATACTCGCGAATCCCCTTTTCGGCTTCGGCGTTCCTGGCCAGTTTTGAAAAGAGAATGCTGTTGGTCCTGTGCAGGATAGCCTCGGCGACGAGGCTGTCCTTTGTTGAAGCGGCCGCTTTCCCGTACGCTTGAACCGCGCTTTCCCATCGCTCGATCTTGCCGTAACAGAGCGCGAGATCGCAATAGGCAATGTCCCGGTCGGCTGTGTCCCCTGCAAGATAGTTGACGATATCGACAATCGCACTGTCGTACTCGCCGCGGCGAATGTGCGAGCGAACGTGCTGAAAGCCGTAATTCTCCGCGCGGTGTTCCCCAAAGCCGGATTTCCGTTGAGAATAGGAACCCCCGGCCGTGGCCAGGCTGGGGGAGAAATCGGCCGGACTCAACGTCTCAAAGTTGGATGCCAGCCGTTTTCGCAGGGACAGAGGCATGGGACCTTTTTCCCACTGGCCGGCGGCATCGTGGACAACGCACAATTCTCCGCACGAGAGTACCATCGGCCCGTTTGTTCGAGCATCGACGAGCCTGACCGTTCCTTCCATAACGGCCACGTGCACGTCGGTCCCCGCGCGCTCCACGGAAAAATGAGTACCGGTCGCGAAAACGGTAACGGCAGCGCACTGCACGGCGATGGTGTCGTACAGGCCCTTGTGAGCTGCAACGAGGATGCTGCCTTGGCTCAGGCGGAAGTATACCACTCGGGCACTTTGTTGCAAAAAGGAAACCGTTGAGTTCTTTTCGGCGCGCAGAGCGCACATTTTGTTGAACCAAACGGTGGTGTCGTTTACCGATGTGGCGATGAGCGCCGATGACGGATTTCCGGGAATGTGTGCCGCTGCAGGTCCGGCGTTTCTATTGTTGCGGCTGCTATTGAACAGAAAAAGGCCGGAAACGAAAAGAAGTGCGAATCCGGCTGCCGTTGCCCAACGTGCATAAAAGGCGAACGTGAATCGTGGGTGATGCCCGGCAGCCGGAACCGCATTCCCGGCCGCCATGGCCCGCGAAATGATGGATTCGACCCTTGTCCCTGGAATCCCGGTTCCTTGGTCAGGGGGCTGTTTGAGCAGGGCAAGAACACCGGAAGCCTCCGCAAAAACCGCGCTGCACCGGACGCATGCCTTGAGGTGTGCTTCCGCTTCGGCTTTTTCATCACCGTCCAGGAGGCCGTCGCACAGCAGGTAAATGTGCCGCTTGTTTATAGGGCATATCATATGCGTGCCAAAAGTCCTTTTCTTCTCATGTCCTTGGCAATCGCCCTTCGGGCCTTGAAAAGAATCGCCTTCACCGCGTTCTTGCTCTTGCCTGTCTGCCCGGCAATCTCGTCCACGCTTGCATCTGCAAAGTAAAACAGCGAAAAGATTTCCCTGTTTTCCATCGACAAGGTTTCTACGACCGTCATGGCATGGCCGAGCAGCCTTTTTCTTTCGACGGCTTCCTCGATATGGCCGTTGTCCTGCATGCAGTGCTCCGGGATCTCATCCAGGCCCGCCATTTTCCTGTACCACCCTTCCCTTGACAGAATGGTAAGAGTGACATTGACGGTTATCCGATAGAGCCAGGTGCTGAATTTGCACGCTCCCTTAAAATCTTTTATACTCCGGATGACGCGCAGTACCACTTCCTGAAAGATATCCTCCTGCAGTTGACGGTCCCTGCTCATACGGCCGGACACGGCCTGAATCATTCCTGCAAAGGAAATAAGCAGATCGCCGAGGGCTTGCTTGTCTCCCTGCCGGCTGCGAAGTACGAGATCATCTGTGACCGAGTTGTCGACACTCAAAGATAAGACCTTGCCCCGGGAAAAAGGTTTCTGCAAGGGCGACGTTAAGGTGGAAAAAATGTTGTGCAACCCAAATTCCTTAAACAAGCGGGCGGTAAAACGCGTCCTTATCTCCCCAAGGTTCCTGTTGCGAATCTGTCGGAGATCACGTCCGCAAATTCCGGAAGTCGCGCTCCGGTACGGTCTTGGGGACTTGATCCGTTGAACGTTGTTGTAAAATACATAATCTTCGCATTCGCAAAAGAGGATTGAGTGAACCACGAACCGGCACCGGAAAAGCAGTAACCAGTAACGGCGAATTTCCGTCCAATTGTATATTTGACAAAGACCCGAGATCGAGGGAAAATGGGCAGACCCGTTTTGTCACTTCCAATCGCGAGGGGGGAAGGATATGTCACGTACGATGCACGGTGCGGCTGTTGCGGTTACGATGGCGCTTGTCGCCTGCGTCCAGCCGGCGCTGGCCCAGCGCGATTTTGACAAATGGAAAATCTCGCCGGGCGCCGACGGAAAGGCGGCCTCGATGGCCTATGCAAATCCCGCCACCTATCTGAAGATAGAATCGGACCTCGAAATGACCGTTGACGCGGGCGGGACCGCGACAAGCGGCACCATACACTTTACCAATGGTTTCCAGCGTTCAATGACGCCCGGCGAAGTCGCGTTCTACTGGTCCGAATTCAAAGGCGACATCGCCTATTGGGATTTCAGGCAAGCCCAGGGAAGTATTGCAAGTTTCACCTCCGGAACAGACCCGATACCCCAGAACTTTGTGGGGCAACAGGTACGGGTCATTTCGAATGCAGGGAAGTTTTACATCGGCATTCTCGCCATGGTTCCGGGCTCGCCGGGCTGGTTTTCGCTCAATATCAAGAACAGCCTCGTGCTTTTCTACAGAAACGCGGTGAAAGAGATGCAGATGCTCAAATAAAGCCTCCGGGAAGGATTCCCGTTGCGCGCCGGGCGGAAGCAACCTGACGATGGAACAAACGAAACGATGTTTCAAGTCGCCAAAGATGCTGAGGAGGAGGAAGAAGAAACCGGGCGGATCCTGAGTGATAGTGAGTACGCACAAGCATTAACAAATCGAAACGACGTCTTTCTTGTTGACAAAGAACAGCGGTTCCGTTCGGTTGAGGCGATTGCCCTCGTGATAGGGGCGGTGTTCGGGGCGCATCTGAGCACGATGCACGAAACAAAGGTCGCCTCGGATTTCTTCAGACATATTCCGGAACATCGAACGGCAAAGCTCATGCGCGGGCGCGAGCCGCCTGCAACGCCCGAAGTAAAAGGAGTGGAAGAGGCGGGCGGGGGAAATCGGAACGAGGTTCAGAGGATCGATTTCAAGCGCCTCGCCGCCAACCGGGGCGCAACCCTGTTCAACCCGCCGTCCGGCGTCCGCCTGAATGCTCAAGCCGGAGATCACATAACCCCACCACCATCTGAAGCCGCCGCCTTTCAGAAAACAGCCCGCGGCAACGCAAGCCCCCAACGCAATACCTCTTCGGTCGATTCAGCGGCGCCTAATCCGCGGACGCAACTTGACGCTCGCGAAGGCCTTGCCGAAGAAGAAAGTGCGCATGTAATCAGAGGCAATTCCTTCAAGGTGCAAGACCATGCCAAGGCCATGGCGGAATTCAGGCAGGCGCTCAAGATAAATCCCCACAATGCCCGCGCCCTGGCGGGAATCGGCGACGTATTCCTGTACGTGGGGCTCCTGGACTCCGCCGGCTTGATGTACAGGGCGGCGCTTGCGATAGACCCTCGTAATGCCGGGGTCCACAATTCACTTGGTTCGGTCCACTATTACAGTTCGGACCTTGCCGCCAACCCCCGGTACACGGACGTTATGAAGATCCCTAATCCCGCGCAATATATCAAGTCGCAGTACGACAGCGCCATGGCTGAGTACACAAATGCGATATCTCTCGACAGTTCATGCGTTGAAGCGCTCACAAACCGTGCAGTCACGCGCGAACTGCATAAAGACTTCAAGGGTGCACTTGAAGACTACACCCTTGCCATACGAATCAACCCGTCCTATGCCGATGCCTACAGCAAGAGAGCAGCCACCTACAAATCCCTTGGCAGATTCAATGAAGCCCTTGACGATTACACCGCCGCCATTGCACGCGGCACCAATTCTTATCCCTACGACCCGATTCTTCATTTCGCGAACGCGTACTTTGGCCGCGGGATCGTGTATTACCAGAAGGGGGAACTCGACAAAGCCATAGCAGACTACGACAGCACTCTTGTCCTGTCCCCCAAACACCCTCTTGCCATTATCAATAAGGCGCTCGCCTTTGGTGATTTACTGAAATACGACAGCGCCATCGTCTTGTACACCCAGGCCATAGCTCTGATATCGCCGATGGAATACGGCGGTGCCCGGGAGCACGCCTATTTCGGCAGGGGCCTTATGTACAATCAAACCGGACGTTTTGAGTTGGCGCTCAAAGATTTCAATGATGCGATAAGGCTGAAACCGGATGACCGCTATGCTCACCTGCATCGTGGAAACGCCTACAAAGCGCTGGGGAAATGCGATTCGGCAATTGCCGATTATAAGAACGCAGCGGAGTCGCAACGGCTTGCTGCCAAGTCCTGCTGGCGAATCGCGGAATGTTGTTCGCTCAAACAGGATAAAATCGGGGCGCTGTCATGGCTCAAAAAAGCGGTGTCGTACGGGTTCGGAGATTTTGCGGTTTGGAAAAAAGACAGCGATCTTTCGATCTTGCGGAACGACAGGGAATTCATGGCGATCACTGCCCAAAAACGCTAGCGCAAAATCTGCACAGAACCGGGCGCAACTTGGCGCCTGAGAGACACGTAATAGCAGAATCGGAACACTCACTTCACCGGCCCGCTCTCTTTGGCCGTGGTGTCCCAGAAGTCGTAAAAGTTAAACCACTCATACGGTTTTTCTTTTACAACCTGCTCGAGTATTCCCACATATCGTTCCATGGCAGTATAAAGATACTTGTCCCGGTTCTGAGGCGTCACACCGTCGAAAAGGATGGGCGCGTACGCTCTAAAGACATACCTTCTGAGGCCGGTCTTTGTTACCATGATGGGAATTACCGGCGCGCCGGTTGCTGCGCCGATCGCAAACGGACCGACAGGGAACCCCACATCGCGGCCGAGGAAATTGTGGTTCTCCGTTTTTCGGCCGCTCGACGCACGGTCACCGTGCATGCACACAATCCCATTTTTCCCGAGCGCATCCCGGAGTGCAAACATCAGGTCGAGTCCGTCCGTGTCCGCGGGAAGCACTACAATCTTTCGCGCGTCGAGCGCCTTCTTGAAAACGTTCCGCATTTCCTGCCGTTCGGCATCCATCATGAGATAGTAAACGGTCGACTCGAGCCGTTCCGAAAGGAGGTTCCCGGCAATTTCCCAGTTGCCGATGTGGGCGCCCAGAAGGATGACGCCCTTGCCCCGGCCCGCGGCCTGTAAAATGCTGTCTTCCCCGTGCGATTCGAACGAGAAAAACGATTGCCTGCCCGTCAGAAATGCATATCTGTCAATTATGCTTGCGCCGAAAGAGAAAAAGGCACGATACGCATGCCACGGGAAGGTGGAAAGGCCGAGGCGCATGCGCAGCGATCGAATGGCGCCTGCCGATTTCCTGTCTGCACATGTATAGAAAAGGCTGACAAAAAGGAGAAGAAGATATGCCGGCATCACTCCGCAGCGGGAAATAAGCCGGACAAAGACCCTGGTGCCGGCCGTGCTGCCTTTGGACTGCCCGTTCCACGCCGGTTCCGAATTCATGGCGCGGCAGCACCTTTGTTGTTTATACTCCAGTATTTCTGAATCTGATTAATTGAATTTTGCCTTCGCTGCTGGTCGGTTTCCAACTTGAGGTACAGGTTGAAATAGTTCTGGGCAAGCTGTGCGTTGTGCGCCGAGGTTGAGTAGAGCATGGAGAGCTGCAGGCTCGACAATGTTGCCGCAAGCCTGAGGCTGGCCGGATCTGCCAGAAAGTAGGCCTTGCTGCTGAGCCCGGACGTGTACAACGCCACTTCCCGCTGGTAGTGTTGCACGGCGGAAAGCGGGTCTCCCTTTCCCATGGCGATTTCCCCGAGCATGTAGTTGTCGACAGGCAGCTCGCTGTCTATGGCCAGGGCCCGTTCGAAGCAGACCTTTGCCTGGTCCGGATTCCTGAATTCGTAAAAGGAAAGAAGCCCCAGGCTGTGATACGCCATGTACTGTTTCGGATCCAGGGCCACGGTCTTTTCATAATTCGCTTTTGCCGACGGGAAATCCTTTTTTTCCGTTAAGATACGGGCCAGACTGAAGAAGTACGACGGGACCGTCGCGGAAATCCTGGTCGCTTCCTCAACAAACATTTGCGCCGAATCAAGGCAGCCCGGGGCATGCGTGGCTCTGTACCGGTCGAAATAGCCGATGCCGATGGCTTCAAGGGTGCGGGCACGCTCCTTGGGATTGCGCTCGCCGGCCAGCGATTGCAGGAGTTTGCCGATGTCCGGGGCCGAGGACGCCGGATGGTAATACTCCTGCGTGTCCTGCCGCACGTCAACGCCCGGAAACGGGCTGCCGAAATAGGAATGGTTGCCGTGCAGGGCAATCATCAACAGCGCCCACAGCCCAAACACAAGCGGGTAGAAAGCCGTGTCCCTGTTAACAAGAGGGAGTTTCATCGTTTTACGACCTCGTACACTACGGTAGGCGGGTTGTTGAGGGCGTAGGCGATCTTAAAACGGTCCGCAAAACCCTGGATCGCCGGATACAGGTATTCTCCCGAGGTGGCGGTCCAGGCGAAATTGTCGAGCACAACGTACGACACGTGCATGGAATCGATGGCGTTGATGATTCGTTGTGCGTTGCGCGTAAAGGGATACACCAGCCCGGTTCGCTTCGCGCGCACGTAGAACAGCTCGGGTTTGCGGCTCATCACCACGGCGTCCGGAGGCGTGTTGATCCGCACCCAATCCGCACAACTGTAGAAATTCCGCCAATCCGGGCCCAGGTATCTTTTCAGGTGGAGCTCGCCCGGCTGGTTGAAAATGTTTGCAAACGCAATAACGGCTACGCACGCCCACGCAACGATGACGCCGCTCTGCGAAGGAGTTTCCGAACCGGCGGTGAACCTGCGGAGCGGCGGTTGGCCCTTCTGGGGTGAAACAAGGCCCATGATGCCGTCGAGTCCGTTGAGCAGCAGAAAGTACAAAAACGGAAGCACGCCCACCACAAAACGTTCGCTTGACCACTGAAATTGCCACATGACAAGAATGCCGAAATACAGAAACACGTACAGTGAAACAAAGCGCACGTTGCCGAAGAACCCGCGCAGCCAGCCCACAAAAACGAGGGCAACGCACACGAGTGATGCGGCGGTCTTGGCAGGAGGCGGAAACCGGTAGGGAAGCGGGACAAGCGACTGGGATACGATGGACGATCCGTACGCCTTGATGTTCTGGCCGATCCGCGCGATCATGTCGGCCGGCGTCACGTAGCCGAGGTCCGGCGCGTAGCTGTTCTTCTGTACAAGCTGCAGCAAATACGAATTTTGCCATGTTGTAAAGATATGAAATACGATAACGGTTGCCAGCAGCATGGCAATATGGGCGAATGCAAACCGGTAGCGCCTGCTCAGAAGGGTGTTGAGTATCCATGCGGCGGAAAACGCAAGCCCCACGCTCCGGCAGTGCATGGGAACCACCGAAACCGCAATTGTCAACCAAAAGAGCCAGGCGTTCTTCCGATTGGCAACGCTTTTCTCGTACAGGATGAGCGCCGCAAGCGAAAAAAGGAGAAAGGGCACTTCGCTCATGAGGCTCGAACTGAATTCAATGATGAGCGACGAAACGGCGCACAGGGCAAGCATCGGCAGCAGGAGCCGGCGCAGGTGGCGCTTAAAGAAGTAATAACACAGAAGAGTGGTGAGCGCGCCGCACAATGCGAGAAAAATCTTTGCAAGCATTATATTGCTTGATATAAGCGACACCGTTGCCAACATAAGGGGAAAGGCAATGGGGTAGCCGGTTTCCACCGGCCGGTCGGGGAGCTGAATCTGCCGGTATCCCTTTCCCTCGCGCATGGCCTGTCCCAGAAGGTAATACCGAGCATCATCGCCGTTCGTCGAGAGATCGGGGTAGAATTCCCAGGCAAGCAGCAAGAGCTGCAGCACAATAAGCAGCCGCACCCATGTTGATGGAGACACGGAGGCTAAAAGCGGGATCGGGTTTGCGCGATGCTGGCTGTGCGTGGTCATTGAAGAAGGACCTTTCGTCATGCGGCCCGTTTGCCGGACCCCGGCGCCGGTGATGCCGGAAAATTGAATGTCTTAGCCCGCGCAATCCCCGCGACTTGGCGCGGGGTTAGCGGGCGAATCACAAGTATCTTTTCCTTGGGCATGGAAGAATCCCCGCCACTTGGGGCGGGGTTCTTCAATACAAGAAAAAATAATTGAACGGAGAGGAGCATCAAAGCCTTGGGTGACCGGGGAAGAAGAATGGCTCCCGGCACGCAGTTGAAAGAGTCTTTCAAGGGGCTTCCGGCAACGATTTCAGATACGCGGCCAGTATTTCCCGGTCGGGCGGCAGCCAGGAAAGAGACCCGGCTTCCCTTCCGTTTACCCAGCGGACTTCCTCGTGTTCCAGAGGGACGAACAAAGGTCGCGAGCCGTCGCACACAAAAGGGATAAGCGTCACCCGCTTGCCGGGATACTCAAACGTTACCGGCTCGAGCCGCCGTTTCACCCGGATTGCTGCGCACAGTTCTTCCTTGATTTCACGGACAATCGCGGTTTCGGGCGGTTCGCCCGAGGCGATCTTGCCGCCCGGAAACTCCCAGAATCCGGGGTGCGACTGGGCACGACTCCGCTTCGCGGCCAGGATACGCCCGTCTTTTTCGATGATGGCGCAGGCAACGAGAATGGATTCTGAATTTGGCATGGATAGTGGGTGGTAAAATAGGTCTGGGGGATATTTTGGGCAAACCTTTGGCTGAATACATGGCTTGCATCATCGAAAGAGCATTTTCCAATGTGGGGGCACCTAAAGACGAATTTGACATTGCGTAGTTTCAAGTTCTGTGAAAGCATTGTGACGTCAGACGGTCTGATTCTTGACTTTTGCGTTAGGGGCGACTGGAAGTGTGCTGGAGCACATTGCCGGCCGCCCCGGCCGATAGGCATAGGGCGGACCGGCAACGAGGCCGAAGGCCAAGCTGGAAGGAGAACCGACCTGAGCGAAGCGAAGGGAACGCCCAAACAACTTGAAATAAACTTAGAACTAGTCCTAGAGTGGAGCCTTTTGACCCCGAACAAAAATCAAATCCGGCGGCAAAACTCGTAACGTATATTCTGTACAATGGTAATTGATTTACAATCAACGTCCCGGCGAGGTTTATGAACACCGCAGTACCCCGGTATCCGGCCAAAATGAAAAAGGAAGAATTTCTCCCCCTTGCATATTCATGGATGTATTTGTCAAGAAAGCTGGAAGAAAAAATAATCGAGCTGTATAAGAAACGGTACGTGAAGGGTACCGTGACGCTCGGTATCGGTAACGAGGCTACGGCTGTCGGGATGAGCATCCCGTTTCGCCCGAAGAAAGACGTGATGTCGCTCATGCAGCGCGATTTCGTCGCACACATGATAATGGGCGAAACACCCTACGACATGCTGTGCCAGTATATTGCAAATGCCGACAGTCCAACGCACGGCCGCGAAGGAAACGTGCACCACGGCAACGCGCCGGCGCGCCGCTTTCCCATGATAAGCCATCTATCCAACATGCTGTCGCTTGTCGTAGGCGGGACCTGGGGCGCCCGGAGGAACGGCGAAGACGTGTTCGGTCTTGCCGTTATCGGCGACGGCGGCAGCAGCAAGGGCGAATTTCACGAGTCAATCAACATCGCATCGGTGCGGAAGTCGCCGGTGCTGTTTCTTGTCCAGAACAACCATTATTCCTATTCCACGCCTACGCGGCTCCAGTACGCGTGTCAAAGGCTGTCGGACCGGGCGGCCGGTTACGGCATTCCGGGCGCCACCATAGACGGCACCGACGTGTGGGAAGTCTACTCGGCGGTATGCGCGGCTCTTGACGAAATGAGCAAAACGTCGATGCCGTACCTCATCGAGTGCATGACGCTGAGGCTCGAAGGCCATGCCGTCTACGACAAAGCGGAATACGTGACAAAACAGGAACGGGATGAATGGCTCACCCGCGAGCCCCTGATGCGCGCGCGCAGGGCGCTTTCCGACGCCGGAATACGGGACAACGTGGTGGAGGATATCGAGCGGCAGATTGCGGCGGAAGTTGAGGAGACGGTCCGGTTGTCGCTTGTCCCGCCCAGGCCCGATCCCGCCGTCGCCATGGGCGCCGTGTTTGCAAAGCCTCCGTCCCGTCCCTCCTGCAAACCATTTTCCGCGGAGAAAGTGAAATTCATCAACGCGGTAACGCTTGCGCAGGATTATCTTCTCGACAACGAGCCGGCCGCCGTGGTCATGGGCCTCGATGTAGGACCTTACGGGTCCGCGTTCAAGACATGCAAGGGGCTGTTTGACAAGTACGGCGGCGACCGCGTGCTGGACATGCCGCTCGCCGAATCCGCCATCACCGGCTTTGCCCTTGGCGCGTCCCAGACGGGCTGGCGTCCCATCGTTGAGTTCCAGTTTGCCGATTTTTCCACGGAAAGCGTAACGCAACTGGGATTGAACAGCGGCACATGGTATTTTCGCAGTGGGAAAGAGGCGCCCCTGCTTTTCAGGCTTCCCTGCGGCGGCGGTATTACCTTGGGGGCGTTTCATTCCGGCGAATTCGAAGGATTATGGTCGAGGTTCTGCGGCATCAAACTGTTGTATCCCTATACCCCGCAGGAGATGTTCGAGGCGCTTGTCGCCGGATTCTACGACCCGAATCCGTGCGTGGTGTTCGAACACAAACTGCTGTACGGCAGCGCAAAGGGCTCCGATATCACGTTCGACGGCGATCTCGGCAAAATCTGGAAAGAGCGGAAATATTCGGACGGGACCGACTGCACCGTCGTGGGGACCGGCGCCATACTCGATATCGTACTGGCCGCATGCAGGGAACTGGGCCGCAGCTTCGATGTGTTCAATCCGTTCGTTCTGAGCCCGCTTAAGCCTTCACAGATAATAGAATCGGTAAAGAAAACGGGCCGGTTGTGCGTGGTGCAGGAAAGCACGGCAAGCGCCGGGCTCGGCGACCGGATTGTTTCCATGGTGTGCCGTGAGTGCTTTTCCTCTTTGAAGAAGGCGCCCGTTCTCGTGAGCGCGCCGGACATGCCCGTGCCGTTCGCGCCCGAACTGGAAACGCTTTACAGGCCCGACAAGGAACGGGTGAAAGAATCCATACTGCAATTGATTGGAGATCAACGGTGAGCAACGACATTTTCAGGATTCCGCTGTACCTCCCGTCGCAGGCGGCGGCGGAAACCGAGGCGACCATCACAAAATGGAATGTTTCCGCAGGAGAAGCCTTCACAAAAGGGCAAATTCTTGGCGAAATAGAAAGCGCCAAGGCCGCGTTCGATTTCGAGGCGCCGTGCAACGGGACCGTGGTAAAACTCCTGTCCGTTGAGGGCGACACGGTGTCGTTTGAAGAACCGGTGATGGAAATCGAGACGAGCGACGTGTCGATGAAGAACGCCATTCCTGCTGCGCAGGCGGCAAAGGCGGAACCCCCCGCAGCAGCGGCGCGTCCCGGCGTTTCCCCGGTTACGGCCGCAGGCAACGGACACGGGGTGCACCTGCTCGGCATCGGCGGCTACCTGCCCGACCGGGTGGTGACCAACAAGGAACTGCTGCGCGAGTTCCCGGCAGTCACCGAAGAGTACATCTTCGGCGTGACGGGAATCCGCGAGCGCCGCTGGGCCAAGGATGGGGAAAAGCCGTCGGACATGGCCTATCATGCGTCAATTGAGGCGATCCGCCGCTCCGGGCTCGAAACAAGAGACATCGGCGGCATCATCGTCTCCACCGAGACGCCGGACTTTTCCATGCCTTCCACCGCCTGCATTCTGCAGGACATGCTCGGCGTGCGAGGGATCCCCTCGTTCGACCTGAAGGCCGCCTGCTCGGGTTGGCTCTACGCGCTCACCGTGGCAAAGGGACTCATCCTGTCGGGTGTTGCCGACGATATCCTGGTGACGGGCGTGGAGATGCAATCGCAGCTCCTTGATAAAACAGATATGGGCACCTACTTTCTCTTCGGCGACGGCGCAGGCGCCGCCGTGGTGTCGGGAAAGAGGCCCGGCCACGCCATGAAGCAGGCAATCCTCAAGGCCGATTCCAAGGGCCTGCCGCTTGCCAAGCGCTCGGTACCGGGGTTCAAGATTCCCCTCGGTCTTGAAAATCTCAACCCGTGGATCAGGCTTGACGGCCACGCCTTGTTCCGCTTTGCAACCGGCGGATTCGCCACTATTATTCAGGACGTTATTGCAAAGAGCGGATGGAGCCCGCAGGAAGTAGGTTGGGTAGTGCCGCACCAGGCCAATGCAAGAATCCTCAAGGCCGCGGCCCAGAAATGCGGCGTGCCGTTCGAACGGTTCTACATAAATATAGACCGCCTGGGCAACACGTCGAGTGCAAGCATCCCGCTCGCATTGCTCGACATGCAAAAAGACCTCCGTCCCGGCGACCGGCTCGTTCTCTGTTCCGTTGGCGCAGGGGTGACCATTGCGGCGCTTACCCTCGAGTGGTAGCGCGGGGCCCGCTGCCATGACCGGTGCGGGACACGAGGGACACCGCGCCCGCCTTCTTGCGCGGTACGGGCACTCCGGTATTTCTTCCCTTGCCGACTACGAGATCATCGAACTCATCCTCACCTTTGTCATTCCGCGGCGGGATACCAAACCCGTTGCAAAGGAGCTTCTAAGGAAGTACAAGACCCTCAGCGGCCTGTTTCACGCAGACACATCGGACCTTGCCGAGGTCAAGGGCATCGGCACGCGCGCAGCGACGTTGCTCTCTTTTATGCGCGACGTGATCGCCTACTGCCTCCAGGAAAAGTACGAAAGCCGGCCGCAGGTGTCCCGCAGCAGGGACGTTGAGGAGTATCTCAGGTTCAACTTCGGGGCGCGCGGCGATGAGTACGTGGCCGCGCTCTATCTTGACAACGGCAACAACGTGATCGCCACCGACATCGTGGGCGAAGGCACGGTAAACCAGTGCGCGGTGTATCCGAGGACCATTGTGGAAAAGGCGGTGCGCTGCAAGGCGGCCGCGCTCATTCTCGCCCACAATCACCCGGGCGGCGGGGCCAGTCCGTCGGAGGCCGACTGGAACATCACCGCGCGAATCGCGGAGATCTGCCGGCTGCTGGAGATCCAGTTTCTCGACCACGTGATTGTCGCACGTGACAAGACCGTGAGCATGCGCGACATGCCGCGGTGGCCCGCGGGCAGAATGTCGCACCTCACCGCATCGCCCTCCTCATGAACCGGCGTCCGGTCTTCTTTCTCCTCCTCGCTGCGGTCTTGTTTGTCGCGCATGCAGGGTCCATCCGCGGCGTTGTGACGGATGCACAGACCGGCAGGAAGATCGCGAATGTCGCGGTTGGGTCGGCGGGCCTGGCGCGCGCGGTCGCATCGGACACCGCGGGCCGGTACCGGTTCGATTCGGTGGCGCCCGGAAGCTACAACCTCTCCTTTTCCCACCCGGACTACGACTCGCTGACTGTCAACGACGTGTACGTTTCGGGCGAGGCGGAAAAACGCTGCGACGCGGAGCTCCCGCCGAGAAGTGTGCACGCCGACCGTATGGTTGTGCGAGGCACGTCGTTTCGGCGGCCGCCCGACATGACCTCGTCGACCAAGGTGATCAGCGCCGACGAGCTTTTAAGGGCGCCGGGCGCGCTTGACGATGTCCAGCGGGTGGTTACCACGATGCCGAGCGTCACCTCGGGCGGGGACAACACCAACGAGATCGTCGTGCGGGGCGGCGTGCCGGGCGAGAACCTGTTTCTGCTTGACAACATAGAAGTACCGAACCCCAACCATTTCGCGGAACAGGGCACGGGCGGCGGGGTAATCTCGCTTGTGAATCCTTTGCTTGTAAAGGGCCTCACGTTCAATGCGGGCGCGCCGCCCGCCCAATACGGCGACAAAGCGTCCAGCGTGCTGGACGTGAAGCTTCGGGACGGCAACAGCGACATGGTGCTGGGCGGGGTTGACGTCGGCGTTGCGGGCGCGGGCGTGCATGTGGAAGGCCCGCTCTTTTCCAAACAGGCAAACTTCATGTTCTCGGCCACCAGGAGCTATCTCGATTTTATCGCGCACACCTCGTTCAACAACCAGGCTGCTGCAATTCCTGAATACTGGGGCATGGAAACGAGAGTCGCGCAGACCACCGCAGACCACAGGATTTATGCCGACGCTCTGTACGGCAACAGCGGCATAACCATCGATTCCGCCGATGTGCTCTTCGGCACCCAAGGCTCCACGCTTATGTCGGGCGGATATGTGTACGCGGGCGGAATAACCTGGGAGCAGTTCTTCACAAACCGGTTTTCCACGAGCGTGACCGTTTCGGGCGTGGGCAACACCTTCGACCGGATCGAGTTTACCGGGGCAGACACATTTTTCAAAAACACGTCTCTCGAACAGGAACAGGAATGCAAGGCCCAGGCCTCGCTGGATTTGGACAACAGTAACAGGATCCTGGTTGGAGCATTTGTCAAACGGGCCGATTTCAGCATCGACATGTGGAACAAGCCCGATACGCTCAAGCGCTATGCCGGCCCGTCCGATACCGTAGGCATCCCCACGGCCGTCACCTGGCAGGAAACGGCGGACGGCCGCCATACTGCGTACAAGTACGGAGGTTTTGTCTCGGGTATCGTGAGGCCATTCGAGCGACTGCGCATTGTGCCGGGAATACGGATCGACGGGTTCACTTACAACAGAAGCCTCACGGTTTCGCCCCGGCTCAGCGCCGCGTGGTCGCTGCTGCCCGAGATCGAGGCGACCGGAGCATTCGGTGTGCAATATCAGGACCCGGACTATGCGGATCTTGCCGCATCTTCCTTTAATGCGAGCCTCAAACCGAAACGCGCAATAACGGGCATCGGCGGGTTCGAATATCAGTTTGGTTCGTCGGGAATCAAAGCCGTTGCAGAAGGATATTACAAGCGGTACGACAACATGCCCGTGGACTCCTCGCTCCTGCGGCCGCATAATTCGGCGGCCGATACGTTCGTCACGTCGAACGACCGGCTGTCCATCGGAAAAGGCAGAAGTTACGGATTGGAGCTGTTTGCCCAGAAGAAATTGGCAAAGGAGATATCGTGGAGCGCTGCCTATTCGCTGTCGAAATCCGAAGACCTTGACCCGCGGCCCGGCCACGAGGGCCAATGGTACCGGGCGGATTTCGATTTCACCAATTCGTTCACCCTCACGTGCGGCTGGAAGAAAGAGCTCCTTTTCTACGCATGGTATGCTTCCTTGCGGGACCAGCTATGGTTTAAGATCCTTTCGCCTGTCATGCCCGTAGCAGACCGCAACGAGATTTCCGCAAAATGGCGGTACCTCGGTCCGCGGCCCCACACTTCTCCGGCATACGATTCAACCACCTATCACCGCTGGTACATAGACAACCGCGCCCCGATCAATGCCGATGTCTACGGCGCCTACCACACCCTCGACATCCGCTGGGAAAGACGGTTTGGCTTTGGTTTCCTGCAGATGATTTACTATTTTGATTTACAAAATGTGTACGACCGGAAGAACATCTGGACCTATCTGTACACCGACGGCCGGAGCCGGCCAGCGCCCGTATACCAGTTGTCGTTTTTTCCAGCAGGAGGGATCATAATTGGTTTTTAGACCCGAACTCTCGTGGGAATTCCTGTCGGCAGACGAAATCGAAGCGCGCTCGGTGCGCGGGGTGCGCAATCATGTGCGACACGTCAAGGAAGTGTCGCCGCATTACCAGAACGAGCTGTTCGACGTGTTCCCAGAAGATATCAAGACGCCCGACGATATCCGCAAGCTTCCCTTCACCGACAAGTCGCGGCTCGTCGAGGACACCGACATGTTCCTCGGCGTCGTGCCCGAGCAGATCGCGGAGACCGTGATCACCAGCGGTTCCACGGGAAAGCCGCTCGTGTTTTCCCTTACCGCAAACGACGTTGAACGGCTCGCGTTCAACGAGGCGCTGTCGTTCCATGCCGCGGGCGTGACGCCCAAAGACAGGGCCCAAGTGTTTGTGTCGCTCGACAGGCTTTTTATCGCCGGCATGGCCTACTACCGCGGGCTGTCGCTCCTCGGCGCAAACACCGCGCGCATCGGAGTTCTGCCGTACGACATGCAAAAGCATTACATCGAATTGCTCAAGCCCAGCGTGGTTGTGGGCGTTCCGTCGTTTCTTCTGAAACTTGCAAAGGAACTTGCAAAGCAGTCGTACGACCCGAAGGCCGCGTCCATCAGGAAAATATTCTGCATCGGGGAGAGCATACGCGGACAGGACATGGAACTCAACTCCGTGGGCAAGGCCCTTGAGGAACTCTACAATGCAAAAGTGTACTCCACCTATGCGTCAACCGAGCTTTCCTGCGCGTACTGCGAGTGCACGTCACAGTACGGCGGCCACGGCCACCCCGAACTCGTCTACACCGAAATCGTTGACGAGAGCGGAAACCACGTCCCGGACGGCGAGGTTGGCGAGCTCGTTGCCACCCCGCTCGGCGTCGAAGGCGTGCCGCTGGTGCGCTACAGAACCGGCGACATCACGTTCAAGCTGCCCGGCTCGTGCGCGTGCGGCCGCAATTCGCTGCGCGTGGGCCCAATTCTTGCCCGTAAAGGACACATGATCAAGCTGAAGGGCACCACGGTGTACCCGCTTGCCATCACCAACGTGCTCGATTCACTTGACGGCATAGACGATTATATCATCATCATCGAGGACGACGAGTCGCTGTCGGACCACGTGACGATCCACGTGGCGACCGCGCCGTCGAACCTGGAAAAGATCGGGAGCCAGCTCCGCGCCCAGGCGCGGGTGCAGTTGCCTGTGCTCGTGTCGAATGTCGCGACCATCAGGCATCACCGGGGAGAAAGCGCGAAGAAGGTGAGGGTAGTGGATAAGAGGAAGAAACGGGCGAGATAGGACGTTTCTCAGCTTGTTTCAGAACCGCGCAGGCGATCATAGCGTTGACATTCATCGCGGTGGCGGGTCTTATATTTCTGACGGAAGGGGTTTACCGTTGCACTTTGAGATAATTTCAGGCATCACGAACGTTGAAATTATCGCAGCGGGCGCCTCAATCCGCGAAATAGCGCGCTTGAAAAGAGTTTATGGGAAATGACGATGGCGAAAGTCGAAGGGAATTGCCACGGTGCGATTGAGCGACGGATTTGTCGCCAGGGCGGAAATCCATTGGTATGAAGGTCATGGCCTTGGAAAACATGAAATAAAGATCAAACGTTATCTTCAACAAGGAACATAAGAAATGGCCCGTCATTTTGTTGTTTGCGTAAGAAACGAAGGGTATGCCTCTTCTCTTGAACTGCGGAAACTGTATGAAACCATTTTGGACCCAGAAGCGGAAAAGCACGACCAGATAAGAATTGTTGACGAATCTGGAGAAGACTACCTGTATCCCCGGGATTTCTTCAAGGAAATAAGAGTTTCAAGGGAAATCGAAATCGCACTTTCGCGCGCTGCTTAGCAAGGATTTCTCAATTCCGTCCACATGCGATGAGACCGTTCAAGATCTTTGCTCGGTAGCGTATCTGACCGAAATTCACTCATTCGAATTTTCACTTCATGCCAGAATCCTTTCAATTCGAGGGCACACCTCGCACCGTTGTCGTTATCCCCGCGTACAATAATGCGAGCACCGTCTCATCCGTGATAGCAGGAACCGCCCGGCATGTACCGGACATCATCGTCGTCAACGACGGCTCAACGGACAACACGAAGAGCCTGATCGATTCCATAGCATCGGAAAATACGGCAATCCGCGTAATTGACTTTGACAACAACCGGGGAAAGGGCTGCGCCTTGCGGGCCGCGTTCAAAAAAGCCGCAGCTCTCGGGTTTACCCACGCGATTACCGTTGACGCGGACGGCCAGCATTATCCGAGCGACATTCCCGTGTTTCTGGAAAAGATTGCGCTGGAACCGGCCACGCTGTGGATCGGAAACAGGGTGCTTCGAAAAGAAGAAACGGGCGAGCCTGCGCGGTCGGCCGCGGGCCGGAAGTTCGGGTCCTTCTGGTACAAGTTCATCACAGGCATTGATATCCGCGATACACAATGCGGATTCCGCGCGTACCCGTTGGCAAGCGTGACCGGCTTCGGCTGCGCGGGCAGCCGCTACGAATTCGAGCAGGAGGTGCTTGTCAAAGCTGCGTGGAACGGCCTTCGCGTTGCCTCAGTTGACGTGCACCTCTCCTACGCGCCTAAAAGTCGCGTCGTGTCGCACTTCCGGCCCGTGCGCGATTTTCTGCGGATATTCGCGGTAAACTCCAAAGCCGTGATGATAAAGCTGTTCCTGCCGTTCCTCATCGTGGACATGCCCTGCGCGACATGGCGGCAGAAGATCGTGGCGCTTTTCAAATACGAGTTGCACGCGCATTCAACACCAGAACGGGCGGCGTTTTCGCTCACGCTGGGGGTGTTTGTAGGGCTCTTGCCCATTCCATTTTTTCAGGTTCTCGCCTTGTTGGTTCTGAGTTTTGTCATGCGGATCAACCGGCCGCTTGCTTTTCTCGGGGTGAGCATTTCGTCTGCGCCGATGTTGCCGTTTATTTATGCTGCTGCAATTGCGATCGGAAGGCTGGTGGTCCCCGTTTCATGGACTGAATCGGTTGCACGCTTGAATTGGGGTGGATTTTTTACTTGGGGAATCGAATGGTTTTTCGGCAGCATCATTCTGGCGCTTGCGGCGGCAGGTGCGTGCTGGACGGTGAGCTATCCTGTGTTCAAGGGGTTGAGGAGAGGGAAGAAATAGCGGTGCGCGTGGGTGCAACAATCAACCGTCAACTTTCAACTCTCTTAACCTTCGATTCTCAACATGTGCGCCGGTTTCGACTGCGGGTCGAGCCTCACGTAATTCCAGTACCCGTGCCACAAATACTGCTCGTCGTTAAGCAGGTCCCTTACGGTGTAGGCCGAATAGTTGACGCCGCCTGCAAGTGACTCTGGAACACCCACGGTTCCTTCGTGGGTGTTGTGCGGGTCAAGGTTGACAATCACAAGAATACGGCTGTTCTTTTCCGGGTGAATTTTTGCGAACGCGACAATGTGCGGGCACGTTGATTCCAGTATCGTGAGGTTGTCCGGAAACTGCAGGGCAGGGTTTTCTTTTCTTATCGTGTTGATGCGGGCGACCGCGTCCCTGATATTTCCCGGACGGTCCCAGTCCCAGACTTTGAGCTGGTATTTTTCAGAATCAAGATATTCCTCTGACCCGGCCTTGAGAGGACGGTTTTCGCACAGCTCGAAGCCGTTGTAGATTCCGTAGGTCGGCGACATGGTTGCGGCGAGGACAAGGCGGATAATGAACGCGGGCCGGCCGCCGTCCTGCAGAAAAGTGTGCAGGATGTCAGGCGTGTTTGCAAAAAAGTTCGGTCTGAGATAAAGGTGGACGTCGGTGCAGAACAGCTCGCGTGCATACGATTCCAGCTCGTCCCGCGAGTTACGCCATGTGAAGTAAGTGTACGACTGTGTAAAACCGATTTTGGCGAGCCTGGCCATGCGTTTGGGGCGCGTGAACGCCTCTGCGAGGAACAAAACATCCGGATGTTCCCGGTGGATGGTGAAAATAAACCATTCCCAGAAACCGCACGGTTTTGTGTGGGGATTGTCAACCCGAAGGATTTTTACGCCGCGCTGAATCCAGAACAGCGCGACGTTGAGCAGCTCTTTGTAAAGTCCGTCGCGGTCTTTGGTGTCGAAATCTATCGGGTAAATGTCCTTGTATTTCTTCGGCGGGTTTTCTGCGTATTTGATGCTTCCGTCGGGCCGGTGCTTGAACCAGTCCGGGTGTTGTTTGACCCATGGGTGGTCGGGCGAACATTGAACGGCGAAGTCGAGCGCCAGTTCGATTCCGAGACGTTTGGCGGCAATTAGGTAATGGTCGAAATCGGCAAGCGTTCCCAGTTCCGGATGGATCGCGGTGTGGCCGCCTGCGCTGCCGCCGATGGCCCAGCAACTGCCCGGATCGTTCGGCCCTGCCATGTCGGTGTTGTTGGGTCCTCTTCGAAAAGCAAGCCCGATGGGATGGATCGGCGTGAGGTAAAGGACGTCAAACCCAAGGGAAGCGATGTAAGGAAGACGTTTTTCCGCTTCCCGGAACGTGGTGACGGCTTTCGGGTCCGTTCCCTGCGAGCGAACGAAGATTTCGTACCAGGAACCGAACCTCGCCGCGGCCCGGTCAGCCCAGAGCGGTAACTCAAGGGGGAACAGGGTGGCGTCGGCTCGCGGATCATGACGGGCCATGAGAACGGCAAGGCGTTCGTCGAGCGCGGCGGCAATTCTTTCGGCGCGGTCTCCATTCCCGCCGATTTTTTCCGCATATGCCGCGATCCCGCTCGTATCCGCCGAGGATGTCTGCATTCCCCGAAGCGTTTGTTCCATGATGGCCGCGCCTTCCAGGAGCTCGCTTGAGACGTCGGCATTGGCTTCGGCTTTTTTCCTCAGTTCGTCGCGCCAGGAGGCGAACACGTCGGTCCAGGCGCATATTGTAAAGACCCAATCGCCACATGCGTCGCAGGTGATCGAGCCGAGCCAACGGTCGTTGACGTCTTCCGTAAGGGGAGCTTCGCGCCAGGCACTGCCGGACGGCGAGGGAATTTCCCGGCAGCAGGTTTTGGAAACCGGCTGCGTTAACTTGACTGATCGGAACAACACGACAGCGCGCAGCTTTTCGTGCCCGTCCTTAAAGATGTCCGCGCCTATTTTAATCTCGTCGCCGGCTACCGTTTTTGCGGCATATCGACCGTGGTCGACGCTCGGGGTGACTCCTTCGATGACGATACGGCATTGTTCTGTCGGCATGGCAAGTTTCGGGTTCTCCTTCATAATCGTTCTTTGATGACCTTTGCGTACATGTCCTTGGTTTCTTTCGCAATGGAAGACCAGGAAAAATAGTTCTCAGCGCGCTGCCTGCCGGCCTTGCCCATCTTTCTTGCAAGGCTCTTGTCCCTCAGGAGCTTGTTTATCGCCTCCGCGAGGGCGCGCGGGTCCGCAGGCGGCACGAGCAGGCCGGTTTCGCCCGGCACCACAACTTCCTGAATGCCGCCCACCGCGCTGGCGACCACGGGCGTCTCGCACGCCATTGCTTCGAGGTTGATGATGCCGAACGGCTCGTAAACCGAAGGACACACGAACACACGGGCGTTTGTGTAAAGCTCCATTGCCTGGTCTTCACGGAGCATCGTGTTTATCCAGATTACCCGCTTCTGTTTGGCGACCTTGGCGGCAATTTCCTTTTCCACTTCCGGCGTATCGGGTGCGGAGGTGCAGCACACCAGGCGTACGCCGGGATCCACATATTCCATTGCGTCAAGGAGGTGGACCATTCCTTTCTGGCGGCTCGTGCGGCCCAGGAACAACAGATAGTCGCCGGAAATTTCAAAGGCGCGAAGCGTATCTCTTGCCGGCGTCGGGCGCCAGGTGTCCAGGTCGATTCCGTTATGGATTACCGCCACGTTCTTCGGGTCTACCGAAAAATGTTCGAGGATCTCGCTGCGCGCGTGGTTCGACACGGCAACAATGCGGTCCGCACTTTCGAGGGCGGTCTTTTCGACCCAGGTCGTGAGATGATAGGAGCGGCCGAGCTGTTCCTCTTTCCAGGGCCTCAGCGGTTCAAGGCTGTGGACGGTGACCACATAGGGAATGTTGTACAGCACTTTTGCCATGTATCCGGCCAGCGCGCCGTACCAGGTGTGCGAATGGACGATATCGGCGTCGATGGGATCGCGTATCATGGAAAGGTTGGTGGAAAACGTGCCCAGGGCGCTGTTGAACAGCGGATTATTTCCCTCCCACATGCGGTTCCAGGCCTGATAGCCTTTAACCTTCAACCGGCCGTTGTCGGCAGCCTGGTCGCCTACGCAGCGGACCTCCACGTCCAGGTAGCGCGAGATGGACGACGCCAGATTCTTGATATGCACTCCGGCGCCGCCGTAGACGTACGGGGGATACTCTCTTGTAAAGTAGGTGACCTTCACGATGCGTCCTTACTTTCCAGATACGCGTTGACAAATGCTCTCTCCGGACGCCACGGGTTTTTTAAAGCTGTCCTCACCGGCGTCCGGATGGACGATGCAGTTCCTTCCGATGCGCGCACCGGCCGGGATGCGCACGTCCATGCCGATGAGCGTGGCGCCGCAGGTGAGGGACGCGGACATTTCCCTGGACGGCTGCGTCTTGCCGGACCCCACAATCGACTGCGGCCCGAACACGGACCGCTTGTCCGAGATCACCTTGTCGAGAGCGGCGCCTTCCTTTACGGTCACGTTGTCCCAGAGGACAGAATTGGTGACCACCGCGTCTTTTTCCACGGTAACGCCGGGCGATAGCACGCTGTTGCGGACCGTGCCCGCGATTTTGCACCCTTCGGAGACCATCGAATTCTCCACGATCGCGCCGGGAAGGCACTGGGCTGGAGCGGGAAGCCGGTACAGGGCGTTCGACCTGATGTTCCATTCCGTCAAATTGATTTTTGGCGAAGCCCCGAGCAGGCCTTGGTGGAACTCGTAGTATTCGTCGAGGGTGCGGGTGTAATGCCATTCCCCGGTAAACGTCCATCCGTATGCGGAGCGTCTCGTGATGAGGCGCCGGACTATTTCGTGAATGTGAAAGGTGGTCACTTCCTCCTTCCCGGACACTGCGCGGAACAGTTCGTCCACCAGCACCTGGCGCTTAAACAGGTACACGCCGATGGAGGCGAGGTTTGTCCGTGGAAATTCCGGTTTTTCAACAAAGTTCACGATCTGTCCCGTCGAGGCGAGCTCGCCGATGCCGAATCGTGAAGGCCTGTCGGCAATGGGCTTGAAGGCCATGGAAAAATCCGCCGCCCGTTCCTTGTGGAAGCTCAAGAACGAGGTGTAATCCATGTTTGAGACATGGTCTCCGGACACGATGAGCACGTCTTCCGGCTGGTCTTTCTGGATAAAATCGATGTTCTGGTACAGGGCGTCGGCGGGTCCGCGATACCATTCGCCTCGGTCAAGACCCATATAGGGCGAGAGGAACCGCACCGCCCTGTCGGTGCCCACCAGGTCCCAGGCCATGCCGATTCCCACGTGATTGACAAGCGATGACGGCCGGTACTGCGCAAGGATGCCGACGCGGCCGATCCCGGCGCGCGCGAGGTTGGTGAGCGCAAAATCGATGGCCCGGTAGACGCCGGCAAAGATGACGGCGGCCTTGGCGCGCCGTTCGGTGAGGGCGGCCAATTCTTCCACCCGTCCGCCTGCGAATATCATTGCAATTGTTTTCTGCATGGCGAGATTCCTGGGTTGAAAAAGGAAAAGTACGGGCCGGATTTTTTGCGTTCCAATTTTACGTTACTAATAATACAATGTGCTTCGGTAATTGACAAGCATGTGAGCAAACGCCGGGGAATCGGCTTTCAAGCCTTGAGGGCCCGCAGTGCGAAAACGAAAAAGGCACAACGCCGTTGGCGCTCAGTTGCCTTCAAAGTGTCAGATGGCACGGATATTGCATTTTTGACTGGAACCTCGGCCGGCCGCGGGCGGACCGCGCCCCAAGACTCCCGCAACAACAAAAGGAAGACGCTAAGGAGGATAAAGATGAAGCCATGGGGAACCAAGCTGCTTTTTGCGGCGTTCATGTGCGGCATTCCGGTTGCGCAAAGCGCAGGGCAGGACACTCCGCTGGATACGGCAAAGATCCATGCCATTCTCGCACTACAGGGCACATGGAACGCTGAGGAAGGCGTGTACAGGGTGTCGAGCCCGAAAACGGATATCAAGGTTACGGTGGACGGGTTTGCGCTGCCGCCATTTCTCGGAATGTCAAGCTGGGCCGCATTCAAGGCATTGTCCGAGGATCACGTCATGATGATGGGTGATTTCGCGCTTCTCCAGGACGAGGTAAATCCGGTCATGAGCGTCGCGCTGCAGAACGGGCTCGAGGTGACGGCATTGCACAACCACTTCTTCTACGATGAGCCGAAAGTCTTTTTCATGCACATTCACGGGGAAGACAGCGCGTCGCGCCTTGCAATCGCCTACAGGAACGTAATGGAAAAGGTGATCGACATTCGCGTTCTGCAGCTTCAGCCCCATAAAGGATTCGGCGGTACGGCCATTCCTCAGAAGAGCTCGCTTTCCGCGGCCGCAATCGAAAAGATCCTTGGCGTTCGCGGGGAATCGAATAATGGCATGTTCAAGGCGGTTATCGGCAGGAAAACCAAGATGTCCTGCGGGTGCGAGGCGGGACAAGGCATGGGCGTGGGCACCTGGATCGGGTTTGCCGGAACCCAGGACTCTGCAATGGCCGACGGCGATTTTGCCGTTGAAGAAAACGAACTCAGAAACGTTCTCGTGGCCCTCCGGACCGCCGACATATATGTCCTTGCCATCCACAATCACATGACTGAAGAAACCCCGCGGATCATTTTTGTGCATTTCTGGGGAAAAGGAAAAGTGACGGCGCTCGCACAGGGACTACGCACGGCCTTAAACGTCCTCAAGCACTAGAAGGGGATGTGCGTTCAGGAGATTTCCGTGAGGCGTTCGCTTGTCCCCCACAGCTTGGCGGCCAGCACGGCATCATACGATATGTCAATTGATTGTGCCGGTTTGCACTTAATGAAGTACTTCCCGGTTACTCCCTCGACTTCGGGTGACAGAGCGACAAAGACCGATGTCTTCGCGCCCTCTTCCGGCGACACCATAAAGGGGGTAGCCAGAGTCAAGCCTGCCTTGAACAAGCCCTTGGCCGAGCGCCCCCAGCCGCTGCGCACCAGGCCCGGGTGCACGCAATTGGCGGTGACGCCCGTCCCTTCAAGCCTTCTGGCAAGTTCATACGTGAAGAGGACGTTCGCCAGCTTCGATTGGGAATATGCCTTCATGCCGCTGTATCGGCGCCCGCCCTGCAAATCGTCAAAATCGATTTTTCCCCATCGTTGGGCTTCCGACGCGACGCACACGACGCGCGCCGGCGCGCTTTTCTTGAGCAGGTCGAGCAGGAGGTTCGTGAGCAGAAAATACGCGAGGTGGTTTGTTGCAAAAGTGCGCTCAAACCCGTCTATGGTCACCTGGTAATCGGGCAAGAATATCCCGGCATTGTTGACCAGAACGTGCAACCGGTCATGCGCATTCCGGAATGCGCGTGCGCACTCGCGGATCGAAGCCTGGCTCGAAAGATCCGCGGTCAGAAGTTCCACGGAGGCGCTTCCCGATGCTTTTACCACCTCTTTGAGCGCCGCCTCGGCTTTTGCCCCTTGACGGCATACCATCACCACGTGCGCGCCGGTCCTGGCAAGCTCCGCCGCGGTCACTTTGCCGATGCCCGAGCTTGCTCCCGTCACGATCGCCGTTCTACCGTTCAATGGTATGGGAATCTGTTCTCCCATGTTTTCCTCTCAGGCTTCGTCGTGATGGTGATGCATGTGGTGGCTTCCCCATCCTCCTATAATCAGGCGGATGTAGGGACCGCTCTGCAGAATCGACGGCAAATTGTTGACATAGATGCCGTCGGAATACCATCGTTTGCTCGTGTAAAGGTCTACCAGATATCCTACCCTGAGTCCTATGGCGAGACCTTTGGTGCCGTCCTTATTGGGAAGCAGAAAATTAGAACCGATTCCCAGGTTGAGAAGCGGCGTAAGCTCCCAGGCGGAGAAATTGGAATCTACTGACGAAAGCAACGACCCGAGCGACCTCGAATTGGCACGGAAATACAAGTCGTTCAAACCGACACCCAATCCGAGGTAGGGGTACACGCTTGTCGACCATTCCGGAGGCAGTACGTTGAACCCGGTGTTCCAGGTCAGGTCACCGGCAAACAGTGAAACGCGAAGCGAGCCGGTCAGATTGCTGCCCCAGATACGCGCCGAAAGCGCGCTTTCCATGATGAACCTGTGGTAGTCCCTGTATCCGCCAAGCGCGATGGTCCACGCCTGATCGGAAAATCCCGCGAGGCCTTCCGAGTTAAGAAACGCGTTGACCTTTCCCAGGTCTGCCCATGAGTAACCCGGGCTTACATATCTGAATTCGTGTGTCGGTTTCATCATGGCCGTGTCGCCGTTCATGGCGCTTGCCCGAGGAACCATTGCGGCCAGCACAAGGCCGAAAGCTATTAGGATTCTTCCGACGGTATTCATAGATGCCTCCTGCTTGATAAGTGATAATTGTCGAAAACCAAAGCGTGACCCGCATGTGCCGTCGTCCGTGCAAACTCCCTGCCTCCCGCGCTTCTTCGGGCCGTCCGCGGAATCAGATACCAATAACATCACGCAATTCCCGTTCCACTCCGCAAACCGATGAGACTGTTCGCGCAATACCGTACAGCTGGGATGATTCCCATTTATGCAAAAGGATTTGCAAATAGCGGAAGTCTTTTTTGATTTCGCATCCACAAACATGCCGTACATAGGCTCTTTGCCGCCGCCTGATTTCATATTTGGCTAGCCAAATACTTGACTAAATCAGCAAGCGGCACGAAGCTTGCTTTCAATGAGGATAAAGTTTCCCGCGGGTTTCGACTTTATCCGGCAGGCTTTGTATCCTTACCATTTGGAATAAGCGGCAAAGAAGGTGCCAGCGCCAAGGCGGTACAAATCGCTGTGACCAGGCCTCTACCCGACGTATTTTGTCGATACCAGGAACCGTTTTTCGGAATGCGGCGAAACCTGTGCGCGCCCAAAACTTTTTCACCGGTTGGGACAAATGAGACAACACAAACTTCTCTTGGTTGAGGACGACGAAGCCGCGTTGTTCGGCTACGAGCGCTATCTTGCGAAGAACGGGTATGCCACCAAAAGCACACCCAGTCTTGGCGAAGCAAAGACTGCCATTTCGTCGGACCGGTTCGACGCGATTATGCTGGACCTGAAACTGCCCGACGGCAACGCAATGGAATGGCTGCCGGAGCTGAAGAAAGCGTATCCGACGCTTCCGGTGATCGTGATAACGGGGAGCGGGGACATTCCCACCGCGGTAAAGGCCACGAAGTGCGGGGCGGAGGATTTTCTCACCAAACCGGTAGATATGGCCGATTTATTGGCTTCGCTGGAGAAGTCGCTGGAAATCGGGTCGCTGCGCAAACAGGCGCTTGTGCAGAACCGGCTTGTGAAGCAAGAAGATCCATATTTTGGTTCGAGCCATGCCGTTTCCGAAATTCTGGAACATGCATCGGTGGCTGCCGCAAACGACACGGTGGTGCTTATTCTTGGAGAAACGGGAACGGGGAAGGGAGTTCTTGCGCGGTGGATCCACAACCACGGCGAAAGGAAAGGGGAGGCGTTTGTCGAACTCAACTGTTCGAGCCTGAAGGGGGAGCTCCTTCGAAGCGAATTGTTCGGTCACGTAAAAGGATCGTTTACGTCATCGATAAAAGACAGAGAAGGGCTGATTGAGGTTGCCGACGGCGGTACGTTGTTTCTGGACGAGATAGGCGACATGGACATGGAGGTGCAGACGCAATTGCTCAAGACCATCGAGGAGCGGTCGTTTCGCCGGATAGGTGAGAACCAACTGAGGAAGAGCGATTTTCGGCTTATTTGCGCAACCAACAAAGACCTTCTCAAGGAAACCGAAAGCGGAAGGTTTCGAAACGACCTTTATTACCGCATCTGCGTATTTCCTATCCGTATGCCGTCGCTACGGGAAAGGAAGGAAGATATTCCCGGGCTGGGCGAGCAACTTCTGAAGAGTTTTGATTATTCGCACCTTCCGCTTTCGCCCGAGGTTGTCCACATGCTCACCGGCTACGCATGGCCCGGAAATATCCGTGAGCTGAGGAACATGCTGGAGAGAGCGTGCCTGCTGTCGCGGGGCCAGGACCTTGCGGCCGCCCATTTTCCCGGGCTCGGGCTCCAGGCCGCGGCCCACGTTTCCGGCGGCGACGGCGCCTCGCTCGTAAGTCTTGATGAGATGGAAAAAGGGCACATCCTAAAGGTGCTCGAACACTGCAAAGGCGACAAGTACAAGGCCAGCGAAGTGCTCGGCCTCTCACTCTCGTCCCTCTACAGAAAACTTGCAAAAATAGGCGAAAACGCCAAAGCATGAGGTCGGACGGCGGCCCGCCGTCCCTGAAAGCGGTTTCGCGTCCGGTGCTGCGGTTCGCTAAAGCGAGCCGTTCCAGTCTGCAAAGAAACGACCGTTGGCCTCAACGAGCTTTTTTTCCACAAAGGCGATGTGACTCATTTGCAAATGGCAAAGGTAATTGAACAGGAGTTTTGTGTTCGGATTGCTGTCGAGCCCGGAAAGTTTTGAATATAATTCGAGATTGCTGTGCTCACGCTTGAACGCAAACGAGTACGTGTCCTCTATGGAGGCTATCTGAGCAGGATCCAGGGGCGCCTGATAATGCGGGAGGGCAAAAGCGTTCCGCTTCTTCAGGTTTTGCAGCATTCGGACCGCATCTGCTTGATAGTACGCATACAGCTTTTCCGCCTCCTGTCGTTTTCTTAAGGCCATCTCGGTCAAGAAAGCACGCCGCTCATCTGCGGGAATCAAGGCCGCCGCCGTTTCGTACGATTCTGCGTCGCGCGTGCTCCGCCTGAATGCAAAATACATGTACTGCTTCATGGGCTCTTCCAGCGTCTCTTTGGCTGCAGCCTCCCGTGGCGCAGGCGAAGAAACCCCGGCATCAGCGCCTCTATCGCGTTCTATAAGCGTGGCTTCCATTTTATACCCCTTGCATCAAAATTGTCGTGCTCAGACGCTGCAATGCGCGACCGTCAGGTTCGCCCCGCTCATGACCGCGGCGGCGCCGGCGGCAATGCGGGAACCTTCAGGAAGTCCGCGATATCTCAAACGGCGGCGGCGCATACGACATTCCACTTTCGCGCGGTAAATATCGTCTTTGAGCGAGTCCGGCATGCTTCCGCAATAGTTGACATACACACGTGTGTCGGACGGACACAGTTCGTTCTCACTGCATTCAAGACATTGCATTTTGTCAACACTCATCATACCTGACCTCCGTTCTCCATTCCCGCCTTACAACAACCTTCACTGAACCCCGGCCAGACGGTCTTTGGCTCCGCGACCGGGAGGTGAACCTCAAACTGCTTGGAAACTCTGCACATCCTTTTGGTCATGACGGTTAAAAACCGCAATAGGCATGCCAGACGACTGCAATGCTTTGAGGTTCTTCGGGCGGCAAAGCGATCTCTTTTGTTTCGCTAATGGGAAGACTGGTTGCCGGTTTTAAGAATCACAAGCCATTTTTTGAGGGAAATCGACCGCATTACGCAGCAATTGGAAACATTGGACGTTTTGGCAAGAGTATTGCGATAATGATAGGTGAGGGGCGTCATTTTGGTGCGCCTGTGCAAAGCTCTCCCGAAGTGATTGCATATCTTCATTAAGGAAAAGAAGGAATGAATAACGCACCCAAGAAGATTTTAGTAGTGGATGACGAAGAAGCGATTTTGTTCGCATTTACAAAAGTACTTGCCGCTCCAGGCCTGGACATACACTCTGCGGCAACGCTCGGTCAGGCATTGGACCTCATAGAACATAATCCCTACGATGCCGTTATCGCAGACCTCAGGCTGAGCGGTGACACGAGCGACGACGGTTATGCCGTTATTCAAACCGTGGCCGAAAAACAAAAGGAATGCAGAATTATCGTCATGACCGCCTACGGCGACGAAAAAACCAAAGAAAAGGTCTTTTCGCTCGGAGCGCATTTCTACCTCGAAAAACCGGTCTCCCCCCAGAAAGTAAAGCAGCTGATTGCCTCGATGGGAATAGTTTGAACCCGACGTTTACGGATTGCGCCAGGGGAATCATTGATTGCGCCGCAACGGTCAATGGTTATTCTCCTCTGTAGGCAGCACCACCACCGACAGCCAGAAGTGTTCTATGGACCGGACGCATTCAAGGAAACGGTCGAAGTTTACCGGCTTGGTGACGTAACAATTTGCATGAAGCTGGTACGACCGCAGGACGTCTTTTTCCGCGCTGGACGTGGTCAGCACAATCACCGGGATGGTGCTGAGTTTCGCGTCCACTTTCATTTCTTCAAGAACCTCCCGACCATCTTTTTTGGGAAGGTTGAGGTCGAGCAGAATCAGGTCCGGCCTCGGTGAATTCTGGTACTTTCCCTGCCGCTTGAGAAACTCCATCGCCTCCACACCGTCCTCAACGTGGTGCAACTCGTTTGCCACCTTTGCAAGCTGGAGCGCCGATATGGTCAACCTCGCGTCGCTCGGGCTGTCTTCAACCAACAATATCTGGATTGGCCGGGTCTTAATCGGACTCATACGTTCTCTCCTTTGTCAGGAATGGTAAAGTGAAAAGTCGATCCGCTTCCGGGGGCGGATTCGACCCATATTTCTCCGCCATGGCGCTCCACGATCTTTCTGCACACGGCAAGGCCGATGCCCGTGCCTTGGTACCGCGACCGGGTGTGGAGCCGTTGGAAGATCAGGAATATCTTTTGGAAATACTGCGGTTCGATGCCGATCCCGTTGTCGCGCACGTAAATTTCCCAGGCGCGGTCTTTCCGCTGTGCGCCTACAAACACCTCGGGCCGCGCGGGGCCGTGGAACTTGATTGCGTTTGCGATGAGGTTCTGGAACAACTGTGTGATCTGCGACAGGTCCGCAAAGATTTTGGGCATGGCATCGCACGTGACAACGGCATTATTCTCTTCAATAAGGACCCGGAGGCTCTTGAGCGCACTCTCAACGGCATTCTTCACGTCCATGGCGGCAAACTCGCCGCCCCGGGTTCCCACGCGGGAGAAGGCGAGCAGGCCTTCGATGAGGCTCTGCATCCGTTCCGCTCCTTCCACCGAAAAATCGATGTATTCCCGGGCCTGGTCGTCCAGTTTGTCAAAATATTGCTTTTTGAGCAGACCCACAAAACCTGCAACGGCCCGCAGCGGCTCCTGCAAATCGTGCGACGCAACATAGGCGAACTGCTCCAGGTCTTTGTTGGAGCGGGTAAGGTCTTCGGCCGTCAGCCGCAGGGCCGCCTCCGCCTGCTTGCGTACCGCTACTTCCCTATTCAGGTCGTCGCGCGATGCCACCGTCTCCTTCAGATCGTGCGTCATTTTGTCGAAGGAGCGCGAGAGCCGGCCTATTTCGTCTTTCAGGTTGGTCCCCACCTTGTAGTCCAGGTTCCCGCTCCCGACTGTTTCCGCGCCTTTGGTAAGATTTTGTATGGGAACGGAAATAGATTTTGCGACTGAATACGTTATAACGACCACCAGAAGGAAGATAACGGCCAGTATCATGACAATCATCCGTTGCAGATTTGTCACGATGGCATACTCTTCCTGCGCGTCTATCTTGGCCACAAGCCCCCAATCGAGGAACGGGATATTCGTCCAGGCGGCCACTACCTTTTTTCCCCGGTAATCGACCGACTCGCCGATCCCCGTGTTGCCGGAAACGGCGTGCTGGATTGGAATGCCTTGGCTGCCTCCGATGCGAACGCGTCTCGTCATAACCGGCGTTTTATCATGCCTCAAGGGATTCAAATAAACGATGTGGTCCCCGGATTTTTTTCCTATGAGAATTTCGCCCGTGGCGCCAAGTCCGACGGTGTCCTGAATCAGCCGGAACATCGGCGCCATGTCGATTTCAAAGATAATGGTCCCGACAGGGACGCCGTTTAAATCCGAAACCGGGGCAATGGCCAGCATTTCGGGCTTGTTTTGCACGACCTTGTTGATGAACGGATCGGAAAAGTAAACGTCTTTTTTCCCCTGTTTGAATGATTGCGGTGAAATGTCTTCGAGAGACTTATAGAGGTCCATCGTGTCGTGGCCTGGGTTGCTCACATAAACGATCGTGCCGTTCTTGTCGGCGAGCATGATGTCGGCAAGATCCAGTACTTTCTGCATCCTGATCAACTGACCGTCGAGCGCTTCTTTGGCGGCGCCGGCCCCTCTTTCATGAGGGTTCTTATATGAGCGGGCCAGAATAGACAGGTGCTGGCGAACATTAAAGAATCTCTGTGACATGATGAGGGTATTTTTCAATTCTTCAAAATATGTCTCGATTTTTTCGGCCTTGTATCGGGCCAGACTCTGCAGCTGCGACAACCGGCTCGTGGTGAGTGAATCTTGATAGCGCGAAAAGGTGATGACGCTCACAAATACCAAGGGAAGAGAAACGAGCGCAAGAATGATAACGGTAAGCCTGGCTCTTATAGACATGCCAAACCCATTCCGCACAAGACGAATAACAGCGCTGTTTGAATGGCCATCGCCGAGTTGACCGCCGGCACATAATAATAAAGCAGCGGAGCATTCAAAACATAACCTGCCACAGCAACCGCCCCAACGGCGCATACTGTGAGGCCGGTGATTTTGAATTTCGGGCCCGGTCTTTCGGGATTGAGAAGGGTAAGGATGCCCGCAAAGGCGATAAGCAGAAAGCTTACCATGGTGGGCATTGACGGCCTGCCCGGCACAACGCTTTTCACACCGCCGATTTCCCTCACAAACAGGCTTTCAATCCCGGTGTCTATGCCGAAGACGGCGGAAGAGAGAAGCAGGCCCATGAGAAGTGCAAGAGTGAACGAGGTTATGGAAAGGGCAACCTGGGCTTTTTCAATCTCTCCTTCATGGGCCCTTACCAAAAAATAAAGAGAAATCCCGCTTATCACGAAAGCGAATGCGGTTGAAAATTTCATGCTGATAAAGGCCGGGGAGATGCTCTTGCACGCTTCGATATCGAATATCCACCCCGCCATGACAGCGAGCCCCGAGGCGGTCACGATAAAGGACAGGACCTTCGCACATTGTTTTAACCGGCCCGGGCTTGAAATTTCCTGTTCCTCCATTTTGCCCCGCATTCTCACCATTATCGTTCTTCTTCCTGTTTTCGTAATCGGGCCACCCGGTTGTGACCCACTACGCACGCGTGGGGAGCGCCGTTATCCATCTCTTGAAATTCCCTTATTACATAAAATAGCAAATCGGATACCGCAGTCAAATTGTTTCAAAATTGCCGGCCAAAACCTGTTGGCATACGAATTGCGCTTTTTTAAACATGGATGAACGTGATTTAACTGCTCTTGGGACGGAGCAGGATGCAACAATGCGGACAATACCATCGGAGGATTTTAATGAAACAGACTTACGCGCGCAATTTCAATGAGGTTCCCAAAGCCAAAGATCGCGTCGCGCACGACGATGATTCGCACTATTCGAGGATATTTGTCTCGGCGGTAACGCGGGCGTCTGAGGCGGTCAAATTTTTTGAGGAAAAGGGAGCATCCTGCAGCGATGGCCTCAAAAGGGCTTTCTTTCTGTACATGAGCGTGAAAAAGGATGCTCAACGTCTGATAATCGAGAAGATCGCACGCAGCCAAGGCATAGAAGTGGCGTCGGAGTATTCCGTCAGTGACCCCGTTGCCGGCACACTCCCGAAAACGGCGGAAGTTGAGGACGATTTTCATGACATATTCAATATTGTCCATGAAATCGCAGCCGATGAATTGGAATTCTACCTGAATTACGCTGCCGTCGAAAAGGATACCAGGATAAATGCCATTCTTCTTATGCTGGCAGATCTTTCAAAGGAATTTCTGTTCGATGTCAAGATCTGGTATCTCAACCACAAGGATGCCGAATACATCGAATACGGCGAATTCCAGGGCAGCCCCGCGCCGGACTATCAGGGGGTACCTGTTCTCGACTAGCCGCGCATGCAGTTTGCGCTGAGCCCGGCGAAGAGGATTTTTAGGGGTATCCGTTTGTCCGGACGCTGTTGGTTTCCAGAAGGGATTTCCGCCGCCTCACAGGTTCAGCCCGCCCGGTCTTTCTTCCTTTGTTTCAATTGCTGTTTGTAATTGCAGCTTTGTCCCCAGGATGCGAATGCGGTTTTTTGCCCTGGTAATTCCGGTGTACAAAACCTGCCTGGTGAGAAGGGGGCTTTTGTATTCCGGCAAAACCAGCAACACGGAGTCGAATTCGGAACCTTGCGACTTGTGAACGGTGATTGCGAAGGCGGACTCAAGCCCGGCTATGCGTTCGAGAGCGTGAATTGTATACTTTGTTCCGCGGCGAAAGACCACTTTTTGTCCAGCATTTTTTGAGTGAACCACCATTCCCATATCGCCATTATATAAATCGAGGTCGGGCAGGTTTTGTCCGAGAAGCACTTGCTGGCCATGAAAGAACCGCTCCCTGTCGTCTTCATCCAATGCAGCGCGCAGTAATCTGTCTGCCAGGGAATTGATCGAAATCCGTCCGCGCTGTCCGCCGTGAGCCAAAGTGAGGATGCGAGATGCGTCAAAAAGCCGGAACGCATTATCGAGACTGGAAAGTGTTGCAGCATGATCGCGGTGTCCGGGATCGCGGACCGCGTCAACATCCAGGCCCCGTAACGATTTCACCGGATGCAGTGTGTCGCCGGAATACCGGTCGTTCAGCCAGTTTTTGATCGGGCCGATCCCTGTGCCGGTGTCCAGTGTCACGACGGTGGAGTCGTCATTCTCGCTAATGGACCGCAGGGCGTTGCCGGCATCGCCGCAGTTTATCTGCTCGCTAAACGCCATGATTTCCTTTGTCGACCGGTAAGAATGAGAAAGGACAATTGCATGGTCCGCAAGGCGCCCGGCCTTTTGGATCGCGGCGGGCGTTGACAGAACAAGAGATGGCGCGCCGACGTCCCCCCCTCCGTCAACAGGGACGTCCTTGACAATGTTGCGCACCCAGTCGGCAGTGCGCGCCGTCAGGGTAGGGGTGCCGCCTGTTCCTGCAAAGTGATCGGTGAGGTCGCCGAGCACCGCACCGGCCTCCACCGAAGGCAGCTGGTGCATGTCGCCCACCAGCAGCATCCGGCATTCGGGAGCAGCGGCTTCCATGAGGGAAGCAAAAAGGCACAGGTCAACCATGCTCGCTTCATCAACTACGATTACCTGATAAGAAAGCGGGTTTCCGCTGTTGTATTTCGTGGTGCTGTCGGGCCTGGCACCGAGGAGGCCGTGAATGGTTTTCCGCTCAAGATTTTTTAGGCTCAGGTCGCGCGCTCTTCTTTTGGCGTTGCCGGGGGAGCCTGTCTTCTCGATAAACCCGATTCCCCGGTCGATACTGTCGCCTAACCTGGCTTTCGCGCGGCCGGTAGGGGCGCACAGCACAATGCGGTCCGGCTCTATTTCTCCACAGGCATGCATAAGCGTGCGGAGAACCTGCGTCAGCACGCTTGTCTTGCCGGATCCCGGGCCGCCCGAAATTATCAGGAAACGTGTGCGGAGCGCGAGCGCAGCGGCGGTCACTTGACGGTAGTGAAACCTGCGGTTTCCTTCAAGGATGGAACCGGCGCCGAATACGTAGCGCACGGCCTCACGAGCCGTGTCATCCGACAGCGCAACGGTCGGTTGATGCAATCGTCCAAGCATTTCCTTTTCCAGAGCGGCCGCCGCGCGCCAGTATCGTGAAAATCCGGCGCGGGCGTTCTGCCGCCTGCCGATAATCAGGAGCGGATGGCCGGCGTTTTCATCCGGAGGTTCCTCTCCCGTCAAGGGCGATAGACGACGGGGGCTTTGTAATACCTCGTCCAGCGTTGAGGAGACCGTCTTGTTAGGGCCCGGATCGGTGAGCACGGCTTCCCACGAGGGTGTGGAGCCCGGATGTTCATTTCTGTAAACCTCGGCATACCGTTGAACAACATCGGGCCGCAACGGTGCAAGGAGAAAATCCCTTGGCGCGCGAGGAGCTCCCGCATGAAGGGCGGCAAGATTGAGGAGCAGGAATATCCGCGCTTCTTTTTGAAGAGTTTCATCCGCAACGGAGCCGCATAGCAGGCGCGCCTGACGCTGCGCCAGGGGATTGATCTGACCGGTTTCAACAAGATAGGCTTCCAGCGCTTCCAGCAGTTCCATTGCAGATTCCATTTCCGTCAAGCCCGACCGGATCTCTTGACGATCAGATTGTCTAGTTGATCTTGTGTGAACTTCGAATCTTCTTTGGGGTTCGCACGACGTATCCACGTGCGGCATTGACCCTTGGGCGCTTCGGTCCCGAAACCTCTCAGAAACACATAGACCGCGCCGCCCAGGTTCTGCGTCGGATCATAGGCCGCACCCAGAATTCCCCCGAGATATTTGTCAAGCGCATGGCAGTAGATCTTCGACTGAAGATCGTAATGGCGCTCATGAATGAATGCTTCCAGCCGCTGCCCGTCGAATTGTTCAAGCCGGTCACTTTTCCAGTCCAGAACAAAATACCGCCATGGGTGCAGGGCATTTCCGTTTTCGAGCCGGAACACAAGGTCCATGTACCCGTGCACCCAGTGAGGAGAGACTCCAAGGAAGAACTCCATTTCCGGAATTCGGTCCCCACATTTCAGATCGGCGATGGTTACCGTCCCGCCTCCGGGCAGCGGCAAAGAGGTCGTCAATGCGCCATTGACATATTCAACGCCGGCCTCAACCGCCCGCGTGTATTCTGTTTCGTGCTTGAGGCCTCTCAGCACTCCGTTGCCGTCCAGATATTTTCTGACAACGGTGTAAACAGGCTGTGTGTCGGTTGGCAAAGACTTGACGTCGTCCGTCCCCAGCAGTTCTTCGATTGCTCTGTGCAGCGCGTCGCCGGTCTGCCTGCCGCCGGGCAAAAAGGGCGGGGGAGCATTCGACGCGCCGGCGGGTTCCGTTTCGTCTTCTTCTTCGCCGTGGTCGGTTGCACGGTCGGAGTCCGCTTCACGGCTCAATTCGGTGTAACTCGTCTGCCGGCAGATGCGGCCGGGCAGGTCAAGCGCCTGCATCCGTTTTTCCATTTCATCCGAAGCCGCCTCGGCTGAGGGAGGCGGCACCCAAGCCGGGTCGAGATGGTCAAGAGGTTCATTGGTCTTTTCGGCAGGCCCGGTTTTCCAGCGGCCGCCGTCAAACAAATCAATGTACTTCCGTTCCAGGTCCTTATCGTCAAGCAATTGAAGAAGCCGTGGAGTGAGGTCGTCGTCCGGGTTGGGAGGCAAAGGCCGTTTGGCCCAGGAAGCGGCCCTGTTTCCTCGGTCGGGCTCCCCATGTAAATGCGCGGGCACAAACAGCATTGCCTGCGCGCGGGTAAGAGCGACGTAAAGGCGGCGGCGGCGCTCCTGCCTCCTTTGAAGAACGGGAGGAATGCTTGTTTCCTCTTCGTCAAACAGGTCCTTCAACAGATCCCTGCCGAACGAAAGTGCGGGCATCACCCGCTGTGCATGGTTTTCGATCCAGCAGAGCGTGCCCATGCCTTTCCTGCTGCTTTCCGACCCGCCTGTCACTGCGAAGACCACCGGAAACTGCAGCCCCTTGGCGGCATGCACGGTCAAAACCCGCACGCTTGACTTATCTGTTGCCAGCATAAAAAGGTTCCTGTCCCGGCCGGCGGATTCCTCTTCTGCAAGCAGGCGCCCCAGGCGCTCAACAAGCTGCTCGAGGCTCACGGCGCCGCGATACAGTTGCTCGATGCAATAATCGCTCACCTGCCGCAGGTCTGCCAGATGTCGTTCCCCATCGACCAGACGGACAAGGCGCTCGCGTACGCGTGTGCGCTCGTGTATGCTCCAAAAGAGCTGGGACCAAAGCTGTTGTGACGCAAGAAAAGCCCATTCTTCCAACGCATGGAAAATGCAGGAACCGCCGCGGTTGCATTCGATGCGGGGCTTTGCGCAGGGTTCAAGGTCCAATTCCGGCTTGATCGCGGCCGGGTGGCGGTTGAAGAACCGGGTGAGAAGTGCTGCAAGCCGCGGCGCCGGGTCTCCCGCAGGGTGCACCACCGCGCGCAGCAATGCGTGCAGATCGCGCGCCATAGGAGACTGGAACACGCCTTCCATTTTGTACTTTGCAGCCGGTATGCCGTCTGCCTGGAATCGCTCCAGAAAAGGCACGGCAAAACGGTGTTTTTCCACGATCACCGCAAAATGCCTGTATTCAAGCGTGACAGCTTCCCACTCGAGCCCTTTGGGAACCGAGATGGTTTTTCCTGTGAGGGACCTGATTACAACGCTTGCCCATTTTGCCATGTCGGCGAGGCGTCTCGGTGCGTTTCCCTCAAGTGCCATGATTTGCACCGGCTTGTAGGGCAGCTCACCACCGGGTCTGGCGGTGCGACCTTCCGGCGCCTGTGCAAGCGCTCCGCCTTCGGTGTCGGAAGGATAGGATATCGCGCCCCGTCCTGGCGCGGCGGTATCAAATGCAAACCAGTCCCCGTCCTTGTTCGGTTTGAGAATCGCATTGCAGCCCGCTATGGTTTCAGGCAGCGACCTATAGTTGTGTATCAATCCGTATACCCGCCCCTTTTCCCTTTCAATGGCGCTTTTTGCGTCGACGTAGCTTTGCACGTCGGCGCCCTGGAACGCGAATATCGACTGCTTGGGGTCGCCCACGATAAAAAGCCGCGGGCCGTTTTCTTCCGGCGTTTCGAGAAACAGGAGCTTGAATATTTTCCATTGCAAAATGCTCGTATCCTGAAACTCGTCGATGATGCCGTAGCGCAGCCGTCGGCGAAGCGCGGTGCAGAACCTCGGATTGCCCGTTACCGCTTTGCACATGAAGCGAAGCATGTCCTGAAAGGAGACGAGCCCCTTTTCCTGCTTGGTGTTTGCCCACCGGTCGCGGAGAAGCTCCGCCGCATCGCAGAGAAGGGTGAGAGGGAGGTTTCGTTCGATTGCAGTGAGTGATGAAATGCATGGGTGGTTCTGCAAGGATTCAAAAAGATTTCCGAGTTCGCTCCCTTGCACGGTCTTTTTGAATGCGGCGTCACAGATGGCGCAGGGTCTCATCACGCCGTTCCTATCGGGCTTCTTGAATTTCGACAGGGACGCAACGGCCTCTCGGCTAATCGGCACCGTTCCCGCAAGGACTTTCCCGGCCCACGTTCTCGCGGATGCAACGGCCGTCTTTGCATTTTCATGAAAAGCGCCGTCCGGCGCAAACCCGTCCAGGAAATTCTTGATCTGTTCCACACGCTTCATGAAGTCGGGCAGGTGGGCCAAAAACTCCTTATCAAAAAGAGTTTTCAAACTCCCGAGCCGGAAATTTTCGCATGACCTTCTGTCAAGAACTGTGTTATCCTTGTCCAGCAATGTTTCCGCGATTTCACACACGAGCGAGAAGTGTTTTTTGCTCAGATGCATTCCCTGCGCCTGCAAGCGCTCCAGCGCCCACGGAATGAGGGTCTTCTCATCCTGCCAGTCGGTGCGCACCGATTCCCGCAGCGCATCTGCCAGCCCTTCGGCATCATCCGTTATCTCCGTCTTGAAATGTACTCCGGTTTCGAAAGGCCACGTCTGGAGCAGGCGCAGGCACACGCCGTGGATGGTGCCGATAAACGATTCGTGGAGGTTGTTGAGACAGTCTTCGAGGTGCTGTTTCAGCCCGGGGCTCGTTACCGAACCGTCGGGCAGAAGTTCGGCGATTCGTTTTTCTATTCCTTGCCGGATCCGTTTCTTAAGCTCACCGGCGGCTTTTTCGGTGAAGGTTACGAGCAGGAGGTTACGGATGTGATTGAATGCCGGTTCGCCATTGACAGTAGCGACAGGCTCCAGAAGGATGCGAAGCACCATTTCCACGATGGTATGGGTCTTTCCGGCGCCTGCGTGCGCCTCGATTACGCCGTGGCGGGTGAGATCAATTTCTCCGGCGTCCTTGAGGATTGTGCCGTTACTCATGGATCCATCCCTCCAGCATCGGCGCGAACCGGGCTCGCGCGCACTGCTGCAGTTCTTCATCGCGTGCGTCCGGGATGCGCGCATCAACGAGGGCAAAGGCCTCCAGATAACAATGATAGGGATTGTGTTCACCCGAGAGCCGTTCCTCGATGTTCTTTCTGGTCAATCCCTTCACATCGAGATTCCTGTCGTCGTCTAGTGTACACAGCTCCCGGACTATTGCGAAAGGCAAATGGTCGCACGACCGCCCTATAAGCATGGATCGGATCAAATCGCCGAGCCATTGTTCAATATCGCGGCCGCCGTCGCACTGTTCTTTCATTCTGGCGCAGGTTGATCCCGCCTTCTTCTTTTCTCCGCCCCCGCGGTTCAACTGGACAAGCCGGATGACCCGCTGCCTGCCGTTTTTCTTGTCCGCCAGCCATTGCAGGGCTCCCGTCAGCCAGAGAGCAGGATTTTCCGCTGCCTCCCCCTCTTTCTTGATGCCAAGAATGCCGATCTCCCCCGACCCGCAACGCGGCGCCAGCACAAGCTGGTGCCCGCACTCCACGGAGCACTGCGTCCCGTATCCTATGCCGACTGTCAATTCACCGGTCGCTCCCGGCTGCTTGAGCGCTACATCGACGCTCTGCAAAAGTTTGTGAGTGCCGAAGGTGTTGCGTATGCCCAAGGTCGCATCCGCGCAATCCCTCGCCCAGGTACTCAGGAGCTGCTCCTCCATCATGCAAAGTTGTGCCTCCGGCGAGCCGCCCATCACAACGTAACGGGCATGAACTTCCTGTGCGATTTTCTCCGCCTTCTCTCCCAGCACGCCGGCGTCGATACACTCGTCCTTTTCGTTGTCCGGAAAAACCGTTCGTAGCACTTCCGTCCAGATGGCTTTCTGTAGACCCGACATTTCCAGCGGGCTCGATTGCAAGGGTTCGTCGGTTGCCCCCGCGGTGGCCGGCTGCTCATCCAATTCAATGCCGAGCGTCTTTGACAAGTGGTATTCAAGGGGGTTGGCAAAGAACGTGCGGAGGTCGCGCACGGTGGTGCGGAGATGGTCCCGCCCGGCATTCTCCGTTGTTTTGAAGGCGGTCGCGTAACGGTAGGTCGCTTTCTGTGCCCCGGCCTCCTGCTCGATGCGCGCAAGCCGCACTTCGGGAAGGTCCCAGCTTCCCCGCCGGCGCACTGTTTTGTTTAGTACCTCCAGAGACTCGCGGACGATCCACGGTATGTCCCGCCTTATCAGGCAGCGGCCTTCGGTGTTCGACTTCAGGCCTTGACTGTTAAGATAGGACTCGAGTTCGAGAACAACGCTCGAAGGCTGCAGTTCCTCCTCTTTCTGCATGTTGCGGGCCCGAAAAGAAAGAACAAGGCGTTCCTGTGCCGCATGCAGCAGTTCCAAAAATGCGAAACGGTTGTCTCGGACCGGGTCGGAATCTCCCACAATACGTTTTTGAGACAGCAGGTCCCAGCCGGATTTGTCGCCGGTGCCGGGAAATGCCGTTGCGTCAAGCCCCAGCGCGAAAATCACCTTGTGCGGAACAATCATTGCCGGCCGAAGGGGCGCAAAGGTGATGCCGCCGGTCCATGCTTTGGACCCGGCCGGAAGTTCTTCGGGCAGGCATTCCCGCACCAGGGCAAGGAACTCCTGCAGTCCGGCCGGTTCTTCGCGTTTGGCAAGCTCATCCTGCACCATGATGGCACGCAGCGCTTCGAGAAACTCGTTTCTCACCCTGCCTTCGGCGGCCATGGCCGCCGTTCTTCCCTCCGGAACAATGCCGAACCAGTCCCACACCAGGCGCGTCATCACGTTTACGGACGCGGACAACGACTCCTGCGCCAACAGCAGGCCGCCGTCATTGTAGAGGTCTTCCACCGTGCCGCAGAAGGTTTCGACGCGATTCGCGTCAGAGGTGTCGAAATCGCGGAACGCGGGGATCGGTGAAACTGTCCGTTCCGTGTCTCCGGCGTGCAGGTGGTACCTCATATCGGCCTCGCCTGCGGCCAGATTGCCAATAAGCAGCCGCCCTATGGCAAGCTCGAAGGTATGGGCGTCGGTGACGGATTTCCCGCGGTCTCCCATTTCGATTCGGTGCTCGCGGTTGTAGCCGCGGAAGATGCCCAGCTCTTCCGTCCATCCTTCCCATACGACAATATCCTCCGAAGAGATCTTCCGCGTGGATTGAACAATCGGGTTGCGCAGCAGCGCGAAAACGTGGGCCCGGTCGAAACGCCCCCCGATGATTTCCAGCAACGTGTTCATGCCTTGCGCAAAAAGGCTGTCGCTTCCCGGCGCGCCCAGCACCGAGTAGGGAATGTAACCGGGGTCGCTTGGCTTCAGGGAGCCGAAAACGCGATGAATCTGCGCTCCATAGGCGCCAGGATCGGGAAGGTAGACAACGATTTCATGTAAATGCCGGACCACGTCGGTTTCCACTAAGTCAAGTATCTGCTCCCGCAGCTCCTCAACTTCGCGCGCGGGATCGGGGCAGGCAAGCACCTGGAGAGATGCATCGGCCCTGCATCCGCCTTGGAGTCCGTTCTGGCACCTCAGCAGTGAATACTGGACGGCTTTGAGGAGCGTATCCGGATCTTTTTCCTCTTCAACCCAGTCGGGGCCGTAATACTCAAAGTTCCATTGTGCGTCCGCGCACCAGAGAAAGATGTTCGCCTTGCCCGCATTCCCCCAAAGTTCGAGCAGTGCATGGTCGCGGGGCAGTTGTACGATCTCGCTCAGTTCCTCTTTCGCATAATCTTCGCGGCTGCGGGCGGGTATGCCTGCATCTTTCTTCCCCGAATCGTGCTTCCACGCGCGGCGAAGGTTACTACGGTTGCGCCGCGTATCAACATCCTCCCAGAATTCGGCGCATGGATTTGGAAGAAAAACGTGCATGGTGATGCCCGGCATCTGGGAAATCTCAACCAGAGTATTCCGGTGAAAGTGGCTGACCTTGGATACGCCGAACAGAAAGACATCGTCGGGGGGAACCGTCCATTGTGCGTTGTTTTCGAGGCCCTTTTCCCGCCGCAGCCTGTAAAGGTGCGGAAGGGAGATGTAGCGGACGTTATCGCGAGGGCCGGCACGGTCGAGATATTCGTGGATTCTGCAATAGAGGTCCTTTTGCCACAACTCGGTTTCGGTATTTTCGCCGAAGTAGGTTTGACCCTTGAGCCATTTTGCATCAACGCCGTCAAGCCTCCATTGGCGACGTTTGTCATCCCATACGCTCGGCCGGTTGAACTCATATTCCAGAAACTGCCGAGCAATTTTTGATGCCAGCTGGACCCGCTTGAAGGGGTCAACCGTGGTGTCGGGTTTCTTCAGGTAGTAGTTGACAGATGCGTATAGGCTTTCTTTGAGCAGGCTGGAGTTGAGCAACGCGCAGATCATCTGCTGCATAACCGCAACACCCATGCGCTGCATATTTTTTGCCGGCTCAAGGACGTTCCACAGGTAGCGTTCCAGCGTGAGCATCTCAAGGTTGGCAGTACACCCAAGTGCATGGGAGCGCCCGTGAAGCCCCGGAATTTCGCAATCCGCAAGGCGCAGGTGCAGCCATGTGCCGACTGCCGGGCTTGGAACAAGGATCGTGGGCGGCCGGAAGGGGTCGGTCCAGACTGAACGGATCCTGCTGAGCAGCTCGGGAACCAGAAGGCCGGCGGACGGGGCAAAGTGAAGGTTGAGCATTTTAGAACAACTTTTTCGAAAGAATCGTGTCCATCGTTACTCGATCGTCGTCAGCTCCAAAACGCCGTGCAGCGCCTGTTTTCCGCCGGAGAGTTCGACATTCGCGTCGTAATATCTGACGAGGGGTTTTCCAATCACCAGCTTCACCAGTGTTCCCGTAAAGGCGCCGAGTTCGTCAACAAACGAATACTCGCGCAGCAGGCCCCGGCCGGAAATCCTGAAGGAAGCATCGAGCGCAGAAACGACGGGGGCCTCTATTTTCTTCCCGTCAACTAGGGAGAATTCGCTCCCGATTCGCAGGCCGGTCATGGCGCGGGGCTCTTGCTGCCCGTCTTTCCAGATCCAGCCGGTGGCGGGGGAATTTTCCTTCGGCGGAAGCCGGAAGTCGGCCAGAAAATAATTGTCTCCATCAAATCCCCTGAACGTCACCCATCCCCGGCACACGTCCCTGGACGTCCCCACGGATCGCGCCCGTTCGAGCATGCCGAATCCATGCAGCTCTTCCCGGGGAAATCCGGGTACGTCAAGCGTCGTTTCAACCCGGGACCAGGGAACGATGATTGTGTGTGAATAGAATTTTCCGGACGCGTTTTTCGGGAAGTCGATGTTGGGCGTTTCCATGGGTGCAGGCACTCCGTGCAGGGAAATGTTCACCGTGCTTGTGCCAAGGTTCGCAAAGAGGCAGGTCTTGTCTTTAAGTGCCACCAGGGTGTTGGTTCCCACCCGCAGCGTGGGGACTTTGGCTTCCGAGTAACTCCATTGCTTTCGGTTAAATTTCTCGTTCGCTTTCCAGGGATTCTTGGCTGGGTTAAGCACAAGCGCCTTGCAGGCGGCGTTCCTGTTCTTTAGCCCCAGGTTTGTAAAGGTCATCTGGACCTGGACAAAGGTGTGATCGTCGTGCATGGCCGTAAGCGTGAAGATCTCGACGTAGCTTTTGGCGTCAAGAAGAACCGGCTCCAGGGCCCGACCCGGTTCCTGGGCCGCCACAGGGACCGAACAGGGCAGAATGACAAAGAAGAAGAGACAAAAAAGCGGGGGACGGCAAAAGAAGTTCATGTTCGGCCCAGGGTGACACTGTCCAGGTGCGTCATCAGAAGCATCTTCCTTCCATCAAAAATAATACAAACAGCACCCGCCTTCCATGGCGACGCTGAGCATGAATCCCATAGCGAGCGACTATAGACATGTTTTTTTCCAAAGGGATGGAAGATTTCTCGTCCCGCGGGACGAGGTTCTCCAATGAAGGGCGGAATGAAAACCGCCGCCAGTTCGCAGGCAAGGCGCGTTATTCCAGTGCATTTACGCGGAGACCCCTGCCCGTAGTGGTTCATCGCCTTTCAAAACGAATTTCTAACAATACCCTCAGTGACTTCTAATCCGTGCGGCGTAATTTTATTACCGACAAAACCAGGAAAAGGAGGACATGGTATGGTTTGTTTCACTTTTGAAGCGGACGAAAACGCCAGAAGGCAGCGCATGGACCCCAACCTGGGGCATGTGCGCGGCAAAGTGCTCGACATGGACGGCAATGCCATCAGGCACAGCAGGGTGTGGATCCGCGAGACCGGCCAATGTACCTACTCCGACGATCACGGCAATTTCGTGCTTATCAACGTTGCGCCGGCAGTGTATTCCCTTATTGCCGAAAGTGAAGGTTACAGTCAATCCGTGTCGGCGGACATCCCCGTTGAAGGCGGGGACAATCCCGGGCACCTGTTCGTGATGTACCCGCAGTACGCACGTTCGAGGATTGATCGCAGGCGCGGCGTACTTGCGTTTCAGATGTAGGGGGTGCAATGGTGGCCGCAGCTGCTTTGACGATGAATCGTGCGGGTCAATTCCCCCGAAAAAGGGCCGGGAGAAATAGCGGTTGGTTGGAGAAAGCGGTCGCCGTTTTGATTTTCCGCCTTGACAAGAAGCGGGTGCTTGCTGTAAAATCGTCTTTGTCACATTCTTCCCTCCGTGAATCGAAAGAGTTTGCCGACAACCGCGAGGATGTAGGCCCGGTCCTTTCAAGTCTCCTCAAAGGCGCATTTGCGCACAGGTGAATGGGGCGATTCCTCCGTCGTGGTGCAAGATACTGTGACGGAAGTATTTTCCATGCGGACTGAATCCCGGAACCAACCAGACAGAGCAGGAAATCCTGCGGAAAGGAAATCATGAAAACGTGGCTTATCATGCTTGCTTGTTCGACAGTTTTCTTCGTTGGCGCCTGTGCAGACGCGCCCCGGACGTCCGATTCCCGCTATAAGATTGTCACCAGGATTCACGTCGATGGTGACGGCGGCTGGGATTATATCACTTCAGACGATTCCACTGGTCGATTATTCGTTTCCCATGGAACCGTGGTCCAGGTGGTGGATGCGAAGTCCGGGAAGACAATAGGCACAATTCCCGACACAAAAGGCGTGCACGGAATCGCAGTGGCGCACGACGTTGGCAAAGGCTTTGCGAGCAACGGCAAGGATTCATCGGTGACCGTCTTTGATTTGTCAACTCTCAAGGTACTCGGGAAAATCCCGGTCACCGGACTCAATCCCGATGCGATTCTATACGACGCGTTTTCCCATTCGGTCTATACGTTCAACGGGAAGACGTCAAACGCAACCGTCATCGACGCCAAATCCGAAAAAGTGGTCGCCACGATTTCCCTCGACGGCAAGCCGGAATTTCCGGCATCCGATGGGCAGGGATCCATCTTTGACAATATCGAGGACAAGAATCTGGTGGACGTGATCGACGCGAAAACCATGAAAGTGACGAGAAAGTTTGCGGTTGCTCCCGGAGAAGGGCCCAGCGCGCTCGCGCTTGACGTTACAGGGAACAGGCTGTTTATCGGGTGCGGCAACAAACTGATGGTTATTGCGGACGCAAAGGCCGGGAAAGTGCTTGCTTCCCTGCCCATCGGCGATCACGTTGATGCAGCCGCCTGGGACCCTTCGCTCAAGCGCGCCTACGCTTCCTGCGGTGATGGAACGCTCACCGTTGTGCAGGAGCAGGCCGATGGTTCTTTCAAAGTCCTTGAAACCGTTGCCACGCAAAAGGGTGCAAGGACCATGGCGCTTGACAAAAAGACGCACCATATGTACCTGCCCACTGCCGAATTCGGGCCCGCTCCCGCGCCGACGGCGGACAATCAGAAGCCGAGGCCGCAGGTGAAGCCGGGGACGTTTGTGATTCTGGATGTGGAGACGGTGAAATAACACGCTGTTTGAGCCCGGTCGGGCGGCGCACCGGACGCGGCATCATGAGCGGTCTAACATCTTGTCCGAAATTCTTGCAAAGAACTAACGAGCCTGTAGAAAAACCCTGTTTTCAATAAAATCGGATTTCCCTTGTTCTCTGTCAAGTCAATTCGCGCTTTGTGCGGAAAGGTAAGAATGCAGGTTCAGAATTGTGGGGCGAGTGGCGTTTTTAGGTGAATCTGAGGCCTTGTGCGCCCTATAGTGAGGGACAAGCCGGCCCCCGGGCTCTTGCTAATGCCCATAGGAAGGCCCGAACCGGTAAATCTTGAAAATGTTGTGCACCATCGAGTACAGCTTCCATTGCGTATCGGCCTTTGTCCTGGTGCGCACGGTAATCCTATCGAGGCCGAGCGTCCGGCAGATGTTGGCGAACACCGGTTCCACCGTGCCCATTCGCCTGCTGTATATGTACCTGCCGAAGGCGGAGTCGAATTTCTCGATCATCCGTTTGGTATAGGCCCCCGTTGATCGTGGGCCGGATTGATCGAACTTCACCACCTGTCTGCGCTCCGTATGGTCAAGCCGCAAACATTTCTTCCGAATTTCACATGCAAGGCAGTCGGCTTTTCTCCCGGCATAGGCGATCCCGTGTTCGCCACGCGTCCCGACATAGTTCTTGTTCAACACGTAAAGCTTGTTGCCTGCAGGGCAGGTAAGCGTGCCGTCGGATTCATTCAGGATAAAATCACTTGGGGTAAAGTAGTGCTTTGACCGTACCGGCGTCTTGTTGCGGTCAATCGGATTTTTGTGCCGGTCCGCATCCGCAAACTGCGGGTCGCGCTTGCGGAATTTATTGTCCGCAACGTACCCGTCCACTCCTTCTTCCGCAAGCATCTGCATGTTCGCTTCGCTATGAAAACCGCTGTCCGCAGTCACTTTCGCCTGAGTAAAAATGTCGGGCTCGCCTATGGCCTCAAAGTTCTCCCGCACACCGTCGATCATCGGCTTCAAAAGCGCGTTGTCCGTCCCCTCGCTGAATGCCTCGGCATGAACGATCACCTGGCGCTTTTCATCAACCGCCGCGGCGCCGTTGTAGCCCTGGATCACGCCGTGTGAGCTCGGCATCTTCGCGCTCTCGTTGTCCGTGATGTTGCTCTTCTTCGCCTGTCCCTTAGCCCCGCGCTTATCCTCGTTTTTCCGCATCCAACGGTTGATCTTGCGCACCTTCGAACGAAGGTGGTTGATCGCCTTCCGTTCCTTCTTCCGTATGTCCTCGCCAAGTTCACGCTCATCGCACTCGCGGTGCTTGCGCAAAAGAAAACGAACCTGGTACTCTATCTTCTTCTTCCGCTTCTCGAAATCCTCGAGTGTGCCGCTCCACTCCTTGGCGCAGTTCGAAGACATCTTGCAGCCATCGATCGCAAACATTTGCCGGCTGATCAATCCCTCCTCCGCGCAATACAACAGGATGTCTCGGAACAGCGGCGTGATCTCCACATGCATCGACGAAATAAAATGTGCAATCGTCGTAAAATGCGGCTTCGTATCGGCCGAGAGTGCCATGAACATCACGTTCTCCTCGCAGCAGCGCGCTATGTCCCGGCTGTGCATGATGCCCCGGGAATACGCGTAGAGAACAATCTTCAGCATCACGCGCGGGTCGTACGCGGGCGCACCGGTCTCGTCGTTGGTAAACCGGCCCTCGAAAACAGAAAGGTCCAGCACATTATCCACGATCTCGCTCAACGCGAACTCGAAACTGCCCGGAATGATCTGCTCGCGAAACGTGATGGGGATAAGCTTGCCTTGTTCGTAGGAATACTCTTTGTAGCGGGCCATCGGCCTTCCTTCCTGCTGAGTTTACAAATAATATAAGGAAAAAAGACCGGAATTTCAGGTAAAAGTGGCGGGAAAGGGACTTTTTCTACAGGCTCAACAGTATTCTAATGGCGCCACTCTATTTTAAAATCAAGAAATTCAATTTCTCCGCCGGATAAAAGGGAAGTGTCATGGATAGAATTCGAGTGCTGTTTCTATGCGTTCACAATTCCGCCCGGAGCCAGATGGCGGAGGCGTTCCTGAATAAGTATTATCCTGACAAATTTGAAGCAACGAGCGCCGGACTTGAAGCCGGTGCGCTGAATCGGAATGTAGTTGAGGCAATGCAGGAACTGGGTATCGATATTTCGAATAACAAAACCAAGAGTGCATTCGATCTTTACAGGCAAAACCAGGTTTTCTCGTATGTCATATCCGTGTGCGACAGGGAAGCCGCCGAGCGTTGTCCGATTTTCCCGGGCGTATCCGTAAGGCTGCACTGGCCTTTTGATGACCCCGGCCGGTTTACCGGCTCAAAAGAAGAAATTATGGCAAAGACAAGGGCTGTGAGAGATGCAATTGAACTAAAAGTAAAATCCTTTGCCGAAACAATTAATGGTGGGCTGAATTTCAATAAAGAAGACTTGTTCTAGTTGCTTTTGCAAATTGAAACAATCCCGCCTCTTATCGACCGGCCTCCACCTCTTCAAGCGCCTTCCGCTTGTTCTTCACGTTGGCAAGCCCCACGATTGCGTCCGGGCTTCCCATCTTTTCCGCCATGCCGAAATACTTCTCGGCCTCGGCAAGGTAGCCCCGCGAGAAGGATATTGTTCCGGCAAGAATGGCGAGCTGGGGAAAATCGGGAAACATCTCCAAAGCGGTCCGGGCGGTTTCCAGCGCCACAAGTTCGTTGCCCATCTTTTGTTGCATAAGGGCAATGCGATACAACGTCCACTTCTTCGATTTGTCGAAATTGTAGGACCGGTCGAGATAGTACAGCGCCCGCTCAAGGTTTCCGGTGGATTCGTACAGGTCGGCCAGGCCCAGCGCGACGTAGGCGCCGTTCTTTCCGCCCGAGGGATACGATTCGAACCAGCGTATGGCCATTACCGGATCGTCCAGATCACGGTACTGCTCCCCTAAAGCAGTGTAGGGTTCTTCCATGTCGGGAAAGCCATGGGCCAGATCCTCGAAGGTCGCGATACTCTGGGCGATCGCTCCGCACCGTCGGTACGCGGCGGCAAGCAGGAGCATCCCTTTTTGTTGATTCGGTTCGAGCCTGAGTCCTTCGCGGATTGTCGCAATGCAATTGCCCATATCGTTGAGCGTGAAATACACGACCGCAAGATTAACATAGGCTTTGTAGAATCCGGGCGCCGCGTTGATACAGGCGCGATAGTAAACCACGGCCCGCGGCAGGCTGTCGAGCTGGTAATATGCGTTGGCGGCGTTATAGGAGCACAAGGCCGGATTCTCTCCCGACAATGACGCTTTCTTGTAGAGCCGGATGGCATCGGAAAGTTTACCCGCCGCGTACAACGCATTCGCATTATCGAGCAGGGAGCAGGATACGGTCTTTCCAAATGACAACACAAGCGCAAGCGCGAGGAAAATTGCCGGCGGGGAGCACTGCCGGATTTTCCGTTCAACACAAGACGGATGAATACGTAATTCCACCTGTACCTCATCCCGGCGGAGTCATTGTTCGAGCGTAAACTCTATTTCTTTGCTGAACCGCACATTTACGGGAACGCCCTTGTTTTTAGCGGGCTTAAAGCGCCACGTCGAAAGCACCCTTCTGACCTCACGAGTGAACAATTGGTGCGGGCTTTTCACCACATCAACGGAGGTTACTTTGCCAAGGTAATTTACCACGAAGATCGCTTTCACCGTACCCTCGATATTCATCTCCCTCGCCTGGTCGGGAAACGGAACAGAGGGCGTATACACCGGAACCGCGGCTTCGTCGGTTTGCCCCTCTTCGAACACCTCCGCGCCGAGGTCCTGCGATCCCAGCGCGACCCCGTTTGCATTATCGGGACCGGATTCCGCGCCGAGATCGGGCACGAACCGCATGCCGGACTGGCCCCCGCCCGTGTTTCCCGATCTGCCGCTGGGCGCCTTGACAATTCGGATGCGCTGCAACGGTTTGGGTTCCTCTTCGTGTTTTTTGGGCACGGTAACAGCCACAACCTGGGGGCGGACCGCCGGCTGCTTTTTCTGCAACGCGTCGCCGAAAAATCCGTGAAGGAAGGAAACCAGCGTGAACACGAGAAAGCTGGCGGCCAGCGCAAGGCACAGGCGCACAACGGGGCCCGGAACGTTTGCTATCATAAGGAAAGAACCTTCACCCATTGCCGTTGACACCTTCTTGGCAACCTGTTAATCCTTCCCCGCCGCAATCGAGATTTTCTGGGCGCCGCCGAGCGCGCACTGGTCCATCACCTCGACCGTCTTGCCTGTTTGCGTCTCGCGGTCGGCGATAATGACGACAGGAAGGTCCGGTTGCTTGGCCGATTCCTGCTCAACGAGCAGTTTTAGTTTGTCAAGAGATACCTGTCGCCCGTAAACGTGGCAGGTGCCCTCTCGCGTAATTCCCACCAGCATCGCTTTCTGGCTCGACGGGGTGGCCGATTGGGCCCTGGGTTTCGTGACGTCGATGCCGGTCTCGACGTACAGGTTTGCCGTGACCACGAAAAAGATCAGCAGAATCATGATCGTGTCCACAAACGGGGCGAGATTGATGTCGGGCTTTTCCTCGTGTTCGGGAATCAGGTGGTACGCGGAGTTCATGGATTCTCCCTTTCTCTGAATGGTTTGGCCGGACCCGGCTGTCAACCGGGCCTCGTGAGCGAGTAACCTGGCATCGTGCGCCACGGTTGCCAAGAGCGCCGTTTTTCTGCTTGTCAATTGATCGAGGAAGAAGAGCGCAACCACGGCCACCGCCAGTCCGGTGAGCGTGGCCTTGAGCGCCATGCTGATGCCGCTGGCCATGATGGTGGGGCTGCCGAACCCGAACTCCCCGATGATCGCGAACATCTGGTTCATGCCGCTGATGGTCCCCAGGAGCCCCAGAAGCGGCGCGACCACGATGCATGCGGCCATCGTAGACAAACCGGCATTAAGCCGCGGGGAGAGTTCGGAAACGAATTCCTCCAGCGAACGTTCCCGGCGCCGGGCGTCGTTGTGCCCGGAGAGTTTTGAGAGCAGGGCGTCGTAGAGCGGGTAGCCGGTGCGTGCGGAGAAATCCCCGTTTTCGAGACGTGCGAGAAACTGTTTCCGCGCCCTGCGAACGCGGCGATACAGCCAAAGCTTTCCCGAGGCGATAAACCAGGCGTATACCGATATGAAAAAAATGGGATAGAGAACCCATCCGCCCTCCGTGAACAGCGAGGAAAAGACGTCCCACACGGCCACGCGTTACTCCTCCGGCCAGATGTGGGTCATCACCGAAATGGACAGTTGTTCTATTTCGGCGAGCAGCCGGTCTTTTCCGTTTCGGATAATGTCGTGGATAAACAGGGCGGGAATCGCTATCGCGAGCCCGGTTTTGGCGGTTATCAAGGCTTCGGAAATGCCGCCGGCAAGGAATTTCGGGTCGCCGGTCCCGTAATGGGTCACCGCGGCAAACAGGGTTATCATGCCGCTGATGGTGCCCAAAAGCCCCATGAGCGGAGCCGCCCCGGCGATCACCGCAATGGTGTTGATCCCGCGCGACAGCACGGGTATTTCCTGCATGATCTGCTCCCGCACCGCTCGCTCGCTTACGTGGCGGCCGTGCTCCTTTCGCTCAAGGCAGATCTCCAGCACGCGCGCCATCACGCCCTTCTTGCGTTTCGCGTATTCCAACGCCGCGTCATAGTTTCCCTTGTCAATTAAGGTCATTGCCTCCTTGTGGCACCGCTGGTACGACCGCCGCCGAGCCACAAGCTGGAAGCCTTTCCTGAACGTCAGGTAGAGGACCCACAGCGGCAGGAACAGCAGCGGAATCATGATGAGGCCGCCCGCCTTGAACGACGCGTACAGGTCCGCCCAGAACGACCGCTTCTTGCCCGATACCAGAAGGCGGCTCTGGTCGTTCTGAAGGATTTCGGTCTTAACGAGTCCCAGGGGTCTTCCGGCTTTCAGCCATTCGCCGAACACGCCGCTCACGTACGCGGAATAGGAGGGTGATCCGATTTTTTCAACCGAATACTTTTCGGCCCCGAGCCGCCCGGTCTGCCGGATGAGAAACGCCTGGCCCGATTGATCCACGCCGAGGGCAAACACATTGCCGAACCGCGCCATGGTCAAATGCACCGGCGCGCCCTGGTCGGGGAGCACGTCGCCGGTGACAAGGGAAACTCTTGCGCCCGTGCGGAAATCGTCGCACGCGTAGGCGACAAAATCATCCCACGCCTGCGACGGGTCTTGCTTTCCGGCAAATTCCGCGCGGACCTTCTCCAGGGCCTGCCGCCGCGTTTCGCGGTCCAGGGGAAAGGCCTCAAGGACCGCGTCCGCCTCTTTTTTGAACGCGTCGGAAAGCGCCACTTTCACGTTCGACCATTCTTCAACCGCGGCCTGGGCGGCCTTGCGTTCGTCGGCCACGGTTTGTTCGCGGGCCAGGCATTCTTCCTTGACGCGAGCGAGTTCGTTTGCCGCCCGCTCCTGGGCGTCCCGAAGCCGGTCCATTTCCTGTTTGTCGGCCTCCCGCTGGTCCACGAGCTTCTGCTTAAGCCCGTAACGGCGCGCGACCTCGTTTTCCAGAGAGTCGCGGCCGTCTTCCACTTCGGCCTTCACTGCGTCGAGCCCGGCCTGTTTCTCCTTGAGATCATGCTCGTCTTTCTTTGATGCCGACGCGAGGAACACGAAAGACAGTGTTATAACTATGGAAAGTATCCAATGGTTTTTCACGGCGCGACCCCCATCTGTGCGGCTGCGAGGGGAAGATCGACAAACGCAGGCAACGCCTTGCCTTCTCGAACCGCAACGGCTCGAACGATCTCCGGGGCCGCGGTCTTGTCGGCGGCAGCCCTCCAAACAGGAGAGCCGTCGGCTTTGTTTCCGCTCCAGAGGTAGCAGACGGTCCCTTTGGAATCCGCCACCGCATCCATGATGCAGCCCACGCGCAGGCGCACCGCTGTTCCCCTGATATCGGGAACCGGCGAATTCTCCGTACTCGTCTGGATTGATCCGGTGGCGTCCCGCATCAGGCCCACAATCTGCGCAAGCCTGGCAAATCCTTCCGCGCATTCGATCGTTCTTGTTGCGAGATCATTTTTGACAAGAGCAATGGACGCCCTGATCCTGCCGAGGCTCTGGGGAGAAAGGCAGAGCGCGGCGGCATCCAGGTTGTCGCACGAAGCAATCACCCGGCCCCGTAGCCGGTCCCGGGAGAGCTCGACTTCCCGCTTTCTCGACTGGGCGGATTGGATGAGGGCGCCCAGCGAATCGCTGCGCGACTGGTTGCGCACGGTTTCCCGCTTGAGCGAATCTATGTCCGAACGCATCAGGGTGAGACGCTTGTCGGTACGGGAGCGATAGTCGGAAAAATCGCGGCGGTCGGTTTCCATGTCCTGCCGGTTCGTCTGCCGCTGCGCCTCGATCTGCCGGAGCTCCTTTTGCAGCCGGTGCGTTTCGGATTCGATGTCCGAGGATTGGTCGGGAACTTCCCCCGCGGCCGACGGGCCGATGCAGATACATGCGATTAAACCGGAACAAACGAGAAATCGTTTCATCCCATTCTCCTGATGAGGTACGGGCGCAGCGGGACCATTAATTTACATGTGCAAAACGTGCCTGGTCATGGCTCGATAACCAAATTCTCACGCTGATCCAACGGAAGGCTATCGATGCACGGCGATATTATATAAATGTGAACAATACGGTTCTTCCATGCACCAAACAGTTCGAGTATCACAAAATGCTCGATGTGCGTGTGCGTGCCGTTCGGTTATTGCTAGAAAACAGTTAGGAGCGTGCCTGTTCCCGGCAACGGATTATTTCACGAACACAAAGAACTGACGGTGATCGAACAGCATTCTAACAAATTTCGGGTATTTTTTTGTGAGAGAGATCGATTAGTATCTTTGTCGAATTACTTCACAATCATTCCAGGAGGTTCCATGTTTCGCAAGCGTTCCGCAGTTCTCGGGGTTCTGGCAACGGCCGCGCTCGCCGCTCAGGTTTCGGCGGCCCGGATCGACGTCTCAAACGCAAGCATTCCAGCCGGGGCAACGGTGTCATGGACGAACACTAACTCCTATGTTCTCCATGGCAAAGTCGTTGTAAAGGCCGGATCCCGGCTTAATATCCAGGCCGGTACAATGATCTATGGCGCCGGGGCGCCGGTTTCAGACTCTGTCTCCATGCTTATTGTTGCGCGTGACGGTCGTGTGTATGCCACAGGTACAGCAGCACAGCCTATCATTTTCACGTCAATCCTCGACACCGGCTCCCATCAGCCGCTGGCGATCAGCGACAACTCACGCGGTCTCTGGGGCGGAATCAATGTATATGGGAGAGCGCCCTGTAACACGCCAGGCGGTGTAGACAACAGCTACGCTTCGGACATTACGATTACCGACACGAGCTGGATCACCTTCGGCGATTCCGGCAACCTAACGTCAGCTACAACACTGGCAAAGAACATGTACGATACGTCAGGCGTTTTTGAATATGTTTCTGTTCGCTACATGGGCGCCGCGGATATGTCGGAGATCAAAGGGCTCATGTTTTGCGGTGTTGGGGCCGGGACGGTGGTTGACCATTGTGAAGCCTTTATGTGCAACGAAGACGGACTCAATTTTACCGGCGGCACGGTCAATGCAAAATATCTTATCAGCGCATTCCAGGCCGGTGACGCGCTCATGCTTCAGGGCGGGTATACGGGCAACCTGCAATATGTTTTCAACATTCAGACTGTTATCACCAGCAGCACCAAGAACGGCTGCATGTCGAAGTGGGAAAGCGGCGACTACAGTTATACGCCTATTACAAACGCGCATGTTTATAATGCCACGTTCATCGGAACAGGCGTGAACAATCCCGACACCTGGAAATACAATTATGGCCTTTACATAAAGGATAGAGCGGCCGGGACCTTTTCCAATTCCATTCTCACCCAGTGTTCACATTACGGCGTGTATGTCGAAGATTATCTCGACGCCGGAGATTCAACGGGCTCCAGATATCATCTTGACAACGACAGCACCCTTGTTATCAAGAACGATATTTTCTGGGGTTTTGGTCTGGGCAACGGTACCGACAGCATTTTTGAAGGATTTCCCTTCCTTCAGAGCTATGCTACTACGCCAGCATTCATGAATGATACTGTCGACCCAGGCCTTGGCGGACTTGGTTGGGCGCGTACGGGATTGCTGGACCCACGTCCGTCTGCAACGGGTCCGGCCACCATTCATGTCAGAACGGTCCCGACTGGCGGGTTCTTTGACCAGACCACGTATCGCGGCGCGTTTGCCCCAAATCAGCCCCTCTGGGCGGCCGGATGGTCGGCTCTTGCGGATCCCAAGGGAAGCGTTTTCACGACGGGTGCAACGGGCATCGCCAATCACAATCTGACAGCCGGGAGAACCGCCTCGGGCTTGAAGATCACTGGACAAGGCGACGTCCGCATGCTTTCCTGGAGCCAGGAGTACGCAGCGAGGTCTACAGTGAGGCTTTACTCCGCCAACGGAAGACTGGTCCGCACGTTTGACAACGGCACCATGTCCGCCGGCGTGCACACCGCGTCGATATCCCTCAAAGATATTCCCGCGGGCGTGTATGTGCTTCGGGCGACGTGCGCGGATCTTGTGAAGTCGAGCCTTGTTGAGAAGAACTAGAAGTGCATGTACCACGGCGGGGTTTGCCGGGAACGGCAGGCCCTGCCGTCTCTTTTTCACCAACCGTTCCGCATCACCGCAACAACACCAACCAGGAGTCTATGAAATACGTTTTGATTGCCGCCGTGATAGCCGCATGCTTTGTTCCAGGTTTCAGCCGGGAAAATTCACCCTCGTCGATAAACAGCCCGGATTCCGCGCGCGCCGCGCTTCCTGCGGATTCCAGCCGGGTGCCGGCTGATTCTCTTGCGTCCGCAAAAATCGCGGATTCATCGCGGCACGGCATTGCAGCGGATTCCGGCGTTCACGCAACGGATTCGCTGTCGGCAATCAAAATCCCTGATTCGGCCCGTTCGACCGCAGTCGTGGATTCTTCAGCTGCGGCCGCCGCACCGGGGATCATTACCGGAAGGGTTATGGACGGCATTAGTCAAGCTGTTCTTTCTGGCGTGAGCATCTCGGTTTCCGGAGCGTCCTCGCCTGAGGCGAAGAGTGACAAAAGCGGAATGTTCACGATTGCGTACGACACCGCGGGATCGTATACGCTCGTATTTTCGTTCCCGGACTATTTGGCCGACACGCTTCCGGTCAAGGCAACCGGCGGCGAAATCCGTCTTCCAACCGTTGCAATGTGGAATGCCACCAAAAACCTTGGCAAAATGGTTGTGGTGGGCAAATCGGAAGGCCAGGCAAGCGCCTACAACAAACAGAAGAATTCGGACAACCTTAAGAACGTGGTAGACGCCGAGCTTATCGAAAAGCTTCCCGATCAATCAACGGCCGACGCGTTGCAGCGTGTTCCGGGAATTTCAATATCACGGGACCAAGGCGAGGGTAAATACGTTCAGATCAGAGGAACCGAGGCGCGATTGTCAACAGTGACGATAAACGGCCAGAGCATCGCCTCGCCCGACGCGCAGACGCGTGCCGTAGCGCTTAACGTGATCCCGGCCGACCAGCTTGCAGAAATAGAAGTGAGTAAGGTACTAACACCGGATATGGACGGCGACGCCATCGGCGGAACCGTGAACTTGATTACATCGACTGCAAAGGATACCAACTTGCGGGCAAATCTAAACCTGACGCCCGGCTACACCCAGCTTTCAAACACGCCCATTTACCAGGGATCCGCTTCAATCAGCAAACGCTTCCTTGAGGACGGAAGGCTCGGTGTTTTTCTGGGCGGCAGTTATTACAGGGACGAGAAAGAAACACAGGCAATCGAGCTGGACTGGGACACCTCGACGTATAATCCGAAGGGGGTGGGGGCCGCTTATCTAAATACGATGCAATACCGTGATTACAATAAAACCAATGAACGCATCGGCGTCAACGGCAGGCTGGATTATCACTTTACTGCAGAGTCAAATATCTTTCTGGTTGGCTCGTTCAACAAATACGGCGTTCAGGAAGACCGGCGCACTCTCGGGTTTGACCTGGAGGACCAGGATGCGCGACCCATGGACGACAAGGACGTTGTCGGCGAAGTGCCCACCACACGTTCCATCAAGGACACCTACAAAGAACAGAACATAGCGAGCGCCACGCTGGGAGGCGCGATAAAAATAAGTGACATTTCCATAGATGGTAACGTTGCCTATTCGTATGCAAACAGCAGCGAACCCGACGAAATGACTGTTACCTTTGACCGTTCCTCGGGGTCGTCATATCTTTTTAATCATTCCAATGCCGATCGGCCGACATTCGAGCCCATCAATATTTTTGATTACCAGTCAAACATTTTGTCGGGCGTTGAGGTTTTCAATTACGACTCCTCCTTTAACAACATGAAATACTTGACGATGAGCAGCGCGAAAATCGAGAACACACAGTCGAGCGAAAACTCGATCTCCGGACAATGTAACATCCAGAAACCGTTCGACCTTGACTTCGGCAATCTTGAAGTAAAGGCCGGCGCCAAACTGCTTGACCATTTTAAGGACCAGACCCTCAAGGTCACCACATATTACGATACGGGGAGATACAAATCCCCAAATCTTACTTCATTTGTCGGAAGCTATTCCAATAACAATTTTTACAATGGTTTATATGCAATGAACAATATGCCGGACCCGGGGCTTGTTCGTGCGTACCTCGCTTCGCCGCATTACCTCAACAATGTCGTGAATCCCGGCGACAGGTTCGTGGCCGATCCCAACAATCCTCTTTCGTCAGATCCCGAAACCTTTTCCGCGCGCGATTTTAACGGCGCCGGCTACGGCATGGGCACCCTCAAGATGGACCGCCTTACACTCTTGGCCGGCATTCGATTCGAGTATACATCGATGCGTTACTCGGGCTATGGCGATTCTGTCAATACGTCCAATAATTGGGCAAAGACCTTCACCGTTGACATGTACAAGAATTTCTTCTTCCCGTTGCCCATGGTACTTGCCAAATATTCCCCGGAAAAGGACATGAATATCCGCGCATCCTACACCCGCTCATTTTCCAGGCCGGAATGGTATGACCTGGTTCCGCATATCGTTTACAACGTAGACGACAATGTCCGCACCGCGATAGAGGGTAATCCGGACCTTAAGCCCACCACGTCCGACAACTATGATCTCAGTTGGGAGTATTTTCTAACTCTAAATAGCAGGAAAAGCATTGTTTATGCCGGCACATTCTTCAAACAGATGCACGATTATATCTTCGCGGCCGAGCGAGACACGTTTTTCAACCAGTCCAAATCGACATGGGCCTATTATACCAAGGCAAACGGCGGCACGGCCAACCTTGCGGGCCTTGAATTGGAATTGCAATTCCAGTTCTTCTTTTTACCATCATTCCTGAGCGGGTTCGGCATAAACGGCAATTACATCTATACCTGGTCCAAAACGCTTATTCCGGAGCTTAACCAATGGACCGCATTGCCCGGACAGTCCGAGCATGTCGGCAACGCGGCTTTGTTCTACGAAAAATACGGCTTCTCCGGAAGGGTGGCTCTCAACTATCAGAGCCATTGCATTGTCCAGCTCATTGATGCCCGAGACCATTTCGGCAGCGTCTACGTTGACGACCATCTTCAACTGGATTGCTCGGCCGCTCAAAAGTTTTCCAAGCACGTTACGGCAATTGTTGAATTCAAGAATCTCACCAACGCACCCAAGAAGTTATACCTTCTCGACCCTTCTCACACCACACAGATGGAGTACTATGGGTGGTCAGGGCTTGCCGGGGTAAGGTTGAGTTTTTAGTCGGCCTGAACGTTTTCACCTTTTTAAAGGAGCTCCCGATGTCACATTTCAAAATTACCCGGTCCTTTGCACTGGCAATTGCCGGCTGCGCAATTCTCGCCGGGCCGGCCTGCACAAAAACCGACCTGACGAAATCAGCCGCGCAGACAGTTTCCAAAAAGGGAGATAGCGGCGATAAGGAAAAAGGACTGCGGTTTTCGGTCCTTGGCGACTGGGGATGGAACGGGAAGAAGAACCAGACCGAGGTGGCGAAAATCATGGCGGAGAAAGGCGTGGGAAAATTTATAATCTCGGTGGGAGACAATTTCCAGGTCAACGGCGTGCGAAGCGTGCAGGATCCCTTGTGGATGCTGAATTTCGAAAACGTGTTCAACGATCCTGCGCTCGAATGCGATTGGTATGTGGCGTTGGGAAACCACGATTACCACGGCAATCCGCAGGCGGAAGTGGATTACACCAAGGTGAGCCGGCGCTGGAACATGCCTGCCCGGTATTTTGCCGTGCACAAGAAAATCGATGACAGCACGGCCGCCGATCTCTACATCATCGATACGTCGCCGCTTCAATCGTCGTACCGCGGGCCGAAGGAGGCCGATGTGAAGATTGACGGCCAGGACGCGGCGAGGCAGATGCGCTGGATCGACAGTTGCTTGACCAACAGCAAATCGCGGTGGAAGCTGGTGTTCGGGCACCACCCGGTCTACTCCAGCGGGAGCGCGCACGGCAAGGAGACCGGCGACATGCAATCGATGTTTGCGGGCCTTTTTGAGCGCAAGGGCGTCGACGCGTATTTCTGCGGTCACGACCACGATTTCGAACACCTTAAGACGAAGGCCGGCCATGTGAACTATTTTGTGTGCGGAACCGTGGAAGTGCGTCCCATGCTCGATCCGCTACCGGAGACAGTGTTCGCGAAGTCGGTTCCTGGGTACACGAAGGTTCTGTTGACGCCCGCGAAGATGAAGGTCACGATGGTCGATACGGCCGGAGCGGAAGTGTATACTGCAGAGATACCGAAATAACCTTACGTGGGGCAATTCTGGACCGGGATTTGGAATGGGCAAAAGTTTTTTCGTGAGGCCCTGCAAACACCCTGCTCTGTTCTTCGCTCTGGCAGTCGTAGCGGTCAACATTGACGCCGGTCCGCCGTATCAGACCGACGATCCCGAACCGCCGGAACCGGGCCAGTGGGAATTGTTTTTTGCGGCGTATGCATCTGCCGAGGCAACCGGCGTTGTCGGCGGTTGCCCGCAACTGGAGGTGAACTACGGCGCACTGGATAACCTGCAACTGAGTCTTTCTCCGCAAATGTCCTACAGCGCGTCACCGCGCGGGGTGCAAGCGTATTCCGCCAATTATGGCCTGGGAGATATTGAGCTCGGCGCGAAATACCGCTTTCTAAAGGAGAGCGGCTCATGTCCCCAAGCGGCATTTTATCCACAGGCGGTCTTGCCCGTTGGAGACCAAAAGCGTGGATTGGGCGCCGGTTACGTACAGGCGTTTCTGCCGTTGTGGCTGCAGAAGTCCTGGGGCCCGTGGTGTGCATTCGGAGGCGGCGGGTATTGGATCAATCGGGGACCCGGAAACAGGGACTGGGTCTTTGCCGGCGGCGCGTTGCAGCGGGACCTGGGAGATGCCTTCAGCGTGGGAGGCGAGTTGTTTTTTCACTCCGCGGCTCAAACCGACGACGTAAACGGTCTGGGCGCCAACCTTGCGTTCCTGTGGCACTTGACAAAAAATGATGGCTTGGTTTTTTCCGCGGGCCGGGACCTGGGAGTGGGCAGCACCACGTTCACCGGGTACCTGGCCTATCGGAAGGTGTTGTGATCGCATCTGCTGGCCCGGCGATCCTGTTTCGATCATTGCCGAACCTTGGTTCAAACCATCTTCCGCCGCCGCTTCCTCTTGTGCTGTTCGGATTTTCGGTCGCGCGCGGGCGGCCGCTGCAGGATTCACCTCTGTCTTCAACGCCTGGGTTTCTGGGATGAGGCAATTCTTATGCCATCAAGCGATTTGAGCATTGGCAAAAAGAATAGTAGGCAAGTGCATCGGCAAAAATTCAAAGACCAGGTTCGCCCCGAAATATAAACGAAGATCTACTTAACCTGCTGCACCGCAATCGCACCTTTATGCTTCAGCTTGCGCAGGGACGCTTCGAGTTTTGACCGCGAGGATGAACCGACTGCCGGTACAACGAGCCTGACATCCAAGCCTCTCCTGAGACCTTCGACTGCGGTGGCGCCGACGCACCCCTCGGCCATGATCCCGGTTACGTAGATCGTTGTGACCTCATGTCGCTTTACGTAATCCGACAATTGCGCATTGCCGAACGAATTTCCCGAGGATTTCTCAAAGAACAGCGAATCCACGATGTCTACCCTCTTGTCCAGTTCCGTTCCAGCGGTCCCTTTCTTGCAAACGTCATGTGTAAAGAAATTTACAAGGGGGTTCGTCCACACGTTCCGGATATACAAGACCGGAATGCCGAGGGAGTCGGCGGCGTGAACGGCGCTGTTGACATGTGTGATTACCGGTTCCGCAAGAAAGAGATCCACATGCAGCCCGCCTTTGCCGGGGCTGAGAAGGTTGGTCTGCATGTCGATCACAAACAGAACTTGTCGTGATCCCCCGGCAAGAGTTGCCGATGATACGAGCAGTAGCGTCAAAAGGGCGCCAACGCGAATACTTCCGATGTTCGTCATGGTAGTTGTCTCTTACTCGCATCAGACCGGCTTGGTGGTGCGGCAATCCGCGGTGATCTCATATCCATCCGCGCTTTATTCGGACAACCTGAACGGCGGATACTCGTCCGTAATAAGCAGGAAAGCATACGCGTTTACCCGTAAACCCCACCGTGTAACGCCGACCGCGAATGCATGGATTGAGGCAGGGTACCTGCCGGTAAAGAGGATGGCAAACCATGCAACAACAGTCAAAACGACAACAGCCGCAGCCAGAAACGCCAGGATGACAAAATGAGGGATCGCGAGGAACCACTTCACTAAAGGCATTCCTCTGGACAAGTCTCTTGAAGCATCGGGGTACCTCAATTCCACGCGCACTGATTGTTCTTCTTCAAGAGCAGGATAGTCATCGCGCAACAACAGGATAAAGGCCATCACCCTCAAAGAGAATTTCGTCAAGGCACAGTTCCAGTCAAACCACCATCGCGGATACTTCTTCCTGAAGAGAATGACAAGGACGGTCGGCAGAAACAGAATGCCCGGAGCGACCCAATGGACGTCCTTTGATTGAAATCCGGACAGCAGGACAAGCACGATAACGACCGGGATGGAGCAGAATATTCTGAAGAAGGCGGTCAAACGGTCCGACGCGGGGGAATAGGCAATCGAGAGCTTTGCACAGGGGAACAAGACAGGGGCGTTCTTGTCGTCCATGGTTCTTTTCCTTTCTGGGAATGGAAGGATAAGGTGTCTTGCAAGGCAATCAAATCCGCCGACCGGTGTCCGGCGTCACAACCATAGCCGTAACGCAACCCTTCTGTCAAGGGTGGAAACAGGCGAAAGCGAAGATTTTCCGCGCCTAAAGTCAATAAACCGCGGAATCAACCAAATTAAACCGCCGGAACAATAGTTTGGTTATGGCTGGTATCAGGAAATGAGATGCTTTGACTTGATTTCTTTTTCCGCCACAAGCCAGTCGGAAAGCGCGTCTCCCGGCGCCAGCGATTTCTGGCGCTTGAGAAAGATTTCCCTGGCCCGCTTCTCGATCTCCGCCTTGAACTGGTCAAGATCAACGGAAAGACCCGTTTTTTGCGGTGCAGCCGTTTTGACGCCGGTTCTTTGCTTTGTTGCCATACCTTACCGCCTTTGTGAAGTATTGTTTAAAGCAGAAATTGATTTGAACATTTCACATTTTGACCTTCCGTTTATCCTCGCACCGTACATAAAATACTTGGAATTCATGACGTTTTGCTGAGAGTTTTGTTTGGAATTGGTTAGCACAATTGCAACGGCGTGGCGCGGCAGGCCGCCCTTGCCGGAAGTCGGGAGATTTGCGCCGGCAACCCTCAAAAACTTGGGCGGCCTATCTTACCGGCAAGGGATCGAACAGGGAACGGCGGCGGGAACCAGCGCCCCGTCGTTGACAAAGGAGCGCAGTTTCTTCCGGGGCGCCTTGGGCAGTGCAGCCGCGGGAACAGCGAAGGGCGGCCGGGGAGGATCCATGCGGATCGTCGAGTGATGGAGCGTCTCTGTGTCTATGACAATGCCCTGGAACCTGCCGAAAGAACATGAACCGCTGTTGATGTACCGCTTCCTGTTGTTGAGCCAATAGGTGTTGTGGAATTCAATTTTGTGGGTGTGGCCCAGAACGACCATGTCGTATTTCCTGAGCAGTTTCACCGCATACCGGAGATATTTGTACGAATTGTATTTTCCGTGTCCCTTGAACCCCTCGTCATGCTCCAGGTACTCAAAATAGAGCATACGGGTGATCGACAGCCTGGCAAGGAGCTTTAATACTTTGTAAAAGAAATTTCCCATGCATCGTCCGAGCGGCGTTCCGCTGATAAAATCCGCCCGATGCCCGTGTTCGATGTAAATTCTTTCTCCCTTGCTGTTGATTGTTCCGAAATGGTTCTGCCCGTATCCGAGCGCGAAGTCGTGGTTCCCTTTGATAAAGACCGAGCCGATTCGCCTCAGGTAATCGATGATCTCTCTATTGCCGGATTCGATGTCGTGATAGTTGCTTTTATAAAGATCAAACGTATCACCATTCAGGATGACCCTGTCGATGGCATATCCCCGCCGGACCGCTTCTATTTTCCCGATAAAGTCTTCACGGTTCCATCCGAAGGTGCCCAGATGCTCGTTGTCGGCGATATGCAGGTCCGAAATCACGAGCAGTTTCATACGTTACGCTCCTTGTTCATCCTATAACATCGCATTCGCATGTTATAAACGTATGAGGGCAGCAATAGTTTTCGGAGAGGACCGGTACTGCGGAACCACATCCGTGGACATCGTTGGCAAGGGGGAAGCCATCGTTCTCATCAAGGACCACCTTCTCCGGCCGGTTCGCCTTGGACAAGCCTCTTGATTCTGAAGGCTCCCCGTTTGCGCGCTTTGAGAAATCCGTTCCATGCGGCCTCGGCAAACCTGCCGCTGTCGCGCAAATCAAAGAGCCATTCGTTGCAGGATTCAACCGGACCGGGCGGTTCTATGCCGGCACGGATGTTGTGCAGCCAGGTTGCGTTCAATTCCTCATGCGAGCCTATTGCCGGCGCCATCAGGATGGGAATGCCGAGGCCGGCATAAAAAACAAGTTCGCTTGGTTTTGTCCACAGGACATCCGTTCTTCGCAGGCAAAGGTTGAATGCATCAAAATACCGGAAAGGGTCCGAGTCGAAGATTACCTGGACGTTCCTGCCGAGTTCACCATACAACCCGCATTGGTTTACATGCTTTAGTATTGTTACCAGGCTCCTTTTCTGAATTCCGGCCGAAAGTATGACTCTGATCATTCCTTTTCGGATGGAGTCGCCAAGGCAGGTTACAATGTTGCATGCCAGCTTGACCTGTGCCCCTGCTCCGCCGACGGCGAAGGTAATGGTGAACGGTTCGGTCTTTCCATTCGGCAAGGCGGGTGTGCGATGGAGCGCCTGCACTACCTCCGTGTCATGGGCCTGAAAAAAGCGGTGTTCCGGGTCCAACCGCTGCAACCGTTCGAACACGTCGCTTTTCAATGTGTCAAGGTCCTCATCGCAGCCCGTATTTTCCGGCGGAAGCGGAAATCCGGTCGTGTATATTTTTTCTTCCGCAACTCCGTAGGCAATCAGCCGGCGCTTGGCCTGGGAACAGGGTACGCAATAACGCAAATTGCTGCGATGAGGATCTTTGGGCACCCACACGCGGTTGAAATCGCTGTCGCAGAGCACCAGGTAATTCTCCTTCTTTGCGTCTGCGCCGAACGCCTTGTCCGCGGCGATCGCGGTTGCGAAGTAGGTATGTATGATCGGGCCGTCCACATTTTTCAGTTTTTCCGTAAGGTCGCTGCACACGCCCCGATGGGTGATAAGGTAGTCCAGAAATCGGACCAGAAAGGTTGGCTTTGACAGATCGCGAAGACGGTAATCGGGGTCGATTTTCTCCACCCATGCCAGCGCGCGCGTCAGCAGGCTTCCGAGAGCCGGCACATCTTCGGAGCGTGAAATGAAATAATATGATCTGCGAACGCTGCGCCAGATTCTGTACTCCGCCGGCGACGTGGAGTCTTTTGAGCCACAGGGCAACATTTTTCCCAGTTTTAGACAAAGTAACGGGTAAGCGGCCCTCAGATGTCCAAGCCCCATGAGTACCGTGACAATGGTTGTTTTCTTATCAGATGTTAACCGACCCGCCGGACTAGCATTTTTGACGATTATCCGGGTATCTTTCGCTATTTTGATCCTGCTGCCCCGCCACAGCACCTGCCGACTGAAAAAGGGGATAAAGTAGACCCACAGCATGATCAAATCTTTTATGAGTACCGCGGGCGCAAGTCCGAAAATAACTTTCAAACTCCGGCGGTCATTCTCATTCACGGCAAAGAAGACCAGATATTCCAGGGTCAGCCGCAGAAACACGAGCGCTGCGAACAGCGGAAGAAATAATGACTTCAAGACAGGCATGAACAGCAGCGACAATCCGATTGGATTGAACAGGATCTCCAGCAGGTACACCGGCGTTGTGAGGCAAAAGCGGAGCGTGGCCCACCGGCGTATCCTTCGATAAAAATTCTTGACGGTTGTCGTCTCCTTGATGTTGTTGACCCAGGTATAATTGCATTGAACGACAAAGCCGCTTTGATGAAAGGCTTCCCCGAGCCAGTGGTCTTCCGAAAGGACATCGGCGAAATAGGCAAATCCGCCGAAGTGCCGCAATGCGCGCGCATCCACAAGGAGCGATTTTCCGACGACGACTCTCGCGCGAAATAATTTCCATGCGGCAAGCATGCTGCCGGACAGGAAGAAATTGACATAGCTCATTTCCAGAACGCTTCCGAACGTCCGGGCGCCGCTGCACCGTACGGGGCTGAATACGATGTGCGCTCCGGACCCGATGTGTTGAGCGACAAGCGCGGAAAGCGTATCGGGAAATACGCGCGTGTCAGAATCAAGCACCCAGAAAAGCGAAGCGTCGCTCATTGCTTCGAGTCGTGCGAGTTTGTTGATCTTTGGATTGCCGGACCCCAAATGTCCGGTCGCGACTACCGTGGAACGGACACCGGGAAACCGTGCAATCGCCCGCTCCAAAACCGGAACGCACAAATCTTCCAGACTGTCAACGGCAACAAAGACATTGAAGTCGGGATATGCGGACGACAACACCGAAGCAATGTTTTCTTCGAGGCCGTCATCCATGTTGCGCATCGTCAACAATATGCTCACCGTGGGGAATCGGGGCGGCGTGGCGCTGAAACGAGGGGTCCTGCGCCGGTGAAGAAAAATCATCAGCGCGAACAGGCAGTTGAAAAAGGCGGACAAGGCGATAATAACAATGCCTGCTATGGCATACGATTCCATACTATCCTGTGTGTGCCGGTTCGGCGTTGGAGGCGGCAGTATCGGCCCGCCTCATCTTTGGTACGGGCCGCTATTCCAAATTCATTATTTCCAAAACTCCCATGATAACCGGCTGGTCCGGAGCCACCCGTGCTTGCGCGCGATAAAAACGAGTTACGGGATTTCCCACAATAAGCCTGACGATGTTTCCGAGTATCGGGCCGAGCTCGTCGATCAGCGAAAACCTGTACAGACTCTGCTGTCCGTCAATGATGAACGAAGGCTCCTGGAGGGAGGCAACACTGGGCAAAATGCCGCACGTACCGGTTGTTTTCATCACCGTCCGCAGGCCTGTCATTGGTTTCGGCGCCTCCTCCCTGCTGTCCCATGTCCACCCGACGGCACCGGATGCTTTGAATGCCGGAAAATGGAAGATGGCCAGGAACTGGCTTCCTGCCCCGCTGCCGTAAAACGAAATCCAGCCTCGCGAAAAGTCTTTTGGGAACCCCACGGAGCGTGAATGTTCCATCATGGCGAATCCCTGCAATTGCTTTTCGGGATGCCCCGGCAGGCGAAGTGTGGTCAGGGTCCTGGTCCAGGGAACGAGCACTTCGTAGGTGTAAAACTTCATGGGTGCGCCGCCGGTCAAGATGGTGTCCGGTGATTGGAGGGACCCCGGCGGCCGGTCGAGTGAAATTGATGCAACGGTACTGTCAAGCGACAACACGCATGTGGTCGATTCTCCGTCTTGCATCAGACGGCACGAACCGATCGACAAGGTGGGATTCGGCTTGTCCGAATACTTCCAGGAAGTCTTGTTGAACCGCCTGCTCGTCTTGTCCGGTTTCTCTCCACAATGCAAAACAAGCATTTCACAAGCGGCATTGCTGTCTCCGAGCCCTATGTTGGTGACCATCATTTGCGTCTGAATGAAAGTCCGGTCATCATAAAGCCCGGTCACGGTATAAACTTCGCTATACCATTTGCTCGAAAGGACGTTCGGACGAAAGGGGTGCAGAGGTGACGCCGCACGGTTACTTGAGGCGCAAACGGGCACACACGGGAGCACACAGATACATACCGCATAAGCGAGCCGCATACCGGTTTAAAATATCGCCAACGAATGTTAGCTTGTCGTATGATATTTGTTACATTCTAATGAGCAGCCCTCTCTGCTTCGGAGCGGCAATTTGAATCCCAAAGTTTGCGCATTCCCCGAAGGCTCGCTTACGCGGCTACTCCTGTGGCGTTGCATGCAGTGGTAGTCGTGGTGCTTCGGGATTAGCAAACGATTACAAGATTCTTCAATCCTTTACTTCGCGGCAGCGCAAAACTAAACCAAATCTCATTATCCTCTAACATGCACTACGGATATTATTTACGAAAGAGGAGGCGGCAGAAGCCGCGCGGGCAACAAGAGGAGGTTCTCATGGCCAAGGTTGATCTTCATGTTCACTCCTGCTATTCCGAACGTCCCTCGGAATGGTTTCTGCAGCGGATCGGGACCCGCGAGTCGTACGTTGAACCGGAGGAGGTCTACCGGCTTGCCAAACGGGAGGGGATGGACTTTGTCACCATTACCGATCACAACACTATTGACGGTGCGCTGCGTTTACAGGAGAAACATCCCGCCGATGTCTTCACGGGTGTGGAAATAACCACCTACTTTCCGGAGGACGGGACCAAAATACACATGCTGGTATGGGGGCTCGACACGCCGCAGTTCAGACAGCTTGACAAAATACGATCAAACATCTACGAACTGCGTGACTGCCTCGCCGAAACCAAACTGCCCCATGCGGTCGCCCATTTGACCTTTTCCCCCAACGACATGCTGACCTTTGAGCATGTCGAGCGCCTGTTTCTGCTTTTTGACCATTTCGAAACGCACAACGGCAGCCGTGAGCGGACCAGCAAAGACATCCTGACCAAGGTGTTTGCCTCCTTGTCGCCGGGGAAACTGCAGGAGCTGTCCGAAAAGTACTTTGTCAAACCCCTCAGCCGCGACTCGTGGCGCAAAGGCGAGGTGGGCGGTTCCGACGACCACAGCGGCCTGTTTGTCGGCAAAACGTACACCAGCGCCGATGCTTCGACGCCCGAAGAATTTCTTGCCAGAATCGGTGGAAAACAGACGAGCCCCGATGGCCGCTGCAACGATTATCAGGGGCTTGCCTTTGCTGTTTACAAAGTCGCATACGATTTTTCGCAAACAAAATCGCATCTCACCGGCTCGGTGCTGAGCGCCGTCAATTCGCTCATCTTCGATGAAAAGCCGATTGATCTCAAGAAGCAGGCCGTCCTGAAGAAACTGAAATTCGCCAAGGCCATGAAGAAAGACAATCTCATGACGATGCTTTCAAATATGGTGGTGGCGCTGCAGGAAAACAGAAACATGTCGGCCGACGATAAGTTGGCTCTTGTCAGCAATACCATCACCCTGGCGGCCGATGAACTGGTTCGCAGGCTGTTTGTCAAGATAAGCGGTGATGTTCAGCAAGGAGATCTGGTCGAGCTGCTTAGGAGCATTACGGGGGTTCTGCCGGGCGTTTTTCTCTCGATCCCGTTCTTTACCTCGCTCAACGTGCTCAACCAATCACGGTGGCTGCACAACAAACTGCTGGATGAATACGTCAGTCCCGAAAACCGAAAGGGCAAACGGGTCGTCTGGTTTACCGACACCTTCCTGGAATTGAGCGGGGTTTCGGCGACGCTCCAGGAATTGGCGCAATTGTCGCACGATCGCCATCTGGATCTGGCCGTCGCCACCTGTCTGCCGCCCTACGCCGAGCGAGGCGTTTCTGTGCCGCCTAACGTCATCGATCTCCCCTGCATACACTCCTACACGCCGGAATTCTTCAGTACCTTTACATTACGCATACCGTCGGTGCTCGCTTCTCTCAAGCTGATTTGCGAGGCGGCGCCGGACGAAATCTACATCTCCACTCCCGGACCGGTTGGACTGTTGGGCGTGCTTGCTTCGAAGCTCCTGCACGTACCCAGCACCGCGGTCTATCATACCGATTTCACGCGTCAGTTCAGACAGATCATCGGCGATGAAACGCTGTGCCGCATCACCGAAGATTACGTCAATTGGTTTCATTCTTTGACTACAACGGTTGCCGTACCGACCCTGGAGTATACGACCCTTCTCGAACGCCGCGGCATAAGCCGGACCAAGCTGCGCAGATTCCGGCGCGGGATCGACCCCACCGTATTCGCGCCGGTCGGCTCCGGGGAGTACCTTGCCCGGACGTTCGGCATCACCGATGGAATCACACTGCTGCACAGCGGACGGGTCAGCAAGGAAAAGAACCTTGATTTCATGGCCGATATCTATCAATCCATCATCGAGAATCGCCCTGATGTAAATCTTATTTTCGCGGGAAACGGGCCTTATTTCGAAGAGTTTCGCGAAAAAATGAAACAGCACAAGCGGGTCTACTTTCCCGGGCGGATTGATCGCGCTCACCTTCCGGCGCTCTACTCGTCCTCCCATATTCTGGTGTTCCCCAGCGTTACCGAAACATTCGGCATGGTGGTTCTTGAGGCCCAATCATGCGGCCTGCCCGCGCTCGTCTCCGACTTTGGAGGTCCGCAGGAAATAATTATTAACGGAAAAACCGGCTTCATTGCGGAAGCAAATAATCTTGACGATTGGAAGAACAAAGTGCAAGGGCTGATCTCCATGATCGGCGACTATCCGAGTTTATATCTTGAAATGCGCGTCAATGCCCGGCGCCACGCATCCGAAACCTACAGCTGGGATCTGGTTCTGCAGGATATTTTCGGCAGCGCGCGAAGTGACTCATGGCAGATGCGAGAGCGGGAACTCTACATGCCCTATGGCGACATTGTCAATTTAGAGCGGCAGGGGGCATAGACTGCGCGTGGGGACCCGGCGCGTTCCCGCTTGTCGCATTTCGCGGCGACCGAAGATGGGAGTTCATGGTTCGAAAGGCTCGCCACGAACGGATTCCTGATTACCGAAAGGTGGCTGCCGGCGTCATAGTTCGGTTTTGTATCGGAGGGACCACACGACGAGCGCTCCAGGTCTCGATCAATCGCGTCTTTATATCATCGATTCAATCGCACCATTTTTCCTGCCCCACTGCCTTTCCCCGGGGCGGGTTGTCAACTGGTCAAAGATCCCCTTTGCGCTTCTCGAACGAAACGGGAACATGCCGCTGCTGTGGTGCGATCAGATCGTGCGTCGTTTTGACCTGTATGCGCGTTCGGCGGCCGCACTCGGCTTCAATGCGATTTCGATTGATGATTTGGCTCATCTGGCGGTTCTCGACGACTATCCGGCCGGACTTCGCGACAAAATCGCCCGGTACCAGAACCTGTACGAACGTATTTTCGAGGTCGCCGCCCGGCATGGCCTTTTGGTATTTGTCAATTCTGACGCGGCTTTTGTCCCCGGGCAGGGCGCTCCGGCCGTCGGAGGGACGGCGCGGGCCCTGGCTGTCCTGTGCGAACGCCTGTTCGACCGCTTTCCAGCGGTCGGCGGCCTGATCCTGCGGCTGGGGGAGTGCGACGGCATCGATGTTACGGGGGATCTGCGGTCGAAATTATCTATTCGCACGGCATCGGAAGCGCGCCGCCTCATAGGCGCACTGGTCAACGTGTTTGAGCGGCTCGGCCGCCTTCTTGTCGTGAGAACATGGACGGTAGGGGTCCACAAGATCGGAGACCTGATTTGGAATCCGGTCACCTACAACCAGGTATTCGGGGGCTTTGCGAGCGGCCGCTTGATTGTCTCCCACAAGTACGGTGATACCGATTTTTTCCGGTATCTGTCGCTCAACCCGCTTATCTTCGAAGGAAGCCTTCGCAAGATCGTCGAATTCCAGGCGCGCAGGGAATACGAGGGATTCGGCGAATTTCCATCATTTGTCGGTTACGAGTACGAGCAATTCCGGGATCGATTGGTCCGTTGTCCCGCTATCGCGGGGATCCATGTCTGGTGCCAGACCGGAGGATGGTCGCGTTTTCATCGCTTGACGTTTCTGCCCGGCTCGTCCCTCTGGAACGAGATCAACACCGCGGTAACGGTAAAGATGTTCCGCACAGGCATGACGGCCGAGGGCGCCGTCATCGATTTTGCGCGGCAGCGGTTCCCGCGGCGCGATCACGACCCACTTGTCAAGATCATGCGGCTTTCCGACGAACTGATGAAGCGACTCTGGTATTTGCCGGAATTCTCACGGCAAACGCTTTATTTCAGGCGGACCCGCCTGCCGCCGCTCTTGTGGGTATTCTGGGACACCATCGTATTCGATTCGACGCTTCGCCGCCTGATCCGGCGGTCCGTTCGCGACCGGCAGTCGGCGGTCGATGAGGGGTTTCAGCTTCTTTCGGGCATAAGGGAGATGAAACGGCTTGCATCCCAACTCAGCATCGATTTACGGGACTTTGATTTTCAATATGCGACGTTCGAGCTGCTTGCTCTTGCACGCCAGTACTACCTCGGCGAGTGGTCGCTTCAACTGGCGGGCCGTATCCGCGAATACACGGATAGGTACAAGCGTGCGTATCCGCACGGCTTCTTCACCAGCGGCGATTTCTCCGCTGTTCCAATCGGCAAGGGAGTCCTCAACGCGTTCTTTGCGGTTGCCCTCCGGACGCGTCCGCGTTACCGCCCGTTCGAGCGGGCATTTGTCAATCCTGGATTCGCGGTGCTGCAGCCGCTCGTGCACCTGTGGGGAAACCGGCGGTTCCCACGGTTCGCCCGCGAGCGGGCAATGGGAATCGATCTCCTGCTGAAATAGAAAACATCGGCCTGATGTGCTATTGTCAATATTGTGATCCTGATGGTGGGCATTGGCTGCAGCTCGGCCGCCGGGTGCGGCCCCGGGCGATTTCTAACCATGACAGTATCGAATGCTCATGATCCGCCGGTAGATTCTGTGTAGGTGAGGGTCGAAATGACCGAATTCCTTCAAGGAATCCTGACCGCCTTTGTCATGTCTCTGGGTGTCGGACCGGGCATGCTGGTCAACTTCCGTGTGAGCCTGCGCCGGGGGTTCGCTGCCGGTGTCGCGGTGGTGGCCGGTCTTTACGCAAGCGTCATTATCTTCCTTGCCGTCAATTATGTCGGCGTTTTCCATCTGATTGAGTCCTTGCAACACCGGCGCGCCACCGGAATCGTCTGCGGCGCGATACTGTGCGTCTTCGGAATAGGTATGGTGCTTACAAGTCCCAGGGAGCCCGTTGCCGGTCCGGCGGATAACGGTCCCTCACCCCTGTTGAAAGCATTTCTGTCAGGGTTCGTCGTGAACATGACGAACCCGTTTGTCTTCCTGATCTGGACGACCCTTCTGAGCATTGCCGCGGTCAATTTCGGTTTCCGCACCCGTCCGTTTTTCGTCTACCTCGCCGGAGTGGTCGGCACCGCGCTGTTCCTTGACATTGTCAAAAGCTACCTCTTCAGCAGGATGAAGACCGGCACAACGGCCCGGTTGATTGCATGGATCAACCACGGCATGGGTACGATCCTGGCCTCCGGCGGACTTGTGATGATATGCCGGTCGATATTTGTTTTCGGCTGACCATCTGATCGTGACCGTGCTCAAAAAGCATAACGTAGCCGCAATTATCACACGTGCGCAGTTCCAGGGCAATATTGCCTGAATTTTCTCCTGCATCATCATTTTTGAGTCTTGCAGGGCCGGTTCCGAGCTGCCTGAGACGATAAAGGTTTTTGTGCAAGAAGAGATTCCCTTTGCCGCACTGTGAACACTTGATCTTGTCTCTGCCTGTTGAATCGGACATGCAAATCCTCCTTTCCCTGAGTGCAAATGCTTAAATCAATAGACGCCTTTCCAAAAGGACAGGTACAATGTTATCGGTATTATTTGAACTACCCCCGCATGGCCGGCTACTCCTTGAACCCGACGATTTGCCTGTCGTATTCGGCATTCAAGATCGAAATAAGCACGGACTTGCCTCTCACCTCCCTAAAGGGGACCTCTAAAAATTCTGTAAAATAGTAGATTCCAAGATCATGTTGACAGATAGTATTATTTCGCGATGTCAGGGCGTCTATTTGTCTGATAGGTGCCCAAAACTGTTCTTTTTTCGGTCCCTTTGGGGGCCTTGTGCGGTCCTGTCCCGCTTTTCAGGCGTGGCACTCAAGATATGCAAAGCGTTTTATGTTGTAAACCAGGTTCAGGAGTCCTATCTTCGCCGCGGCCCTCAGCCGCCCGATACACCTGATCCTGCCACGAAACATGATTTCTATTTGAGCAAACACATGTTCTATACGCGATCTGACTTTGGATTTCTTCCGGTTCTGTGCCAATTGTGCTTCCGTCAATGGTGCGCCACGAGTCCCTTTGACACATATTTTGCTTCTGTACCAGAGATAATCAAGCCTTTGTTCCGCCTTTTCCGAATGATACGCGCTGTCGGCAAACACGTCCGCGTTCGTGTTCTCAGGATTAAGGAGAGGTTCAAGCATATTGGAGTCGTGCACTTCTGCGGATGTCGCCGCATAGTCTCGAATGATTTTATGCTTCGCGTCTACCGACGCATGGTTCTTGTAGCCAAAAAACGTCTGATCGTTCTTCTTCGTCCATCGCGCATCAACATCTTTCTGACGAAGTTTCTCAGGGTGCTTTTCCCATTCCTGCGGCGTGCCCCCGTTCTTGATTTCTTTATTCTCCTCCCGCGTGTTTCTCTGGCGAGGTACCTCGACAAAACTCGCATCTATTATTTGGCCTTTCTGGGCAGTGTAACCCGCTTCGTTCAACTGACGACCGAACAGGTCAAACAGCTTCTTGACAACGCCTGCTTGTGTCAGCGTTTCCCGAAACAACCAGACCGTTTTCTCGTCGGGAATGCTATCCTCGGAAGTGAGTTCAAGAAACCGTTTGAACGTCAATCGGTCCAGAATCTGAAACTGGGTTTGCGCATCGGAAAGCCCATACATCGTCTGCAACACGAGAATCTTGAACATCAGGATATAATCGTACGGTGGACGACCGGCGTTGCTCTTCCGTTCCTTGCGAAAAGCCTTGTCAATAACAGGACGAAAACTCTTCCAACGTATGGCCCGATTGATGGTTTCAAGAGGGTCTCCCATTTCGGAAAGCTCGGAAAGGCGATTCTCAAGGTCAAAAAGGCCTATCTGTCCCATCGCAATATCCTCCAGACGGTAGTGGGTTCGCAGGTTTGTTGTCTGGAATTAAAATAATTGACGAAATAGCCTTTGTCAAGCATTAATTGGGCAAATTAGGCAATTTTTAGAGGTCCCCTCAAGTCCTCAGCCCGGACGGCGATGTCGTCGTTTGCGACATTGACGCGATTATTATTCAAGATTTCCTGGATCATGTGAGAAATTGCGGATTTACCGCTGTGAGGAGCGCCAATTATCTGTATCACGAAATCAAATTGCTGATGTGTTTTGTGCGGCATCTATTCTCCTTAGGTCAAGACAAGTATGTTATTAGTCGTCTGCGGATTTCCGGCCCCGGAATACGCAGGTGTGAAATAATCGTGAAGCTGTTATGCTGTTATTTGGGGCGGATGAGGTCTTGATAAGGCGAGCTGGCACTATCCGCACACGGGTTTCTAACCGAATCCTAACTGCATCAAAACAATCGGAAACAATTTTGCAAACAGAACAAAATGAATGAAAAAACCAGACCGCCCTCAAATGCGTTGCCCGCGCGCAGGAAAATAGGCAGCCCTATCGGCGCCTACAGCCGGCTGATAGGTACTTTCATTATCAATTGGAGCAAATTGGAGCACGAACTGAATGGAGCAATTTCCGAAGCAATCAATGACCGGGCGCATCAGGTGGGACATCTGGTAATCGAAAATCTATCAACCTACAAAAAGATCGATTTATTCCACAAACTCTATCTGGAACTTGAAAAGATAAAGTCAAGAGGTAACGCAATCAAACTGTTGTACCTTCGATACAAACTGACCGAATTGAACTCATTTCGAAACAGCATCGTGCATGCTAATTGGCAGACGTTGAATAAAAAGGGGTTCGTGAGAACGAGGACAGGACAAACTGAAGACGAAGGCTTCATAGAATTCAGAAATGTCCTGATAAAGCCGACAACAATAAGGACCCAGATACGAAGCGCGATACGGTTGACAAAAGCACTCATCGGATACACCGAAAAGGCGCTTCGGGCCTGAGTGACGAAAACCGGGCAAGGGTCTCGGTTTACCGTGCCGCAGTTTCCGCCTTGTTCACTAACTGCACGATTATCCTCTTCAGTTTGTCGAAATCAACCGGTTTGGCCAGATACTCGGCGATTCCCATGGTTTTTGCCATTTCCGCCGAAACAGTTTCGCTGTAACCGGTGCAAAGGATAATGGGCAGGTCGGGCCTCAGCTCAAGCATCTTACGCGAAAGTTCCAGGCCGGTGAGCCCCGGCATCGTCTGGTCGGTAATGACGATGTCGAACTGCATGGGATTTGCGGTAAAGATGTCCAACGCAACCCTGCTGTTGGTAAGGCTTGATATCGAGAATCCTATAAAACGAAGCATCTCCTCCGCCATCAAGGCGATCATAGGCTCGTCGTCCAGAAAAAGGATATTGATATCTTTTGTTAACAGACTGCAGGTTTCGTCGCTCGTCTCGGGCTTTCCGTCGGCTGCGGGCGCCACGGTCGGCAGATAGATGTGGAAGGCGGTGCCCGCGTTCACCTCGCTTTCCACAGAAATCGACCCGTTGCATCCTTTGACAATCCCGTGGACAACGGAGAGCCCCATGCCCGTTCCCTCGCCCTGTCTCTTTGTTGTGAAGAACGGGTCGAAAATCCTTGTGAGAATCTCGGGCTTGATGCCGTGCCCGGTATCCCGAACGGTGAACCGCACGCACGACGGCTGTGGGGGTTCCGTATCTTCAGACCAGCCGAGAAGCGGGCCGGAATGATCGGCAAGCACGATCTGGAGAATGCCGCCGTGCTCGCGCATGGCATGAGACGCGTTGGAACACAGGTTCATGAGAACCTGGTGTATTTCGGTGGTATTGGCATTCACCGTGTCGTTCTTTGTATCCGCGGACACGCGAATTTCAATGGTCTTCGGGACAGACGGGCGTACCAGTTCGAGCACCTCGGAAATCATGGCGGTGAGGCGTACCTGCGTTTTTTCTTCGCTGCCGTGCCGGGAAAATTTCAGGATTTGCGCCACAAGATCCCGCGCGCGCTCTCCCGCAGTGATTATCTGGTTGATAAAAGATATCTGCGAGGTGTCTTTCTTCTTCGTGAATTTCAGAAGCAATTCCGCGTACCCGAGTATCGGCATAAGGGGACCTCTAAAAATTGCCTAATTTGCCCAATTAATGCTTGACAAAGGCTATTTCGTCAATTATTTTAATTCCAGACAACAAACCTGCGAACCCACTACCGTCTGGAGGATATTGCGATGGGACAGATAGGCCTTTTTGACCTTGAGAATCGCCTTTCCGAGCTTTCCGAAATGGGAGACCCTCTTGAAACCATCAATCGGGCCATACGTTGGAAGAGTTTTCGTCCTGTTATTGACAAGGCTTTTCGCAAGGAACGGAAGAGCAACGCCGGTCGTCCACCGTACGATTATATCCTGATGTTCAAGATTCTCGTGTTGCAGACGATGTATGGGCTTTCCGATGCGCAAACCCAGTTTCAGATTCTGGACCGATTGACGTTCAAACGGTTTCTTGAACTCACTTCCGAGGATAGCATTCCCGACGAGAAAACGGTCTGGTTGTTTCGGGAAACGCTGACACAAGCAGGCGTTGTCAAGAAGCTGTTTGACCTGTTCGGTCGTCAGTTGAACGAAGCGGGTTACACTGCCCAGAAAGGCCAAATAATAGATGCGAGTTTTGTCGAGGTACCTCGCCAGAGAAACACGCGGGAGGAGAATAAAGAAATCAAGAACGGGGGCACGCCGCAGGAATGGGAAAAGCACCCTGAGAAACTTCGTCAGAAAGATGTTGATGCGCGATGGACGAAGAAGAACGATCAGACGTTTTTTGGCTACAAGAACCATGCGTCGGTAGACGCGAAGCATAAAATCATTCGAGACTATGCGGCGACATCCGCAGAAGTGCACGACTCCAATATGCTTGAACCTCTCCTTAATCCTGAGAACACGAACGCGGACGTGTTTGCCGACAGCGCGTATCATTCGGAAAAGGCGGAACAAAGGCTTGATTATCTCTGGTACAGAAGCAAAATATGTGTCAAAGGGACTCGTGGCGCACCATTGACGGAAGCACAATTGGCACAGAACCGGAAGAAATCCAAAGTCAGATCGCGTATAGAACATGTGTTTGCTCAAATAGAAATCATGTTTCGTGGCAGGATCAGGTGTATCGGGCGGCTGAGGGCCGCGGCGAAGATAGGACTCCTGAACCTGGTTTACAACATAAAACGCTTTGCATATCTTGAGTGCCACGCCTGAAAAGCGGGACAGGACCGCACAAGGCCCCCAAAGGGACCGAAAAAAGAACAGTTTTGGGCACCTATCAGACAAATAGACGCCCTGACATCGCGAAATAATACTATCTGTCAACATGATCTTGGAATCTACTATTTTACAGAATTTTTAGAGGTCCCCATAAGAATATTGTTGAAATCATGCGCAATGCCGCCGGCCATGGTCCCTATGGATTCCATTTTCTGAGCCTGAAGCAGGCGTGCGCGGGTCTGTTTTCGAATTTCCTCAAACAGCCATAGCAGGCTGCCGTTCAGAACGATGCCGTCGTAGGCGCCGTCTTTCGTCACGACAATGCCGTCGGGATTCTCATTCGAGGCGGAAAGCCGCAGCACCTCTTCCAGCGGCGTGTCGATTGACACGATAAGGCTGTGCGTTATGAAGTGGGTGATGGGTTCCCGCTTTATGAGCTCCCGGCCGAACATGCCGTAGGTATAGTCCTTAAGATTGTACTCGCGTACCACGCCGACGACCACGCCAAGGTCGTTGACGACCGGAAAAAAAGTCGCTTCCTTATTGTTGCGGAAAATGCCGAAAACATCATACATGCCGGCCGACAGAGGAATGGGCGGCAGACGCTTGATGTAGTTGGAAATATTCATGGCAACACCCCGCGGCGAAAGGACCAAGGTTCCCTCAAAAATCCGGTAGATTCACGAAGCCGGGATCCTTGCCGCTCGCAACAAAATACCGTGCATGAATTAGCCTTCTGTGAGAAAATGGTAAGGACTGCGTGCCCGGCGGGCCCTGCAAAAAAGAATGGCGGCGGCCGCCGCCGCTTCGCAAGAAGGTTGCCCGGTGCCATGGCCGCTTACCGATTACTAACCGAATCCTCACCGCACACCAGCACTCTTCCGCTATTTTTTACCACATGATAGCAGTATCATTTGTCCAATACAAGGGGGGAGTCGGAAAAACCACGGCTGCAGCGCTCTTGTGCCGGGTCCTTTCCGCAGCAGGATACCGGGTTCTTGCCCTTGATCTTGATAGGTGCCAATATCACTTGTCCACTTTGCTCGGCGGCTTTCCGGCGCCGGGGACCTGCAATCCGGGCGCGCCCACCGCGCATGCTTCCGGGGTACTGTCGCACCTGCTTCGCGCCACCGCCTGCAAAACGCTGGAGTATATTACCCTGTGCGATTCGCTGTGCGACACGAGTTCGCGCGATGTGTTCCAGCTTCGCAAACGCTTCGAGTTTTTCAACTTCTCATCCCGCTACGACTACGTCCTAATCGACACGCCGCCCGGATTCGGCACTGTCCACGAACTTGCCCTGCACGCCTCCGACCATAGTATTGTGCCGACCGATCTGTCGCCCATCTCGTTATCTGTTGTCAAGCGGTTCTGCGCCGAGCTCGACACACGGTCTAGCCTGTCCGCGGTGCGCTGCCACATTCTCCCGCACTTTCTTGTTCCGTCGACAAGTACGGCGCACGAAACGGCAGGCCTGCTGAAGGCGGTCAAAGGAAGGATTTCCCCGCATTCGCTGAGCGCCCACGACCGAATTCGTGCGGTCACTTCCGGGCGGGCCGATTTCCTGGAACTGCCGCTTCCGCGGCGTATTGTTTCGCAACTCGTTCTCATCGCCGCCGGCCTGCTGAATGCCGACCGCGCGCGCCTGGTAAATGCCGCCGCGGGCATGTGCGGACCGGAGTATGCCGAAAGTCAAAAGGAGCGCGCGGGGGCCGCGATTGATGGTCTTCTTGACGCGCCGCCCGCCGTGATTCTCCCGTCCGACTATTCCGTTGCAGCCTCCTGAAACATAGCGCACAACGCTTCGGCCGCAGTGCCTGTAGCTCAGATCGCGCGGCCTAAACGGCATTTCCTCATCATCATCCTTCGGCAGTTTGTCCTCAAAAGCATCGACAAGGGACCTTCCGGTGCGGAAGACTTCCATGGCCGCGAAAAGCATCTCATCGAAATGTAATGGACATTTCATAAACAACTAACGCCGGACTGCGATATTTCTTGGGCATGAAAAAATCTCGACAGCGATGTTCGGAATCATGGTTGAGCTGCACACCGCCTAAACTCTCAAAGAAAAGGAGGACTCACTGGAACACACAAAGATGGATTTGGTTTTGCCGAAGGAGAACGTTCGAATTCAATCGGAGAAAACGGATTAGAAGTTAACAAGGAGGGGAACCCATGTCAGTCAAACTCGTAAGATACAGGAATTTTCTGTTGGCGCCTTTGGCGATAGTTCTGGTCTCAATAGCGGCACCCGCAATTGCCGATGTTCCCGACGCAGTCCATGCCCCTAATTCCTGGCTCAACATAACGCCGGGCAGCGATGCATCTCAACTCTGTTTTTCCTGGGCCACCAACTCTGCCCACACTCCTGCAGTTCAAATTGTCAAAACAAGCGGCGGCGATACTGCCAAATTCACCGGCACTACGTCGTCGCAAGCGATGTACGATTCAACGACGGGAATCATTCTGGCCGGGTGGTATCAGAACAGGGTGACGGTGACCGGGCTTGCGCTTTCCACAGGTTACACATACCGTGTCGGCCACGATTCAACGTGGAGCGATTCTCACACGATCCAGACCAGGGACACCGGTTCCTTTGTCATCATCGCGGTAGGCGATCCGCAGATCGGCGCTTCCACGGGCGGCATTGCCGCTCAAGACAGTAATGTTCTCAGTTACGACACGTTGGGCTGGCAGAACGCCATGTCTGTTGCCGTGCCCATGGTTTCAAATGCCAGTTTCATGATTTCGCTCGGAGATCAGATTGACAACACAACCTCTCGAACGGGTGCGGATCTGCAGTACAACGGGTACTTTAGCACGCCGCAATTGCTTGGCCTCCCTGTTGCCACAATTGACGGAAACCATGATTATGGTCTGGGTCATTATTACGGGTGCCACTACAATCTGCCCAACCAGTCGGCGCAAGATGGCGCCACCGCTTACGGAAACGACGGCGACTATTGGTTTACCTATGGCAACACCCTCTTTATGGTGATCAACAGCAATACCCAAAGCGCCGCCACGCACGATGTCTTTATCGGGCAGGCCACAGCCGTCAACCCGAAGGCCATGTGGAAAATCGTGTGCTTCCATCATTCGCTGTACAGTGATGCCGACCATGCATTGGACGCCGACATTCTATTCAGAAGAAGTGCGTACCCGCCGGTTTTTGACAAGTATGGCATCGATGTTGTCCTGTCCGGCCATGACCATTCGTACACCAGATCGTATCAGATGCTCGGCGGTCTACCCGTGTCAAGGGCGGCTGACAGTGTGATGGCCGTGAATCCTCAGGGCACCCTCTATATGACTCTTAATTCGGGCAGCGGCAGCAAATACTATCCCCTTAACTCGACGTTCGTCGTCAACAACGTGACAACGTACCCCGTTTACACCAAATACTTCTGGCAGCAAAACGAGCCCACATTCTCCCGCGTCAAGATACATGCCGACACATTCTCCATCGTCACGTATGCTATCAACGGCAGCATGCAGACAGCGCCTATCGACAGCTACACTATTGTCAAGAACGGCTCCGTCCGGGCAATGCCAACCGTCACAGCAAGGGGACACGGTTTGTCTCTGGCGGCCCGGCTGGTCCAGGGAACGTTGGTTGTCCAAGGACTGGAGGGAAAGGCCAGACTCGAAATCTTCAGCGCTTCGGGCGCAAGGGTGCTCGACCTGGGTCAGAGGGTCTTCAACGGTTACTCACAAAAGATTCCTCTTGCGGGATCGCTGTGTTCCGGATTCTACCTGCTCAAGATCACGGGATATCATAATGGAAGCGTGCCGTTGGCTTTGATCCAGCCCTGATCGCTTGTTTCTCACCAATAATCCACCCCCCTATGCGGGTGGATTATTGGTTGAACGCGTGCCGTTAACCGAAGAGTGATCAAAGAACGTTTCGCATGAAGCTAAGAGATTTAACAAACAGTAAGGTCGCGCATGCTCTCGCAGGCGCCGCGGCATTGGCGATATATGTGGGACTGATACTTCTTTTCTACAGCCACACGCGGATCCATCATCTCTATAGTTCGGCTCCCGGTTCTTATGTCCGCTATGAAAAGGCGCGCGTGGTAGCGGTGGAGAGAGAGTCATTGACAAAAGATAGCGCGACGGGGTTAGACGTGGGCGGACAGACCGTCAAAATCAAAGTTCTTACCGGCGAGCACAAGGGCGAAGTGATGTCCGTGAGGAACACTCTCAACTACACCACCAATGTCCGGGCCCGGGTAGGCGCCGGGGTAATCGTCTGCATCGATACCGCCAATAAGAATACCTATGATGCATGGATCTATAGTTATAACCGGGAACCATACCTTTACCTGCTAGTCCTGTTTTTTTTCGCGATTCTGTGCGCCATCGGAGGAAGCCGGGGCGCCAGATCCGTTTTGGGAATCGTTTTCACCTTTACCGGTATCATCTTCCTTTTCATTCCCATGCTGTACCGAGGCTATTCTCCCGCCTTCGCTTCGATGGGTGTGGTGACGGTCACCCTGTGCGTGACACTGGTCTTGCTCGGAGGTTTCACCGCAAAGACTTTTTCCGCCATTCTCGGCACGATGTCGGGAGTAGTTGTGTCGGTGCTTTTTCTGATGGCGGCCCTCAAAATCACCCGCCTTTCCGGATTCAGCACCAACGAGGCGGACATGCTTATCCAGATCGCGGGGAAAACGCACATGAAGGCCGGTGAACTTCTGTTCGCGGCAATCCTGATCTCGTCTTTAGGCGCCATTATGGATATTGCCATTTCCATTGCCGCGTCGGTGCACGAGGTCTTTGCAAGCAACAGCGCCCTGAGGGTAAAGGATCTATTCAACTCCGGCATGAACGTGGGACGCGACATGATGGGTACCATGGCCAACACCCTGATCGTCGCCTTCACGGGAACCTCACTCAATATGCTGGTCCTGCTTTACGCCTGGGATGTCTCATATTATCAATTGATAAATAATAATATGATCGGCATATATGTCATTCAGGCGGTTTCAGGCAGCATCGCCGTGATTCTGGCGGTGCCGCTTGTCTCGTTCTTTTCATCGCGGATGATCCCCGCCCTTGGAGGCCACAACAAGAGGATCGGTGCCCCAAGCGGTCGTTGTTCCGGATGTTGAGCACTTTCCAGCCTGGAACAAACTACCTCTGCCGACAACTAGGGAACCCTTCAAATCGACGGGTGTGGAAAATCTTCCACTTATCCGCCCGTCAGCATGTTCCTCACATTTATCCTCAGATCATCCAGATCGAACGGCTTTGCCATGAACATGTCGGTAGGCAAGAGATTCTTCTCCATCAGCACTTCGGGCTTGATTGGCAAAGCACTGAGAATAATGACCCGGGTGTGCGCCAGCCCGGGGTTGTTGCGGATGGTTTTGTAGAGCGACCAGCCGTCGGGTTCCGGCATAAGAATGTCGAGAAGAACAAGGTTGGGCTTATCCTCCATGAGTTTTGCAAGCGCCTCGCTGCCGGTGTCGACACAGGTTATTGCGTAAAGGGGGGACGAGACCGTGATCTTTATGAGCTCGCTTATGTGCGGATCATCTTCAACAACCAGAATTTTGCAAGGGATCATAGGGGCATTGGTCCGGGCAGACCCATGATTGGAGGCCATCGCTTTCGTCTGCCTAGTATAAGGAAATATCGTATCATGAAAGGAAATTATGCTTCGTCATTTAGAAATACATGACACAGTTGCTAGAAATTCGTTAGCCGTCCGGAACCATGACGCGACCAAATTCTTTCCGGCACGTGTAGGTCCGTATTCCGGACTTGCGCTAACGAAAAACTAACCGATATCACATTATAGAATCATAATCACACGGCATTTTATTACCGTTTCGCAGTTAAATCCGTAGCAAGAAAATTGTTGCTCATCCAATTCTAACAAAGTCCTAACTTGCAGGAAACCGGCGTCTCCCATTTTTTTTCTTCAACCCTGCGCCGAAGGCCGGAACGGCAGCAGCGAAGAAGGGACGCAACGTGGAAATGAAAGGGGGCCACGTCGGGAAAGTTTCTAACTCGGATTGTGGGAATTTGGAAGATACCCAATTGTTGCAGGTTCGCCAGCTATTTGAAGACGTCGATACACACACCATCAAAAAGGAGGTTGCCATGAAGGCACGTGTCTTTGGGTTGGGTTGTCTGGCAGTTTCGTTTGCATGCTTGTCGATCCCGTCAAGCGCCTCGGCCGGGGATATTACCGGCGCGGGCGCAACATTCCCGTATCCGGTGTATGCGAAATGGGCCGAGGCCTACAAAGGCGAACGGGGCGTCAGCCTGAATTACCAGTCGATCGGTTCGGGCGGTGGCATCAAGCAGATCGAGGCGAAAACGGTCGATTTCGGCGCCTCGGACATGCCCCTCAAGGAAGACAAGCTGAAAGAGGACGGCCTCGTGCAATGGCCCATGATCATGGGCGGAGTGGTTCCTGTTGTCAATATCAAAGGGATCAACGCGGGAGATCTCAAACTTTCCGGGCCGGTTCTTGCCGACATTTACCTTGGAAAAGTCAAGAAATGGAACGATCCGGCAATAACCAAAATGAACCCGAAGGTAAAGCTGCCCGATCAGGACATCGCCGTTGTTCATCGTTCCGACGGGTCAGGCACCACCTTTCTCTTTACGAACTACCTGATGAAGGTGAGCAAGGAATGGGCCGATAAGGTGGGCAATAATGCGTCGGTCGAATGGCCCGCCGGTATCGGCGGCAAAGGCAACGAAGGCGTCGCCAATTTCACGGGCCAGACTCCCGGCTCCATCGGTTACGTTGAATATGCGTATGCATTGCAGAACAAACTCGCCTATACGATGCTGTCCTCCCATGACGGCGCCTTTATCAAGCCCACCGCCGAAACGTTCCAATCGGCCGCGTCCCACGCGGATTGGAAAAACGCCCCCGGGTTCTACCTTGTGCTCACCGAGCAGCCGGGCAAGGATAGCTGGCCTATCACGGGAGCGAGCTTTATCCTGATGCACACCGAGCAAACGAATCCCGATCAGGCGAAGACCGCCCTCAGTTTCTTTGCATGGTGCTATGCCAGCGGTGCAAAAATGGCTGAAGAGCTGGCGTATGTTCCCATCCCGAAGGCCGTTTCCGACCTGGTTGAAGAAACCTGGACAAAGAGTATTAAATCCGCCGACGGAAAGGCGATTTACACGAAATAATGTTTTCCAGCCGCCTTCTATGTATCCCCGTTTTGTGGGATACATAGAGGGACTTTGTTAAAAAGGACGCGACTGAGGAACTGTTAACATTTACAAAAAGGAGGAATAGTGAAAACGCGTTTTTCAATCACTGCAATAAGCATTCTGTCTGTTGTGCTGGCATCAGGAGGCGTGGTCGCATCATCGGCTCAGGACAAGCCGCAGGATACGACCCAGGCGACATCCGCTCAAGCGTCGCCGCCCCCTGCCGAAATGAAGGCCCCTGAAGCGAAGCCTGCCGAGACTAAGCCTGCAGAAGTGAAACCGCAGGGGAATTTCTACGGGAAGATCTACGCGGACTGGAACTACGATGTCACCAAGAACCCGCCTGCCACCAGTACCATCTACACCGAAAAGTCCATGTTTGAACTAACCCGGGTCTATCTTGGTTACAACTACAAATTTAACAGCTCTTTTACCACGGACGCGTTGCTTGATGTTGCACGCGTCGATCCTCTCACCAGCGCGACACTCAACGCTGTTCCGCCCACAACGACCACGCTTGCTACCAAAATAAACGACAGTTACATCGCCTACGTGAAGACCGCGTACGTTGCCTGGAACGGGATTCTTCCTGCGACGACACTGTCTGTCGGGCAGTTGCCCTATTTTGCTTTTGACGTGATGGAGTCGTTCTGGGCACACCGATATATTTACAAGACGTTTATGGATCAGCAGGGATTGGAGTCGAGTGCTGATCTTGGCGCAAAGGTCCAGGTTAACCCCATAGATATGCTCAAGATCACGGCCGCCGTCACCGACGGCGAAGGTTACAAAGCGAGCCAGGACGTGTACGGCGACTACAAAGTCGGCGGTGCGGCGCAGGTCAATCCGATTAAAGATTTGACCCTGTATCTCTATGGCGACTGGATGCCGGAGAAGAAGAACTACCAAGATTCTGCGCAGCAAACCGTTGCCGCTTTCGCCGGATACAACATTCTAAACATGGGAAAGATTGGTCTTGAATACGACAACCAGTTCAGAGTCGCAGGCGTTGTTCATCACAATTTGCATGGCGCATCCGCCTACGGGATGTACAACATTATCAAAGTGCTCGAAGTATTCCTCAGGTACGATTACGCCTGGTCGGAGAACAAATACAGCACTACCGACGGCCAGACAGTCATCGCCGGTCTGCAGTACGCTCCTGTTTCCAAGGTGAAATTCGCGCTCGACTATCAGCGCGTAATTCCCAGAATTCAAGGCGGCGCCATTGCAGTGAACAAGATCTACCTCAACGGCGAATTCGATTACTAATGAGTGATGTTCTGAAGGCCAACGACCGGCCGTTATCAAGGCCGATCGTTGGCCGAGTTTTTGCGTCCTAACCACATTGTAACATTTTCCTAATGATTTGCTAATATATTTGGTCGATTTTTCAATTGCATTAAGGTACACCAGCTTAAGAATCTTTCGCAGAAACGCTCTTCAGGCGAACGGCTGCATGAAAATCGGAAAGGCAGGTTCAGCCTCATGACCGATGAAATGGCAACAAGCTTTGCCGCATCCCCCCAAGACCTAAGTCTGGCGGCGGCAAAAGCCAAGTCGATTGAAAGCCCGCGACCGCGCGTGGCGTCCGGTGACTGGTTTGAACCTGTTTTCAATCTTATTTCCAGGGTTGCGGCCTTTATCCTTGTCGCCACCATGATCGCCATTTTTGTCCTCCTGGCGTACCAGAGTTTTCCGGCAATCCGCAAATTCGGCATATCGTTTATTCTGAATGGTTCGTGGAACCCGGTTACCAATAAATTCGGCGCTTTGCCGGCAATGACGGGCACCATCATCACCTCTTTGATGGCTGTCCTGTTCGGCGCGCCGCTGGCGCTCGGAGCGGCTTTCTACCTCAACGAGCTGTGCCCGTTTCGGCTGCGCTCCACTCTCACTACAACAATCGAGTTGCTCGCCGCAATCCCAAGCATCATCTACGGAATGTGGGGTTTGTTCGTTCTCGTCCCGATCATGGCAGGCACAATTCAGCCCGCGCTTATCAACAGGCTGGGTCCGCTTCCCATCATCGGAATCCTGTTCCAGGGGCCTCCGTTCGGCATCGGGGTGCTTACCGCCGGTCTTATCCTGAGCTTCATGATCCTGCCGTTCATTGCATCGGTAAGCCTGCAGGCCTTTGCCACAGTGCCGATTGCGTTGAGGGAAGCGGCATACGGTACCGGCGCGTCGACATGGGAGGTTTGCTACCGCATCATTCTACCATACACCAAGAACGGCATTATCGGGGCCATCATGCTCGGGCTGGGACGCGCGCTGGGCGAGACCATGGCGGTCACGTTCGTCATCGGAAATTCTCACCGGATCCCGGAGTCGCTGTTTGCGCCGGGCACAACCATTTCCGCCACGCTCGCGAACGAGTTCACGGAAGCGTTCGGCAAGATGTACATGTCATCACTCCTTGAACTTGGACTGATTCTTTTCATAATCACGTTTGTCGTCCTGATGATCACCCGTTTTCTGCTTCATTCCGTCAACCGGAAGATTCCAATATGAAACCGGACTCCAGAATTCTCGTCAAGCGCCGGCTGGCAAACAGGGTGATGGTCGTGCTGTTCCATGTCGCCGTGGTCATTTCGATCAGCGTTCTTGTAGCGATACTCTGGACACTGGCGGCGGACGGCTTTCGCGCGTTTTCGCCCGCAATTTTTGTGGAGAGCACTCCGGCGCCAGGCAGCGCCGGCGGGCTGTTCAACGCGATCGTGGGCAGCATTTTTCTTGTCGCGGTTGCAATCCTTTTTGCCGTCCCGGTCGGGGTCCTTGCCGGAACGTTTCTTGCTGAATACGGACGGAACTCCAGGTTCGGCGATGTAGTCCGGTTCTGCAACGATATTCTGCTTAGCGCGCCTTCCATTATTCTGGGTCTGTTTATTTATACAATTGTCGTGCTGCCGGCCGGACACTTTTCCGGGTGGGCGGGCGCTCTTGCACTGTGCCTGATCGCCCTTCCCGTGATCGTGCGCACCACCGAAGACATGCTGCGGCTCGTGCCCGACACTCTGCGCGAAGCCGCCGTGGCTTTGGGGTGCCCGTACTGGAAGATGATCGTGAACATCGGGTGGAGGGCGGCCCGTCCGGGCATAGTGACCGGAATCATTCTGGCCCTTGCGCGCATTTCGGGTGAAACGGCGCCCTTGCTCTTCACATCTCTTAACAACCAGTTCAACTCCTTTAATATGAATCAGCCAATCGCATCGCTTCCGATAATCATCTTTCAGTTTGCGATGAGCCCGTATAAAGACTGGCAGCATCTTGCATGGGCAGGCGCGCTGCTCATTACCATTACCGTGCTTGCGCTCAGCATTTTCGCGCGGTACATCCTGTTTGCCCGGAGGGGAAAATGACCGAAGACGCAAACGCCAGACCCATAAAAGTATCGGTGCAGAAGCTCAATTTCTTCTACAACGGCAACCGGGCGCTCAAGGATATCAACCTGGATTTTCCGGACCGCTGCGTCTCGGCTCTCATCGGGCCTTCCGGATGCGGCAAGTCCACGCTCCTGCGGGTCCTCAACCGGATGTACGATTTGTACCCGGGGCAGACCGCGGAGGGCAAGGTTATGGTGGACGGGGAAGACATCGTGAGCTCGAACGCGTCCGCGTCCACGCTCCGCGCCAAGATCGGCATGGTGTTCCAGCGTCCGACCCCTTTTCCAATGTCAATTTATGAAAACATAGCGTTTCCCGTTCGCCTGTACCGGAAGCTGAGCCGCCGCGCCATGGATGAACTTGTTGAAAACGTGCTGGGCAAGGCGGCCCTGTGGAACGAAGTCAAGGACAAGCTCACCCGCAGCGGCCTGAGTCTGTCGGGCGGCCAGCAGCAGCGCCTGTGCATCGCGCGCACCATCGCTATCCAGCCGGAGATCGTCTTGCTCGACGAACCCGCCTCGGCCCTCGACCCCATTTCCATGGGGCAAATCGACGAACTGATCTACGAACTGCGCAAAGACTACTGCGTCATCATGGTGACGCACAATCTTCAGCAGGCGGCGCGGGTGAGCGATTTTACGGCGTTTCTTTACCTGGGAGAACTCGTGGAGTTCGATACCACCAACACGGTCTTCACATCGCCAAAATCAAAGCGTACCGAAGACTACGTAACCGGACGCTTCGGCTAGAAAAAGGAGAAACCGGACCACCGTGGAAAGACATTTTGAAAAAGAGATTTCGAGAGTCATGGAAACGCTCAAGACCATGGCGGATGCAGTGGAGCGCGCCGTAGAGTCGTCGACGCGCGCGTTTTTCGAGCACGATGCGGCTATGGCCCAACGGGTGCTCGATAACGAGCCCGCCATCAATACGCTTGAAATCACCATCGACAACGAGGTCATCACCTTCTTTGCGCTCCAGCAGCCCGTGGCCGTGGACCTTCGCCTGGTGCTTGCAATCCAGATTGTCAACAACGAGCTGGAGCGGATCGGCGACCATGCGGTGAATATCGCGGAAGCGGCGATGCAGAACGCTGCGCACGGCGGTCTTGCAGAGGAACTGCCCGAGCTTCTGGAGATGTCGAAAACGGTAACGGCGATGCTCCATGACGCACTGGCCAGTTTTTTCACCGAGGACTCGGAGCGCGCTCGCGCCCTGCTTTTCCAGGATGACGAAGTGGACGGCATGAATCGCGGCATCATCCTTAAGTCGATCATGAATACAAAAAAGAATCCCCAGCTCATCGATGCTGCAATGGAATACATCCGCGTCAGCAAGAACCTCGAGCGCATTGCGGACCTGTCGACAAATATTGCCGAAGAGGAACTATTTCATTCGCAGGCGCGAATGGTGAAGCACCATACCGACACGCCGGTGCCTCCGGAACACGAAGGACCCGGCGTCGCCCCCTAAATCCCCCGGAGGGGGACTTGGTGGACGTTGATTTCATAATAAGACCTTTATTTCCAACAAGTCTCCTTCGGGGGATTGAGGGAGCGCAGAGCAACAAGAGCATTATTGGGGATGCAACCCTTTGAAGCATTATATTAAGGATACGTCCCGCACGTGCCGCCCGCGTGTCCTTTGCACCGCCTGCGGCCGGCAAAAGTGACGATAAACAAAATCGGACGGTTTTATGGCAAGAGAGCGAATACTGATTATTGAAGATGACGAGGACATCCAGGAACTCATCGTCTACAACCTTACCAAGGATGGCTTCAAGACGTTGAGCGCAATGTCCGGGGAGGACGGTCTTAAGAAGGCCCGTAACGAACACGTGGACCTGATTGTGCTCGACCTCATGCTCCCCGGCGTCGACGGCCTTGACGTCTGCAGAGCGCTCAAGAAAGAGGGAAAGACCAGCGCCGTTCCCGTCATAATTCTCACCGCCAAAGGCGAGGAATCGGACGTTGTTGCGGGCCTTGAACTCGGGGCCGACGATTATGTGGTGAAGCCGTTTTCCCCGAAGATTCTCATGGCGCGGATCAAGACCGTGCTGCGGAGAAAATCCGCGGAGCCGGTTGACGAAAGCCAGCCTCTCCACATTCACGATCTCACGGTCCATCCGGGCCGCCGGGAAGTGCTGCTGGGCAAGAAGCCCGTGGAGCTTACCAACATGGAATTCCGTGTGCTGCATCTGCTTGCCGCCAAACCCGGGTGGGTGTTTTCGCGCTATCAGATCGTCGAAGGCGTGCGCGGCGACAATTATCCGGTCACCGACCGGTCGGTGGATGTGCTGATTGTCGGGCTGCGCAAAAAGCTCGGCGCGGCAGGAGACTATGTCGAAACGGTGCGCGGCGTCGGGTACCGGTTCAAGGAACAGCAGGCCTGACCGTGTGGCCCAAGAAACTCATCTGGCAGCTTTACTTCTCCTATCTTCTCATCATGGGCGTTCCGGTGCTCATCGTGACCTGGTATTCCTCGCACGCCTTCCGGACGTTCTATCTGCAGCACAGCATGGAAGATCTCAAGGCGCGCGCCATACTCATCGGGTCGCAGATCGAGGAACACTTCGCATCGAAATCGGCGGGCAGCATCGATTCCCTGTGCAAGGTTATTTCGCGTAGCGTCAACACTAGGTTCACCGTGATAGCGCCTTCGGGACGAGTGATCGGCGATTCGGAAAGGGACCCGGATTCCATGGAAAACCACGGCACCCGGCCGGAAGTGATTGACGCGCTTGCCGGAAAAACCGGTTTCTCCCACCGGTTCAGCCGGACGCTCGTGGAAAACATGATGTACGTGGCGATGCCGGTGTACAATGCCGGCGTCCTGTGCGCCGTGGTGCGGACCGCCCTGCCGACGCTTGCGGTGCGTGCCGCGCTCAACAGTCTGTACCGCGCCATTGCGGCGGCCGTCCTTCTTATGGCGTTTTTCGCCGCGCTTGCAAGCTACCTTGTGTCAAGAAAAGTGAGCCGGCCCATTGCCGAAATGCGGCTGGGCGCCCAGCGTTTCGCGTCCGGCGATTTCAGCCTCAAGCTGCCGGTCTCCGGCTATGAGGAGTCGGGCGCGCTTGCCATAGGCCTCAATGAAATGGCGAGGCAGCTCAGCGAACGGCTCGGCACCATCACGCGCCAGAAGAACGAACTCGACGCGGTTCTGTCGAGCATGATCGAGGGCGTTATCGCCGTGGACGCGGACGAGCGCATCATCATCCTCAACCGGGCCGCCCATAGCCTGTTCGATATTGCGCCCGAGGGTGCCCAGGGCAAATGGATCGGCGAGGCCATCAGGAATACCGATGTGCAGGATTTTTTCGGCGAGGCGCTTGGGGCGTCGGGGCCTTCCGAGAGGGAGATCGTGCTGCTTTCCCAGACGGCCGCCGGACCGGAACTCAATACAGAACGGTTCCTCCAATTGCACGGCAGTGCGCTTCGCGACGCGAAAGGAAACAGCATCGGAGCACTCATGGTTGTCAATGACATCACGCGAATCAAGCTGCTTGAGAAAATGCGGAAAGACTTTGTGGCAAATGTTTCGCACGAGTTGCGGACGCCGCTCACATCCATAAAGGGGTTTGTTGAAACGCTGCAAGGCGGCGCCATGGACAGCCGGGAGGACGCGCAGCGGTTTCTCGGGATCGTCGCCGGCCAGGTGGACCGGCTCAACACCATCGTGGAGGACCTTCTTGCATTGTCGAAAATCGAACGCGACGAGGAACGCAACGCGGTGGAACTGGTTCCCGGCCGGGTTGCCGACGTGGTTGCAGGCGCGGTCGACACCTGCCGGCAAAGCGGTCTGCACAAGGGAATAACCTTCGAGGTGACCTGCAATAGCGCACTTACCGCGCGCATCGAGCCGTCGCTGCTCGAACAAGCCGTTGTCAATCTCATCGACAACGCCGTCAAGTACAGCGACACCAATAAACGCGTGTGGGTGGCAGCGGAGAAAGACCCCGCAAGCGGCGAAACGCTGATCTCGGTGAGGGACGAAGGCATGGGGATACCGCAGGAACATCTCGGGCGCATCTTCGAGCGATTCTACCGGGTGGACAAGGCCCGCAGCAGGAAGCTCGGCGGCACCGGGCTCGGACTGTCTATTGTGAAGCATATCGTTCTGGCGCATCACGGCAGGGTCGAGGTGGAAAGCGCGGTTGGAAAGGGCAGTACTTTTTCCATCCGTTTGCCCGCGGCGGGATAGAAAACCGGTACAGAACAGGAGCAACCATGGCGGTTCATTTGCAAAAGGAAATCGACAGTCTCAAGAAGAAAATCCTCCGGCTGTCGGCAATGGTCGAAGAAAACGTGGAGCGGGCCGTGCGATCGGTTGAGAAACGCGACGCCCAGCTCGCCGCGAAAGTGGTGGACATGGACCGGGCGGTCGACATCATGGAAATCGAAGTGGAGGAGGAGTGCCTCAAGGTCCTTGCTCTTCACCAGCCGGTTGCCACCGACCTCAGGTTTATTGTTGCGGTGCTCAAGATCAACAACGACCTCGAACGCATCGGCGACCTCACCGTAAACATCGCCGAACGTTCGCTGGCTCTTGCCGAGCGCCCCGATTTCGTTTTCTCCTCGAACTTTCCCACCATGATGGAGAAGGCGCGCGCCATGCTCAAGAGTTGCCTGGACGCACTTGTCAATCTCGACGCCAAGCTGGCGCTGTCGGTATGCGCCGCAGACGACGAAGTGGACGCGCTGTATCGCGAGATGTTCGACAAAGTAAAGGCCGGCATCCGGCAGGCGCCGGACAGCGTGGACGATTTTCTGCAGATGCTCACCATTTCGCGCCACCTGGAGCGGATCGCGGATCATGCGACCAACGTGGCCGAAGACATCATTTACATGGTGGAGGGATCCATTATCCGCCATGGCGGGGGAAGATTTAGGAATTGATGGCCGTTTCGCCGCGGTATTCCTTTCCGCCGACACTGCTGCTGTTGTCATCCTTTCGCACAACGTCTTCAAACGGCGTGAGTTAAGAGATGAACCGGATAGTGAACTACTATGGCGTTCTCGGGGCAACCCGACGGCGTTGGACCCTGCCCATGTTACATTGGCTCAATTCTTGCGGTTTAATAGCGGTGATTGCTATTAAGATAGCGCGGGCGAGGCGTTCTCGCTGGTGGGAAAAAGGCATTAAAACCGGGATTATGGCACACGCGGTTTCGGCGTAACGGGTAGCCGCCGCAGCGTGGAAAGGATCGAACATTATGGACACAATCACGACAAACGCGACGCAAACCGCCGCCATTTGCTCTGAAGAGTTCTTCCGCAAAACGCTGGTTTTGGAGCGGAAACGTACTGAACGGTCGGGAAGGGCCTTTCTGGTGGTTTTACTTGACGTAGCAGAATTACTCAAAGTCCGGAGCAGGCCCGCTCCGGTGCTTTTGGAAAGCCTGGCCGCGGCGCTGGGCGCATCAACGCGCGAAATCGACGTGAAAGGCTGGTACTGGGAAAATTCACTCGTCGGCATCATTTGCAGTGAAGTCAACAAGTCGAACAGGGACCTGGTTATCGCAAAGATCAAGAGTAAACTCGGCCGGTTCTTCGACCAGCAGGAAGCGGCGAAGATCAAGATCCATCTTGTTCACTACCCGGAATACGAAAACAGTGCGGACCCGAATATTCAGACTCGGGCCATTCCGGAATTACAGCCTGAGAGAAAGGGAATGTTCTATTCGTGACAGGCAAGGAGTCGCAAGGCAAGGCCGTGGTATAACATGTGTTGTTGACAGAGGTTAAGCAGTTGCAAGCGGAAAGGGGTTCTTTGCCACCCAGGCAAAGTACCCCTTTCTTGTCAGCCTGCCGCAGGGACGGCACAGCGCGACCTCATTTTCTTCAATGAGACAGCGCAAAGGCAAGCACAGTTGCAAACCCGGCGACTGCGAAAAGCGCGTGCAAAATTACGACAGGTGAAGGCAACCGTTTCTTTGGAATATAGAATCCGATAAAAAGCGTTAGTCCGCCAACCGCAGCAATTCCGAAAAGCGCCAGTGCTGCCACAAGAAGCGTGGCGGCAGCAAGTTTTGCCAGCGCGACAATCAGGACAATTACTCCCGTAACCGCCGCAAGCCCGTGGAGCAATGCAAGCCACAAGGGCATTGTCTTATTCCCAAAATGCAAAACCGCAAGAATGATGCCGCCAATCGCGGCAATTGCGAACAACAGGATCATTGCCATAACCATACGTACACCTCCCTACTCTTTAATTTGAGCCGATAGGAACACCGGCAGCCCGATGTGTTTGATCTGGTCCTGCAGTTCTTCGATGCCGTCGATGTGCTTGTCTTCGTCCTGAAGAATCGACTCGAGCACTTCCCTGGTGGCAAAATCCCCCACATCACCGGCAAATTTTATGGCATCGTTATACGAAGCAATGGCGCTTTCTTCGGACTTATGGTCGTTTTCAAGCTGTGCAGGGACTTCCGGTCCGATGTTGATCTTGCGGTATTCGGAAACCACGGGCCTTCCTTCAAGAAAAATGATCCGGCCGATGAGCCTCTCTGCGTGCTTCATTTCATCGACGGCGCGTTTTTGAAAATGGCCGTGGAGCCGCGCATATCCCCACTGTTCGGAAATTTCCGCGTGCACCATGTACTGGTTTACTGCGGTGAGTTCGTCCGCCAAAAGAGAATTGAGGACCTCAACTAGTTTCACATTTCCCTTCATAACTCGCTCCTTTTTGGTGATGAGTTTTCTAGCGACCTGCTAATATGCAATTTCTATACCACGCAGGAAACAGGCAGTATTCATCCATGAGGTTGTTCGCCCGTTGAAATTCCCAATTACGGGGAATTGTTTTTTCAGAAATGAAATGACAATCTTCATTTTTCATCTTCGGTGAGCAAATCTTGAATATTCGGCGGCATGCAGATTGCTTCATTTTGGATTGTATCTTGATAAAGCCAGCTGCAACAAGTCAAGCGGTTTAGTGCGCGGGGATCTGATCGCTGAATCCGCGAGGAAACCCGGACGTTGTCAAACCACATTTTGCACCGGGAATCAACCAATGGAAACCGAAGCAACACGCGATAGGCGGGACGATACATCGCTGGAAGAACTCCTTTTTTACACTCCTTTGTCGCTTGATCTGGTGTCGGCTCTTGCGGGTGACAGGCCCTTGTCCGGACCGGAGACCGACACAATAAACACGATGAAGAAGGACCGCGGCGAAAAGTTCTACTCAGACCTTTTGTACGCGATAACCCACCGTTTTTTTTCTCCGTCGGCTGCCGAAGACCTGTGGAACAGGATATTGCGTCATAAATATGAGATGTCAAGCATTATGAAGCGGAACATCCGTATCGCGGTCGCGTCGCTCGACTATCTTTCCAACCTGACTACCGAAATTCCTTCGGCCACCGTCAGTGATGAAGCGTATATTGCCGACCTTGTTCGCCTGTCGGTGCACGACGGCCTCACCGGGTTGTTCAATCATTCAAGCTGTTTCCGTAAGATCGACGCCGAACTCAAACGTTATGTACGGTACAACACCGTCGTGTCGCTTATGATGATCGACATCGACAATTTCAAGGAGATCAACGACACGTTCGGCCACCAGACAGGGGATGACGTGCTGGCCAGCCTTGGAAGGATCATCAGGGAGGAGGCGAGGGAGGCCGACATCTGCTGCCGGTACGGAGGCGAGGAGTTTGCCGTGATAATGCCTTTGACAGATGCAAACAGCGCGGGCGCGCTTGCGGAGCGGCTGCGGGTGCGGGTCGCGCAGAGCAGTTTTGACGGAAGAAGCGTGACGGTGAGCATCGGTGTTGCGTCGTGCGGTGAGAAGATACGCACGCCTCAGGAGCTGGTAAAAAAAGCCGATTCCGCCCTTTATGACGCCAAGAGAAGCGGAAAGAACCGGGTTGAAGTGGATAAACAGGTTGAATAACACAGCCCGTGCGTTGTCATTTCATTCCGGATTGTTCCCAAGGGCGGGGAGGGAAGAAGTGTTGCCGTGCGCGGATCCCGTGCGGACGCGGCATTTCGGGTTTGCGAGGATTGAATGGGAAAACCTGAAAAAAGAATAGGTTCCGATCCGAGGGAAGAACTTGGCCTTTCCGCAGGCAACCTCGACAGGCTGGTTTCCGATTTGCAGGCGCACCAACATGACCTTGAGGCGCAAAACCGGGAATTGCGCAGAATTCGGGAAGTGCTCGAAAAGTCCAGAAGGAATTTCCGGGACCTCTACGATTTCGCGCCGATGGGATATTTTTCAATCGACAGGAAGGGCGCTATTCTCGAAGCGAACATTGCCTTCGCATCCATGGTCGGCGTTGACAGAAGCCGACTTATCAAAATGCAATTTGCGGACTTCGTCGTTCGATGCGACCGGAATTCCTTCGATTCATTTTGCAAACAGGTCTTTGATTCCGGCTCTTCGCAGGCGATTGGGCTCAGGATTGCAAAACGCAACAGCGGTCGGTTTGCCGCCATGCTTTCGGGGATGCTGGTAAAAGGGCCGGCAGGCGGACCCGTGCGGGCCAGGACTGCCATCGCCGATGTTACCGAACGCCTGAAATCCGAGGCGATCGCTCAAAGAATCAACAAAGATTTGATGCAAACGAACCAGTCCCTCCGGGAAAAACAGGAGGAACTCGAGATTTCAATTGAGAAATTCAGGACCCTCGACAAGATAAAGAACGATTTTCTATCTATTGCATCACACGAATTGCGCGTTCCGCTCGGAACGATCATCGGATTCGCCCAAACCCTCCTTTCCAAAGAAATCTTTCTTGCCGAGGGCGAACGCGAGAAATATGCGGGGATCATATTGTCGGAGGGCCGGCGGCTCAATCACATGTTGGAGGAACTGCTCGACGTTGCAAGACTGGAGAAGGGACGCGCCGTATTCGACCTGAAGGAAACAAACGTGTGCGACCTGATACGCGATGTTTTAAACTCGCTTCGGCCGCCGCCGAATGTAACCGTGAAAGCAGCCTTGCCGGATTCCAACGTTGCTTCCGTCATGGCAGATTGTGAAAAGGTCAAACAGGTTCTCATTAACCTGATCGATAACGCGGTTCGCTACACCGGACCGGAATGCAGCGTAACCGTTTCCGCCGTCGAAAAGGACGGTGCGGTACGAATCGGGGTCAAGGACTGCGGCCCCGGAATACAGGAAGAAGACCGGGAAAGGATTTTTGAGAAGTATTACAAAGCAAAGACAAGCCCAAAGGCGAACGGGAAGAGCATGAAAGGAATGGGGCTGGGGCTTGCAATCTCAAAAGAAATTGTAGATGCGCACGGCGGAGAAATATGGGTGGAATCGGAACTCGGCAAGGGATCTCATTTTTACTTTACGCTTCCAAAGGCACCTTGACATAACAAAAGGACTTACACCATGGACATGCTGGATTTTGCGATGGCTATTGAGACCGAAGGAATCGACTTCTATACGGACCTTGCCGCAAGGACCCCGCTTCGGCAGATCGCGGGCATTTTCGAGTTTTTTGCGCGAGAAGAAAGACGGCACTACGACATATTCAGCGCCTGGAAGAGAAATGTGAAGGCGCCTGCCGTGGAGGACACAAACCTGGTGAGAAAAACAGTAGAGGTTTTTCGAGAAATCTCCAGGAATTTCGTGACCGCAGGGACACCGGCAATCGACCACGAGGACGCGTACAAAAAGGCGCTGAGCCTTGAGGAGAAAAGTATAGCATTTTACAACGATGCCGAGGCCCGCACGGCAAATGAGGAGCAGAAGACGGTACTCAAGCTCATTATCCACCAGGAACACACCCATGTGCGCCTTATCAATCAAATGATGGAATTCCAGCGACATCCCAACGAATGGTTGGAAAATGCGGAATGGAATCATCAGGATGAATATTAATGTGCAATTGATGCGGTTGTCAAAGGCTTTAAAGGAGCAGGCACATGAACCTCAGCCAGAGACATTGTGTTCCATGTAAAGGCGGTACGCCGCCCTTGACCGAAGTTGACGAAGATAGGTACTTCAAGGAACTTTCCGGATGGGAAATTGTGCGTCAGGGAACGCACATGCTCCGAAAGGAAACAAAGTTTAAAAAATACCTCGATGGCATCGAATTCGTCTCGCGAGTGGGCTCGTTGGCCGACGCGGAAGATCATCACCCCGACATACTCGTGTTCTACAAGAGGGTGGTTGTGGAGCTTTCCACGCATGCCGTTGGCGGTCTGTCCGCCAACGATTTCATCCTGGCTGCCAAAATTGACAAGATGGACCAATCTTCACCGTAAATCAATTTCCATTTCCATCCGTATTCCACTCAACGTACCCGGCGTAGACACTCATGACGGCGCTCGAAGTTATCGTGCGTGCCGGCGTTCCATGATGAACCCCACCTCGCTTTCCCCTCACAAACCACATGCGGGCCGTTTATGCTCGCCACAAGCCATTTTCGGCATGTAACCGGTGCTGAAGGCATGCCAATTGCATACCAATATAGGTGAGGGCAATCATGATCGTTATGTCGCCGGCGAGAGATACGCATCGCCCGGGTTGAAGAGAAGGAGTCCAAGACGACGTGTCTTAATTACACAGTGGAGAAAGAGTTAGATGGCTTTTTCGCTGAAAGATTTTTCGGATATCCGTAAGGTGGGCGAAGGTGGAATGGGTAATGTTTACATTGCCACCCAGGTTTCGCTTGGCAGAAAGGTCATAATCAAGGAACTGGCCTCCAATCTGCACAAGGACGCGAAACTCATCAAGATGTTTGAGAATGAGGCAAGGTCCGCCGCAGCATTGGATCACGATAACATCATCCGGTTATACGATTTTGGCGCGGACAACGGCTCCTTTTTTATCTCAATGGAATTTGTGGACGGTCCCGACCTGCAGCAGCTCATGCATTGGCAACCGTTTCCAACCGAGATTGGGCTTATGGTTTTGCTTCAAGCCGTAAAGGGTTTGGAGTACGCCCATCGACAGGGGACAATACACTGTGACGTTAAACCGAGCAACATCCTGATTTCAAAAACCGGCAAGGTGAAAGTACTTGATTTTGGGCTGGCCCAGGCAGTTTCCAACGCCGCAGACAACAAGGACGCCTCAAGCATATTCATTACGCCGGGGTACATGGCCCCTGAAGTGGCAAGCGGAACCGCAAAACAGGATATCCGGGTGGATATTTGGGCAGTCGGCGTTCTTGCCTACCGCCTGCTGTGCGGAAAACTTCCGTTCGCCTCCGATAGCGTGCGAACGGTTATCTACTCAATTGTTCACGATAAGGAGCAGGACATTCAGCAGCGCGTTCCTGCCATGAGGGACGATCTCGCCGAAGCTGTGAGATCGTGCCTTCAAAAAGACCCGAAAAGGCGGCTTGGCTCATTGGAGCCGTTAATAGAATCACTCGAGAACTACTTCTTCGATCTGGGAATTCGCGATAGTGAGAAGGAAATAGAAAAATTCGTCGGTGATAAGGAAGCGGCTTCTGCTGAGCTCTACAACCTGCTTGCAAGCTATCATATGCAGAAGGGGAACGAGTGCCTTTCGGGCGGAGACCAGGTAAAGTCCGACATCCACTTCAGAGAAGCGGAGAAATTCGGTTTTCGTGATATGCTGTCGCAGGAATTTGCGGGACATTCGCAGAACTCCCGGATAACGCCACGATTGTCGCCGCGGGATATTCTGGTGCACGCGGGCCCGGCGCCGGGAGTGAAATCCAGGAAGTCAAGATTCTCCAAGGCTCCCGCAGTTGTGGTTGGGATACTTTGCATTGCGGCCCTGGGAGCGGCACCGGCAATCATGTTTTCGCAGAAGAACCGGACCATCGATTCAAGAAACCTTTTGGAGAAGAGTGATAAGGAGAGCGTCGCGCGTGCGTCGCTGCGTGATAGTCAGGCTGCTCCGGCCGCGCCTTCGGACACGGGAAAAGAAATGTTGTCGGAATACGCTGCTCTCGGGCACGAACTCACCGCGATTGCTCCGAACGTGCGAAGGCCCGCCCAAACCGTGCCGCGCACGCTTGGAGCGGCTGCGTCTGCTCATGACAATTCCGTTGAGCGAAGGCTTGGAGCTTCCCGGCAAGATTCAAAATACGGCATCCTGATAGCGGCAGTGGAACCGGCCCAGACTGCCATTTTCCTTGACGGAAGAAAGGCGCCTCTTGATGAGTTGACGCACGGGAAGCGGCTTGCGGCGGGCCCTCATGCGGTGTATGCAATTGCCGAGGGATATGCAGCGTACAACGCATCCATCACGATCCGGGCCGATGCATCGCAGATCGTCACTATTTCTCTCAAGCAACTGGAAAAAGGCGTCGGCCTCCTTCACGTTCATTCGTATCCTTGGGCAGATATCTACGTGGATGACTCATTCCAGGGTACAACTCCTACGCCGAAGCCTCTCTCTCTTTCAGAGGGTGACCACCAGGTGACCCTCAAGCGGGAGGGTTTCAAGCCGTTCTCAGAAACCGTGCATGTTGCCAGGGGAGAGGTGACACGGGTCAAGATTCAGCTCGAACAATAGAAAGCTGCGTAGATTTGGAGACCTCATAGCGGTGAAATCGTTTCCTGCAATCAAAACAACCAGACAAGCGACGAGCCCCGGTTCGTAAAGGAAATCCTTATCTTCTTGGCGGGTGGCTCTTTTTTCAGGAACAAATAAAGCGACACCGGCACAAGCACCGCTGTAACACTCGCGCACGCTGCGCCGCCGACATAAGAGTTTCTCGCATTGGAGTAGTATTTGTCCAGAACGCTCTGGTCCGGCGTGTTGGCCGGCGGCTTGTACTGCTTGTACTGCTGGTACTGCTGAAATCCGTTGTAGAAAAGTTCCGCACCCACGACCGCGCTCACGATGGAAATGGACAAAAGCACCGTGGGCAACGCGACATTTCTCCTCTCGACCACCACAACCGGTTTTCGCATGGATAAGGTATCCATGGTTTCCAGCCTTCGCTCGAGCTTCGCCTGCCTGAATATGATGGCAATGTTCGGCGGGACCTCAAGCGTGTCGATGTCCATGCGCGGGAATTTCTTCAGTGCGGTCTTAAAAGTTTCCTTGGACTTGTCGACCCAGTTGAGCATTGCAAAAGAGAACCCGAGATACTTGTACGCATCCACCTCGTCTCTGCCGCCGGCAACGGACGGCAGCAATGCTCCCAGGCTGTCGGCGGCCTTTTGATACTCTCCGTCTTCGTAATATGAAATGAAGGTTTGGAGCCTGGCATGTCCGGCGCCATCCTGCGCAAAGCATGAATAGAGGGACACGGTTGCGAAGAAAACGTAGAAGAAACCCAGCAGCGCAATGTTGCAAGTCCTCATAGAATGCTCGGCCCTCTCATGATTACTCTTAATCAAGAATGTCAAATTCCTATATTGTTAAGGGTGTTTATAATGTTGTTGATGGCCGCAGTGATTGCAGGGTGCGAAACCTCCAGGTGCATCAACGACTCCTTGAGAGACTGCACAAGCTCATTGCGGTTCAAAGCCACTCCCGATTCCCGTGCCACGGAACGGTCAATAAGATCGACAAGGTTCATTACCCTTTCTCTGGTTGCAGGATCCGGAAAGCTGGTTCGCTTCAGTTCTTCCTGCAGATCGGTCAGCAGCTTGTGTGGCTCAGTTGGATGCATACTGTGTCCTCACGAATGTCATCGTCGCCTGGTTACTTCATCGGCTCACGGGGGCCCGCTCAACATTCAATCTTATCCGACGTGTTGCGCAAGAGTACACCGCGTTTCCTACTCTTCTTTTGAAAATACATATTCCCGTAGCACGTTTCCCTCAACCTGTTTTCGCCAGGCTGGGCCGTCTCAATGTTCGATGGGAACGGCTGTACCTGTCCCGGAGAGAGGGTTAGTGAGCTTTCGGCGACAGAAGCCTTGCACGCAAGGATATTGCAGTGCCGGCCAGCGCCTTTGAGACGGGACAGTTTACCTTGGCCGCGTTTGCCTGTGTCTGGAATGCCTCTTCGCTGCACCCCGGAACGGTCCCTTGTGTGTCAAGGTCTATGGATGTTATCGAAAATCCGCTTCCGTCTTTCTCAATGTGGACAAGCGCCGTCGTATGAATCTGTTCCGGCGGAAAACCAGCCTGTTCGAGCATCATCGAAAGTGCCATCGAGAAGCAGCCGGCCAGGGCCGAGCCCACAAGTTCTTCCGGATTACTGCCTTTGCCGTTTTCGAACCGTGATGAAAATGAATAGCCCTGTGTCAGGCCACCGCTTCCCACGCTCATGGTTCCGGCTCCCTTTGCAAGAGTCCCGTTCCACACTGCTTCTGCTTTACGAACCGGCATCTTCTTCCTCCTTGTTTGGGTTTGTCATGCTGAGCCTTGATGCTTAAGAAATGTTCCGTCTTCGTATTCCCTGAACGCGGTTTTCAACTCGTCTACGGTGTTCATGACGATCGGACCGTACCACGCCACCGGTTCGCCGATTGGTTTTCCGGAAACCAGAAGGAACCGTATCGGTTCTTTGTCCGTGGCAACCGAGACCTCCTCTCCATCGCCGAAGATCACCAAAGATTCGCGGCGCAGTAACGAGTCCCGGGACATGTCGAAGTAGTTGCTGCCCTTCATTTCAAAGGCGTAGGGATCGTGCTCATCATTGAAACATCCGCAACCGTCAATGATATAGGAGAATACGGTGTGTCCCTTGGGTGTTTTGCGTGTGTAAAGCGTGCCGGCAGGGACAGAAATATCAAGGTATTCGGGATCGGTCACAATATCCCGCACCGGCCCGACCGCGCCGTGTGCCGCACCGCAGACTATTTTCACTTTCACGCCATTTTCCAAAACGACTTCCGGAATTTGGCTTTGCACAATGCCGCGATACCGGGGAGGCATCATCTTGTGCGAAGCGGGAAGATTCGCCCATAATTGGAACCCCCACATCAGTCCGCTTTTTGAGCCCTTGGGCATTTCCTGATGGACGATTCCGCTGCCTGCGGTCATCCACTGAACGTCTCCGGATGAAATTATACCCGTATTGCCCATGCTGTCGCCATGCTCAACCTCACCATGCAAGACATAGGTAATGGTTTCGATCCCCCGGTGCGGATGCCATGGAAATCCCTTTACGTAATCAGCCGGATTGCTTGAATGAAAATCGTCGAGCAGGAGGAATGGATCCAATTCCGGTACGTGGTCGTTTCCGAAAGCCCGTTTCAAATGAACCCCGGCGCCTTCGAGCGTTGGTTTACCCTTAAGAACTTTCCTGATTTTTCTCGTTTTGGGCATAATCGTCCCCTTTTACGGCATTGGTGTAAGCACAAAACTCGTGCCAAAGGGCTTGCCGTAGCTCATCCGTGACGAAAAACCCGCGTTCTGACATTTCCCGACTCATCTCTTGTACATTCAAATCCTGCTGACGGAATTCCACCGCGTTTGCGGCAACTGCCATTCTCACTTCTGAGAGCCCTTTTCCAGTTGTGCGAAATCTGTTCTTGCACTACTATAAATCCGCAATTCTATCTTTGCACTGCTTAATCGGTGCTGTCTATCTTGCCCCGGGTTCTTTTCAAAATCTCTTCGCGACAACCATGCGGATCGGGATAAGTCTATTGAGCGGCACAGCTATTGCATACCTATATCACGTGAAGATAACGTGAAGCGTTTTCCTCAACTGGAGCGGGCGACATCAGAAAGATCACTCAAGATAACGCACGGCTTCTGTGCTTCGAACCAAGAATATTCCTGCCGGTCGGGCACAGCGCCCGATTCTTTCTGTACTGTTCGGCAATCCTGCTGTTTTGCGCAGGTGAAGGTTTTGCCCAATCGCAGCTGAATACCGGCCAGCCATTCTCCCTCACATTGGGAAACGCCTCCGGTATGCCCAAGCCGCAAAGCTGGCACGGCGAAGGACCGTTGTCCCAAAGTGCGGAGCGGCCATTTACGAAAGGTGACGCGGTTCGCATAGCCGTGTTCCAGGACTCCCTGCATTTCGTCAATGGCATATATCATATCGACGACGACGGTTGCGTGTTTCTTCCCATTGTGGGGAAAGTGAAGATAGATACCATGCCCGAGAGGAATTTTTCATTGTATCTCAACTCGGTGTATCTCCAGTTTCTCCGGTATCCCACCGTCCAGGTGCTGCCTCTCATGCGTCTTTCCCTGCTGGGCGGATTCTCCAAGCCGGGGCTTTTTTACATCAGCCCATCGGCGTCTTTGTGGGAAGCAATTGCAATGGCGGGAGGACCGGCGCGGGAAGACGGCATAAAGAAGATTACATGGGAGCGTAGCGGGCAGACCGTGAGCAACAACCTGCTCGCGTCCATCCAGTCGGGAGCGTCTCTCAAAACCATCGGGATTCAATCCGGGGACCAACTCTGGGTTACGCACGTCCCCAAGCGGGACGGATGGGAAATATTCACCACCGGGGTCCTTCCCATTATCAGCGTTTCTGTATCCGCTTTGGCAGCATCGGCAACTGTCTACTATGTGTATCAGACTTACAGAGGGACTAAGTAATGCAAACCGCCACGCATCTTGACCGATCACGCCAGCAGAGGGGAGAGGCGATTCAGCGGATCCGGCACTACCGACATTTGGTGTGGCGATCCAAATGGTATTTGCTTATTTCCGGGGCCGTCATAACGTGCATCTGTCTGGCGGCTCTGATCGTTTTTATCAATAGGCGTCACGATGAATCGACCACGGCCATCATCGGGGTGGAGAATACCGCGGACCTCACGGCGATCAAGGACGTAAGCGGTCTGATGCAGGCACAGTCGGATCTCATTTTGAGCCGAACGTTTCTCAAGGACATTGTGCGCTCGCTTTCGCTTCAGCTTGCGGTACGGAAGTTCGATCGAGGGTCGATTTTCGACTCGGTACTTGTCGATTCGCAGGCAATCGCGGGGGACTACCGGTTCGCAATCGACAAGAAGAACAAAGATTCCTTCGTGGTGTATTTTGCGAAAGAGTCAGGAAGCGGGCTCTCGCTTGAAGATATCATTCCGCTTGGATCCGCGGAACAAGTGTACAAGGGAAGAATATCCGATCTTTCGACCCTCAACGGGCAAGGCATGCGCCTCGTATTTTGCCCGCCGTTCCGCGCCGCACCGCACGATTTCGGGTTCAGGATAAGGCCCATTCAAAACGCGGTGGAGAATTTGTTCGACGTAATGACGGTCAAGGAATCGGACTCCCGCAGCGGGGTGTCGAACATTGCCGTGACGGTAAAGGGACGCGACTATCGGCTCATCGCCGAAGTTGCCAACGCCATTGCCGACGCGTTTGTTCAGAAGAACGCCAGTTTCAAGGCATCGCGAACGCACAGCGTGGTGGCCTCGCTGGAAAAACAGCTGGAGGCCGTGAGCCGCGACCTTTCGTCGTCTGCCGAGATGCTGAGAAGCTTTCGCGCGGCCAACCCGACAGTGGGACTCTCGGAAGATGTGAAGCAGCGCGTAAGCGGATTGGGCCAGATGGAAAAGGGAGCGTTTGAGGCAAAGAAGTCTCTGGCGGACGCCCAGGAACTCGCTGCCAGGGCTTCGGCCGCCTCGACCGACGACAGGCTTGGCATCGTGCAAGAGATCGTGGCGTTCCTCGCCGCAAAGAGCGTTACCTCCATGTCCGCCTATCAAATAGAATTGAGCGATCTTACCGCTCAGGCCCGCGACCTTGGTCGTAATTACGCCGACGACCATCCGCTTCGATTGGAAAACACCCGGAAACTGGGAAAACTGAGCGACGACATCATAGGATCGCTCAAGAGTTATATTTTGTCAACCCAGTCGGCTCTTGCGGGAAAGACCACCGACATTCAGTCCATGTACAGCGAACTCCAGAGCCTTCCGAGCAAGGAACTGCAGCTTGCCGAGCTCGAACGGCGCCACCAGATTTTTTCGGACATCTATTCAACCGTACTCAGCAGGTACAACCAGGCAAAGGTGCTTAACACCGGCGAAGTGGCCGAAGTGTTTGTCATGGACCAGGCGGTGCCGCCGATACCGCCGCCTGTCAACCTACCCAAAATGCTCGGTCTGGTAGTTGTCGTATCCCTTGCGCTTACCGTTCTTCCGTTGCTTGTAGCCGACTATTTCGACAGGACCGCACATTCGGAAGACGACTTTGTTCTTAAAACGGGAAGCGTGGTGCTCGAAGGAGTCCCAAAGATCGACGGTTTGCGCAAAGCGGGTCACAACGGACATTGGAACGGCTTGCACCTAAACAATGGCGCTGTGCATAGCGCCATCTTCCAGGACGAAGAAGGCGTTTCCAAGGAAGTGTTCAGGGCGCTAAGGACAAAAATGATGTTGAGGCTATTTGACGTTAGGGAAAAAAGCGTCGTTGTCACGAGCCTGGAGCCGGGTGCGGGGAAATCGACCATCGCCGCCAATCTGGCATGTGCCCTTGCCCAGCAGCAGTTGAAAACAATTGTGGTCGACGGCGATATGCGTCGGGGAACGCTGCACAAATGGTTTGGAAAGAAACAAAGCCCCGGTTTGTCCGATTTCATAGCATCTCGGGATGCAGTGACGCCGGAAACGGTTACGTCCCTCATTCAAGCCACCGGCCTTCCCGCTTTGTCTTTTATAAGCGCCGGGACGCCTGTGCAGTCGTCGTCCGAATTACTTGCGTCGGAACGCTTTGCCCAGCTCAAGGAAGAACTCGCGCGCCGTTTCCAGCTCGTCATTATGGATTCGCCGCCCCTGGAAGCAGTGATCGACGCGGCGGTGATGGCGCCGCTGTTTTCCGGCTTTCTTGTTGTGGCCCGCGCCGGCCAAACCAATGTTGTCGAATTAACAAGGAAGATCGGCGAATTTCCGGTTATAGAGGGCAAAGTGCTGGGATTTGTCCTCAACGATGTTTCTTCGGAGCGGTCTGCCAAGTACTACCACTACTCGAGCTATTATTCCGCCGTGGCGCCGGACAAGGGATAGACGGTGCTGGCGCAAATGTCAAGAACAGTTCCGCCGCATTCGATAGCCCTTTTTGTCTATGGAGGCATCACCTCGGGTGTGGTGGGGCTCATGCTTTGCGCCGGCCTGTGGCCGTTTACTTTTTGCCCTCCCAACAGGGCAGTGTTTGAAAAAAGCGAAGAAGGAATTTCCTTTTCCCGCCCTGCGGCTATTTACGATACCGGCGTACTGGATGTGGCAGAAAGAACGGCGCTCGCCGAATCGACGGTAACCCTTGCGGTCCGTCTGCGCCCTGCCGGGGAATCTTCGTGGTTCATTTCTCAGATTGTCTCGTTTACGAGAGGTAGTCGGCTTTGCGCCGTTGTGGGACAGTGGAAATCCCATCTTATCCTCAAGACCTTCGAAGCCCGTACCGCCTTGGGAAGCACCGCAGAAAAGGAGGTTTCGGTCCGTGATGTGCTCCGCGCGGGAACAACGCGGGATATTGTGATCATCACCGGTCCCAGCGGAACGAGGATCTTTGTGGACAACCGGCAGGCGCTTGAGGACAAGACCTTCCGGTTGTTTGGGAGCAGCACGCGCGGTCGCCTCCGCCTTGCACTGGGCGGATCGCTCACCGGCAAATTTACCTGGAACGGCACCCTGCAGTGTTTCTCGCTGGCTGTGGGCGATCTGTCGCAACGCTCGATGCATGGCCTCAGCGCGGTAGACTGCACCGCGTGCGACAGCGCGCGCCAGGGAAAGCAGATCATGGGTTTTGCGTTTACGAAGCCTGTTTCGCTTGTGCGCAGCTGTTCAGGCGGCCGCCATGCGATGGCGGTTCGCAGCCGTTTCCCGATCATCGGGGGCAACGTGCTTGTGCCGTTCTGGAACGATTTTACCAACGATGAGTCGTATTATAGTGATATCGCCGTAAACGTCATCGGCTTTAGCCCCTTTGGCTTTTTTCTCGCACGGTTTCTCTCGCATCTGCAAGGCATGAAACGCCGGAAAGTGATTGCGGCAGTTGTCCTCGCGGGGTTTGCATTCAGCCTCGGCATCGAGCTCGCCCAGGTGTTTCTGCCGGGCAGGAGCTCGCAACTGTCCGATCTAATTTGCGACACGGTCGGGGCGTTTGCAGGAGCGTATCTTTGCTTCCGGGTCCGCCTCTTCCGCTTTCTGATGATAGCTCAAGAAAAATAGCAATTTCCAGACGCTTCGCCTCGGTACTGGATATTCACGGCCCCGGGAAAACAGTGACAATGCGCTCGCTTATAGGATTCAAAGAAAACTGCCAATATCCGGCCCCTAGATAACGAATTAATTAACGGTTGTCCAAGAAAGGAGGTGGGAAAAAAAGGCCGTTCGGAAATTCTGTGAATTTTTCTCACTATCCGATAGAGTTTCGGTATATTTGAAAGGTGAGTGAGGAGTACGCGCGAAGTGTGTAATCCAGGGTGCGATGATGTAGAGTTGTTCAAAGATTGATAAAAGATAATGAGTCACGTTCAGGCGTTAAGGTGAGTTGCGGCAATTCCCTTAAACGATTAACAAAAAAGAATAAAAAAATGAAGAAAGTCTTCTTTTTGGTGCTCTTTTTCGGCAGTTCGCTATCATGGTCTGCAACGTACTATGTTGATTTCTCAGGCGGCTCAAATGCCTGTACAGGAGTGGCCCAGACAAGCGCATGGAAGAACTGTCCCGGAGATTCCGCCGCGTCCCAGGTGCCGGCGCAGACTTCCCTGGTGGCAGGAGACACGGTTATCTTTCGGGGTGGTGTTGTTTACAAAGGCCAAGTCTCGGTCAAATGGTCCGGTTCCGCCTCGGCGCAGATTACCTATGACGGGAATTCGGCCGGAACATGGGGAACCGGGAAAGCGCTCATCGATGGAGAAAATCTGCGGTCGTACGGCTTCAGCGGTACGTCTGGCGCAACCGGCTATGTAACGATAAAGAACTTTGAGATTGAGAACATGAAATACACCGGAGTAGCCTGGCAGGGCGGGGCCGCAATAAAGATCGATGACGCAAGCAATGTGACCATCGCCGGTTGTTACCTGCACGATGTCGGATACTGGCAAAACGACGGATCGATTATCCCGGCAGGTAACGGCGTGAACATGCTGAGGCCGAAGAGTTGCGTGATCACGGGTTGCCAAATCACCCGAACCGGTTTGTCAGGCATTGAGGTCGATGGTTCCGTCAACTGCACATTTTCGCACAACAATATTCACGATTACATCACCTGGGGCATAGATATCGGCGGCGATTATGATCTGTGCACCGGCAATGATGCGTGTGACGACACTATCCACGATTTGTATCAGTACGATGCGGGCTACTGGGGTATCCCCAATGATCCCAACATTCCTCACACGGATTACATATTTATCCGTCAAGGCGGGGCGACAAGCCAACACCCGGTAAAAAACATAGTGGAAAGAAATCTTTTTTATAATAATCAAAGTTTTGACGAGTTCGGCGGTACCGCCATGCTCTTTCTTTCGTACGCGGATTCCACGACTGTCCGCAACAATGTGTTTGTCAATCCTCATGGATACTACGCGACACGTTTCTCCTGGACATCATCCGGCACAAAATTCTATAACAATACGATATATGCCCCGAATGCGTTCACGGGGAGCAACGGACCGGCCGGAGTCTTCCTCGAAACCAACGGTTACTCCGATATCCGTAATAACATCATAATCACCTATCAATCGTCAATAGCCTACACGGCCGTCATAGACGAAACTGGCTTGATAAGCGATTATAATCTGTTTTATAACGTTGTCCAGCAACAGGATTTCGTCAGGATAACGCCTGCCCGCTACGCGACATTCGCACAATGGCAATCGTACGGTTACGACACCCACAGCTTACAGGTTTCATCGGCCGCTGCCGTTAAATTCGCAAACGTTACAGGCTACCCGACCGCCTGTCAGACCATGGACCTGAGCATTTTGGCAACAAGCCCGGCGGTCGATGCCGGCGTAACTCTTCCCGGCTTCACCTGTGACAACGAATTTACCGAGCGTCCGCAGGGGAACGCCTGGGACATCGGGGCGTACGAATGCAAGACAGGTACCGGCACCATAAACGGTCTTCGCACTTCACAAGTGGTTGAAAACAACCACCCTCAAGTGCTGTCGTACAAGGAATTCCTCTTGCTTGCAGGCAAACCCGGCTACGTCGCCTACACCGCTTTCGGAAGGGTGGCGGGGTTGTTCAGTCTGCAACGAAACGTTGTCTACCTGCTCCATTCGGAAAAGGACAATTCGACCAGAAGGATCATCGTTCTGGACCGCTAATCCGGCATCATTCCCGTATTTGCTGTTACGGTTATCAGGACTGCGAATCTTCCTCGGAAACCCGCTTCGTTTATCCTGATCGCTCGAACATTTCCTCGGCATAATCCTTGCACATTATTATGGTCAGTGCGTGGCCGTAGGCACTGTCAAAAGGGGTGCAAGCATGAAAAGGATCAATCAAAAACTGACGATGATTGTTGGGCTGCTGATGGCAGTCCAAGTGTATGGTCAATGGGTTCAGACCGCCGGGCCGCAGGGATCACCTATTCGTGCTCTCGCGATCGACGGCGGAATGGTTCTTGCCGGGACCGACAACGGTGTGTTTTCTTCAAAGAACAATGGGAATGACTGGGTCGAAACAAATGCCGGGCTGGCAAAAGACACCGTCGTTTCCTTAGCAGTGAACGGCAGTAAACTTTTCGCGGGCACGCTTCATAGCGGAATATTCGCTTCTCCGGACAACGGCAGTTCCTGGACTGCGGTCAACCAAGGATTAACCGGCGATCCGCTCGATATGAGTTCCTATCCCCAGATTAACGGGATGGCAGCAGATGGCAATAATCTGTATGCCTACGCCATTCGGTCTGGAATTTTTCTTTCCCAAAACGGCGGGATGTCTTGGACCCCGATAAATTCCGGGTTGACAAGCACAAACGTCTTTTCACTTGCCGTGAGCGGAAGCGATCTCTTTGCCGGCACCGGTGACGGGGGGGGAGTATTCATTTCATCAGACAACGGCGCCACCTGGAAGGCCGTCAACAACGGTCTATCATATACGCCGGGTATGGTTTACTCCATCTATACTCTTGCCGCCAGTAACGGTCGCCTCTTTGCGGGAACCGTGGCGGGAGGGATTTACAGAACCGGGAACAACGGTGGGAACTGGATTGATGCCAGCAACGGTTTATCCGCAGACATCGTTACGTCGCTTTATGCCGACGGCGGGAACCTCTTTGCAGGCACCGGCAGCAGCGGTGTTTTTCTCTCTATCGACAACGGCGCTTCCTGGGCTGCGATCAGCAACGGATTGCCCGCCAACGATGCGGTACTCTGCCTCTCCATAAATGACAGTGCACTCTTTGCAGGTCTCTATGGCGGCGGCGTATGGCGTCATCCGCTTATTCCTGCGATGCAGAGTCCCGGTGTGGCGGCTTTTGAGAAATCGCCTGCAGCAAACGCGTTTAGCGTGAGCAGCACTTCCGGGGTCCTCCGATACCTATTGCCCGTGACGAGCCTCGTGTCCATCAGATATTATGATCTCAAAGGAAGATTGCTGGCCTCACTTGTGGAGCAAAATCAAGCCGCTGGAACGTATTCTTTGGCAATTCCTTCCTTTCCCCAAGGTTTTTATGTGAGGGATTTCAGGGCGGGGACCTTCGTACAAAAAGACCGGGTTACAATTCTGCGCTAGTTCGCTTGGAAAATACGGCGGTGACTTGTTCCTTTATCCTCGAAGAAAGGCCTTTGCTCCAGGAACTCAGGGGAGGAAGGGTCCAGACGGTCAACGCATAGAGCGGCATAAATAGGGCAGCAGCACCATACGAAACAAGCGGAAGATAGTGCGGTGCAACCGCACGAAGTAAGACCGGTAATCCGATCGATAGAACCATGCACAGGGAAAAGGGCATCAGCAAATATCCCAGCTCCCGAAATTGTTTCCGCAGCGAATAACCAAGGTGCGCAAACACCAATTTCCACAACAAAAATGCAAGAACCAATCCGGATACGGAAGTGCCGACTGATACTCCCTCAATCGAGTAGCCAAGTTTGACTAGAAGAACGCTGGCAAGGACATTGGTGCACAGGCTTGCCAGAACGAACAGGAGCACCTTGTTTTGTTTGTCAATAGCAACGAGATAATTGACCCCGGTTCGGATAAGGCAGACAAAATATACTCCGATGAGGAGTATTTGGGCCGATGCAATTCCCGGGACATATTTTGGGAAAAAAAACCGGAACAATTCCGGAGTAAGGATAATGAGCAACCCGATAAAGAACGGCAATACAAGACTGAGTCCTTGAGCAGGGGCAAGAACATAAAGGTTTAACCTGGCCGGGGTTGCGTTTCTACCTACTTCCTCATTGACCTTGGGATACAATACTCTGCCAAGCACCATGGGGATCAAAACAATCGCCGATACCATGCTCGCGCCAAGTCCGTAATAACCGGTTGCTTCCTTCCCCAGCATGGACATGGAAATAAGCCGGTCGATTGACGTCTGAAGCATATACGTCCACCAGATAACGGTGATGGGAAATCCGATTGTAACGAGGCCCCTCATTTCCCGCAGATCAAACCCGATAGCAAGTCTGCCCAGAATTCTATTGTTGGTACCGTAAGAAAAAGAGAGAATCAGGAATTCGTTAATAGTAAATGCCATCGCGGCTCCCATGAGCCCCCAGAGCCATGCGAACGGAACGACGAGGGCAAACATTCCAATTGCCCGGAGCGTTTCAATATAACTGACATAACGGAAATTCTGGTGTGCCGTGAACCGGTAATAATAAAAACCGGAAAAAAGGGCAAGGCAGGCAGCCAGTACCATAAGCCGGATAATGTTTTCAAGCGACTTGATGACCGCGGCATGAGTAAATACATGAAAGGAGGCGCCCGCTGCCAACAGGAGTGCGGCGGCGATGGCCAGTGATCCCAAGACATTCGATTCCAATCGTTTTGCTTTTTCCAGTTCCCGTCTCCCAACGAAAAATGGGAACATCTTGACCAGGGTTTCAACGGTCCCGAGGCAGATGATCGGCGCGTACGAGGCAATGACAAGCAGCGTAACCCACAATCCGTAATCGGCAGGCGAAAGGATCCGTGCGATGATGAATGTTGTAATACCGCCGATAAACCGTACGAGAAAAACCGCGACAAAAGAATAAAGGAAATTTGCGACTATCTTGTCCATCATACCGCAGTTTCCTATTCTTTCTGCTTCCGCTGCCCTTGGGCCGCTCGTGTTGTAAGGCTGTCCCCGGATTTCGGAACAAAGGCAAACGGGCCTATGTCCCACGCAGACGTTTGTGACCTATCCCGTCCGCTCATGTCGTCCGCGAATCCCTCGACTTTGATCCCGGCACGTATGGCAGGGCTGCCCGGCAGCAATCGCAGGTTCATGGCACGGCATTGCAGCGGATAGCCGTCGACAGTGACAAACCTGAAGAGCGACACCGAGGACAACAGCTTGCTATGCGCATCATATCCGCGTCCCTGCCAGGCGGAAAAGTTCCATCCGCACCAGGGTACAATGCGTGCAAAGACCTTGCCGTCGTTCGGCATGCAATAGAGGTTGTGGTCAATGACCAGGTTCCTTTCATCGGAAACGCTGTCGTAGGTGATACCGGTCGAATGAGCGACAAAGATATTGTTCTGAACGATGTTGTCGCCGCCCGTGCTTAACCGTAATGCGCCGGTCCGCGGGCAATAAACGGCGTTATTGCAGAATTGTGTTCCGGTGGAAGTCCATCCGAAATAGACCGTGCTGTAGCTGTGAGCGTTGACAAACACATTGTTTCTGATCACCGTGCTGTCCGCGTACGAAAGAAACAACATAGCCGTACCGCCGAACTCGGTGAATGCACCGTCGTTGTAAAACAAATTGCGTTCCACGACATTGTTAACAGGATGGAACCCGCTTCCTTTCCTGATAAAAAGGAAATCCGAGTGCGGGGGGTCGCCGGCGCCTTTCCAAAAACCGTTGTCATAGTGGAAGAGATCGTGAATGGTGTTGTCGCACACGGTATTCCGTGCACACACCTGATAATCGCCGGCGAGGTCAACGCCCCAGGTGACGTAATCGTGGATATTGTTGTGCAAAATGATGGTACTTTGCGCCCCGGAGAGCTGAATGCCGGCGAGGCCGGTTTTTGTGATTTCGTTGCCCGAGATTACGCAGTGCAACGGTTGGACCATGTTTATGCCGGACCCCGCCGGAACTATCGAACCGTCGTTGCCCCAATACCCCACTTCATGAATGAAGCAATCGGCGACGGTAACATGGTCGGCATTGTCAATCTTTATTCCGCTGCCGCCCGCCCACTCCACGCCGGTATACTTTATCGCTCGTATTTCAAAATTCCTGACTATAACATTGCTGATGGACCGTGCGGAAGATACAAAACCGCCTGACCTTGTGTTTTCACCGTCTACGATGGCCTTGTCCCACCCCCATTGTCCGGAGGAATTGCCGTCATATACCACGGGCGCGCCGTTTTGGCCGGACCATGGCAGGGCTATTTGGCCCCTGTAAACAATTCCGCCGCGAAAATATACGATGTCTCCCGGAGAAAGCGTGGTGCTCCGGGCGCCTGCAGTTGCGTTTTCGTCGCCGGGACAGTGCTTCCACGGATCGGAGGGAGAATCGCCGCCTGCGGCATCGGAGCCATTTACAAAGTCAACATAGTGGGGTTTCGCGGCGCATAAAGACGCCGCGAGGATCAAAAAAAACAGGTCTGGTTTCATGAAGCGGCCTCGGCTTCGTCTGTGTGTGTGAAAGACCCGTTTCACTTTGCCTTAAACCCATTTCCCGGCGAGCCGGGTTCTTCTAGGAGTAAGCGGTCCCATGGCCAAGACTTGATGCGCCGCGCCGGAGTCACTCGTGAGGGCAGTGCCGGTCCCAACAAGCTGTACGCTGCGGGCTTCTTGCGCTTCAACCGACTTCACAAAATCGAGTGACGTGGAAATCGCCGCCAGCAGGAAATACCAGAATACCTGGATTTGATCAAAATACGCTACTGAGACAAAAGATATCGCATGCGCAAACAGAGCCGCTCCCATTGACCACACAAGGATCCTGGCTGAAAAATCTTCACGTTCAAGAATACGAACGGTTCTTCCGACCCCTGCAAATCCTAATGCAACTATTGCGATAAACAAAATCATGGTAATGACCCCGCCGCGCACTCCCTGGAGAAGATATTGATTTGTGATGTCCGTGTTGGCAGGGTCGGTGAGGAGGCCGGTTGGCATCCAGAGTGCCGTGACCTTTGTGCCAACGAGCCACCATTCGTTGAAATACCTGATTGCCTGATCAATGAGGTATGCTCTGTGCCAGCCGGTGCCGCCGGTGAAGCTGCTGAGCCTTGCAAGCACATACCAGAACGGCGCTTTCATCACAAATTGCAAAATGATAATTGCAAACACCATGAGCCAGCGCACGCTTCTCATGCTGAATCTAAGAGGCCAGGCGCAGAGCCCGATAATGCCGTAACCTGCAGCCATGAGCGCGCCGCTGGAGCCGGCGCAAGCAACTATGATGAGGCACGAAAGCGACCCAAGCACCGCAAGAGTCTTTGCTTTTCCGGTTTTCCACCAGAGGGAGAGAAGCAGCGGGAGCATGGTGGCGCCGAATGTTCCCATGAGTATCGGATGCCTAAAACTGCCCTGACAGCGCACGCGGCCGTAGCGGATTTCCGATGCAAGAGGAACGCCGCCCAGAAATGAAAACACGTTCTTGCCGGTTCGGAATTCAATTACCATTGCGATCGCAAGAGGAATCAGGAGTACCGCGCACAACCGCAAAATCCGGTTGATGTCACGGGTATCGTTACAAAAAAGCCTGCACACGAGATACACGCCCGCGGTATCAAAGCACATACCCATTCTATTTATGAATGCGTGCCCGGATTGCCACAAAATGGTGTAGGTGACAACGGACGATACGGCCCAGGCGATCATGGCCTTGTCCAGACCGTTAGGAACAACGGACGCCTGATCGCCACGGACCATCACCCGCACCAGGCCGAACACGATGAGAATGCGTACCATGGTGAAATTTGCGGTGGCGATCACGACATACTGCCCAAGCGTTATATAGGAGGCAACGATGAACAGTGGGAAGAGTGCATACTTGCGGGGCAGGACAACCGTTGCCACGCCCATGAGCAGAACCGCCACGACCACGGGCGGGTTCGGATTGAGCACATTATAAATGCCCTCAGGCGTTGTCATTGTAAAACTTTCCCAACGTTTTCCGAACGCCCGGATTCCCCGTGGCCCATTCGAGGATGTTCTTCCACTTCACAAGAGACCATGTGATCCGGCCGGCGTCTCCCCGCAGGTATGCAACGGGGAACGCCAGGGCCAGCAAAAGGAGCCGTGCCATTGCGACAAAAGAAAATGCCGCCTTGTAAAGATCGGCATATCTTTTCCCCCTCCATTTCAAAAGCATCGTGTAGGCGGATTCTTTCATCATAAGAACGTTAAAGTTACTCGTGTGCAAAAGATCGGTGCTCTTCCCGCCGTAGTGGATGATCTGTGCGTCGCCCGTGTAATACACTTTGAAACCCTGCTTTCGGATGGAGTAGCACAAATCAACATCCTCCGAATACATGAAATAGCGGGTGTCGAACATACCTGCCAGAGCAAACGCTATCCGTTTTACGAAAATGCACGCGCCGGATATGGCTTCAACCTCAACCGGGTTCACCGGGTTTGCATACAGGGGCGATATACCCCACAGCCCAAGCCGCGGGAACCGTTTTTGCAGAAACTCCGCGTTCACCGCCTGGTTAATGATAGTGGGAAACCGTAACAGGGCAGATGTTTGAATCGTTGAATCGCCGTTGAGAAGCTTGCAGCCAAGCGCGCCTGCATCGCTTGTCCGAGAAAGATGGTTCACCGCGGTTGCGATGGCGTTCCGCACAACGACGGTGTCCGGATTCAAGAAGAGAAGGTAATCCCCTTTAGCAAGTGCAAAGCCGGCATTGTTTGCCCTTGCAAATCCAAGGTTGGTCGGGCTTTGCATAAGCCGGACCTGGGGAAAATTTCCGGCTATGCGCGCGCAACCGCCATCGGTGGAGTTATTGTCCACCACGATCACTTCGAAGTCCACGCCCTTTGTCTGCTCGTACAGCGAAGAAAGGCAGGGAAGCAGATAGCCGGTGCTGTTCCAATTGACTATGATGACGGACAATAGCATTCCACGTTCACTTCCAGATTGTCGGCCTGAGCAGCAGCCTGTTCAATTGCTGCCGCCGCAGGTACCGGATAAGGTTCTTGTCTTCTACTCGCGGCATCCGCGCGAAATATCCTTTGAGAAAGCCATACATGAGTCCCGCCGATTCGACAATGTACGGCTTGTGAAACAGGCGCTTAAGGCATTTTGAAACCATGTACAAAGGGTGATATCCTGCCGTATAGCCGCCGACGCCGTTTTTCACCGCGTTTTTCCAGTTGCCGACGGCCCTGCCGGTTGGCCGGTGCTGGATTATTTTTAGATTTGTGAAAGTCTTGGTTTTCCATCCCAGCATGTTTGCCTTCACTTCGTCGAGGGTATCCCAGCCGTTGATGGCATACATCCCCCTCAAGGCCTCCCAACATTCCCTGTTGTACATCTTGACGGCCCCTCTCACATGAAATTGCGGCTCACGCTCCAATTCCAGTTTGTCGTGTTCGAGGTTATAAATGTCGCCACCTCCCATGCCCAGGTCCTCTTCCGCATTGAAATAGGAAATGCATTGTTCGAAATAGCCGGGGTCAAACGATAGGTCGCCGTCCAGTTTGACAATGAAGTCCCACGCCGCGCCATTGAGCGTTTTGTATCCTTCATAGAAAGCGTCTACCTCGCCGCCCGCGGAATTGCGAAATCCCCTGTCGGCGCGGTGAACAGTGGAAATCCACGGGTACTTCCTGGCGTATTCATCGATTATCGAACCGGTCTTGTCGCTGGAGCCATCGTTGACAATCACATACCGCACCGGGAGGATTGTTTGTGCAATAACCGAACGGATCGTGTTTTCGATGTACTGTTCCTCATCACGCACGGGCGAAATAATGACGTAGTTCTTTGGGCCGTTCATGCCGTTTCATTCCTTCACAAATGATTTCACGATGTTCATGAATTCCTGTTTCTTGATCTCCCAGTTGTTTTCGGAAGCATACCGCTTCCCCTTCTCCGAGAGCGCTTTCCGTTTTGCCGGGTCCTGATGCAGGGCAACGATGCATCGTGCAAGGTCCTCGTGATTTTCCGGCTCAAAGAACATGATCATCGAATTGTCGAAATAATATTCGTCGATGGTTGTGCGGGACGCCACGATGGGAATTCCCGAGGCCATGAAATCGAGGATCTTGGAGCTGAAAGCCTCGGAAGCGAAAAACCCGCCCCGTTTGGGCACCACGCCGACGTCCGCTGTTTTGTAAATCTCCACCAGTTCGTAAATGTTCTTTGGCGGATGGATACGTACCGCGCCGTCCAGATTCAGGTCGGCAATAAGATGTTCCAGTTGGTAACGGTACTGCGGCACCCACGATGCGGCATAAATATCCAGGCGCGCCTGCGGAACGGTTTTCTTCACAATGGGCATGGCTTTCACCGCAATGTCGATGCCATGATGGTGCGACAAATGACCCGGATAAATCACCGAAAGGCCGTTGGCGCGCACCTGGTAGTTTATGCCGCGGAAATACTCAAGGTGCGGATAGTTCACAAATCCTATTGTTCGCTCAAGGGGAATGTGGTCCCTTTTGGAAATCTTTTCCCGCCACAGGTCGTTACCGGTAATCACAAAGTTGCAGAATTTCACCGACGCATATTCCGCGATCCTCAGCAGTTTCCCGTACGCCGATCCGAGCGGTTTGTGGAACCGCTGGCAAAAGAACTCCGGAAGGATGTCGTGTATATCCAGCATCACCTTTGCGCCGAGGATCCGGGGTATCAGGGCGGTGAACACGAAGAAGTCGGGAACATTATGGACGATAATAAGGTCGTAACGGTACCGGAGATGGTTCACAAGGATTATCGCGCTTGCCTTGACAAAAAATACGCCCATTTTCACCAGGTAATCGAAAGGCCCGCCCTGATCGTCGAACCGCCTTTTCTGGATGCGACGCAGCCTGACGCCGTTTATTATTTCAACTTTCTTTTTGCCCTCCGATTGCAGCGCGATGGCGTCCGTCTTTCTTCCGGGTCCGGCGAGCGCCTCCGCATATCGGCTCACCCTGAAATCGGTTTCGTAAAAAGCGTAGGCAACGGTGCACGAGTTCATTGAATGTACTCCTTGTGTCTACCCGGGAAAACTGTTGATACTGTGAACGAGACGCGCGATATCGTCCCAAGACAACGAATAATAAGCGGGCACGGTTACTACCGTGCTCGCACACCGTTCGGCAACCGGGCAATCGCTGGCGTATCCGTACAACGATGCCGACTCCCGGCCGATGCCGTCGAGGTACTTGGCCGCGTCTATGCCCGATTCGCGCACATGGGCGGCCAGCCGGTCGCGCAGGCTTTGGTCCGCAAGCCGGATTGCGAACTGATAATAATTGCTTTCGGATCCCGGTTTCTCACGCGGGAGGACGGCGTTCTTGAGGCTCAGCGCGCCCAACAAATGGTGGGCGTATTCCCTTTGTTTTTGGACCCTCGGCCGGAATGACCGCAACCGGTCGTTCATGATGCGAAAATCGCCCGGCGAAATTTGCCGCATTGTAAATCCTGATTTTGCGGTAAGGTTCAGGGATCTATCGAGCTTGCTGCCAAGCGGCTGTCCAACGGTCCCGTACCACGGTCTGTTGTACATGGTGGTCTTGATGTAGGTGGCAAGGGCGTGCAGCGCCGACTGGTGGAACCGCCACGACGGAAACGATTCCACTATCGTTTGTATGGCATTCGAAAATGCCGTCGTGTTGCAGAGTATGGCGCTTCCTTCCCCTGCCGAAACATATTTACCGGACCTGAAGGAAAAGAATGATGCCGCGCCTATGGTTCCGGCAAGTCGCCCTTTGTAGGTGCTGAAAAGCGCCTGAGCGCAATCTTCAATAACGGGAATGTCCCCCGCTGCAGCCATCACCGCGTCCATGTCCGCGGGATGCCCGAACATGTGCACCGCAACGACCGCGGAGAGTGTATCGCGCTTTTCTTTCAGGTGGGAGGGCGAAATCGTATAGGTATCGTCCGTTATGTCAATGAATTCCGGGGTGCATCCTGCTTGTTGCACGGCATCGAACACCACGGGGCAGCAGAAAAGGGGCACGCCAACGCGTGCGCCGGCCGGGAGATTGAGCGAACGGAGGATCGTAAAGAGGGACACCCGGCCCGATGTTGTAAAATGGTACGGTCCCCGGAACAGTTCGCCAAACGAAGACGGTTGGGACTCGGCCCGTTTGTTCGCGCCGAAAGCGGCTTTCCACATATCAATAAGCCCGTATTCCCAATGATACCGGGGGATCATGCGGATGCTGGTTGAAAGAGACATAATTCCTCGCGCTTTTATCCGAGATGCTTGTACAAAACCGAACTCGACAATTCCATTACGGGCAGCGGAAGGTGCCGCCACATCGACGTTACCAAACGATAGCTTATGCCGCTCTCTTTCGTTGAAACGGCTCCTTTGACACGAGGATAATAGTAGTACGGAAGGTCTTTGTCTTCCATTCCCCACATATTCTTGTACCGAATGAGCCCCTCGTTATCCGGAGACGTCCGTCCAAAATCGAGCGCTGCATAGCCGTGTTCAACTCCCCAGGCAATAACGTGCCACGTAAGCAGGTGATTGGGGGACAGCCTTTTGAGAACCGCGGGATCCGAAGCATTGTACTTGTAGTGGATCTGCTTGCCCACGGTAAGAAACAGCGACGCGGCTACGATGGCGGATTCGTGCTCCGCGACCATGATGAACCCGGCTTTTTTAGCAACGAGACGGGAAAAGAGGTTTTCGAAGAACGCTCGCGGCTGTGACGGCACGCCGTGTTTTCTCCTCGTGAGGTTGTTGAGGTGATAGAAAGCGTCAAGGCCTCTCCGGGTATTGTCCTGACGTACAATGACGCCGGCCTTCTCGGCCTTGCGTATGCAATAGTGTATTGTCTTTTTGTCAATCTTGGTTTGCAGGACCGAAAGACCTTGCTCCAGATTCATCACATGGCGCTTGTAATAGTTGTAGGGAAGCAGGTCGCCCGGGGATTGCAGGCCGGCACGGATCTCCAGATACCGGATTCCGTACTGGCAAGCGCCGCGCACATGCCGCACCAGTTCCTCCTCAACAGCCGCGTTGTTGCACAACGGGCCGCCATAATCGGAAAAGGGCAACGACACGATGCGGATACCCGCAAGCGCGCCTCGAATCTTAAAGAGCGGGAACACGCCAACGATGGCATCGTCGTCCCCCTTTGCAACGTACAGCAACGGTTCAAAGGAATACGTTGCCTCGATTGCGGACAGCCAGCTTGATAAATGAGAAGGGGTCGCACGTGGGTGCGCCTCCACGTAGTCGTCCCAGGACTTTGTCGCCGCGGCGTCGGAAAGGGACACTGTTTCGAATTTCATGGCTCAACTCGCAATGGATTGTTGTTCCTTCATTGCATGAAGGGTGCTTGCTCCGGTGACGCCTGCGTCCGGCCGGTGCTTCCAGAATCGCGCCACGTCTTTGGGAAGAACGTGCCAGTACTCACCTGCATATCTGTGCTTGACATAAAACAGGAAGTCCCCGTAGAAGGCAGACGGATATTCCTCGAGGCCGCAGGCCATTTGGGAGAAATTCATATAGTCGGGATGGGTGTTGATAAGCGCCATTCCCCCGTGCGCTGCAATCCAGTCGAGCTTCTCCTTCCAAACCGAAATGCCTTTTTCCCGCATAAGAATGAACAGCGAGAAATCCTGGCACAGTGTATACGGAAGCTCAACGTATCCCCTTTTCCCGGGAGCTCCATTCACCCAGAACGGATATATGGTGCCCACCCCATCGGGCTGGGGCTCAAACGGGTCTGTGTCGAACGTTGAGGCGTCGTATTCCACGTTCAGGTCCTTTATCCACTCCAGGTTGCGGATCATGGAAGGAGCGCGAAATCCGACCGCTCCCCACTCGCGAATGTATTCGTTGATTTTTGCTGCCTGTTCGTTGAATACGGCGCGCGAGCTGAAAAGCTTCCCGTCGTGCTTGAGACCGTGCACGCCAATTTCGAACCCGTTGTCCGAAAGCGCATCCTGCACTTCACACGAGACAAGGTAGCGTTCGGGAACAAAATTGAATGAGGAAATAAATCCGGCATGCTTTTCGAGGTTCATAAGCGAAAGGCACGAGTCGTGACCCTTTTGTGTATCCACGTCGTGAGTGAGCACAAGCGCGAACTTTTTGTTACCGGGCCATCCGCTCCAACCGGCGGGAGAAATGCCCGCCGCAGGATCTATGGGCCACACCCCGGCACAACGCAGACGCTTTTGCTGAACGAGGGTTCTCCGCAAGAATAACTGCAGCCGTCGCGGGATGAGGGGTTTGATTGCGTAGAATAGTCCGGTACCCATGGGTCTTCTTTCTATGCGACGTATTTGTAAAGTACTGATCCGAGCGCTTCGAGGAGAGGCGACGGCATGTTTCTGAAGATTGTTTCATAGAAGATCGGCATGCGGGATTCTTCCTTCACATAGGCTCCTTTTGAAAAGTCATACTTGTAGTATTTCAAGATTTCCTCTCGCGCTCCCCAGCTGGATTTGTAATGCCTGAGCCCGCCGTTTGCCGGCTCGGTTCTTCCCAGACACAAGGTGGTGAATTTGTTCCTGCCGTACCAACGGATAGCCTCCCACAATACAAGATTGTTTGCCCGCACGTTCTGGTAAGCCATGTCGGAGGCCGAGTACTTGTAAACGGCCTTGGCTCCAAAATGAAAAAAGACTGCGCCGGCAATAGGTTTGCCCTTGATCCTGGCAAGCGCGACTAATCCGTTGTTGGTCGACAGCACATGGGTGTGCACCGCGGCAAAAAAGGAAAAGGGCTGCGGCGGCATGCCGTGGCGCTTGCGGGTCGCACTGTGAAGTTTGTAAAACTCCTCAAGTGAACTCCGGTCGGTGGTGATTGAAACCTCCACGCCTTCACGCTCCGCCTTCTTGATGTTGCCTTTTGTGCCGTTGGAAAAACCGCGGAACATGGCTTCTTCGTCGCTTTCCAGCGGAAGAGTATGATTGAAATAGTCTGTTGAAGGGATCGACTCGTCGTTGACGTGATCGTCCCCCCGGATTTCCAGGGATTTCCAGCCTGCATTTTTTCCATACACGATGAGCGCATCATACACGTCGCGCCAGGGTATTTCGGCGTCGATAATCGGATTGCTCATATCCGTAAATGGCAGCGACACGCCCTTTTTCCGGATAAGAGCGTTACTTATTTCCATTACCGGAATCAGCACCGCCAGTTTTCCGTTCTGCACAATGGAAAAGTACAGCGGAATAAAGTTGTACGAATCAAGAAGGGTTCTTGCCCAGCACCTGGAGTGAAAGAAGGAATAGTCCTGGTTCGACAGGACCACTTTATCCCACTCCTTGCTTTCAACCGGATTGATGATATCAAGCTTCAATGCCATGATGTTTCCCGCTATGCGGTCGCGCCTTCCGCCTGAAACTCGTGTTTCTTGGATTTTTTGCTTTCCATGAAATCCGCGATGGATTCTGCAACCCGGTCCTGCTGTTCCTCCGTGAGCGAGGGGAACATGGGCAATGAAAGAATTTCTTTTGCCGCCTTTTCGGAAACCGGAAAGTCGCCATCCCTGTACCCGAGCGTTTCATACGCTTTCTGTAAATGAAGAGGCACCGGGTAATGCAGCCCGGTCGCGATTCCTCGTGCGTCAAGGTACTGCTTGAGTTCGTCTCTGTCGGTAACCCGCACAACATATAAGTGGTGCACGGCCTTGCTCCAATCGGCCTCGAAAGGCGGGACAACGCCGTTGAATTCGTTGAACAGGTAGTCATAATAATGGGCTCGTTCCCTGCGCTCGTTGTTCCATGTGTCAAGGTACTGCAGTTTTACGGACAGAAACCCCGCTTGGATGGCGTCAAGGCGGCCGTTGTAGCCTTCCATGTCGTGATAGTACTTTCTTCGCTGGCCGTGGTCGCGCAGCATCCGAACCGCGTCGTCGATCCCAGGGTCGTTCGTCGTCACCATGCCGCCTTCGCCGAGGGCGCCGAGGTTTTTTCCGGGATAGAAGCTGAACGCGCCGGCCTTTCCCATAGCTCCCGCTTTGTGCCAGGATTTTGATTTCTTCGACAGGTAAGCTGCGCCGTGCGCTTGGCACGCATCTTCGATAACGATGCAGTTATGGCGCTGCGCAATGTCCAGCATGGCGTCCATGTCGGCCATCTGTCCGTACAGGTGCACCGGCAGAATCGCCGTTACGGGCTCGCCTGTTTCCTTTAGTACCGTTTTTCCCGAGCCCTTCTCGGTGCGGCAATTCTTCTGGAAAAAGGCTTCAAGCTTCCGGGGCGACATGGTGTAGGTTTGCGTGTCCACATCCACGAACAGGGGGTTTGCGCCTACCTGCGAAATCGCCTCGGTTGTGGCAATAAACGTGTTGGGCACGGTTATGACAATATCCCCCGGCTTTACGCCCGCGGCAAACAAAGCGAAACGCAGCGCGTCTGTCCCGCTGTTCACCGCTATAGCGTAGCCCGTGCCGCAAAACTGCGCAAATTGCTTTTCCAGAGTTTCCACTGCCGTGCCGCCCACAAATTTGCCGCTGCGCAGGGCGGCGACAAATACGTCGGTGAGTTCTTTTTCGAGCGAGACATGGATCTGCGCAAGGTCGAGGAAGGGAATGTTTTTAGTTGTCATTGGTTCTCCTTATCATTTTTGCCGGGTTTCCGGCAACGATTGTGTTGGGCTCAACGTCTTTTACCACGACGCTGCCGGCGCCTACAATGGCGTTCTCGCCGATGGTCACGTTGCACAGTATGGTTGCACCCGAACCAATTGATGCGCCTTTTTTCACCCGCGTTGGCGCAACGGCCCAGTGTTTTTCGGTCTTAAGCGCGCCGTTTGCGGCCGTTGCGCGCGGATATTTGTCGTTGATAAAAGTAACTCCATGGCCTACAAACACATTGTCTTCAACTTGCACACCCTCGCAGACAAACGTGTGGCTTTCGATTTTGCAGTTGCTGCCGATGATCGAGTTCTTCTGGACTTCCACGAACGCGCCTATTTTAGTGTTATCCCCGATCTTGCAGCCGTACAAGTTGATGCATTTAGACAAACTGACGTTCGCCCCCAACTGTACGTCGTCTGCTATAAAAACGCTGTTCATAGTGCAACCGTCTTTCCATTCTGGCGCAGCGACCTGTCGCACGCGTCGAGCAGCCGGACCACCTGCAGGCCGGCCTCGCCGTCGTTGAGGGGCTTCTTGCCGGCGCGCACGCATTCGACAAAATAGGAAGTCTCCTCTTTGAGCGCCTCCCGGGTGTCCAGCTTGGGCGTCCAGATGTCTCCCGACCGGTAATTTACGAGAAGGTCGTATATGCCTTGCTTGGTGGTGACGTCGATTCCCTTGTCGTACACCTTTATCTTCTCGTCGTCCGTGCCGTCGTTCCACACGAGCATTTTCTTCTCGCCGCCGATGAGCGTACTGCGCACCTTGACAGGAGAGAGCCAGTTCACGTTGATGTGCCCGATGAGATTGGAGTTGAAATAGATCGTAATGTAGGCGATATCTTCGTGCCCATTGACATGCGAGCGCCCGCACGCGGTCACGGCGGTGGGTCTGTCGGCAATAACGTGGTTCATGATGGCAAAATCGTGGGGCGCTAGGTCCCAGATAACGTTTACGTCGTGCTGGAACAGTCCCAGATTCACCCGCGTGGAGTCGTAATAGTAAATGTTGCCGAGAGCTTTTTCGTTCAGGAGCTCCTTTATCTTCTTTACGGCGCCGGTGAAGAGGAATGTATGGTCTACCATAATGATACGGTGCTTTTTGTCCGCGAGATCCACCAGCTCTTCGGCGTGCGGCACCGAATCGGTAAAGGGCTTTTCAATAAAGACGTGCTTCCCGTTTTCCAGCGCGCGTTTTGCCAGTTCGTAGTGAGTGGAAACCGGAGTCACAATGGCTACGGCATCGATTCCGGGAGAAGTGAGGACCGTATCGCAGTCGGTGACCGTTTCCACGCACGGATGGTTTGCCGCAAGCCGCTTGAGGGATTCCGAATTCTTGTCGCACACCATTGCCACTCGCGCATCATCTGCGTTAATGAAATTCCGAACGATGTTGGGCCCCCAGTAACCGTATCCGATGACTCCTATTTGCAACATGCAATCCACCGTTTTCTAGTGCACAGGCTTCTACAGCCCGGCGGAATGAGGTATTCGTTGTCCCTTGCGTTAATATGCTCCCTTTAGAATTGCGAGGGGCGTCCGTAAAATCAACTTGATGTCCCACCACAGCGACCAGCGCATCACATACTGAAGATCCATTCGCACCATGGTATCAAATGTTGTGGTGCTTCGACCCGCCACCTGCCAGAACCCCGTAATCCCGGGCTTGGCCTCCAAGACCCTGCGCTTGTGCCAGACGTGGTAATTCTCCAGTTCATACGGAATGGGGGGGCGCGGGCCAACCAGTGCCATGTCGCCTTTGAGTACGTTGAAGAACTGGGGTAGTTCGTCAAGACTTGTTTTCCGGATGAATCTCCCTATGGCAGTCACCCGGGGATCATTTGTTATTTTGTAGATTGCATTGGTACCCGGCGTGGCCTCGCCCGACTCCCCTTGTATCAATTTTTTGACATACTCCTTGTGAATTGAACTGTCGTTGCCGACATACATAGACCTGAATTTGATGAACCTGAACGGCCTGCCGCCGCGTCCGACACGGGTCTGGGTAAAGAACACCGGGCCCTTTGACGTCAATTTTATCAGCGCCGCTATTATAACAAAGAAAGGAAGAAACAGCAGGATCAGGGCGCAGCTTCCCGTAATGTCTACCATTCTCTTGAGAAACAGGGACGCCTTTTTTCCCGGAGAGCCATTGTACGGCGAAGGATAGAAACGGATATCGGCAATGTAGCCGTCCTGCAAGTCTGCCCTGGCCCCGTCTTCAGGAAATGATGCATAGGTGACAATAACCTTTTCGGCCATCACCGGGCCGAAGGCAAGCCCCAGGTTCACATGAACCTTCTGCAGAATGGATTCCTTTCCAGCCGTGCTGGTTTCGGTGTAGATGACGCCGATGCTGTGGTTGAACCTGTACCACCCCTTGATATCGATTTCGCGGGCCGAACTCGTGAGTACAGCGGCGACATGCCGCACAAGTTGCTTTTTGGGAAGTGATCTGAGAATCTCCGCAATGTCGATCATGAGGAGGATAATCGGCTTCTGCGACCGTTCGGTTCTCTTGCGTTCGGTTGCAAGCATTTCGCGGAAATATTCTTCCGAATAGAAACCGAACTCCTCATCAAACACATGATTGTTCCGGCGGTTTAGATCCATCCTCGGAAGGCTCAAATCACTCAGCAGGAATTTCTTCTGTTTTTCTGCGTTCATATGCTCTTCCTTTCCCTCATGCTTGCCCTGTGCTGTCGTGTGCGAGAGCACGCTTGGTATTCTCTTCCTTTTCCTCTCCCCTTGACCATACAATACGCAAACCCTGTGCCCAACTCTCGGGATGATTTTTCAAAATGGAAGACAGGACCGAATTTGAGAATTGTGCCGAGGCTTTTGATGGCATGAAAATGCACATTTGTCAACCTTCTGTAGAGCTTTCCTTTGGACCCATAGGTCCGGGAACCGCGGTTTTGTAGTAATGAGAACGCATTTATCGTCCTTGGGAAAAGGCCGGGGGCGCTCTGGCTTTGGCAGGGGTTAAACAAGTCAGCGCACCATTATCGACTCGCAAAACTGGGTTCCCCCGCTTTGAAAACGTCTTTTCCAGGAATAAGACAGCTTCCGGCACGGGCATTGCACGTTACGGATAGGCGGGTGCTTTAGGGCGAAGAAAGCCCGATGATGATGAGAGAGAGACACAATATTTCGACAATCCCCAATGCACCCAGTGCTGCTGCAACGATGCGGACCATTTTCGGCTCCTTTTGCTTTTATCCGGCAGTCTATATGTCCTTGCCTTTTGGAATAAGTGGCAAAGATGGTGCCAACGGCAAGTCCGGTGCAAATCACTGTGATAACGCCTCTACCCGAGGTATTTTGTCGATACCAGGAACCGTTTTTCGGAATACGGCGAAACCCTTAGACGCCCAAAACTTTTTCACCGGCTGAGCGCGCATCCAAGGTGGCAATTGGTCACCGGGCCGGACGCCCTAGTTTCCCGGCAGGTAATTGTCCCAGAGTAAGGAGAGTCTGTGTGGAAGAGAAGATCGGTACTGTTGCTCTCGACGCATATTCCCAGGTAGTGATTGATGCCTCGGAAAGGGTCATGCCGTCGGTGGTGAGGATCGACGTGCATAACGCCGGCGGTGACCCTAAGGGCGGTCCCGGCATCGACCGGGAAGGGGGTAGCGGATCAGGCATGATTTTCACGCCCGACGGCTTGATCCTCACCAACAGCCATGTCATTCACAACGCGGGCCATATTGAAGCGGCATTGCTCGACGGAAGAAAGTATCGGGCAAGCATCATCGGCGACGATCCTGCCACCGACATGGCCGTCATCCGGATCGACGCGCCCGATGTGAGCATCGTCCAGTTCGGCGATTCGCAGCGGCTTCGCGTGGGGGAGCTTGTGGTTGCCATTGGAAACCCGTTCGGGTTTCAGTGCACGGTGACCGCCGGCGTGGTGAGTGCGCTCGGGAGATCGCTTCGCTCGCAGTCGGGACGCCTCATGGACAATATCATCCAGACCGATGCGGCGCTCAATCCGGGGAATTCAGGGGGCCCGCTTGTCAACGCCCGGGGCGAGGTGGTTGGCGTCAACACGGCAATCATACTTCCGGCGCAGGGGATATGTTTTGCCGTGGGCATCAATACGGCAAAGCTCGTGGTGGTGGACCTTTTGAAAGAGGGGAAGGTGCGGCGCAGCTATCTCGGAATAGCCGGCCAAACCGTACCGTTGCATCGGCGCGTTGCACGGTATTACGGGTTCGATCTTGACAAAGGCGTTTTCGTGACCAGCGTCATAAAAGATAGCCCTGCCGAAAAGGCGGGGGTCCTGGAAGGTGACATGGTGGTCGAATTCAACGGCAGGCTCATAACCGGGATCGACGATTTACAGAAACATTTGGTCATCGACATTGCAGGGAAGAAATGCTCGCTGGTGGTGCTCAGGCATTTTACCGAAAAGGTGGCGATCGAGGTGACGCCGGTCGAGGCCGGGTAAAAGGCCGGCGGATGTCTCACTGGATTCTTCCATAGACCGTGACAACTCGCACAGCGTAAAGGTGGCTTCCTTTGGCTGCACCGGAGAAACTTATTATCATAGGATCAGGACCGGCTGGATTGACGGCCGCGCTTTATGCCGCCCGTGCGAACATCAACCCGTTGCTACTTGAAGGCGCACAAACAGGCGGACTTGCGGGAGGTCAGCTGATGAGCGCCGGCAAGGTGGAAAATTTTCCCGCTGCACCGAAAGCAGTGGACGGACCGGGGCTCATTCAGTTGATGCGCGAACAGATAAACGCGTATGACGTGCGTGTCATTTCGGCTGATGCCGAGAAAACAAACCTGCACGAGCGCCCTTTTTCCGTAACCTGTTCGAACGGCGGATATTTTGAGACGCAGGCGATTATTGTTGCATCCGGCGCCATGTCCAGGCGTTTGCCTCTTGAATCGGAAGAAAAATATTGGGGATTGGGAATTTCGGCCTGCGCCGTGTGCGATGGAGCCCTGCCGATCTTCAGGAACAGGCCGTTAGCCGTAATCGGAGGGGGAGACACTGCTGCCGAAAGCGCGCTCCACCTGACGCAGTTCGGATCAAAGATCTATCTGGTACATCGCAATGACAGGCTTCGTGCCAGCAGAATACTGCAGCATCGCGTTGCCACTACGGCCAAGATAGAGGTCCTATGGAATCAGGCCGTTGTTGAATTTTTCGGCAACGACGTTCTCTCGGGACTTCGGTTGAAAGACCAAATCACGGGAAGGTCAAGCGAATTGGAAGTGCACGGTGCTTTTGAAGCCATAGGGCAGTTGCCCAACACCGCATTCCTTTCGAATCAACTCGATCTCGATGATTCCGGACATCTTGTAAGCAGCCCGGGATCAACGGCCACGTCCGTTGAGGGCGTTTTTGCCGCAGGCGACGTTGTTGACAAGAGATACCGGCAGGCGGTCACCGCGTCGGGAAGCGGATGCATGGCCGCAATGGATGCTGAGCGATGGCTCATGGAAAAGAACCTTTTGGCGTGATGTATCCTTGCAGGCCGTTTGTGGCCGCCCCAAACTGTCCGCCTCAACCGTTTCTTCCCATTTGTTTCAACCAGCGATAGTGCGACACGACGCCTTGCGTAAATGAATGATGGGCCCGGTACGGCACCCCGAAATCCCGGCACGTTTCCTTGACGATTTGGGACATTGCCGGATAATTTACGTGGCAGATCGTGGGGAATAAATGGTGCTCGAGGTGGTAATTGAGGCCGCCAAGGAGCCAGGTGGCCGCCCAATTGCCCTGCGCAAAATCCAGGGTGACCCCCGCCTGGTGCGACGCCCACGGTTTTTCCATGCGCCCCGTATCCTCGACAGGAAGCGGAAAGTCGGCCTGCCCCACGCAGTGCGGGAGTTGAAATATCATGCTCAGCACCGTTCCCAGCACCAGCACCGCTATGCCGTAATAGAAAAGCACCGCAAGGAAATGGTGGAACAAGAAGGGAATCGCGAATACCCAGGTGAAGAAAACTATTTTACCACCGATAAAGACGGCCAGATTCCTTCCGTTTGGCCGGGGAATATGGTGCCTGCCGAGGCGCCCCGTTACAATATACTGGAAATCGTCAAAAAACTGCCACTTGATTGCCAGGAACCCGTAAAGCGGCCATAGGTACAGGTGCTGCCACCGGTGAAATGGCAGACGCACCTGATGCGGAGTTATTCGGGCAAGTTTGCCGAAGTCAATGTCGGTGTCCCAATGAGTGATATTGACATAGGTGTGATGGATCACTGCGTGTTTGAAATGCCAAACGTAGGAGCTGCCGCCAATGAAATCGAGCGTCATTGCCGCGGCTTTGTTGATCCACCGATGCTTGGAATAGGCATTGTGCCCGCCGTCATGCTGGATGCAGAACCCGATCCCCGCCATGGTCAACCCCAGTGCGATTGCGAGCGGAATGCCTGTCCATAGGGAGCGGGACGCAAACACCAGCACTACGTACGAGATTGCGAAGCACGCCATAATGACTCCACTTTTCAAATACATTTGCCACGTGTCGAGCTGGGGTCTGCCGCTGCTCTTAAAGTACTCTTCCACCCGGCGCCTGAGCTCGATCTGAAAAGACCTGTCTTCTCCGAACTGAAGGCGTTCCGCCGGTCCTCGGGCTGCGGGTGGCTTTGCTGACGGCATTTGAGCCGTATATGGTTTCTGTTCCATGGTGAGGCCAATGTCGGCAGTTTTTTGCAAAAAATATACCAATGAAATTCTTGATTACTGACGGATGAGGACAGTATAACTGGATATTCAATTTTGGGACCAATTTCTAAAAGTGATAATCTAGCAGGTTGTTGAAATAGTCCTAACAGAAGCGCTCTTGTTGATTTTTTATGAACCTAACTTCAACTTTACATATGTCAGAGAGGTTTTACCTGCCTCGTTCCGAGGCATTTCCCCGGATTCCCAGGCCATTCTCATGCTGCCCCCACCGTTTGCGGCATCAACTTAACCATGCGTATCAAGTTGTACGCTGCGGCAACCACGTAGGCAACAGTCTGGTTGATTCGTATTCCTCTTACCCGAGTTTTCCGCAGGCCACCGACGCTCTTGATCCACCCAAATATCTCTTCAACCCGTTTTCGTTTCCGTTGACTTACGCTGTATCCCTTATGCCGAGTCGTTCTTCCATCCAACCCTTTAAGCGAAGTGTTGGCCTTCTCGGCAATGTGAGGCTTCACGTGCAGGCGTCGCAGGCTCTTGATAAATTCGGTTGCATGATACCCTTTGTCTGCACCCACCGTCTTCATCCGGCGTTTTCCGCGCCTGCGTTCATGCTTTATCAGCTCAAGCGCCATATCCCGTTCCGCTGTCCCCGTCGCTGGCGCAATGGCGATATCAACACACAACCCATTTCGGTTTTCCATCAGCACGTGACCGGAATACGCCAGCTGCGCTCCCGTTCTCTTGTTCTTCCGAGCCAACAGCGCCTCTGGATCGGTCGAACTCTGATGTGTCTCATTGCTTCGCTTCTCATGGTGGAAATCAACCGACGGATTACTCCGATCATCGTCAGTCTTGTTCGCCGATTCCGCGTCTTTTCGCTTGAAGCTCTTCATCGATGCCCAGGCTTCAATCAACGTGCCGTCAACCGTGAAATGCTCATCGGACAACAACTCTTCGGAACGAGCAAGACGCACGATTTCCTGCATCAGCCGGTGCGCAATCTCCTGTTCCATAAGTCGATCTCGGTTCTTCGAAAACACACTATGATCAAACGATGCCGCATCCAGATCCATGTCAAGAAACCATCGGAACAGAATGTTATAGTCCAGCATCTCGCAAAACAACCGGTCCGACCGTATCGAAAACAAAGCCATCAATATCTGTGCTTTCAAAAGCCATTCCGGCGGTATCGAAGGGCGTCCCATCCGGCTGTACATCGCCTCAAAGTCACGAGAAAGGCGGCGCAGCGCTATGTCCGTAAACTGTTTGACACGACGAAGCGGGTGCGTTGCCGGCACTCGGGAATCCGGAGAAACGAAGCTGAACATACCGCCTTGGGCTGGCTGGGAACCTCTCATCAATACTCCTTGGTTGGGGTTCCCCTATAATATAAGGATAAATGTTTACAAAAGGGAGACTTTTTCAACACCCTGCTAGTGAAATAAATGCTGATTGAAGTACCCCGCGCCAAGTCTCGGGGATTGCGCGGCCTGAGGCATTCAATGTCATGAACGGCCTGTCTGCACCCATTGCTGCTCGGTCATTGTTGTCCAGCAGTGAACAACCTATTTTCCTCTTTTACAAATTCGGTGCAGCCAACCATGAATATTCCATCATCTTCTCCAAAATTGACTTCGGGCCCCATCGTGTCAACCCTTGTCCGCCTTTCCGCGCCCATGCTCTTGGGCATTTTGTCCATGATGTCGTTCAATTTGATCGACACGTACTTTGTTGGACAATTGGGAACTTTGCCTCTTGCAGCGCTCACGCTTACCTTCCCGGTGACGATGGTCATCGCGACCTTCACCCTGGGCCTCGGCGTGGGCGCAATGGCCGCAATTTCTCGCAGCATCGGCGAGGGAGACCGGTCGCGTATCCGGCGCTATGCAACGGACGCACTCACCCTTTCGGTTTTATGCGTGGTGTTTCTGACGGCAGGCGGGATGGCGTCCATGGAGCCGCTGTTCCGCGTACTTGGAGCGACAAATGCGACAATGCCGCTTATCAAACGATACATGGTCGTGTGGTATCCCGGAATGATATTCTACGTTGTTCCCATGATCGGCAACAACGTGATGCGGGCGACGGGCGATACCCTTACCCCGAGCGCGGTGATGGTCGGCGGCATGGGAATAAACGCCCTCCTGGACCCTCTTTTTATTTTCGGGTTCGGTCCGGTTGGCGGAATGGGAATCGCCGGCGCGGCCGTTGCCTCCGTGATAAGCCGCGGCCTCATGCTTGCGGTGTCTCTGTGGATTCTTCACTTTAGGGAAAGGCTCCTCGCCCGGCCGTGGCCCGGACCGGGACCGCTGCTGCAATCGTGGAGAACGATCCTTGCAACCGGGCTCACCGTGGCTGTGTCCAACGCAGTCATTCCGGTTGCAATGGGAGTACTCACGAGGATCGTGAGTATGTTCGGCGCCGAGGCCGTTGCCGGGTTCGGCGTGGCCACGCGCATCGAAGCGCTCGGGTTCACCCTCATTATTGCCCTGTCAACGGGCGTGAGCCCGTTTGTTGGGCAGAACTTCGGGGCGGGGAGAATAGACCGGATCGGAACCGCTCTTGCCCTTGCAAAGAAATTTTCCCTTGCCTGGGGCGCGGTATTGCTCGTGACGTTTTTGGTTTTCGGCCCGGTGCTGGCCGGGTTGTTTACCGCAAATGCCGCGGTTGTTGAATCGGCTCGTTTGTACCTGTGGATCGTGTCTGCGAGCCTTGGACTCAGGGGCGTGCACCAAATTATGTGGACCGCGCTTAATGTACTCAACCGGCCCCTTAGCGCTTTGGTTCTGGAGCTTATCCTGGCATTCGGATTGTGGATCCCGTTTGCATTCGCAGGCGCGGGCCTCGCACAGATGGCGGGAGTCTATGCCGGCTTGTCCGCCGCAAATATTGTTGCCGGAATAATCGCCATTGTCTGGGCAAACAGGGTGATCGGCATTGAGAACCGAAAAAGGAAATTTGCCGGTTAATGGCGGGAACACTATTTGCTTTTCTATGCTCGGCGCCTGTTTTTGTCCCGGAATATATTTTTAGAGTAAGAATCTGTCCATGAATGCTCCGGAGGATACCGATGATCGATGACCTTTATGCTCTGCTGGCAAAAATCGGTTTCAAGGAGCCCCTCCATTCGCCCATGACGCACATGCCGATCGGGCTTGTCGTCGGCGCGCTGATATTCTTCCTCGTCGCCGTCATTTTCAAACGGAAAAACCTGATAATAACGGCCAGACACGCCTCTATCCTAGCATTCATTTTCGCGTTTCCCACGATCATGTTTGGCATCATGGACTGGATCCATTTTTACCACGCCACGCTGTTCGTGCCCATCATTATCAAAATGGCGCTTGCCTTTGTCGCGCTTGTTGTGCTCGGTGCGGGGATCATCCTTGGTTCGGAAATCAAGCTCCATACATTATCTTTGACCGTCCTTTACGGTGCGGCTTTTGTAGCCATGATAGGATTGGGCTATTTTGGTTCTGGCATTGTGTACGGACGCGGGTTGCAGATCAAGGCGCCGAATTCCTCTGCCGTCATACAGGGGCGGCCTGCATTGGGCGGTTCACTTCCCGGCGGGCTGTCCGATACCACAAAACCGGGCGGCACCCCGAATGAACAGGCGCCGGATACCGCCGGGGCGCGATAAGAACGGCTGGGTGTTTATATGTCAAGGCCAGGAATCATGAGGACACGCGGCGGAAATTGTATTCGTCAATGTGCAATGATTGTTGCGACAGCCGCAATCCTTCTTCCCCTGTTTGCCCACGGCGGGCACAGTCACAAAACTGCGGTTTCCCCGGCAACCCATCCGGACTCCATCGCCCTCTTATCCGCTCCGGCCGACACGGCTGCGTCCGGCGTGATGGGCATGGACGAAAAGCCCGGGGCAATGGTCCCGCTCGATCTTCCCTTTGTCACCCAGACCGGCAAATCGGTCCGGCTCGGCGATGTGGTGAAAGGGCCGACGATACTTTCCCTTCTCTATTACAAATGCCCTGATGCCTGCAGCATCCTCCTTACCTCCATCGCAGGAGCGCTGAGGCCGTTTGCCGATAAGCCCGAAACCGCGCCGAACGTCATCACCGTCAGCATCGATGAGAACGAAACGCCTGCCGATGCAATGAAGGCGAAGGCCATAGCGTTCGAAGCGATCCAGAAACCGTACCCCGCAGAGCGGTGGCATTTCCTCACCGGTTCCGCGCAAAGCATCAAACGACTGGCCGGTGCCGTCGGATTCCGATATGTCAAAAAGGGGGACGAATTCGACCACCCGCTCGGCATTATTGTTCTTTCGCCTCAGGGCAAAGTGGTGCGCTACGTCTTGGGCACCGATTACCTGCCCATGGATATTACTATGTCGCTCATGGAGGCATCAGCAGGGACGGTGCAGCCGACCATCGCGCGGGTGCTTCGCGCCTGTTTTAGTTACGACCCCGGGAGCCACCGGTTTGTGTTCAATATTCTGCAGGTGAGCGCCACGGTTATCTTCACTCTTCTTGGGATTTTTATTATCTACCTCGTTGTTTCCGGAATGAAACGCAAAGTGAGAAACAAGCGCTGATGCCTGAACAGGTAACACACACGGGCGATTACGTTCCGTACTTCTTACACAAAGGGAAATACCCGGGCGCCTTAGGGTGGCTTCTGGCCACCGATCACAAGCGCATCGGCCTTTTGTATCTGGCGTGCATCACCACGTTTTTTTCAACAGCGGTCGTCATAGGTGTGATCATGCGCATCAACATGCTGCCCGGCCATGCGATCCTCACCCCGCAGCAGTACAACGCGGCGTTCACCCTGCATGGAATCATCATGGTTTTCCTTGTCGTGATTCCCGCTGTGCCAACTATCTTCGGAAACTTCTTCCTGCCGATCCTCATCGGCGGCCGCGATATGATCTTCCCCAGGCTCAATCTGTTCACCTGGTATCTGTTCGTGCTTGGCGGGGTTCTCGCCTTAGTTTCGGTATTTTTCGGCGGGGGAGCGGTTGACACGGGCTGGACGTTTTACGTACCCTTCAGCCTCAAAACAACGGTCAATGTGCCGCTCGCCGTATTTGCCGTTTTTATCCTCGGCATGTCGTCGATCCTCACCGGAATCAATATTGTCACCACGGTGCACCAGCTCAGGGCGCCGGGCATGGGATTTTTCAAAATGCCGCTCTCGGTGTGGGGATTTTATGCGACTGCATGGGTGCAGATTCTTGCCACCCCGATCATCGGCATCACCATGCTTCTCGTGGTCATGGAACGGCTGTTCGGCATCGGCGTTTTCGACCCGTCAAAAGGCGGCGACCCGCTGCTTTACCAGCACCTGTTCTGGATCTATTCTCACCCGGCGGTTTACATCATGATACTTCCGGCGATGGGGGTGATCTCCGACATTTTCCCTGTATTTTCCCGGAAGAACATTTACGGGTACAAAATGATCGCGTTCTCGAGCCTTGCCATTGCGAGCGTGGGCTCGCTGGTGTGGGGCCACCACATGTACGTGAGCGGCCAGAGCGATACGGCGGGCATCATTTTTTCGTTCCTTACTTTTCTCGTTGCCGTGCCGAGCGCCATCAAGGTGTTCAACTGGCTTGCCACCATGTACAAGGGATCGATCCAGGTTGAGCCGCCGTTCCTGTACGCGCTGTCCTTTATTTTTCTGTTCTCCATCGGCGGGCTCACCGGGCTTTTCCTTGGCGCGCTGTCGCCGAACGTTCAGCTCCACAACACCTATTTTGTGGTCGGACATTTCCACTATGTCATTTTTGGCGGCATGGGGTTCGGGCTGGCAGCGGCAATGCATTACTGGTTTCCGAAAATGACGGGAAAGATGTACAACAAACCGATGTCGGTTGTTGCCTGGCTCATTGTATTTGTCGGGTTCAATATTTTTTACTTCCCGATGTTCATTTTGGGCTGGGAGGGAATGCCGCGGCGCTACTGCGACTACCTTCCGCAGTTTACAACCCTTCACCAGGTCGCGAGCATCGGGTCCTTCATTATGGTTGCGGGCCTCGTGCTTGTGGCAATCAATCTCGCGCGCGGCCTTGTTGCAGGCACCAAAGCGGAGGCCAATCCCTGGGGCGGCGCCACGCTCGAGTGGACCCTGCCGTCGCCGCCCGGTCACGAGGACTTCGACGAGATTCCGGTGATCACCAGAGGCCCGTACGAATTTGACAAAAAAGAGGCTGCCCTATGAACGGCCGGGAAGATGCGCATGCGGGCGGCAGGGTTGGTATATGGCTGTTCATTTCCACGGAGATAATCCTGTTTGGCGGCTTGTTTCTCCTGTATTCCATGTACCGGATCAAGAATCCTGCCGGTTTTCACGCGGGTTCCCTGGAGCTCAACCGGGTCCTGGGCACGCTCAATACCGTTATCCTCATAACGAGCAGCCTCACCGTCGCACTTGGCATTGCGGCGCTCGAAAAGGGCAGGCCCAAGCAGTCCGTCTGGTTTGTCGCCGCCACCATTGCATGTGCATTCGGTTTCCTTATAGTAAAAGCCTTCGAATGGACCGCAAAGTTCCATCACGGCCTGTATCCGAATGCCGCAGTGCTGCTGTCGCTTTCCAAAGGGGAGAACCTGTTCTTTGGGCTGTACTACATGATGACGGGTCTGCATGCCGTCCACGTCCTTGCAGGCATCGGCGTCCTTTCGGTGATGCTCACGCGCGTTGCGCGAGGCACCATAACCCCGGGAAACCCGATCTATCTCGCGAATTCCGGTTTGTACTGGCACTTGGTGGACATGATCTGGATATTTCTTTTTCCGCTTTTTTATCTCATTACCTAGCAGGGTGTTGAAAAAGTCTCCCTTTTGTAAACATTTATCCTTATATTATAGGGGAACCCGAACCAAGGAGTATTGATGAGAGGTTCCCAGCCAGCCCAAGGCGGTATGTTCAGCTTCGTTTCTCCGGATTCCCGAGTGCCGGCAACACACCCGCTTCGTCGTGTCAAACAGTTTACGGACATAGCGCTGCGCCGCCTTTCTCGTGACTTTGAGGCGATGTACAGCCGGATGGGACGCCCTTCGATACCGCCGGA
>CAVSQB010000015.1:0-81095 GCA_963729895.1 uncultured Fibrobacterota bacterium | reverse complement strand
CCCGGCGATGGTACACGTCGACAAAATTGACGCCTGCGGCATGGATTTTCATCAGGACCTGACCGGGCCCCGGCGAAGGCCGCGTATCTGATTCTGTCAATTGAAGCACGGCAGGGTCGCCGGTTTGAGAAATAAGGATTGCCTTCATTGTTTCCTCCAGTGTGAGAGCGTTGCACGGTATAGTCGCCCGATACCTTTTGCATGATTCGGCGACAATCACCACTATGTGACATTAGGTCGAGCCGCTTCCTATGAGGGCGAAAAGAGCTCTTTTAGAAATAGTTCCATGTTCTTCCAGGCGCGTTGCGCCGAAAGCGGATTGTAGGCCACGCCTTTGCTTTTGTTGCTGCCCGAGGAAGGGTTTGTAAAGCTGTGGACGGTATTCGAAAACAATACCGTCTGCCAATCTGCGCTGGCCTTGGTGAGCTCCTCCTCCATGTGGCGGATCGTGTCGGGAGAAACCGTAGGGTCTTCGGCGCCGTGAAGGAAAAGGAACTTGGCTTTGATTCCGGCAAGATCCTCTTTTTTGGGAGAGAACAGTCCGCCGTGAAACGTCACAACTCCCCGCACGTCTGCTCCGCCATAGGCAAGGCCCAACACCGCTGTTCCGCCAAAGCAGAAGCCGATTGCGGCAATGCGGGACGGGTCCACGTGTTCGATGCCAATGAGGGCGTTAAGCCCGGCGGCCATACGTGCACGCATCGCCGGCGTTCCCCGCAGGGCGCCTGCAAGCGAGGCGGCTTCCCTGGGGTCGGTGGTGTTCCTGCCGTTTCCATACATGTCAACGGCCAATGCAATGTATCCGAGTGCCGCCACCTTCTTTGCCTGCTCCCTGGCAAAATCGTTAAGTCCCCACCATTCGTGCACCACCAGCACTCCGGGCCGTTTTCCCGTTACCGCGTCATCATAGGCGAGGAAACCTTTGAATGTCGTTGTGTCAAGTTTGTAGGAGTATTCCGTGGTGATCATTTTGCCGTGCGCCGACAGTGAGATAACGAACAACAATAACGTCGCCAATGCCTTTTTCATTGAATCTCCTTGAGTCTGCCCAATAAACCCCCAGACTCCAGTCTGGGGATGGATGGGCTGTCAAGACGATGTGGACAACAACGTATTTTGAGTAAATGAGATTTCGGAAGGGCACCCATTGCGTATACAGAACAGAATACCACATCGTCTTGACTCCTCGATATCGTCGTCGGATATTCGTGACAGGGGTGAAAGAATATTTGGAAAAGGTACTGAAGCATCTTGATGGGATGGACGACGATATCGAGGTAATCCGGGCCAATGTCCAGCTGGACCATGTACACATGGTGGTAATGATTCCGCCGCGGATATCTGTCGCAAGCGTAGTGCAGTTCGTGAAATCGCGGACGGGGAAATTACTGCCGGAGCGATTTCCAAGCATAGGGAAGGCGATACGCGGCGGCGGAATCTGGTCGCGCGGGTACTGTGTTTCAACCATAGGACTTGACGAGAGAACGATCATAAGCTACGTTGAACACCAAGGACGTGAAGATTGTGGCGCTATCCAGCTGGATCTTGGCCTGGAATAATGCCGCCGACTCCTGTCGGCGGTCTTTTACTAAACATTCCTCGAGTTTTCTTTAATGACGCATTAGCGGCACATTTTGTTAGACGGAAATGTTAATCTCAGCTAAGACTGTGCCATAATGCTAATGGAAAGGATAGTCCAAATTATTGACCCGGCCGGAGAATGAATGTTTGGGATTCTCAAATACGAAAACAAATTCCCATTTTTACGAATAACGTCAATTGGCAATACTTGCAGGACAAGGATTTCAGCCTCTGCAAGTATTGCTCTTTAACGCCCTGCAAACTCTTCCCTCGCCCAACTCTACCCGAACGCAATGCGCAACGCCCTGCCATCATTAGTCAACCTTCACCGCAATCGCTTTCGAAACTGCATCCCCGGTCTTCTTCAGGATAAGTTCCAAAACGCCGTTCTTGTAATGCGCCTCGACTTTCTTTTCGTCAACATGCGAAGGAAGAGTAAACGACCTGCAAAAACTGCCGAAACTCCTTTCCAGATGATAATAGTTGCCTTTTTTGGATTCCCTCTTGGTTTCCCCTTTCTCCCCGCTTATGGTAAGCGTCCTGTTGTCGACGTTAATCGTAATGTCGTCCTTTTCCAACCCCGGCAGGTCGGCTTTCAGCATGTAAGAATCGGGCCTCTCGATAATGTCCACACGAGGCCACGTCGTGCTGCTGAAATCGCGATCCAACCTGTTGAAAAAGCTGTCCGCAAAAAGATCCTCGAAAAATGTCCCTACGGACGTTTCGGGCCAATCGTACCTTATGAGTTCTGACATACTTATCACCTCCTCACTGCCGTTTCAATAATTATTACGGGGGAAAAATGGGCGGTATTGATGAAAAAATGTTTCAGATTCTTGGTCGGGTTGGAACAGTGCGGCAATTACGGCGAGAGGGTGCGTGGCACCGTGAAATTGGCTTGCTTCAAAATTGAGTTAGCCCTGCCGCGGACCGTCACTTTCTTTATGCCGGAAGATGTGCATGATTCCTCCCTGGAACCGGTCCAGGTACAGGTAAAATACGGGGGTGACGAACAGGGTGAGAAACTGGGAGAACAAGAGCCCGCCCACCACGGCAAGGCCGAGCGGCCGCCTCGATTCGGAGCCCGTGCCAAGGCCGATGGCAATGGGCAGGGTCCCGGCAAGCGCCGACATGGTTGTCATCATGATAGGCCTGAACCGGATGAGGCATGCGCTGTAAATCGCGTCCCGGCGAGATTTCCCACCCTGATGTTGGGCATGCTGCGCAAAATCAATCATCATGATCCCGTTTTTCTTGACAAGACCGATAAGCATGATGATTCCCACGAACGCGTAAATGCTCAGATCCACCCTGAAGATCATCAAGGTGATAAGAGCGCCGAACCCGGCAAACGGCAGAGCGGAGAGAATCGTGATCGGGTGGATGAAGCTCTCGTACAGGATTCCCAGCACGAGGTAAATCACAAATATGGCGATAAGGAGCAGAAGCCCGAGCCCGGAAAGGGAAGACTGAAACGCCTAGCAGGGTGTTGAAAAAGTCTCCCTTTTGTAAACATTTATCCTTATATTATAGGGGAACCCCAACCAAGGAGTATTGATGAGAGGTTCCCAGCCAGCCCAAGGCGGTATGTTCAGCTTCGTTTCTCCGGATTCCCGAGTGCCGGCAACGCACCCGCTTCGTCGTGTCAAACAGTTTACGGACATAGCGCTGCGCCGCCTTTCTCGTGACTTTGAGGCGATGTACAGCCGGATGGGACGCCCTTCGATACCGCCGGAATGGCTTTTGAAAGCACAGATATTGATGGCTTTGTTTTCGATACGGTCGGACCGGTTGTTTTGCGAGATGCTGGACTATAACATTCTGTTCCGATGGTTTCTTGACATGGATCTGGATGCGGCATCGTTTGATCATAGTGTGTTTTCGAAGAACCGAGATCGACTTATGGAACAGGAGATTGCGCACCGGCTGATGCAGGAAATCGTGCGTCTTGCTCGTTCCGAAGAGTTGTTGTCCGATGAGCATTTCACGGTTGACGGCACGTTGATTGAAGCCTGGGCATCGATGAAGAGCTTCAAGCGAAAAGACGCGGAATCGGCGAACAAGACTGACGATGATCGGAGTAATCCGTCGGTTGATTTCCACCATGAGAAGCGAAGCAATGAGACACATCAGAGTTCGACCGATCCAGAGGCGCTGTTGGCTCGGAAGAACAAGAGAACGGGAGCGCAGCTGGCGTATTCCGGTCACGTGCTGATGGAAAACCGAAATGGGTTGTGTGTTGATATCGCCATTGCGCCAGCGACGGGGACAGCGGAACGGGATATGGCGCTTGAGCTGATAAAGCATGAACGCAGGCGCGGAAAACGCCGGATGAAGACGGTGGGTGCAGACAAAGGGTATCATGCAACCGAATTTATCAAGAGCCTGCGACGCCTGCACGTGAAGCCTCACATTGCCGAGAAGGCCAACACTTCGCTTAAAGGGTTGGATGGAAGAACGACTCGGCATAAGGGATACAGCGTAAGTCAAAGGAAACGAAAACGGGTTGAAGAGATATTTGGGTGGATCAAGAGCGTCGGTGGCCTGCGGAAAACTCGGGTAAGAGGAATACGAATCAACCAGACTGTTGCCTACGTGGTTGCCGCAGCGTACAACTTGATACGCATGGTTAAGTTGATGCCGCAAACGGTGGGGGCAGCATGAGAATGGCCTGGGAATCCGGGGAAATGCCTCGGAACGAGGCAGGTAAAACCTCTCTGACATATGTAAAGTTGAAGTTAGGTTCATAAAAAATCAACAAGAGCGCTTCTGTTAGGACTATTTCAACACCCTGCTAGGCGGTGCCCTGGAAACTTGTGGATATGCCTGCCGGAATCACCTCGCGGCCCAGGCTCTGGACCTCGTTTACCGCTGTGCCGATTGCCGTGCCCGGCGCCAGATTGAATGAAATCGTTACCGAGGGTAATTGCCCGAGATGATTCACCGCTGCCGGACCGATGTCCTGGGTAACGCGCGCCAACGTGCTGAGCGGCACGAGTTGGCCGCCCGACGAATGAATATACAGGGAAGAAAGATTGGCCGGATCGAACTGGTATTGCGGCAAGAGTTCCAGAATCACCCAGTACTCATTATTGGGTGCATAAATGGTTGAAATCTGTCCAGAGGAGTATGCGCCCGCAAGCGCGGTTTCAATCCTGGCGGCGGAGATCCCGAGGCTGGCGGCCTTGTCCCGATCAATTTCAATATTGACCTGGGGATTGCGGATCAACAGGTCGCTCGTCACGTCCTGCAACCCTTTGAGCCGCTGCATGCGCTCGGTCATCTGTTGTGCAACGCGATACAGTTTGTCGGTCTCAGCCGCCTGGAGGGTGAACTGGTATTGACTTTGAGAAATGGTGGCGCCAAAGGAGATTGGAGGAGGGTTCTGGAGAAACACGCGCAACCCCGGTATTTGGGCGAACTTCGGGCGCAGCTCCTGAATAACCTTGTCGGCGTCCAGGGCGCGATTGGCCCTTGGAACAAGCCGAATAAAGAGAACGCCCTGGTTCGAAGAGAGAAACCCGCCAACGCTTGACATGTATGCATCGATGTTGCGGTCGTTGTCTGCGATATTCATGGCGGCAAGCTGGTGGCGTTTCATATCGTCAAACGAAATGCCTTCCTGGGCCTGGGTAATTCCAACAAGCCTGTTGGTGTCATCACTGGGGAAAAATCCCTTTGGACTTATGATGAAGAGAAACACAGTGAGTACCAGGACGACAATCGATCCTGCAAGCGTGAACGGCTTATGGTCAAGCGACCAGGCGAGCCCGCGTCCATACGCTTCGCGAATGACCGTAAAGCCGCGCTCGGTTGCCAGGAAGAGCTTGCCGTGGCGCACATCGCCAGGAGGACGGATAAAGCGACTGGCCAGCATGGGGGTGAGCGTGAGCGACACGAACCCGGAGATAAGGACCGCAACCGCGATGGTCACCGAAAATTCCCGAAACAGTCTCCCGATAATTCCGCCCATAAAGAGGACCGGAATAAAAACAGCAACCAACGACAACGTCATTGAGACAATGGTAAAGCTGATTTCCTTGGAGCCGCTGAGAGCCGCTTCCAGCGGCTTTTCCCCGAGTTCCATGTGCCTGACGATGTTTTCGAGCATCACAATGGCGTCGTCGACCACGAAACCGATTGACAAGGTGAGGGCCATAAGGGAGAGATTGTCGAGCGTGTATCCGAGGCGTCCCATGACGGCAAAGGTGCCGACGAGCGACATCGGCAGCGATAACGACGGGATGAGAGTCGCAGACGGGTTCCTCAGGAATGCGAAGATGACCAGGATCACCAGAAGAAGGGCGATCAGAAGAGTTTTCTTTACGTCAAGAACTGAGTCCCGCACCCCCTCCGACCGGTCGAACAAAATCTGCAGGTCCACCGCCGCCGGCAACTTCCCGCGGAAGCTCGGCAGGAGCGCCTTTACCGCGTCGGATACCGCCACGGTGTTTGTGCCCGGCTGGCGCTGGATTGCAAGGATGATGCCTCGCTTGCCCTTGAACCAGGCCGCGGTCTTGTTGTTTTGCACGTCGTCGACGACGTTGCCTATTTCCCCGAGGCGCACCGGGCGGCCGTTGCGGTACGCCACGATTATCCCCTTATAGGCATCGGCGTTAAGCAACTGTCCCGTTGCGAGGACCGCGTAGGCCTTTTTCGATCCGTCAAGTATTCCCGTCGGTAGATTCACGTTTGCGTCGTTGACCGCGTTCTGGACGTCGTCGATGCCGATGCCGCGGGTGGCGAGCGCGTTCGGGTCCACTTGGACCCGAACGGCGTATTTCTGCGAGCCGTACACCTGGACCTGTGCAACGCCATCCACCATGGAGATCTGCTGGGCAAGCATGGTTTCGCCGTACTCGTCGAGGGAATACATTGGGAGGGTGGGCGAGGTGAGCGCGATGTACAGGATCGGTTGGTCGGCCGGATTCACTTTCCGGTAGGAGGGCGGCGTCGGCATGTCGGGAGGCAGGAGTCGCTGGGCAAGCGCGATTGACGACTGGACATCCTGGGCGGCCGCATCGATGTTCTTGCTCAAGACGAATTGCAGTGTGATCTGCGAAAGCCCGGACCTGTTCACGGAACTCATGGTAGCAACGCCGGCAATGGTTGAAAACTGCTGCTCCAGCGGCGTCGCCACCGCGGACGCCATGGTTTCCGATGTCGCGCCCGGTAAGGTGGCGGTTACCAATATAGTCGGAAAATCCACGGTAGGTAAGTCGCTTACGGGAAGCCCTCGGTACGCGATGATGCCGAAAAGGAGTATTCCCAGCATGACCAGCGTGGTCATCACCGGGCGCAGGATGAAAATGCGGGAGATGTTCATTGCGGCCGTCCCCCTCCTTCGGCGGCCGGCATGAGGCCCGCTCTTACCGACACCCGTATTCCCTGCCTCACTCCCAACTGTCCGTCGGTAACGACCTTTTCCCCGGGTGTCACGCCTTTGTCAACAACGATCCATCGTCCGGAAGTGGGACCCACGTCAATCAGCCTAAATTGCGCTGTGTCGCCCGGCGCAACCACATAAACAAAATTTCCTTGCTGCGACGTTTGCACGGCAGCGGCGGGGACTACTGTGGCGTTATGAAGCTTGGTGAGCACAAGCCCCACCTTGACATAGAGCCCCGGCCACAAGGCGTGGTCGTCATTCGCAAACGTCGCCTTGAGCAGAATCGTGCCGGTTGCCGCATCAACCATGTTGTCAATGAAGGTAAGTTTGCCGCGGAAAATTCTCGAAGAGTTTGTGGGAATGTAGGCAAGCACCGGGAGGTCTGCTTTGGTTCCGCGTGATTGTACTTTGGAAAGCTGTTCCTCTGGAATGGTGAAGCTCACGTATATCGGCTCGATCTGGTTGATCGTTACAAGCGGGCTCGTGCCGTTGGCCACCACGATGTTACCTTGCTTTACGAGTATTGGACCGGTGCGCCCGGCAACAGGCGAGGTTATGGTGCAGTAGGCGAGATTGATGCGGCCATTATCTGCAGCAGCGGAATCGGCATCGACCATCGCCTTTGTTTCGGCCGCGGTCGAGACCGCGGCGTCGTACGTTTGTTTCGTGATGTAGTCTTTTTTCACCAGGTCTTGATACCGGACCACGTCCGCATTTGCATTTAACAAGGCCGCCTTGTCGCGTTCGAGATTCGCCTGGGCCTGCGCAAGAGCCGCTCTGAAGGGCGCTGGGTCGATTTGAAAAAGCACTTCCCCTTTTTTGACGGTTTGCCCTTCTTCGAAGCCAACTTTCACGAGTTGGCCGCCCACCCGGGCGGTGATGGCCACGGTGTTAATGGCTTCCACTGTTCCTATTTGTCGCAACTCCACGGGAACATCCATTGAAACAGCTTCCTCCACAAGTACCGGTGCGGCAGAAGCAATCCCCCGGCCGGACTTCTTGGTAGCGCAGCCGACCGCGCACATTGCCAGCCCGCCTGCGAGCGCGATCACGATCAATTGTAGCATCGGATGATGAGCCTTCATTGCTCGGGGTCCTTTCTGCCGCTCCTTGATTTTGTCTCCTGGTCGCCGGATGGAGTGACTTCCAGCGTGCCCATGTCGTGCGCGAGCTGTGCCGCGGCCAGCCACCAGCCGGCGCGGGCTTGAATTTGTTGCGCCCTGGCGTTTTCGAGCGAAGCTTGGGCCGTGAGAAGGTCGAGAATGCTTCCTACCCCAGACGTGTACCGGCCCAGGGCAACATCGTGGTTCTCGGTGGCGCTGGCAAGCAGGTCGTCGCTGGCCACCACGGTCTGGTCAGCCGTTTGGAGGCCGTAATAGCTTGTCCAGACTTGAAGGGTAACGAGGTCCTTGACGTTTTGCGCGTTCGCATCTGCGGCGTCGGCCAGCGCCCGGGCCGCAACCGCGTCGTAGTGGTGCGAAAAACCGGCGAAGATCGGGATAGTAAGCCCGAGCCCGGCGCTATAGAGATTGTATCCCGGATTTACGTTGACAAGAGATAACCACCCGTAGGTGGCGTTTGCCGACAGCAGGGGAAAGGCATCGGCCTGCACGCTTCTTGCGTGAGCGGCGGCCTCAAGGGCAAGTGTCCTTGCCGCCGCGAGATCTGGACGCTTGCGTAGCGCACTATCAAGGCATTCCTGCACCGTCTGCTTCCTCACCTCCGGCGGCGGAGCGCTAATGGGAAGTACAACGTCGAACGCCGTGTTCGCCCCGAGTCCCATGGCTGTTGCAAGCGAGCCACGCGTTGTCATGACCTGACCGGAAAGGGTCGCCAGCCCAAGCTGGGTTTGCGAAAGGGCGGTACGCGCCTGAAGTACGTCGGCGATGGTGGCAAGTCCAGCGGAATGGCGGTCGTCGGTGGCAATTTGGTTCGTTTTGGCTTCATCGACTGCCGCTTGCTGCGCTGCCAAAAGACTCTTGGCTGCAAAGTATCCGTAGTATGCCTGTTCCACCTGGAGAATGACGCTCTGGATTTCGGAGTTGTGGGACCAATCCGCCGCAAACAAGGCTTCCCGTGTTTCCTCGACCGACGCGCTTCTGCCGCCAAAATCAAAGATGAGCCAACTCAGGGATGCACCCGCGTTGTAACTCCACACGCCCTTTTCGTAGGGCACTCCGAGCGTTGGATTTTTCTGGTTGCTTCCGGCGGCAGTTCCGGTGATAACGGGGAAATAGGAGCCGACTTTGCTGGCGTACGAGGCCGCGGCGGCCCGCGCCTGCGCCCACGTTTGCCGGGTAAGTTTGTTGTTTTGGAGAGCGATAGTTACAATGTCCGACAGGGAGAGGGTATTTATGTTGTCAAGGTACTCGCGATGCACTGCGGGTGCATCCTCTGCAGACCGGGTGTCCCGGTATTTTTCCTGTCTTTCGATCACCTGCCTGGGTGCAACCCATGAGTCCTCCGGCCCCGCGGAAGTTCCCGGCAGCCCGTATACATGCGGCACATTATGCACGCATCCAGCGAAAAGCAAGGTACCCGTGAATACTGCCACACCGGGTATGCCGCAGTTTGCCATGAGAAACCTGTTGCCCTTTCCAAATTATGCGATGGCTCGGACAGTTCCATCGGATTGCATTCAATAATTCTATGACCTACTAGGTTCAGCAACTTATATGCCATGGAATTTGCTTTCTTGGACTACAAGTGGGTGATTAAACCGAAAGCAGAGAAACAGCTCGGGATCATCAGTAAATTCATGATTGAACATGGTTCTTTGCTAGTTCTTGTTGCGGGCAACTGCGATAAACGCGGGCCGGCTGAATACAACATCGGCATCGGCCAGCGGCGCACGCAGGTGACCGCTTAAGCAGTAGCGGTGAAAGTTTTAAGGCTACGGAACGCAGGGCAAGAGTATTGCTGGCAGCCGGGGGAAGTTCTCAATTCAAAAAGCATGCTCCTACCGGCCTACACCAAGCAGCGAAGCAAGTAACAGGGCAAGCACCGCGAGGGTGACCGTGAAGTACAGCCGGTCGCGCTGCAGAAAGAAAGCCGCGGCGGACAAAGTCACCCGCGCAAGCGGCACGGCGATGAGCATGAGGAGCCCCAACTGAATAATGGCGCGGCTGTCAAGAGACCTCGCGGCAGCGACGATTGAAGACGCCGCAGTCATGTTCGCGGGCTCGCCGTGAAAGGATGAATAGTGAGGAGTAAGATGGGCATTGGCCCAAAGAAAAAGCGCACCGCCCACCGCAACTACCGCAGCGGCGGCAATGACGCCCATGCGCAGTAGCGCCCCAATAAGAACACCCATCTGCTTGTCGGTGAAGACTCGTCCGGATTTTGGCATATCAAAAGTTTCCCCATAGGCCTTTGTAAATCATTTCGATCCCCAACAGCACGATGGTCGCTGCAAACACGATGCGCAGCACCCTCGTATCTGCTTTTGTCAAAACACGGCTTCCGGCGATCGATCCGCCAAGAACACCCAGCATCACCGGCATGGAGAGGGCCGGGTCGATGCAGCCGCGGTGCAGGTACACGCCTGCGCTTGCCGCGGCGGTAACGCCGATCATGAAATTGCTTGTCGTTGTAGAAACCTTGAAAGGAAGTTTCATTACACGGTCCATGGCGATGACCTTCAAGGCCCCCGAGCCGATTCCAAGCAAGCCGGCCAGCGCACCGGCCAGCGCCATCAGTCCCATACCGGCGGGAACGGCGTTCACATTGTAGGTACGCGTGCCGCCTGGCACGGGATAGCTGCCGTTCATCCGAAGCAGCGTTGCAAGTCTGTTGGGCTGCGTGTCCTTGCCATCGACGACCTGCGCGCGTATCGTCAGATACGCCGAGTGCAGCAGCACGAGTCCGAAAAGAACGGCGATGATTTTCGGGGCGATGAAGGCTGCCGCGTAGGCGCCGGCCAGCGCACCGCAGACTGTGGCTATCTCCAAAAACATGCCGACCCGGATATTGATGAAGCCTTCGCGGACGTAGGCCGCTGCTGCGCCGGAGGAGGTGGCGATCACGGAAATAAGGGACGCGCCTATGGCATAGCGTATGTCAACTCCGAGGCAGATCGTCAGCAGCGGAATGATGATGATGCCGCCGCCCAGCCCGGTGAGGGAGCCGAGAAGCCCGGCGCCAACCGAGGCGGTGCCCACGAGCCCCGAAAATTCAAGTGTGGTGATGATTGTCCCTTTCTCAATGCAGTTTTGAAACCGCAAGAATGTTGTGGCGATTCGAGCCTTCCCCTGCGTCCATCGCGGGGGTAATCGCTTGACTGCCTTTAATTATAATTCACTGAAGTGCCCAGGCAGGCATTTTCACGTTCCCGGAATTGAGAAATGCCGGTAGACTCCGGCTTTCGACTCCAGTAATTGACCAGATCCAAAAATATGAAATCACCGCAGTAAGATCAAACCATTGCTGGCATGGCGCTTGCACTTCTACCCTTTGTTCTTGTTTGACAACAACACCCCAAGTCTGGCGGTCGATGTTGCTCCGCCCGGCGGGGGCGGCATACATGCAGATTTTGCAGGAATGGGCCACCATGCTTGATCCTCGACTTGCCAAGGAGGTGCCTTCACACTTCAGAGAGCGCGATTCGTATAAATGGTGGGTGCTTGCCAATATCATGATCAGCACGTTCATGGTGGTGCTCGATGCCACCATCGTCAATACGGTCCTGCCGAAAATCATGGCGTCATTCGGCATTTCGGTCGATGTGGCGCAGTGGATCCTTACCGCCTACATGCTCGCGTTCGCGGTTATGCTGCCCACCTCCGGCTGGATTGCAGACCGGTTCGGATACAAACGGACCTATGCGGTGGGCCTTGCCGCGTTTACCATGTTCTCGTTTCTTTGCGGCATATCGTGGAACGAAAAATCCCTTATTGCGATGCGCATAGGTCAAGGAATGGGCGGCGGTATTCTCCAGTGTTCGGCAGCATTTTCCTGATTCCCGTATACCTTCAAAATATTATGGGCTACACCGCTTTACAATCTGGCATGGTGTTGCTGCCGGTGGGTATCATCCAGGCCGCAACCGGGCCACTTGCCGGACATTTTTCCGACAAGGTAAGCGCCAAAATCCCAATTGTGATTGGAATCATCCTGTTTACTGTCAGCTTTCTTCTGAATACCCAGATGTCGGTGTTTTCGGGGCACGCGCAAATCATGCTTCCTATGTATTTGCGAGGACTCGCCATGGGCATGCTTTTTTCTCCTCTCAGCGCACTCGCGCTCACCGACATTTCGAGGCGCGAAATGGCCCAGGCATCAGGGATGACCAATGTCATCCGCCAGGTAGGAGGCAGTTTTGGCGTGGCGATTTTGCAGACCCTGCTCGCCCAGCGAATTGTTTTTCACACTGCCGCAGCCGGTTCTGTCGTAGACTCTTCATCGCCCGCCTTTTTGCAGGCATTGCGGGTGCTGCAATTTCACGCTGTTCACGACGCGGGCTCCACAATCCAGAGCGCGGCAACGCAGGCATCAATGCTCTTGTCTTCACATTTTAGCCAACAAATGTTTGTGTGGGGAATAGACGATGATTTCTTCTTTTCGGCCATGTGCACCGCCGCGTGCATTATTCCAATCCTTATTCTTAAGACGAAGAAGGTGGCGATGGGGTCGGAAGGGAAGATGAGCGGGAAACGACACTAAGGGGTGGCAAGGCGCCATAGACAGTGGCGCTGGTCAAGAGGTCTTTCAAGGTTGTCGAGGCTTCTGGAGCACCTTGTCAAATAAATAGCGGGTCCATTTGAATAAAGCTAGTCGCCCATGTCTCATTTGCATTCGGCTTTCGAAAAGTTCTGCCATTGGAAAGCCCCTCGGCCAAAATAATAAGGCCCCAATCAAGAAAAAAACGTGATTGGGGTCTTATTGATCTTTAACATATAATGGATACACGATTATTTATGGCCAAGTGATTTCCGAATGTGCAATACACGATTCAAGGAGCCTTTGAGAACTGCGCACTCGGCCAATAGAACGGTGTAAATGAGATCCCAAATGATACGTATCTTCATGGGTGCTGTTGGAAAGATCGCGTTTCCCATGAGTCCAAACATGTTCAATCGGATTGAGTTCAGGAGCATAACTGGGAAGCCAGTTGACATGAAGTCGCTTGGTCTTTTGCAGGAAAGCTTTAACGTCTGCTCTCTTGTGGATGGGGCCATTGTCCCAGACAAGAACAACGTGCCTGCGCAAATGGCGCAACAAATACCCCAAAAAAGTGACGACCTCCGTGCCCGTGATGTTATGGGCATGGAAACGGACATAAAGACCAAAATGGTGGCAGCTAGGGGACACGGTGACACTGCCGATGGCCGAGATTTTATCACGCCGGTAGCTGTGGCGCAGGATCGGTGTGCAGCCCGCAGGAGCCCACGTTTTGCGGACGTTCGGTATGAGCAAAAAACCGCTTTCGTCCAAGAAGGCAATATGGGCCTTAAGTTTTCGGGCTTTTTTTTATACTGGGCCATGTCCTGCGCTTCCAGGACGCAATGGCCTTTTCGTCTCTTTGCAGAGCGCGTCGTTGCGGCTTTTGATAGCTCCAGCCAAAATCGTGGCGTAATAGCTTCCATACTCCTACATGCGTGTAATGGACGCCGTAGTCGGCATGAATCAGCCGTACGATACGCTTTAATGTCCATAGGTCGGTGGCGTGTCCGGCTGCTGCAGCTCCTTTCAGCAGCTTTTTCTTCAGCTTTTCTTTCTGATGATCGGTCAAGAGAGAAGGTCGTCCCCATTTGGCCTGGGTTCGAATTCCTTTTCGACCTCTTTTCTGATAGGCCTGATACCACCGCACCACCGAACTCAGAGACGATTTCAATTTCTGCGCCACAGCCCGATAGGTTTTGCCTGAACGCAGCATGGCGATGGCTTGTCGACGTCGCGCTTCCAATTGCTTGGGATTTCCGTGTGGTCTCATATACCATAATATAACTATTTCTGATATAAGTATCCATTATAAGTTAAATGTCAGTATTATGGCGGAGAGGCAGGGATTCCCTGCCATGATCGCTCCAGCCACGCCGAACCACCACCAGATAGATAATCCGTTTTCACATGACCAGATTGCTTTTTTGAACGAATTTAAGCCTTTTCTAAAAAACCCGATAATATTCTGACAAGATTTCGTCAATTTCTTACCCGGGCAAATCCTTCTTCGCGCCTCGGATTTAATCCATCACGATCAGGGTGACGATGAGAATCATTCTTCTCCCATCGTGTAAACTCCTTCGTCTGAAGTCAAAATTCATTAATATATCTGATAGTTGAACAAAGTAGCTAACTTCCAACAACTTTCTGAACCGCGGGGAGGTAAATTATTTGCAAGCGAGTCTCGCGCTTGGCGATTTTTGCGGTTAGTATATCGACCGGGAGGTGCGAGACTGGTGGTTTCATGTTTATCAGAACTAAGTTGGGGAGTGAAAAGACCAGTACGATGTCCACGTTAATATAACGCCCATTGAGGCAACCGCTGCTATGTAATGGCACCTCAAAATTGCAGGGACAGGACAAAAGGAATCATACCCGAAATTTTAGCCTGGACAGGTACTATACTTAGCATCATAAATAGTTGCCGATTTATTCCAAAGCTCTCCTATGGGAAGATATGAAAAAACGCGGGGACACGGAGCTTCCGCGTCCGCTCAATTGGTATTCTCTCAACCAACGAAAACAACAACGATACATTCATGACTAAAATCAGCATTACCCTTCATGCAATGATACGGTTATTGGCCATTGCCTGTTTCCTGTTTGGGCCCGCCTCAATATCGGTTTGTGCGGCCACCCAGGTATCCTATTATGTGTCGCCGAGCGGCAACGACAATAACCCCGGCACGCTCGCCCTGCCCTTCGCGACCATCACCAAGGCGCGCGACGTGGTCCGCACCGTTAACCGTTCCATGACCGGCGACATCTACGTCTACCTGCGCTGCGGCACGTACTACACGGCAGCGCCCATCGCGTTCGATACGAGCGACGGGGGAGCAAACGGCTTCTCGGTGATTTACAAAGCATACAACAATAACGGCATGGACGAAAAGCCGGTCATCAGCGGCGGCATGCCGGTGACGGGCTGGACGCTTCAGAGCGGCAACACCTACAAGGCGACTCTCAACCGGGACACGAAGCTGCGCTGCCTCTATGTCAATGGAGTGCGGGCAGAGATGACGGAAGTGCTCAACAAACAAGCATCAGGAACCTCCGGCACGTTTACGGTCGCGGGTACCGAAGCTTGGGCGCAGACGAGCGGGTCGACTTTCGACGCCCTGACGTTCAATTCGTCCGTCCTCCCCGCCTACGCCAATCCCGGCGATGTCGAAATCGAATGGAGCTGGCAATGGTGCGACAATATTGCGTGTGTCAGGGATATGGCAACCTCCGGCGCCACGACGACCGTCAGTTTGCAACAGCCGACAGGCGCCATCGCGGCCACCTTGAGATGGGGAGCGCTTGGCCTCACGGACGGATATGGTGCAAAGTATAATTTTACCATCAGAAACGCCTATGAACTGCTTGCAAGCCCCGGTCAGTTTTATTTTAATAAAGCAACCCACACGCTCTATTATTACAGCAGGGGTGAGAACATGAACACCGCTACGGTTATCGCACCCGTCAGCGAAGGACTGCTGCAAATTTACGGAGCGTCAACCGCGAACCGTATTCTGAACCTTCAGTTTTACGGCATCACGTTCATGCACGACCACTGTTCGCTGTACGATGTCGCAGGTTCAAAAGGGTTCGTCGGCTCGCAAAGCTCGGCTGTTTTCTACAAGTTCCGCGCCGACGGCGACCATAACGCGGCCTATTTCACCAATGAGGATTTGCCTCAGGCAACTATTGACGTCAGGAACTGCGACTCACTGCGCATCGAGCAGTGCAAATTCCTACAATGCAACAACGCAATCGCAATCAATCTGGAAAACGACGTGATCAACAGCATGGTTATCGGTAACGTCTTCAAGGACCTGGCGGGCAACGCGGTCAACATCTCGCATCCCCAGCACTATATAATCGGCGAAGGGGCCAAATTTCCGCCTGGAATCGCAGGTCTATGTAAAAACAATGTCGTAAGGGACAATTTTGCACGGAACCTCTCCTCAGATTTCGTCCGGGTCGAGGGCATTTCTGGCTATTTTCCCGAAGGGCTGGAGATATCGCATAATGACCTGGGCTTCATGCCCTACGGCGTGATCGCGCAGGGCTGGTACTGGGGAGCGTCGGGATCCATCCCGCCGTCGACGAATATGAACAACGTCAACATCAGTTATAACAAAGTCGGGAACGACCATCTGGTATTGCACGACGGAGGGACGATTTATGTGATGAATTCCTCGCCTAATTCACAAATAGCAAGAAACTATGCGATCAACGGATCCTCGGCGATAATGCCGGACGAAGGATCGGGCCTCTGGGCGATCAACAATAATGTCGTGGATAAGGCGGCCAGTTTCTGGCTGTACATCTGGAGCAACACCATCCATGATATCGTCGCTGACAATAACTATACCGACCAGCCCAGTTACGAAAACAACGGTACCAATTGCGCTGTCACCAACACGCATAACGAAAGCGGAAACCCCTGGTCGGCCGCGGCCCAGGCCATCATCAACGCCGCCGGCATCGAAGCCGCCTACCAAAGCATCATGTCTGACACGCTTGCGCCGCAAGCTTGTCCAACAACTGCTATTGAAAACGCAAAGAGTGGCAGTCCGATTGATAATTTTTCAGTCCACTTTCTCAGGCGCAGGCTCATGCTTCCACCGGGATTTGCAGGTAAAACTTTTTCCCTGGACATACTCGATATGCAGGGCCGGCTCGTTCAGAAAATGACCTTTGACAAGGGCCATCCGGCGGCGTCCGCGGAGCGAACGGATCTAGGCAGAGGGTCCTACCTGGTGAAATGCAGTATGGACGATCGGGTCGTAACTTGTAAAGTGGTTAATCTTTGGTAAGCGTCTCTTTGTTCGGACACATTCCGGTACTTGTGATGCGTTGAACAGCACCGTCCGGCAGTCGACCGGGATTCATCATTACCCGTCCAATCCGATGTGGTGGGAGTTTACGGAATACATCAACAAGACCGGCTGAGACATTACCGGTTCCGTTGCGACCGCCAAAGCATGGAAATACCTCGCAGGCGTACGCCTACTGGTACTGGAACCAACGTGATGTTGACTATTGGAGGTTCACCATATCGATTTCCAGCTTCTGTCTGTCGAGTACCCTCTATATAGCAAGTTGCGTCTATGCCGATCAAACAACTTCAACCCAGGCTCTTCGTATTGTCGGCCAATACAAAGGGACCTTTACCTCATTACCGACACAAACTAATACTCAGGAGACCACGGATGCACCGCTCCTTGGTAACGGAGACGTCGGAGTTGCGATCCTAAACAGCATTGATGCGATGACTTTCATTTTAGGTAAGAATGAGTTCTGGTCGCTGAATGACGGAACGGTCAAAGCAATGGCCAGATTAATACTGGCAATCCCTGGGATGACGGGAGCTTCATATTCCATGGTAGAGAATATTCCTCTGGGCGAAGTAAATGGGACATTTACCCTGAATGGCAATACGATAACGACGGAAAGTTGGGTACAGGCAGACAATACCGTTACGAACCAGTTTATAACGAATTTCACGTACTCGGGAACGGAGAGTAAGAGCGTGACGGTTTCACTGGCCGTGGGCAATCAAAATACGTACGGCAGCAGCATCGGTTCATCCGGAGATGTCCTCTATATCGACGTAACGGCAGACAATATGGATGCGGTGGGCGGATATGCTACGTGCAAGGTACGTGTTGCAACGCGAGTGATTGGAACGGCAGGAATTATCAATAACAATGCTTTAAATTTTACTCTATCGCCCGGAAACACCTATTCCCTTGTAACCTGCATCATGAGTAATTACGATAGTGCAAGTTATCAGAGTCAGGCCATCAGCAGCATCAGTTCGGAAACACGGGCGAATATCGATAGCTTAAACAATGTGCATTGCGCCTGGTGGAACAATTTCTACGGCAAATCATTTGTAGAAATACCAAACAAAACAATCGAAAAAGAATTCTATGGGTCGCTTTATCTTTTGGCGAGTTGCTCCAGAACGAGTGAAGCACCTCCCGGATTATGGGCGAATTGGGTGATGGAAAATCCAGCATGGAACAGTGACTACACCCTTAATTACAATTATGAAGCGCCGTTCTACATGGCATGCCCCACCAATCACCCCGAGCTTGCTGACAGCTATGACAAACCGATTATAGACTGGGTACCCAATGCCCAGTCACAGGCATCGGACAGCGGCTGGACCGGAGCCTTTTACAGAGTCCATATTGGCCCTGTGCCGAACGGCAGCGCTGATCATAATACCTGGAATCAGAAGTTTCCTGGTGCTTTTGCGGCAACCGACATGATCATGCACTACTACTACACACACGATTTGACATATGCAAACAAAGTCTACGGTACTCTCAAGCCAATCGCGATATTCTGGCAAAACTACCTGACTTGGGACGGGACCAGGTACGTGGATTACAAAGATGCCCAACAAGAAGGTGACTCGTATCCACAAACAAACGGCGTTATGTCATTGGGTTTGATTCGTTTCCTCCTTAAAGGGGTCATTGATTTAAGTTCCGCCCTAAACCAGGACTCCTCATCGAGAGCCATTTGGGAGAACAGGTTGATGAATCTCAGCGCCTTTCCAACCTTTGTCAGGAATGGCGTTACCGTTTTCAGGTGGACCGAGGTTGGGGATGATTGGGTTGACGGCAACGACATCGGGTCACAACACATTTACCCAGGCAGCCAGATCGGCCTTGGAAGCGATTCTGCTCTGCTCGCCATCGGCAAGAACATGATTGGTCAGATGGCTCGCTGGAGCGATGGAAATGCGACACCCACATTCTATCCCGCCGCAGCCCGGATCGGATATGATCCGAATACGATTTTGACCCAACTGAATTTATGGGTTACAAACAACACCTACCCAAATCTGCATATTCACACCGGCGGCGGAGGAATTGAAAATCTCAATACAGTACCGGCCACATTGTGCGAGATGCTTGTCCAGTCATTCCAGGACACGATAAGGTTGTTTGCCGATTGGCCGACGAATACCTATGGTAAATTCGGGGACATGCTGACTTACGGCGGATTCCTGGTTTCGAGCGACATGGAAAACAACGCTGTGCAGTATGTGCGGATAATTAGCAGCGTGAGTGGAAACTGTACCTTTGTCAACCCTTGCCCTGGACAAGCGCTACAGATTTACAGAAACGGAATCGATTCCGGTACGATAACCGGCAATAAAATCACTATCCCAACGTCAGTTAATGAAACGATCCATCTCGCGATAAACGGAACGCCCTACAGCATTATTTTGGCCAGAATGAATACGCCCGCGGGCCAGGTTGTTGAAGTTGTCAACAATTCTCCGGCTTTTCATTCTGAAATATCTTGTGCAATTGCAAAGAAACTATTCGACCGCACGAGAGACAGGGTGATATCTTTTGCTGCGATGAACCCCTATAATGATATGAAGAGAATAACGGTCGGTATCTACTCTCTTAACGGAGTCTTGGTCAAAGAATTAGTATCGAATAGCAACCTTGTTCAATGGAACATGACTACCCAAAGAAATCTCCCAGTTGCAATTGGGGGGTATGCATATGAGATCAAATTGGAGCGAAAGAGTCAGGCGATCATGGAATCAGGCACTTTTCAGATTGTGCAATGATGACGGATTTTAATATCCGCAGCATTGAAATCGTGCTGCTGTCGGATAGCTTGTGCAAGATTTGATGAGCAAGCGGGCGTTGGGCTGAAGAACGACACGTTACTCAATAGCCCCCGCGCATGAGCGCGGAACCATAGACTCTAAATTTGGCCAAGAACTGACGGATTTATGAAGAAAAATACCCTAATCCCGGAATGTCCAGCTATAATACTCAATGGGAAATTGCCTCGTTTTTTCTACAACACACTTCTGATTCTTAGCATGACTTTTTTCCCCGCGCTTGCTTACATGAGCACCTATCCTGCCGGGCGTTTCATCAACAAGGTCTTTAGCAACGTCACGGTGAACCAAGCGATTAAATTCGGTTCAAACACCAATCCGTTGAATAACAATCTGCCCACGGATCTCTATTTTGATGAGTATGAGCCGACGGGCGATACATGTACCTCCAGACCTTGCATCGTTTGCATCTACGGTGGAGGATTTACAGGCGGGGATCGCACCGGTCAGGCTGGTGATGCCACGACATATGCACAGTACGGGTATGTGGCGGTTTGCCCGGACTACCGGAAGTGGGAAGTGCAAAATGACTCGACGCTTAAGATCTGGCCGGCTGGGTTTGTCGTTACAGCCCAGGACGCCAGGGCGTGCATCAGGTATATGCGCGCGCATGCTTCAACGTATCGGATAGATACTTCCCGGATCGCAATCCAGGGATGCTCGTCCGGCGCATTCATTACCCTGAATGTCGCGTTCATGGACAAGCCTTTCAAGATCCCTCCGGTTGTCGACACGAATATTTACGGCGGCATCGAAGGAAATGATGGAACTCCCGGCGTCAATTCCAAAGTGTGCGCCGCTGCCGGCAATTCTGGTGCAATGCTCGACACATCCTGGATCGAGGCCGGAAGTCCTCCATATTGCGGGTATCAATCGACACCGGACGGCTGGGGCGTGCCCACCGACACCGGCTCGCCCTCCAAGTGGAATTCCGACTGGCTCTTTTACGGCATCACTCCGATCTCTGTGCGGCTCACGCATGAGGGCCTGCTGGCCGGTACGCTCGTTGGAACTCCAGGGGCCCATTGTCCAGGCGGTTTCGCAGATTCATCGCATATGTTCTTGTACAATGCCTTTTGCGAGGTCGGCAGAAAGAGTTCAAACAACACAAACATTGCGCTGAACAAGATCGCGACGCAATCCAGCACCTATGCCAACCTCGCTGCCTCACGAGCCGTGGACGGAGACACCGCAGGCGAATCCTCGGCGAACAGCATTTGTCAAACAAATGTCGATTCCATGGCTTGGTGGCAGGTGGATTTGGGTAGCCAATACATTATCGACAGCATTTGGGCCTATAACCGTACCGATTCCCTTTCCCGACATCAAACGAACTATGACGTTAAATTCGGCACCGACGGCATGAACTGGGAAACCTGCGCCTTTGAACGCAGCATCACGGGGACTCCGAGTGAGTACCATTTCAATGGCGGGGTCATCGGGAGATATGTCCGCATACAACTCCGCACGAAAAACAGCTTGAGCTTGGCGGAGGTCCAGGTGTGGGCGTGTGACACCAACAATATTGTCACCCGCACCATTCAATCTGACGTTTCGCCACAGTCGCGCACGAACGCCGCCGCACATTCCGTTTCATTTCTTGTGAAAATTGAGAAGGGTGTGCTTTTTGTCCTCCAGAGGGTGCGAGGGGCTACATATGTTGACATTTACGATCTTTCGGGAAGGCTGGTCCAAAAAATCGCGGTCAATGGTGCGACGGCGCGGATGGACGTTTCCCGCACGGCCAAGACAGGGATCTATCTGGCGCGGTTCTCCTCAGGGGAATAGCTGACCTGCGCGGACGAATGAAAAAGTCTTCCTTTCTATTTCCCGGTCTGATGTACGATAAAGAAACATTTATAGCATATCCCCTATCGCCAATCCAATCCGCAAAGTCACTCCATCTGCGGAGAGGGGGCTGACTCTCCATCCAGCTTGTTATCCTCTTGATTTATATTCTGGCCTGTAAAGGCATGCTTCAAAACTGCACCAAGTCAAACCTCATACGACAAGTACTCGTGAAGAGACGAGCAGTAGTAAGATCTTTCCTTGTCAGCCTTCCTTGATATTTTGAAACAACCATGGCCGTTGCCACCGGTGCTGAATTAATTATTATATAACACATATCAACAAAGTGAATAAATTGTTTGGCCGGATATCGGACCCATTTCTTATGTTCATAAGCAAGCCCGTAGGGGATCTTGTCTGTCACGGTAGATCAATCGTAATTTTTCGCACGGCATTGACCTTGGTATATCACCTCACACACGAGTAGAAAAGGATTCCATGAAAACACGATGCTCTATCTCCCTTGGAGAAGCGTTATTGCTGTGTGCAATGGTCTCCTCAGCCATATTCGGCGTAAACCCGGCAATGGCTGCCAGTGGGCCCGGCGATGTAGTTGGAAAGGTTACCGTGGGCTACCAGGGTTGGTTTGCCTGCATAGGCGATGGCGCTCCGATAAACGGCTGGTGGCATTGGGCCAACAATTGGGGACAGCCGCCGTCTCCGACCAATCAGGGCATAAAGAGCTGGCCCGACATGAGTGAATATGCCAAGAGCTATCAAACAGCCTATGCGAATCTCGGCAACGGACAGCCTGCAAGATTGTTTTCTTCCTTCGATCAATCAACGGTAGACACTCAGTTTCAGTGGATGCAGCAATACGGCATCGACTGCGCAGCCTTGCAGCGGTTCAACCCGGATGGCGGGGAAGGTCCTACCCGCGATTCCATGGCATTAAAAGTAAGGGCAGCTGCGGAAACCTACGGCGTGAAGTTTTATATCATGTACGATGCCACAGGCTGGGATTCCATGCAAATCCAAATGAAGACCGATTGGACCGTCAAAATGTCTGCGCTGATCTCTTCTCCGATGTATGCGAAACAAAACGGAAAGCCTGTGGTGTGCATCTGGGGTTTCGGCTTCAACGATTCGAATCATCCTTGGGACTCCGCAACATGCCTGGACGTAGTCACCTGGTTCAAAGGCCAGGGCTGTTACGTTATCGGCGGCGTACCCCGGGAATGGCGCACGGGGACCGGCGGCTCCAGGTCCGGATACCTTGGAGTGTACCACGCCTTCAACATGCTTTCGCCGTGGTTGATCGGGGCGTTTAGCGACACGAACGGAGCTAACGGTATTTATTCCAATTTTATCGTGCCGGACCAGGAGGATTGCAATACCAACGGCATCGACTATCAGCCTTGCGTCCTTCCCGGAGACAACTCCCTGCGTCAACGGGTCCATGGCAACCTCATGTGGCTCGAGTTCTATAACGCAATTCGGGCGGGATGCCAGGGAATTTACATTTCGATGTTCGATGAATTCAATGAAGGGAATCAAATCGCCAAGACCGCCCAAGACGCCTCAACCATGCCTGCCGGCACCACGTTTGCCGGTTTGAGCGACGAGGACGGCACTGCCTGTTCGTCCGATTATTACCTTCGGCTTACGGGCGACGGCGGCAGGATGCTCAAAGGCAAGATCGCGTTGACGGCCGTTCGTCCGACCCAACCGATGGCTGCAGCAGGCGTTTCGTCTCCCCGGAAGCCATCCGCTATTGAGGACGCTTGCAGATTCAGAATTTTGACATTGCGGAATGGCGTCCAGATCGAGTATTCGGCGCCGGTTGATTATAGCGGTGTCGAAGTGAACATCATAACGTGTGCTGGTCGCATCGTCTGGCGTTCTCGTTATGTGGGCATCGGCGACGGACTGCATTCGATAGACTGGAATGCCGACCCGCAATCTCCCGGAGCATATGTTGTCAAAATGACGTTTACGGGAAGAAACGTCGGCGATTATGCCTCACGAAGCGAAAAATGCATTCTGTTCTCACGGTAGCCCCGCTGCTGGCGTTTATCCGGGGTGCTAACGAAGGCTCAGCGGTCCAGGTCACGAAGGGGACGATAATGCTGGATAGGTCCCGTAGAACGCAAAGATTCTGTTTCCTGGTAGAAAATTGACATGCCGGATTCACCCGCCCCTTAAATCCATTTTCTTTCGGAAGTTGTTCCCCATTGTAGTCGACAAGAACCCCTTGAGGATCGGCATGAGAAGGCGGCGTAGTTTTTCGCTCAACAAGAGTAGCAAGCTTCCCGATGCGGCCCCCATGTACCCTTGTCTCGGCTGACTATATATTGACATGCGTTATGATTGAACGATATTCTATAAACGCTTACTTTGCATTGATCGTTACACAGGTGTGTAACGGATAATGGCTGCATCTTCACAATATTCCGTTTACGCACGTAAAGCGCGCTTATATTATTCACTGACAAACCGGATTTTGGAAGAGGCTATTGAATTGAATATTTTTCCGTTGACTTCGGCATTCGCTGTTTTGGCTATACCCCCGAAAACTTGCTCATTTGAGAAGGGAGTTTTCCGAGTTATTTTAAACTAACTAGGAGGACTCATGAAAGGCAAGCGCTACAGTGAAGAGCAGATTTTTCGGATCCTGCAAGAGGGCGACCGCGGAGCCAAAGTCGCTGATCTTTGTCGTCAATATGGTATTTCAGAGAACACGTACTTCCGTTGGAAGAGCAAATACAGCGGACTTGAGCTCTCTGATCTGAAAAGGATGAAGGAGATCGAGGGCGAAAACAGCCGGCTCAAGCGGATTGTTGCAGACCAGGCACTTCAGATCGATGCAATGAAGGAAGTGCTGCAAAGAAAATAGTGAAGCGTCCTCAGCGTAGGCTGACTGTGGACGCACTAATGCGGCAAGGCCTGAGTCAACGGAAAGCATGCGGACTTCTGGGTATGACACCGGCAGGGTACCGCTATCGACCGCAGGAATCGGCTTTGAACAGCGAGTTGAAAACAAAAATGCATGAAACCATTTCATCGTTCCGTTCATGGGGCTTTCCGACGCTTTATTGGTATCTCCGCAACCTTGGGTACATAGTAAATCACAAACGTGTGCATCGGCTCTACAAGGAAGAATCGCTTCAGAAAAGCAAGCGGAGGAGGCGTCAGAAACGCAATAGCCAACGGATGCCGTTGACGCTGCCGGATCGGCCAAGCCGTCGCTGGTCAATGGATTTCATATTCGACAGTACTTCCGACAAGCGCAAGCTGAAATGCCTGAATGTTGTCGATGACTGCACCCGTGAGGCTCTTGCAATCAAGGTAGCACGTTCTATTCCAGCACTAGGAGTCTGCCAAGTTCTAGACCACCTAGTGGCCAGGTACGGAAAGCCGGAAGCTCTGTTGACTGATAACGGCCCGGAATTCCGGAGCAAAGAACTCATGCTCTGGGCAATACGAAACCAGGTAAGGCAGGAATTCATTCAGCCCGGCAAGCCCAGCCAGAATGCTTTTGTAGAATCATTCAATTCGATATTCAGGGACCAATGCTTGAATGAAAACTGGTTCATCTCATTAGAGGACGCAGAAAGAATAATCGAACATTGGAAGAACATTTACAACCGGATACGGCCACACGGATCACTAAAGGGGAAAACACCTGAAGAATACAGAGGTCAATTCAAAGAGAAAACTCCCATTTCGACTGAGAAAGTAATTGGGGTATAGCCAGTTTTTGCAACAAAAAATCGATCACGGAATGTCTTGTAAGTTATTGATTTGTCAGGCTATTTAGCGATAACCGCCAAAAAATCCCCGCTCTGTGGATACAGCGGCGTCATGCAAAGATGGTGTGGTATTCCACATTACAAAAGGCAAAAATGGTTCAAGTTTCTTATACTTATACTTAGATTTTGGCGGATGCTGTGCTTGGGAATAGGTGGTTATGTCGAAATGACATTTGATCGTTCTGGTCTTGATCCGATTTGAAAGGAAGAAAACATGAAAAGAATGATCACATGCACACTTTTGTTTGCTCTGGCAATGCTGTTGCCTGCCACTAGCTATTCCGACGAATTTTCTCCGGACAGCATCACAAGCATAATGCGGAAAGTTGCCAGGTATGCCTTTACCACCTATGGAGCGGGCACGGCGGCGGGAATAAACCACGATTGGGACGGCGGAACGATTATGACCGGGATAACTGGTTTGTATTGCGCCACGCACGACCGGCAATGGCTCGACAGCATTGACAGTTGGGGGAACCGGTGGAATTGGACCTGGGGTGGCGGAACCGGAGACAATTTGTGCGCGATTCAAACTTTTTGCGAACGGTTTATCGTTGATTCCGTTCCGGCAAATGCCGCAAAATATCAGGTATCGAAAACCGCCCTGGACGGCATTCTCACGTCTCCCGTCAATCATCTTTTCGGCTGGCAGGATGCGGTGTACATGGGCTTGCCGAATTTTGCCATGATGGGGTATATCACCGGCAATCCAATGTACTATGATTCACTCAATGTCATGTTCCGCGGTGCGGAAAAGGATTTTCAGGACACCGTTTACAAACTTTGGTACTGGAATACGTTGCCTACTTTCAAAAAAACCCCCGAGGGTTATCCGCAATTCTGGGGGCCTGGAAACGCCTGGGTGCTCGGAGGCATGGTTCGCGCCCTAAAATATCTGCCGCAGAATTCCAAATACCGGCCGGCCTGGCAGGTAACATTCAAGACTTTTTGCGACACGATTCGCAGCAAGCAACAACCCGATGGTTTCTGGCGTACAAGCCTTTTTGAACCAACCGAATTTCCGGATCCGGAATCAAGCTGCACATCGTTCTTTATTTACGCAATGTCGCTCGGCGTGTCGTGGGGCATATTGGATTCCGCCACGTTTGTGCCGACTATTCGCAAAGGCTGGTCTGCGCTTGTAAAGGTGGTTGACTCAACGGGCAGGGTTGAGTACGGCCAGTCGTGGAGCAACCAGCCCGGCTCAGTGTATGATTGGACGTCCATTCCCGAAGGGCACGGCGCGTTCTTGCTGGCAGGGTTGGGCGTATCCATAATAACTTCCTTGCCCACAGGTACCCTCCCAAAACCAACTTCCTCCTCCAGCAATGCATCATTGCGTGATTGGCGAATTGGTGGGAGCGTGTTGGTAACGGGTCTGGAACAGAGGCGAGTAACCGTACCGGTTGGAGCGAGGGAAATAGTGTTGTATGCTGCAAACGGAAAGATGTTGTGGCGTCGCAGCGTTATGGGCGGGGCTGATGTGCAGGTTCCCGCATCTGCGGGCTCGGGCGTTTGCTATTTGACCTTTTCAAGATAGGTGCAGGAGGATTTTTTTTCAGGACGGTTCGGAGTTTTCTGCGCATACTTTCGTGGCATCACTCTGTCACCCGAAGAAACCTCTGATCATTTTTCTTGTCGTAAAATCGGCTCTCAACGGATTGCAGTCATTGTAACTTTGAGAACCACTTTCTTTACGAGAACCCCTGCGTCGAGTGCGCATTGCGGTCTGTGAAATTCGCCTGAATACAAAACGACATACATTCCGCTGGTGCGTATAAGTTCTGTGTCATTAGAGACTTTCCTTGCAGCGGAGATTGCCATATTTTTCAAGGGTACCGTTTCCAGGGAGACAAACAATGTCCCATACAAGAACACTCGCTCTCGCCTACCTGCTCATCATTCCCGGACTTATTGCGCAGGCAAACGGCCAGACCTATCGCAATATCGCTCTCAATCCCAACGACGTGCGCGCGCAGGGATACGGCTTTCCGCATGCATCGTCGAACAGCGAATATCCGTGCATTTATCCCCAGGACACCACGGGCGGCAATCATTGCGTGCCGGACACCGTCTTTCTTGCGCTCGACGCCATCAACGGTGACACCAACAACGCAAGCCACGGTTCCATGACCTATGCATCCTGGGGGCCACAGCTGCATGTTCCAGGGTTGTGGTGGAAGGTTGATTTCGGCCACGAAGTGAGTGTCGACAAAGTGAAAATCTGGGTGCGCGCCGACTGGGCCGGCATCCCTTCACACGACAGCTACTGGAAACAGGCAACGCTCGTCTTTTCAAACGGGAGCAGAGACACGATTTTCATCGATTCACTCCGGACCGGGCAGGAATTTCCTTTTACAAGCCGCACCACGCAATCGGTGACGATTACCGATTTCGTTGCGAGCGACACCACAAAATGGTGCGCGTTCACCGAAGTCCAGGTGTGGGGATACGATCCGCCGACGCCGGCTATGCCGATGCCTGCAAAGGCTCGATGCTTTGCCTCCGCTGCCGGTTCCGTTTTGTGGCTGGGTCCGGGCATGGCATCATCCCGCCTCCGCGTTCCGGGCAAGGTTGCGCGAGTGGAATTGTACTCGATTATCGGAAAGAAAGTCTGGGAAATCACGTGTAATGGCGGCCCAGACCCCTCCTTCGTGACGCCGCCAGCTTCTCTTAACAAAGGCATATTTCGGGTTCGGTATGTTGCAGACGACAAGTAATGCAAAGCACTCTCCCTTCGAATAGTATTTTCCGTCAACTGCGGGCGGCGGCATCAATCTTGACTCATCGATCGCTTATTCTTATGTTGTTTGATAAATGCGATCACAAATGACGATCCGACAAAACAAGGGGAACCCATGAAGAAATCGTACCGACCCGTTGTCTTCGGCATTTGCATCTTCCTGGTGTTCGTGCTTGCCGGGCCATCCTTTGCCGACGAATTCAGCCCGGACAGCATTACAAGCATCATGCGCAAGGTCGCGCAATACCGGTTGTCGCACGGCATAAAAAATCTCGGCGACTACTTCGTCTCAACCGCCAGCTGGGACGCGGGCGCTTACATGACCGGCATCTGCGCATTGTACCGCCGCACAAACGACAAACAGTACCTCGACAGCATCGTCAATTTCGGCCAGTGGACAAACTGGACGCCTGTTAGCGGCGGGGATCAGGCGTGTTGCGCACAGACATTTTGCGAATCATACATGTTTGCCGCCGACACCTCGAAAAAGTACATGTACCAACCATGGCTCAATCAAGTTACCGCAGCTTATTTAAACATGGCGCCATCCGGAAGCGGTTATTGGGGATGGTGTGATCTCCTGTATATGGTTCCGCCCGGAATCGCCATGTTGAATGCAATCACCGGGCAGACCCGTATCCTGGATACGCTTTACAAATGCTGGTGGGAGAACGCGAGTGTGCTGTACAGCGACGCGTTTCACCTGTATTGGCGCGACGCCGGATACAAGCTTGACTCTGCGGCAAACGGGAAGCCGGTTTTCTGGGGGCCCGGCGAAGCCTGGGTGCTGGGCGGCCAGGCTCGCGTGCTCAAGTACACTCCTGCCGGTTACCACGGACGGGACTCGATGATAACCCAGTTCCGCGACCAGGTGACAGCGGTCACTGCGCTTCAGCAGGGAGACGGGCTGTGGACCACGAGCCTGCTTGATTCGGTGCAGTGGCCCATACACGAAACAAGCTCCACCGCGTTTTTCTGTTTTGCCATGGCATGGGGCATCAACAACGGAATCCTCGATTCCGCAACGTTCACGCCTCCCATGCGTAAAGCATGGTCCGGCCTGGTGAGGAACATTGCCGCCAACGGCATGCTGATGTACTGCCAGATTGTGGGCACAGAACCGAGTAACGCTATGTTCAACTATTATTCGAGCTCCGAAGGCGAGGGCGCGCTGCTGCTTGCAGGAGAGGAATTGTACAAGCGGGTGACCGGCGCCGGTGAAACCGCTGCTTCCTTTCGCGGTCGATGCGACACCCCTGTCCAATGCCGCGCGATGCAACGGATGCTGTGCGTGCCCGGCCTGGGCGCAGCACGGGTTCAGTTTCCGCAGGACAGCAGAGTCGTTTACGCATACGACGTGCGCGGCAGGCTCATTGCGAGCCGCTCCGTCACGGCGCCGGGTGAGGCGGGGCTGTTCGCACATGGGACGACTCTTCCGGCCGCCGGTGTGGTGCTCTTGCAGGCGAAATAGGCTGTACCAACAACAAGAGCGGCGGATTTCTCCGCCATTCTTCCCATTCGGCTCGGAAACGCAAGGGGAGTGCTTGGAATTCTTGGCACGGGCCTTTATCTAAATGGACCGACGGAAAACAAACTTTTAACAAAAAGGCAAAAGGATATGAAAAAAATCTTTGCAGGAACCGCCGGAGTTGGCATTATCGCTCTCTGCACTGTGGCGTACCCGATTGCCGGGGCAACGGTTTTCCCCGGCCTGAAGTTGATTCCGGCGGGGAATTATATAATGGGCGCCGTTCCGGAAGATCCCTATCAGGAAGGCGATGAAGTTCCCGTTCATTCTGTAACATTCACTAAGGCTTGGTACATCGATTCAACCAAGGTTACTCAAGAAGATTATCAGGGGCTTATGGGCGTAAACCCCTCGGTGTACACATCCAGCACTCTCAATCCTGTTGACAATGTAACATGGTACGACGCCTTGCTGTATTGCAATGCCCGCAGCAAACGGGACGGCTGGGACACAGTGTATGGCTACACCTCGGTAACCGGTGCCCCGGGAAATGGGAGTACCAACCTGGGGAATTTAGTGATGAATTTGGCCAAGAGCGGATACCGTCTACCGAGCGAAGCACTCTGGGAATATGCCTGCCGGGCCGGAACCCGTTTCACCTATTATTGGAGCGATGATGCCTCTGTTGCGGGCACCTATGCCTGGGTGGGCCAGACCACCGCTCACCCCGTGGCGACCAAGCTGCCGAATGCGTGGAAATTGTACGACGATGCTATTTCTTCTGACGACATATGCCATACCGACCTCCCGATTTGCGATTAGGTTTACAAGATAAGATAACCTTACTGTATCAAAACTGTAGCAAGAACATCGCAAAATGAGGGTGGAGGACGAGGAAATACGGGAAGCGAGGCGAAGTGTCGTTTCGCTTGGAAGTCTATGAATTTATGGCTAAATACAAGCAAAAAGGGGTTCCTTGCCTATCTGGCAAGGAACCCCTTCCGCATAGTGGCGGAGAGGCAGGGATTCGAACCCTGGGCACCCACTGAAGGGCGCAACGGTTTTCGAGACCGCCCCTTTCAACCGCTCAGGCACCTCTCCAAGGAAGGGGAAAAAATATATCCTGAAAAACAGGAGGACCAGTTGAATAAGGAAGTAATTGGGGGTTGCGTTTCTTGAACCCTTAGAAGTACTGCAGAAAGGTGTCGACCAGGCGACCGGTTTTCCTTTGGAAATTACCGCCGCGAAGCTCTTCCTCACACGAGAGTTCCAAATTTTCTCAAACCAAGGCATGGCTCACCTGATTCCCGTGACTTGACAAGGTCCACTTCGAATTCCAACACCCAGTCGTTTGTCTTATCCGGGTCGACAAGCATCTGCTGGACCTGCCATACCCCTTTTTCCGGATGCGGCGTCACATAGGTGTGGCGGATGTTCCGTGCATCGGGGTCGAGGCACAGGGCCTTATGGTCTGTAAGATACGTTTCCAGTAACTGCTGAAGCAGTTCCGGCCTCCAGGAAGAATCGGTGAAAGTTGGCGTGCCGTCTTCTGCCGATGCAGATTCTTCCGGCGGGAACGAGGAGGTGTCCTGACGCAGACACGCAACGTGGAGCGCCGCCGTGAAATCGCGTTTGATAAGCGCGGAAATGAAGCTGAAAACCCGGGCCCGTATAAGCGAGGTGAATTTTTTTGGGTCCCGGGTAATGTCCTGTTTCGCCGCCTCGGCGCCGGAAGGCCGGACTTCTTTGCCGTCGGCGGCGAGGTGCGACGGATCGTGCATCTTTTCCCATTCATCAAGAAGGCTCGAGTCTACCTGCCGTATCATGGTGCCGAGATACACCTCCATTTCCTCGATGATGTCGTTTTTGGTCGAGTCGGGGACCGTTTGCACCAGGACTTTGTAGACGCCGTTGATGTGACGCAGAAGCAATCCTTCGATGCGGTGAAGATCATACGAACGGACATAATCGGCAAACGAGCTGTAGGTCTCGAACATTTCGCGCACAATCGATTTGGGCCGGATATTTTCCTGGCCCACCCACGGATGACGGTCCGAAAAGTCATTGAACGTCGAATACACGAAGTCGCGGTCGGGCTTGGGATACTCGATTTTGTCAAGCTCTTCGATGCGCTCATCAAACGGAATGCCCTGCATTTTCATCTCCGCCATCTTCTGCGTTTTGAGTTTGTCCAGTTGCTTGCGCAAAATCGAGTCAGGGTCCTCAAGGATGGACTCGATAAGGGTAAGGAGCCGGAACGGATATTCGGGCGCCTGCGCATCGAGAAGCGGCAGCGTTTCCAGAAGGTACAGCGACAGCGTCTGGTCCATGGAAAAATCGTCTTGCAGCTCGAGGTTGACGCGGACCTTTGCGCCGCCGGGCGTCGGGCCGGTGAACTCGACGATGTAACGGTTGACAAGCGACCGAAAGAGCTGCCAGGCAAGGGTGACATGTGCCTGCTTCTGCTTTGGGGAATCGTGGCAGCGGACAATAAGGTCGCGCATGGCTGCGCACCCGTCGCTTTTACGGCTCAGCACGTTGAGCAGCATGCCGTGGGAAACCTGGAAACGGGACACTAACTGTTCCGGCTTTGCCGCAACCAGGCGGTTGAATGTGCCGACATCCCAATTAACAAAGTTTCTTTCCGGCGGTTTGCGCTTGACGAATTTCTTGCCGCCCTGCGACCGTTTTTCTTCGAGCGCCGCGTTTTCTATGGTGTGTTCGGGTGCCTGGGCCACCACCCAGCCGCAGTCGTCGAACCCCTTGCGGCCGGCGCGGCCGCAAATCTGGTGGAAGTCCCGTGCGCTTAGAATCGCAGTCTTCCGGCCGTCATACTTGCAAAGCCGTGTGAGCAGTACGGTGCGGATAGGAACATTAATGCCTACGCCGAGCGTGTCGGTTCCGCAGATGATCTTGAGCAGCCCTTGCTGCGCCAGTCGCTCGGCCAGAACGCGGTACTTCGGCAGCAACCCGGCATGGTGGATTCCGATTCCCTGGCGGAGCCATCGTTTGATGTCCGGGCCATAGGGGCTGTTGAACTTGAAACCCGAAACAGCCTGTGCAATCGCATCCTTTTCTTCACGCGTGCAAATGTTGAGACTGGTGAAATTTTGGGCGTTTTGGGCCGCCTCGAGCTGGGTGAAATGCACGACGTAAACCGGACTCTTGCCTTCCGCTACAAGTGATTCAACCGTTGCGGAAAGCAGCGTGACGGCATAGGAGTAAGCCAGCGGCACCGGGCGGTCGGTCGAGACGACGCTCACCGTGGGCTTGGACGTGAGGCGCGTGAGTTCTTCTTCGAAAAACGACGTTTCTCCCAGCGTGGCCGACATCAGGAGGAACCTGGCCTGCGGAAGCGTGAGCAGCGGCACCTGCCAGGCCACGCCCCGGTCGCGGTCCGCGTAGTAGTGGAACTCATCCATGACCACGTCCTGGACATTTGCGCCGGCTCCATCGCGCAAAGCAATGTTGGCAAGAATTTCCGCGGTGCAGCACAGGATGGGGGCGTCACGATTGACCGATGCGTCACCGGTGCACAATCCGACATTGTCGGGCCCGAATTCCCGGCAGAGTGCGAGCCATTTTTCGTTGACCAAGGCCTTTATCGGACAGGTGTATACCGAACGTTTGCCCTGGGCAAGCGCCTTGAAATGCGCTGCCATTGCGACAAGGGATTTTCCCGATCCGGTGGGAGTGTTCAGGATCACATTTCTTTCTTCATACAATTCCAGAATCGCAGTTTCCTGGGCGGGGTAGAGCGTAAGGTGCCGGTCGTGCACATAAGCCAGAAATCGGCCCAGCAATTCGTTGTTGTCGGGTTTGTCGCACAGAAGCAGTTGTTCGTACAGCGTCGGTTGCATGGGGATTGTTACGATAAGTCAATGTTTGGGTAATTGGGACAGCCAGAACCAAACCTTTCGGGATTTTTTCCGGCGTCCTGCATGGAAGCCACTACAGCGACTCCGTAACTTCTTCAGAAGATTCGATTCCGGTGGCTATTTCCGGAGTGATAGCCGCTTCAGGCGGCCTCACGACGTCCCCGGACACAACGATATTTCTGTAGAACGCCAATCCGCCGAGAATGCACAGCATTCCCCCGATCGTCAAGGTATGCGGCGCCCCTATCAATCCGGCAAGGCTGCCTGCAAGCAAACTGCCAAAAGGAGCCATTCCCATGAAGGCCATTGCATAGAACGCCATCACGCGTCCTCTTTTGTCGTCATCCACCAAGATCTGAAGCGAGGTATTGCTTGAAGCCATTTGTATCATCATCCCGCAACCCGCGCATGACATAAGCGGCAGGGAAAGCCATAAGACTCTTGAAAACGAAAATGCGATCAATCCTATCCCGAACAGGCAAGCGGAAGCAGGTATCAATTTCCATACGTTCTGGCTGCTTTTTCTTGAAGCAAGATATATCGCACCGCACAAAGCTCCGAAACCCGCAGCTCCCATGAGAAATCCGAGCGTGTGAGGGCCGCCTCCAAGCACCTGTTTTGCAAATACGGGCATCAATACCTGATAGGGCATTCCCAGAAGGCTCACCAGCGCCAGCAGGAGTATGATCGAGCGCATCGAAACCGACCTGTAGACGTATGCAAATCCTTCCCTGAAGTCATGCAGCATGCGCGTATTCTTGGGTTCCCTTTTCTTTGCCGGGATCTTCATGACGATAAGGGCTATGATAACAACCAAATAACTTATGCTGTTGATGAGAAAACAAATTCCCTCGCCGACGGAAGCAATCAAGATTCCGGTGATTGAAGGGCCCACCAACCGGGCCCCGTTCACCATAGACGAATTCAACGCGATGGCATTGCCGAGATCTTCCTTTCTCTCAATCATTTCAACGACAAAAGACTGGCGTGCCGTGGTGTCAAATGCGTTGATTACTCCCAAAACGATATTGAGGGCAATAATCCATTGGACCGTAACAGCGCCTCTTATGACAAGCACTGCCAGGAGAAGAGCCTGCGCCGCTGCAAGAATCTGGGTAACCAGAAAAATGGTTTTCTTATTCCACCTGTCGGCTGCCACTCCGCCAATAGGAGACAGCATGAAAGTGGGGATCTGGCTCACAAACCCGACCACTCCGAGCATGACCGCAGACCCGGTAAGACGATATACCAGCCAGCTTGTGGCTACGCGTTGCATCCAGGTGCCTATCAAGGATGTACCTTGTCCGAGAAAGAACAGCCTGTAGTTCCGGTATTGTAACGCCCTGAAAGTTGACTTTAAAGACATTGTGCCCCGATTCGGTTGCCGGACGATAGAAACTTATCGCGCATGCGAATATTAGTGAATCAAAAAGGGTTTCCCGTGGCCGAGATCCATGGCAATTGACCTCTCTTGGGATTGCAGTGCGCTTGTTGATGCACTGCGGGATGGGGCGGAGGGTTTGACGATCACCCGAAGAATAACATACATTCGTATGGGAGGCTTCGGCAAAAGTTTTCTTGCCTTCCCAGCATTCGGGAACGATTGCAATCAATCCTAAACGCAAAAAGGCCCCCATTAACCAGGGGCCTTGCGACTCAGAGGAAGATGTTTAACTAGTTGGAAAACGACTTCTTCTTGGGAAAGACTTTCTTTGCGTTACTTTGCCCAAGTATTTCTTTTTCTGCCCTGACCCAATCATCAAAATCCGAGCCCGGCTTCTTGCCGCGCTCCACATAGATTTGATACGCGCGCTGAGCTACTTTTTCGCGATCGAGCGTTTCTGTGGCCATGAATTTCTCCTTTGTTTTGAGTGGTGGATAGATAGAGGCAGTGATTTCTCAAAAACGAGAAACGCTACCAGCCTTTTCGCCGCCGGTATTAGCTCGCAAATGGTGTGCCTGACAAAGTGACATGCCAAACCAGAGTCGTGCACATGGACAGGCAAAATCAGGATGATAATTGTTTTCCCAACTCCGGTGCAAAAGCAAATTTAAGAGTATCATGGCCGCAGGTACTGTAAGTCCATGTGACCGCCTGCCATGATTGCCGGGAAGCGGGCCTTGGAACGCGGATTGCTGCTTAAAACAAAGAGACAACGCACAGGTAGGTGCAAGTTGATGAAAGAGAAAATGTAAACAGGGAGATGGCCCAATGAACAACCTCATTCATGCCCCGTTGGCGGCGGTCGTCATGGCGGCGACCCTCCTTTCCTGTGAAACGGACGTCTGGGGGAACGAAAGTGAGCCCGTGCTCATTTCGGAAGGGCGCATCGTGTCGGTAGATGCGATGGGCTCCGTGATCGTCCTCAGAGCAAGGATCGAACGGAAGGATACTTTTGCCGTGGGCAATGCCTCGGTGACCAGCCCCGGGCAGAAGCTTTCAACGGTGAAAGACCTCGCTCCCGGTTCCCCCGTCCGTGTGAAATACGCACCGGTGAAGGGAATAAAACTCGCTGCCGAGATTGTTGCAATGCCCAAACCGTGGCAGGAGACCCCGCCGGCAATCGTGCAAGGCGACAACATGGTTGTGGCGGAAGGGACAATCCGGTCCATTGATGATGCGGGAAACACCATGATCATAACCGCTTCCACGGAACGGGAAGATACCTTTGCCCTCGATAAGTCCGCCGTCATCAGGGCGGGGAACAGAATGTCCACGCTTGGGGAACTCCGGAACTTTGTCTCCGTGAATGTACGGTACACCTTGCAAAACGGCAAAAGAATTGTGAACGCGATTATCGGGACCATCACCGGCAATGGGAGCGAAAAGACTGCAGGCCAGGCGCGGTAGGCTTTGTGCGGACACTCATCAAACGCTGACAACCGGATTGAAACCAGGGCGATGGGTTGCGTTATTCAAAGCCGCGAGCGCTCGTCTGCAGAGGAGTTGCGGGGATGTCTGGAAAGGCGTAACCGGCTCTCAACGCGCCGGACCTTCAGTGCGCGGAAATCCAATTATCTGAATTATCAACAACAACGGCTACGTTGGTAAACCAGACTCTAAATCCGTTTGCGCCCGGCCGGTCAAGTGAGAATTTTACGGGTCCGGCTGAGGCATTTTTCTTCCATTCGGCGAGAGCCATCTGTTTTTCCCCGCCGCGCATATAGCGCCACTGGCGTATACGGTAATTCTTGTCGATAAACAGTTCGTATGCGTCACCAGGCGTGTAGCCACCCTGTTTCGGATACGATACCGTCACCCGGGTTGCGCTTCCGGCGCCAATGGGCAGAGGCTGACGCTCCTTCACCTCCACCGTTGCCATCGAATCCCACACCAGGTGGAATGGGAACATGAGCCAGTACTGGTCGTTGACAAACATCCAATCAACCGTTCGGATTTCGGCGGAAACGCTGTCGCCCGGATTCGGCCTCACGTAAGAAACCGGTTTGTCCTGTTTCGGCGGATTTTCCAGGGTGACGCGGTTCGATTTCGGCTCCCACAGCCACGACCTGCTTACCCGGACCGTGTCGCGCACCACATGAAAGGTGAACTTGATTTTAGAAACAGAGGAAAAAGAAGAAACGCCGTACGCGTCCGCGATCTTCCGGAGGATTGTTGCAGTATCTTGCGCGAAAGCGCAATTCACACAGATGAACAAGCAGACGCACATGGCGACAGTGAAATGCATGTTCTTCATGATTGCCATAGCCTTTCGATGAAGACAACGGGTACCTTGTTACGCCCTTGAGATGTCCATTGGTGCAGCAATCCTTATGCCCGGGACTGTGAAATAATAAGACGAGCGTTTCCCATTTTCAGGAATTGTTTTTTCGAAATTGAACTCGCGGAACCGACAGGCTGTTGAAGAGCCATTTTTGCGGCGTCCCTGGGTTCGGCACGCACCAAGGCTTACTTTGGGCATGCGCCGCGTTGACGCATGACCCGCATGCACTTGGGGGGCAAACAACAAAGCACATACAAAATCGTGACGGACGTTGCAAAAAGCAATTGCGTCCGTCACGAGATTTTATTTGTCACAACATTGAAGAATTTTACATGGCCATTTCTTTAATGGTGACGGTCGATCCGTCCAAAGTCGCGGAAAAGGCGGCAAGATCCCTCTTTGCCGGCCCATGAGTGACCTTGCCCGACGCATCGAACAATGAGCCGTGGCACGGGCATTTGATTACGCCGTTTACGGGCAGAGGGACTTCGCACCCAAAATGGGTGCACTTGGAAGAGAAGGCGGCAACGCCGGTGTCGGATATTCTGCTCACGATAATCGGTCTCTTTTTGTCGTTCGGATTTGGGATCTTTACGGCGCCGCCAGTCTGGGCAAGAGCCGCATATTCCTGTTTTGTCAAGTCTATTGTAATCGGCTGCATCGGAAGCGGCGCTTTACCGCTCGATGCCTGAGCCTCAAACCCCACAAGAGGCGCCACAACCGCAGTTGCAAGCGCTGTTTTTCCAACGTCAACGAGGAACTCGCGTCTGGTAACCATGCCTTTGCCCATAGGACCTCCTTTTGTTGGGACCTAAAAGATCAATAACCGTGCCAATTTCAGTTCAATCCAGAGAGTTGACTCGGCGCGCAATGGCGCCGCATCATCTGAACAATGAAAACGGAATGCTGATAAGGGCGAATATTGCGTTCTGCATGAAGGAAATCACGGGATTAAGAAGGCCGGTGAAAAGAAGCGCGATAAGGATGAAAAAACCGTACGGCTCGATCCGTGCAAGCGAGTACTGCATCTCTTGAGGAAGGAATGCCATGAGCACTCTCGATCCGTCAAGCGGCGGGATGGGGATCAGGTTGAACGCACCGAGGATAATGTTGATCCGGGCGATGGTGGCGAAGGTCTCGGTAAGCCCCGCATTCATTTGGACTGCAAAGAATTGCAGCACGACCATCGCCGCGGCCGCAATGAGAATATTCGTGACGCATCCCGCCAGCGCGACCGAGATAATGCCGACACGGAAACTCTCGAACCTGCGATAATTGACGGGGACCGGTTTTGCCCATCCGAACCCGGCCACGAGCAGCATAATTGCTCCAACCGGATCGATATGCGGGAGAGGATTAAGCGTGAGCCTGCCGTGGAGCCGCGCCGTGTCATCACCAAAGAGTGATGCCACCCAGCCGTGCGCAACCTCGTGCGCAATGATGGAGTACAACAGCGCGAGAGCAACGATTGCAAATTCGACGGGATTTCTAAACAAAAGCGACAAGAGACCCATTGCGCACTTATCCTTGCTGTTGGATCGTTGGTGTCTCGAAACCGGACGGGTCATGAGCAGAGCTGTGACCGCTTGCGGTGGTTTCTTTAAAATAGACCACGCCCTCTTGGCATGGGGCACAATGTTGTGCTCAATTCCTTCATTTTTCAACCGGCAGCAGCAGAATCGGCTTTTTGCTCTCCGCAAACACTTTGGGAGCGACGCTGCCGTCCCAGAGCGCCGACATGCCCGATTTACCGTGGGTGGCCATCACGATTATGGAGCAGCCTGATTCTTCTGCGTCAAGTGCAATCAGGAGGCCCGGGTCGCCGCGAAGAACCGTGCATTCAACGCCGACGCCCGCCGCGCGGAGAGAGTCCGCCTGATTCATGAGCAAGCCGGACATTTCATCCGCTTCTATGTCGAGCATCTCCCCCGTTGTGCCGGGCAAAAGGCGGCCGACCTGAAACCATGTTCCCGGGATTGTGTCGAACGTGGGAACAACGGAAACAAGACGCACGGTTGCGCGGCAACAGAGGGCGAATTGCCGGGCGGAACCGAGAACGTCGCCATGGTCGCGTTGGCCGCCGACGGGCGCGAGGATCTTCCCGCACGTAAACTCGCGCGAAGGATCTGCGCCCGCGTGGACCGCGAGCACCGGCACCGTGCCCCGCGCGATCACCTGTTGCGAAATGGCGCCGGAAAGAAACCGGCGCGTGCCGTCGTCGCCGTGTGTGCACATTATGACAAGATCGGAACGAAGCTCGGTCATGCAGTGTTCAACGATGCTGCGGGCCACGTGACGCACCTCTTCGCGGTGCACGTGGCAATCCACGGGCATTCCCGGAGGGAATGAGGAAGCCGTTGCCGCAAGGTAGGCGGCCGCCTCTTTCTCGTCGTGCAAATGCGGCTGCTCGTGAACGGTTTGCGGGCGGCCTTTTTCTATAAGGTGCACGAGGGAGACTCGCGCGCCGAAACACCGGCCGAAAAACCGGGCCGCGGGCAGCGCTGCCTCCGCCAGTTTGGACCCGTCAAGCGGGACGAGAATGTGTTTGAACATGGCATTATCCCCGTATGATAAGGAGTACGAGAAACGCGTTGAGCGCTATCACGGCGCACGTAATCAGCGTCATGAGCGCCGTGGTGGGCCGGCGGTTCGTAAGCGGGCCCATCAGCGATTTATTGGCGGTAAACAAGAGCAGCGGCACCAGGGCGAAGGGCAGGCCGAAACTGAGCACGACTTGACTGATGACAAGGGTGCGCGTAGGGTCGAGCCCGATTGCGATAACGGCAAGCGACGGCGCCGTGGTGACAAGCCTTCGCACCCACACCGGGATCCTGCGTTTTACAAACCCCTGCATGATGACCTGGCCTGCGCTTGTGCCGACCGTGGACGATGAGAGCCCTGACGCGAGGAGCGACACTGCAAAGAAGAAGCCCGCGGCTTTTCCGAGCAAGGGCTGGAGCGTCCTGTGCGCATCCTGGATGGTTGCAACCGAGGTGAACCCGTGCCGGTGGAACGTTGCCGCGGCCATGATCAACATTGCCATATTGACAAGGCCCGCAATGGTCATTGCAATTGTCACGTCGGCAATCTCGAACCCGAACAGACGCCGCATCCTTGCGGGGTCTTTCACCACGATCCTTCCCTGGGTAAGCGCGGAGTGCAGGAATATCGCGTGCGGCATGACCGTTGCGCCCAGGATTCCGGTCGCCAGGAGAACGCTTTCCCGGCCGGAAAACTTCGGCGTCACCGCGTGGAGGAACACCGCGCCGAAATCCGGTACGTCAAGAATCGTTTCGACCAGGTAACATGCGGCGATCACGCCCACCATGGCTGTGATAACCGCCTCAAGCGGGCGAAAACCGAACCGCTCCAGGCCGAGGATCAGGAAGGTGGCGATTGCGGCAAGCGCGCCGCCCCACAGCAGCGGTACGCCGAAAAGTAAGTTGAACCCGACCGCCGCACCGATGAATTCCGCAAGGTCGGTTGCCATGGCAACCACTTCCATGAGGATCCACATGAACAGAACCAGCCTGCGTCCGAATCGCTCCCTGCACAGTTCAGCCAGGTTCCTGCCCGTAGCTATTCCGAGTTTTGCCGACAGTGTCTGGATGAGCATTGCCATGAGGTTGCTTGCAACCACAACCCACAAAAGCAGGTATCCGAATTCCGAACCGGCCTGGATATTGGTGGCAAAGTTACCGGGATCGATGTAGGCGATGCTGGCGATAAACGCCGGGCCCAGGAAAGGAAGAAGACGGCGCAGGCCGGTCTTGCCGCGTCCGTCAAGGGCACTGTCGGCCGCCGCAACCGTGCGCGCGTCGGAAAAGGCGTTCGAGGCCGGCCGGGGCTTGCTTCGCGTCATGCACACATCCGTGCGGGTTTAGGGAGCGAGGGTTACGTCTTTCTCAGCCTCTTTGCAAAATAGACAACAAACGACGACGCCGCAAGAAGATCGGGCAGCGCTGTGACGAGAGCTTGCGGCGCCCTTGCGTTGAGACAGCCGTAAGATGCAATCGCCGTGCCCGCAAGGCGGAGGACATGGAAAGGGTAGGTTGAAGGGGGAGCTTCGATTCGCAAAACCGGCGGTGCCTTTTCCATTATTGGGAATGCGCGTTCTCACTGTTTATGTGTTCGGTACGGCGCCCACGGTGCGACGACATGGCACGTCATTGCATGTCGGGTGAGGAGGGTTGGTATCCAATTTGCGGGATAAAGACGTGGCTATGCACCATAAGTTTCTCAAATAAACCAATTCCCGAATCGAATTATGTATTTAATAGTGTCCAGAGTCCGTTGGGTGCCGGCAGCCCGTTGCAAAGAAATGTCCCCTATGGTAGAAAGTCCTCTTTCCATCAAAAGATTCTTCGGTCAGAATGTGTCCAAACGCGCCTGCATGCTTCTCGCACTCCTCCTTTGCTTTTATCTCGGTGGCCTGCTTCCGCTCCATCATCATGATGATGGGCTCGAACACTCCGATTGTGCTCTCTGCATGGCCCAAAATCAACCCGTTGAAGTTGCCGTCATATTCTTCATCGCCATCTTCCTGTTGTCGTGGACTGAGTTAAATGATGCTCATGCGAGGCCGAATGTCCTCCGACGCACCCAATCTTACCATAGCCGTGCTCCCCCGGTCTCAACTCCCACATTCTAAAAGCTTCTCGTTATTACAGCACCGAAAGCCGTGGAATGATAGCGGGTTTCTCGGAGGCGCGCTTCTTTTACGATTCAGCAGATTCTTTTGCCTGCAACCGTTGATACCTGCAATAATCGGCGCGTTCAGGCACGGGGTTACCTTCTGACAAGGGAGAAAAAATGAAGATATTCCTATCGTTGTGGTGGTGCCTCGTGATTGTTGCGGCATCACGCGACAGTTTTGCCCAGAAGGGCGAGCCGCCTTTGGACTCGCTCAGGTATCAGATGCAACTATTGCAGCGGCACGTGAACGATTTGAAAATGGAAACGTCTGCTTCGGACACGGCGGAAACAAAGGCCGCGCTCCCGGAGGCTTCCGCGAATGAGCGGAAAACCGTTCAGGATTTGGAGGAAAAGATCCAGGAATTGAATGAAAAAGTCAACTCGATTTCCGAGGCGCAGAAGCAGTCGAAACCGAACGAATTCAATCCATCTATTGGCTTGGTGGGAGAAGTTGTTACGTCGTACCGTACGAAAGGTATGGTCGAAACCGGCAGCGACCGTCCGGGCGGTATCGATGTGAATGCGCGATCGGTGGAGCTCAACGTCGCGGCATCGGTGGATCCCTTTGCAAAAGGCTATGCCGTGGTCAATGCTTCGGCCGACCCCGTAACCGGTGAGGCCGCTATGGGCGTCGAAGAGGCCGCGCTGCAAACCAACTCGCTTCCGTTGAATCTTGAGCTTAAGGCGGGACGGTTTTTCGGCGAGTTCGGACGGCTGGGATACATCCACGATCACGAGTTGCCATTTGTTAACAGGCCGCTCGCGCTGGACGAATACATCGGGGGAGAATCCAGGAGCGACGGGTTTCAGCTCAACTGGCTGGTGCCGCTTCCGCAGTATGTGAGTCTGACGGCGGGCGCGGGCGACGGCTTTGGGGGCGACATCCCGCCGAGCAATCCCGGCGATATCCGGCAATTTGATGAGCTGAACTACTGGGGACGGCTGTCCACCTATTTCGATTTGTCGCCGGATTGGCAGGCGGAAATGGGTGTTTCGGGTCTCTATAACCCGAGAACCGAGGACCGGGGTGGCGTGCTCGCGCAACCGGACGGCAGCACGCTTACGGAAAAAAAACGACGCCTTGCCGGGGCGGATCTATCTCTCAAGTGGGTGCCCCTGCGCAACAATCAGTTTCAAAGCTTGACATGGGGCACCGAAGCGCTCTACAGCGACAACATGTATCGCGACAGCATTGCCGCACACGGAAGTCCGGGCGATACCTCGGTCGGAGCATGGGGCGCCTATTCTTATGTGACCTACAAGTTCAGCCGTGAGTGGTCGGCGGGATTCTTGTACGAATGGGTGCAAAACAATCAGAACGCGCGGGACCAAACGGCCCAGTATTCACCGTACATTACCTGGGCGCTAAGCCATTGGAACCAACTGCGGCTTCAGTACACTCACACCGAAAGCAATCACGTGCTCGACTTGGCAAATGACGATGCGATATACCTGCAATGGTCCTGGATCATCGGTTCGCATTCCCACGGTTGGCAGCAACGTTGAAAAGGATTCCCGGAATTATGGGAAAAGTCAGTTCAAAATGCCAGACCATGATTTACAGGATCAGAATGATCACCATGATTTCTACAGGGAAGGAATACACGCATGAATAACAGATTCCGTCGGCTCAGAACCATTTTTCCCGTCGTTGCAGCCTTGCTCGCAGGAGCGTTGCCTGCACATGCCTCTCAAATTCGCGTCGTGACAACGCTCACCGATCTGGCGGACTTTACGCGCGAAGTAGGGAAAGACCATGTTGATGTTCACAGTCTTGCCACGGGCGTCGAAGACACGCACGGTGTTCCCATGAAGCCCAGTTTCGTGCCGCTGCTTAACAGGGCGGACCTTGTAGTGCTCGTCGGTTTCGATTGCGAGCACGCCTTTTTGCCTGCGCTTTTGGAGGCGAGCAAGAATCCCCGGATACAGGTTGGTCACCAGGGCTATGTTGATTGCGCAAGAAATATCATTCCGGTGGACGTGCCCAAGACTACCGACCACTCGGGCGGCGACGTGCATCCCTACGGAAACCCGCATTACATGCTTGATCCCGTTCTTGCGAAGACGGCTGTTTCGGAAATCTGCGAGGCCCTTGCGGCAATTGATCCCAAGGATCAGGCGGACTTCACGAGCAACCGCGATGCATACCTGGCCAGGCTCGATGCCAAGATTGCGGAGTGGCGGGAAAAAATGAAGCCGCTGAAAGGCATTCAGTTCGTATCCTATCACGAGCACTGGCCTTATTTTGCAGATCGTTTCGGTCTGCGATATGTGGGCACTATAGAGCTCAAGCCGGGAATTGATCCGACTCCCCGGCATATCGAGGAGTTGATCTCGATGATGAAAGCCGACCATGTGCCCATTGTCGTGCGCGAACCGCAATTCCCGGAAAAAGTTCCCAAACTGATTGCAGAGAAAGTCGGCGCTACGCTGGTCACTCTGCCGATCATGCCGGGGGGCGTCGCTCACACCGACACGTATATTGAGATGATGGATTATATTGTAGACGCCTTACAAACCGCGGTTCAGGTGAAATAGGCGATACTACCGATCAGGCCGGCCTTTTATCGGAACGGGGTCGGCCTGTTCGCGGGTTGCGCAACGGTTGCCAAGGTTTTTCTAGCCGACACGAAAGGGGAGGAGCGATGAAATCCATTGTTGCGGGAATCGGTTTGTGCACCGTCCTGTTTGCAAACTGTTTCGCGGCTCTGCCGCCTCTGATCGACCGCGAGGTTTTTTTCGGCGACCCGCAGATTTCAGGGGCGCAGATTTCGCCTGACGGTTCGTTTATTACGTTTCTGAGGCCGTTCAAAAACGTGCGGAACATCTGGATCAAGGGAAGATCGCAGAAGTTCGATCAGGCGCGGCCCTTGACCGCCGACAGTCTCCGGCCTATCACCGGTTACTTCTGGTCGCGCGACGGCCGGTACGTGCTGTACGCGCAGGACAAGGGCGGTGACGAAAATTTTCGCATTTACGAAGTGGACCCGCGCGCCGCGGGAACTCCGGTTCCTCCGGCAAAAGACCTGACGCCGCTGAACAAAGTGCGGGCGATGATATACGACGTCCCCCGCAACACCCCCAACGAGATACTCATCGGCCTCAACGACCGCGATCCGGCGCTTCACGACGTGTACCGTTTGAACTTGACGACCGGAGAACGGAAGTTGCTTTGGAAGAACACCCAGAACGTGGCCGGGTGGGTAACCGACCTGAACGGGGACCTGCGGCTCGGCATTCGCCAAACGGGCGACGGCGGGACCGAAGTTCTTGCTATCGATGGAGAAAAACTCCGTCCGATCTACTCGGTGGGCCCCGACGAAACCGTCAATCCGATCCGATTCACGCCCGATTGCAACGGCTTTTATTTCGAAACGAACAAAGGCAAAGAATTGGACCTGAGCCAGCTCGATTTGTACGACCTGAAAACAGGTATCGCGACGTTTGTTGAAAAGGACCCGGAAAACCAGGTTGACTTTGGTGACGCCCTTTTCTCCGATGTCACCAATGAAATGCTGGCAACGTACTATCTCGGCGACACCCTTCGAATCTATCCCAAGCAGAAACGGTTCGCAGACGATTATGCTCGTTTGCAAAAGGCGCTGCCTCACGGGGAACTGCACATTATTTCGACGACGATCGATGAGCAAACCTGGGTGGCGGCGGTCACCAGCGATGTGAACCCGGGTTTGGTTTACATTTTCGACAGAACAACCGGCGCGGCCGAATTTCTGTACGCTTACAGGCCCGATCTTCCGTCGGATAAACTCGTTCAGATGAAGCCGATTCGTTACAAGGCGCGCGACGGCATGATCATTCCTGCTTATCTCACCCTGCCGAAGGGAATTCCGGCAAAAAAGCTTCCCACGGTCTTGTTTATCCACGGCGGTCCGTGGGCGCGCGACGAATGGGGATACGATCCGGTTGCGCAATTCCTCGCCAATCGGGGATATGCGGTTCTTCAACCAAACTATAGAGGATCCACGGGGTTCGGCAAGAAATTCCTCAATGCCGGGAATAAACAATGGGGCACGGGATCGATGCAGAACGACATCACCGACGGCGTTGATTTTATTGTTAAGCAAGGAATTGCAGACCCCAAAAAAGTGGCCATCTCGGGCGGATCGTACGGCGGGTTCGCCACGCTTGCGGGGCTGGCCTTTACTCCCGATTTGTACGCAGCGGGATTTGATATTGTGGGTCCGTCGAATATCATTACGCTCTTGAATTCCATCCCGCCCTACTGGGAGCCGATGAAGAAAACGTTTGCGATACGAGTGGGTGATAAAGATAATCCCGCCGACCGGAAAATGCTGGAGGCGCAGTCGCCGCTTTTTTCCGCACAGAATATCAAAGCGCCGCTTTTCGTGGTACAGGGCGCCAACGATCCACGTGTAAAGAAGGTCGAGTCCGATCAAATCGTGGCTGCCTTGCGCGATCTTGGAAGGAACGTTCACTACATGGTGGCGCCTGATGAAGGGCACGGGTACAAGGGCCTTGAGAACCGGATTGCCATGTACACGGCAATGGAGAAGTTTTTTGCGGCAAACCTGGGTGGGCGCTGTCAAAAGGACGTCAGAGAAACGATCGAAAAGAAGCTTGACTCAATTATGGTGGATGTAAAGACCGTCACGGTCCCGAAGAGTGTGAAGTCGGGTCAATAAGCCGCGTAACCGGATGCGTCGTGAAAGGAGCGTGATACCGCCCATGGATTCGGCACTACTTACGTTTGAGCACCTGAGCATCGGCTACCACGGCAAGCCCGTGCTTACCGACATTTCCCTGTCCATCAACCGGGGAAGTTTTACCGCGATTCTCGGTTCCAACGGTTCCGGTAAATCAACTATGCTCAAAACGATCATCGGCTTGATTCCGCCGGTGGCCGGGCGCATCACGGTGGCGGCGGACCCGGGCGTGCCGATGATTTTCGGTTATGTGCCGCAATCCAACGCTCTCGATTCGCTCTACCCTTTCACCGGCTTCGACGTCGCGCTCATGGGCGCCTACGGACGCATCAGGCCCGGCCGGTTCGTATCTGCCAAGGAACGCGCCTTCACTCACGAGTGCCTGGAGGCGGCAGGAGCCCAGACCTTTGCGCGAGCGCGGTTTGCCGAGCTTTCGGGCGGACAAAAGCAGCGTGTTCTTATTGCCCGCGCACTTGTCACCAGACCGGACGTTCTTGTGCTCGACGAGCCGACCGCGGGCGTTGATGCGGCGGCGACTCGCGCAGTTCTTGAATTTATTTCCAAGCTTCACCGGGAAAAGGAAATTACGGTACTGTTGGTGACGCACGATTTGCCGATTGTCCGTGAGCATGCCCAGCATGTTATCTGGCTGCATCAAGGGAGGGTAATACATGGTCCGGCATCCGAAATGCTTATGCCGGAACGCCTGGCGTCGATTTTCGAAATGGAAGTGGGTTGAATATGGAAACGCTGTTGCAGATTCTATCTCCCGATTTTCTTTTACGAAATTCGATTTACACGAGTATCCTGGTGGGCTTTGCGTGTCCGCTGGTGGGCGCTTTTCTTGTGCTGCGGCGGTTGGTGTTTTTGGGCGTGGCTTTGCCGCAGATTTCGTCGACGGGCGTGGCAGTTGCCCTGTCCGCTCCGCTCTGGTTTGGAGTAAGTCAAGCCTCCCGCAGTACGCAAAACGATCATACGGTGGCCTTTGCCGGTTCCATAGTTCTTACCCTTGCCGCAATTCTGGCGCTTGCGTTTCTGGAAAGGCGGGGCCGCGGTTTGCCGGAGGGCCGGCTCGGCACCGCATACGTTGTTTCGGCTGCGCTCAGCATCCTGATCCTTTCCAAGAACCGTTTTGCGGAGCTGGGCTGGCTCGATTTGCTTAAAGGCGAGGTGATCACCATTTCCAATTTCGATCTCGCATTTACCGCACTTACCTTGGCCCTGGTACTGGCGGTGCTTGCGCTGTTTCACAAGGAATTGTTTCTTGTCTCCTTCGACCGTGTCATGGCCGTGACCTTGGGCAAAAACGTCGTGTTCTGGGATATTCTCTTGTACCTGTTGCTTGGCCTCACCGTTTCCATGGCAGTGCTTAGTGTCGGACCGCTCATTTCCTTTGGATTCTTATTGATACCGGCGCTTGCTGCGCATCTTTTTGCGCGTACCATGCGGCAATTCTTCCTGTTTGCATCGTTTTTGGGAGGCATTGCGTCGCTTGTCGGTTTTTGGATTGCTTACAAATGGGACTTTCCCGTTGGCCCTGCGGACGTGGTGTTGCTTGGGGCTATCTACGGCAGTGCCTGGGCTGTCGCAAAAATCGCGGGATTGGCGTCGGGAAAGCGTTTGGGCCTGGATCGCAATAATGAGGGCGGGGAAATTTCGTCACCTTCGATACCGTGAAGGAACTCCATGGCCGACCGTCGATTATCATCTGCAAACATTCACGCTTCGCACCCCGCAGTGGAGTGCGACGGTAAAACAAGAATCTCGCGGAATAGACCGCCAATCGTACTCCTGCTTCGGTTTGCAGGCTGGTTCGTTGGTTTTAGCGGACTTTTCGCCATGGGCGCGGTCTGCCCCTTTTGCGGCAAGCAAGGTTGTCCGGTGGGAAGCGCAAGCGCGGGTTTTGTGGGGTTACTCTTTGCGTCCCTGGCGCAATGGGGGAAGACAGGGTTGCGGCTCTTTTTGCAGGCGGCCAAGAAATTGAAGAACCGACTTCCGTAATCAACGAATGGCGATTCGCGCGTAGCTCCGATGGAAGATTGCATGCCTTTCGAATCACGGGGGGGCGCTTGCGCTTTGAGCACCATTCGTCCCCGGGCGACCGTGTGCACCAAAGAGGTCGGAAAGGCGCTTCACTTCATCTGCTGTATCTCTTTGACAACGCCGTTGTAGAATTGAATCGGACCTCCGCTTGCTCCATCTATGGCAAGCGAAAAGCCGTCAGGTTTGTCGCTGAGTTTGCCAAGCCTTCCGATGAACTGTTTTCCACTAGTAAGAGTGAGCCTGGATATCTTTCCATAGGCTTCATCCGGAACCTTGTCGGTTCCAATCACGAACGAAGTTGCTTTCCCATGTTGTGAATAGTAGTCCCACACAGCGGTTTGGGCGCCGTATTGTTGAAAACAGAATGTCAGTTCGCCTTCCTTCATAGGACGCTGGACGTTGTCCCTAAAGGTTATTTTGCCGCTTGTGGGATTTCCCTCCGGGGAGAGCGAAAAGAGAAACTCCGATTCGATGTTTAGAGACGTGCCCGGATTGCTGACCGCCATCGAAGTAATGTGACCGCTGTTATCCACGGTGATCTTGAGCCCTTCAAACATCTCTTCGCCGGCAAAGGCAATGAGGGGGATACCTGCCAGGACAGCAAGGACCGCCGCGATTCTGTAAGGAATTCGTGACATCATACGCACCTCCATTTTCAAGTATATGGGCATCGTTGAAAGGACATTTTCCGCTTTCAGTCGCAGAAGTTTGCTTTCGTAGCGTCACTTTATTTGACGAATGAATGGCCCAACCGGTTACCGTCTTTTGATCCCAAATTGCGCCAGGCGGCCCGGGATTGAAGAACCTCGCAGCAAGCTGCGAAGACCGCGATTACGACCGGTGAAACGCTCCTTGAGCACGGCGCCTTTCATCTCAATATATAAACGGCCATTTGCAAAAAGCGAAACTCGATGCGGCTTTGCCCAACGACCGGCTTTCGGACGCACCTCGTTCCAGTAGTTTGCCGCCGGAAATTTTCACGGGTTGATTGCGCATCTGCCTCAAGAGCGTCTTTTAGCTTCTCCTTTCCGTTCACTGGCGTGAACATTGTTTACCCGTGCAGACCACAACCCTTCCCTTATTCATTATATTTTGTGACAAGGTCACGGGTCCGTGCACTTGTGCTGATCCGGATGGAGACTTATCGCTCACGCCTGCTGGTGTGCAAAAAGAAAACAATAAAGGGGAGGGAAACATGTTCTTCAAAAGAATGTCGGCAGCGGCTCTTGTTGCGCTTGCGTGTGCGGCCGCAGCCGCGTGTTTTGCGGAAACGTACACGCCGGAGCCGAGCAACAGGATGAAGATCAACCTGGGGGCAACTCCGTGGAAGTTCACAAAGGGAGACATCAACAATGCGCAGGTCCCGGCCACCAGCGATGCGGCGTGGAGCACGGTGGGTATTCCGCACACCTAGAGCGACACCGAGTCGTTCAATAATCAGATGGGCGGAGGCGCAACAGGCTCCATGTATGCGGGGGTTTCCTGGTACCGGAAGCATTTCACCATCGACAACATGTATGCGGGCAGAAAGGTGTTTGTCGAAATCGAGGGCGCTCATCTCGGCGCGGCGGTGTATATCAACGGCACGTTTCTTCCGGGCAACGACGGTCTGAACCCCAATGCAACGCACGTGGTGGGGTTCATCGGGTTTGTGGTGGACATTACTCCCTATGTGCAATTCGGCGGGACCGATAATGTCCTGGCGGTGCGGATGAGCGGCAACGGTGGCTTCTTTGTCTATCCGGGGTTTTCCATCGACTACAGGTTCGGGCAGGGCGACTACGGGCTGTTCAGGCCCGTGTGGATGCACATCACCGACAAGGTCCATGTGCCGCTCAACGTGTATTCAGTCTTGAACCAGTGGGGCACCTACGTCGCCACGGTGTCGGCCTCCGACGCTTCGGCGGTTGTCAAGGTGCAGACCAACGTGCGCAACGACAACGCGTCCGCCCAGGCGGTGACGGTCACCACCAAGATTGTCGACGCCACGCAGACCGTTGTGTTCACGTCGGACAACGCCCAGACCGTCGGCGCGGACACGAATCTAGTGTTTGATGTCAACTGCACGATCACGAATCCCCATTTGTGGTATCCTGCGGGCAGCACGTTCGGCCAGCCGTACCTTTACACAGTGTACCACATTGTCAAGGTGGGCGGAGTCACGGTTGACGTCTTTTCCAGCCCGCTGGGCATCCGCGTGATCACCTGGGACCACAACTTCCCCTCTATCAACGGTCACCAGCATTATATGTGGGGCGTGTCCGGACGGTACGACTACCCGGCGCTGGGGACCGCGGTTCCCGAGGAACAGCAGTGGCGCGATGTGAAGCTGGCCGCGGATTGCAGCGCCGACATGTGGAGGCCTGGCCATTCGTCCAGCAGCCCCGAATTCGTGCACGCATGCGACGCCTTCGGCGTGATGCTCGTGCAGCCGAGCGGCGAGCTCGAAGGAACGTTTTCAACGGCGCAGTTGAACGCCACCAAGATAACGTACAAGAGCCAGCTGCACAGGGACATGATCATCCGCGACAGAAACGATCCTTCCATTCTCGCGTGGGAAGTAAGCAACGGCCCCATTGACCCTACGTTTGCGGCCCAGTTGAAGGCCATCTCAAAAACGTGGGACTCGGTCAACACAAGGGCGCAGTCCGACAGAGGAGGCAGCGAGGCGGACCCGACAATTGCGGACATTATCTCCTGTTCCTCGTCCGGTTGCGAAATAGCAATGAAAAGCGGCCTCCCGAACACCCCGTGCTGGGGCGCGGAAGCGTGGGGCGGCGCCCGTTCGTCGCGTTTTGCATACGACTACGAACTAGCCTTTGCCGGACCGTATCTCCAGAACTGGAGAATGGGGAGACAGGCAAACTGCTTCGGACTGTCCCAGTGGTATTTGTGCGAAGCACCCGGTGAGTCAGGAGCGTTTCTTGACGGCACCGCCGAAGGAAACGTGCGCTCGTTCGGGTCCTCCATGATGGACTTCAACCGCATTCCCAAACTCATGTACTATGCCCTCGAGGCCGCGTGGACGCCGTTTTCGGTGAAGCCCGTCGTTGCCCTTGCGCACCACTGGAACCGCGCAGGCAACGTGACGGTCAACGCATTCAGCAATTGTCCGGGGGCGTGAACCTGCTTATCAACGGAACCAGCCAGGGCATCAAGACGCCCAATCCATGGACCGGGACCGGCGACGGGACCGACCAGAACACCAACCAGCTGCCGTTTCAGTGCTCGTGGAACGTGACGTGGGCGGCTGGGACGCTTCGCGCCGAAGGTCTTGACGCAAACGGAAACACGGTCTGCTTCGACGAGAAAAAGACCGCGGGCAATCCGGACCATATCCTTCTTACCGTTGAGCCGCCGCTCGTGAAGCCGAACGGCGAAACGTTTCTGATCACGGCAAACGGCACTGACGCCGCGTTTATCCTGGCCACCGTAGTTGACGCCAACGGAATCTGGTGCCCCACGGCAAGCAATCTCGTTACGTTCAGCGTCTCGGGGCCCGGCAACTACCGGGGCGGGAGCGATCAGCTGGTTACCCCAGGCCAACCCATCAACTATCATTCGCCGCTTGATCCCGAGCTGTCCGCCGAAGGCGGCATGTGCAAGGTGGCTGTCCGCTCGACATTCGCACCGGGCATCGTGACGGTAACGGCTGTCTCTCCGGGGCTTGGCTCGGGCACCACGACCTTTACCACGTATCCCTGTTCCACCGGCCAGGTGTTTGTGCGTGCGCCCGCGATGAGGGCAGGCGCAATTGCAAAACAGACCCTCGCTTTGAGCGCCGCGGGCGGCATGTTGCGGTACTGCGTGGGAAGGCCCGCGAACGTTTCCATCGAAGTCCTGGGAACCAACGGGAAGATGGTCGGGCGCACCGTCGGCTTGCGGCAGTCCGCAGGGTGGCATTCTGTAGGGTTTGCCGGCTGCGCCGGCAGCGCCGGCGGCAACGGCGTTTACCTTGTGCGATACTCCATTGACGGAGGCGAGTGGTGCGCGCAGCGGGTTGTTGTGGTCCGTTGACGCGGGAGTCAGGCGGGCCACAGTGGGGGGCAAGACGAATGCTATTCGGTCTTTGGAATTCGCGTTAGGCAGGACCGTAAGGTGCTCTGGAGAGCAGTGCCGGTCGGCCCCGCCGAAGGCATAGGGGCGATCCGGCACCGAGGCTGAAAGCCGAGCCCGACGGGAGGGCCGACCCGAGCGAAGCGAGGGAAACGCCCAACTTTATGTTCTGTTCCTTATCTATTCTTGCGCCTTATGAATCTGCAGAATTTATGTCCTCGCCGTCAACCGCCTGCGTGATTGCCAGCACAAGCCCTTCCAGCGTGAACGGCTTCTGGACATATCCGCGGATGCCGGGCATGCGGATGATCGCGGCCGTGTCGCCCACCATGAAGCCCGTTGAGAAAATGGCCCTGGCCCGGGGATTTATCTTTCGCATGGCGGCGAAACAGGCCTTTCCGTCCATCACCGGCATGTTCATGTCAAGCACGATGCAGTCGACGCCGGCGAATGAACGCCGGTACCACTCCACGGCCTTCTGGGGGTCAGAGAACGTCGTGGCGTGGTACCCCTCCGCGGAAAGATACTCCTTTACAAAATCGCAGATCATGGTTTCGTCGTCCACTACCAGCACGTGCAGGGAGTTCTTTGGCTTTTCCAACGGCGGGGCGGCCGCCTCCAAAGCAGGTTGCGCGGCTGTCTGCGGCAGGTAGAAGGTCATAATCGTGCCCCGGCCCGGCGCCGATTCGGCTTCGATGAACCCGCCGTGCCGTTTTACGGTGCCGAAAACGCTGGCAAGCCCGAGCCCGGTGCCCTTGCCGGGCTCCTTTGTTGTAAAGAACGGCTCAAAGAGGTGCTTCTTGACGTTTCCGTCAAGCCCGACGCCGGTGTCGGCTACGGTGACGGCAACGTAGTGCCCCAACGCAATGGCAAAGGGCCGCTTGTCCGCAAACTGTTTGTCAACCATCACCGCTGTGGTGGAAAAGGTGAGCGTGCCGCCGTCGGGCATTGCGTCCCTGGCATTGACGGCGAGGTTGAGCAGCGCGCTTTGCAGAAGCGACTGATCGCCCGAGACGACCGGGTTGAGCGCAGTGAGGTGTTTGGCAATGGTGATCCGCCTGTCGATGCTGTGGGCCAGAAGCGCCGTAGCTTCGTCGATGAGCGTATGAATGTTGAGCGGGTTTACTTTGTAGGACCCCTGCCGGGAAAACGCCAGAAGCTTTCTCACCAGGTCGGTCGCCCGGTCGCCCGCTTTGAGAATGGCCGTTATCTGTTCGTCGAGTTTTGCCGTAAACCCGTTTTTCTCCCGTTCCGAATTCTCCATCCGGATGAGAGATGCGTAGCCGAGGATGGCGGACAGGATGTTGTTGAAATCGTGCGCAACGCCCCCTGCCAGCAGTCCCACCGATTCCATTTTCTGGGCCTGCCGGTATTGCTCTTCGAGTGACTTCTTTTCCGTGATGTCCACTATGCACATCCGCAGGCCGCTCACCCCCTTGTCAGCGTAGACATGGTCGCATTGCAAGAGGGTACGAAGCGTTTTTCCGTCTTTGCGCACGATCCGGAATTCCTGCAGCGGCAGGCGCTCGCCGGAAAGGGTGCGCGTGAATTCGCTTTCCGCCCGCGGCCGGTCGTCGGCGTGGATAATGTCGAGCATGGTGTGGGCGCGGCCGAGTTCGCCCTGCGCAAATCCGGTGAGAGCGCAGCCTGCCCGGTTGATAAAGGATATCGAAAGGTCGCTGCCCGTTTCGCAGATCATCACCGGCAGCATGTCGGCGGTTTCGAAGAACCGGGCGTCGCTCGCGCGTTTTTCCGCTTCGGACTTTTCAATTACTCTGCGGTATCCTTTGTGGAGCACGAGGACAAAGGCCACGGTGAGGATCATTGCCATGTAGAATGATATCGAAATGTCAACCAGACGGTCTGTTTCCGAAGCATAGCCCATGATCAAGCCGGGGTGGGTGTGTTCGAGCGCCAGAAGGAACGCCGTTGCGATTAGGAAGATCCCCATGGTTATGATGCGTCCCGCGCCCCTGGCGAACACCATGAAGACGAGCGGACAAATAAGAAGATAGAATTGCGTGCCGCCGCGGCTGCCCGCGTTGCAGGCCCAGACAAACAAGAGGACGCCCACAAGCGTGGCGGTAGCCGGATAAACCAGCTTCAGGTACGATATGCCGCGGCGCGCAAGGACCAGGAACAAGACAAAAAGCACACCGGCAACAATAGTCCCGATTTGCAACAAGAAATTGGATGCGAGGATTACGTTTTCGGCACATGCCAGCAGACAGGCGATGGCGCTCAGGAACATGACCCAGGAAAAGAGCCTTTGTTCAAGCTCGAACGATGCGTGGTCCGGTCCTAGGATGAAGCCGTACAAAGCGCGAATAGTCGATCCGGCGCGCCGGATTGCCGGTGACGATGTTCCCGTTTGGCCGGGAGCCGGTTGACTGATGTAGGGTCTGTTCATTTGTGAGAATCCGCTGCCAGCCTGTCCAGTGGCATGGCGGCGCATCGAACCTGTGGACCGCGGCGCCGTTGGTAATCAGATTGTACTTCACCGACTTCCGTTTTTCAAGGACGATGCTTGTGCCGGCGCGATGCCGGAAGGCTAGTCTGTCGCGGATGCAAAGATGGAAAACAGGAACGCATAACAGCAGGCCAGGGTTTCGTCGGCCACGGCCCGGACGCCGTTGCTGTAGCGCCACCACCTGCGGCTGTCGTACCCGCGGTCGGGGCACGCCACGATTCCCACGGTATACGCCGTGCCCAGCACCCGGGAATACAAAAGCTGGGACCGTCTCGAATGGCATCCGATGGAATAGAGATTGAGAGATTTTCCCAGGTCCGGATTCCGCGCGAGCCAGCGCTTGAGCGACACCGCTTCCTCGTAAGTGCGGTCTTTCTGGACAAACGGCGAAGGGACCACGGCAATGCGGGAACTGTCGACGCCGAGTTTCCTCAGCGTGGCGGCGCCTACGCCGGCGAGCGATTTGTATCCGATGAGGAAATGGCCCGATTCGACCGGACCTCCCGTAACCACGACAACCGCGTATCTATTGGTCCTGAAGTCGGCAACGGCCTCTTCGAGCGCATATTCGGGTATCCATCCTTCAACAACGAGGATGCGGGCATTCACCGGATGGACCGGTGCAAGAAACGGCTGGATGGAGAAGGCAAACACGAGCAGTCCGAGAGCGCACGCCACAAGCGCAGCACACCATGTCCACGGCGTGGGGACCAAACATTCCTTGCGTTTAAAGAAGCGGGGCAGTTTCATGATGCGTTGAGATTCTCCGTGATGTCTAACCTAAGCCCCGCGTTGCCCGCGAGTCGCAATTGAAGGCCTGGCAAAGTGTCCGTTATTGCTTCGGTTTGACAGGTATCCATAATTCCTCTTCGGAACGTGGATCTTCATTCTTGTATTTCTCTCCCAATATCTCAAAATGCGGCCTGTTGTCAAGAGAGTAATCGGAATTCGGCAGCCATGTCCCGAAAATATATTGAAATGTCTTTGGACCTATGCTTGCAGCTCCGGTATGCAGAAAGACCGCGTAAAGTCCGGCCGGCAGCGTGATGGTTTCCATTCCATCGGGAACTGCAGTAAAATCGGCCACTTCAATGGCCGCCCATTTGTCAAATGCCGCAGCCGGGTTAACATTGTTGAAATCCATGGCAGCATACACTTGCACGCAATAAAGGTCCGAGCCGACGCTGTTTTGAATTTCTTTTCGTCTCGGCATAAAGCTTCGCCACAGTTGAAAGGTCCTGTCGTCGGAAAAAGACATGGTAATCCGTTTCCCGATCAGTTTCTTTTCGGTCAATGTTTCTATTCTCGGGTTCATGGCGAAACGGCTTCCTTTTTGTCGTCAATGTGTCATGGCGCGCCGTTCTTTGTCCGGGAGGGTTTCTTACATTGCAGTCGTTCCTGGAGAAGAAAACAGCCGCATGCGGCGCTCACGGAGCACTTTCAAATGCTTCTTCTCTTCGTCCGCGATTCTCGACAACGCCGCCGAATCAACCCCCTCCGCGCCGAAGCTTTGGCCCGTGTAATAGCCGACCGCCTTGGACTCCATGTCTATTGCCATTTCCAGGACCTTGCCCAGGTCGGCCTCCAGCACCGCGTCGCGTACCACCGCCGAGCCCGGCATGATATCCACGCGAAGCTCCTTTGCGGCGGCGTACAGTTCCTGTTCCGTCAACTTTGGACCGCGAAGCACCGGGGGAAGCCCCTCGATCATGCGCGAAAAGACCACTACATGCTGTTTTTCTGCGCGGGCAAGGTCCGACGCGAGCGCGGCAATGGCCGCATTGGCGCAACCCTTTGCCAGCGACTCGTAGAACGTCTGCCCGAGCCGCTCCATCTCGACCGCAATCTGCAAGGCGCGATCTGTGGGGTAAGTCATGAATGCAGCCTCCTTGTTAAGAGCGAAAAAAGAAACCGCTGGACACAAGAAGTAAGATTCGCGTGGGCCACCTTATTTGCTGGTTCGTTTCACAAGAATATCAAGCTCATTACTCATTCCAACATCCAATTTACTTAACTGCTTGATATGTTCAATAGCGTTCCTATTTTGTCCAATAATTATGTATAACAAACACACATTGTCTAGGGCATCCTTATCGTCCGGTCGGTATTTTAATACCTTTTCATAGGTCTCTATGGCCAACCTGTACTCTGAAATGTCTTCATAGGCCGTGGCTAGAGAAAAGTTCACATCCGGATTATTTGGCATCAATTTTTGAGCATACAAGAGAACATTTACTTCTTCTTCGCACTTGCCAGTCTTATAATAAACATCGCCAAGGTCAATATATGCATTTGCGTATTGCGAATCTGTTTGAATCGCGCTTTTGAATGATTCCTCAGCTTTGTCATATTCCTTCTTGTTATTATATATCACACCCTCAGAATAAAAGTAATCCGGGCTATTCTCCGTAAATTCAATATCATTTCCCGTGGAAGCCTTTTCTACATATTTTATTGGCACAGCAAAATTGATATTTTGAACGGCTTCATCCGTTCGTGTAGGCAATATCGTATTTGAAGTAATACCGAGAATTATTCCCTTTTGGTTAAACAATCCGCCACCGCTATTTCCCGACGAAATTGGTGCGGTGAACTGAATTAATTCTATATCTCCATCTTTTCGTTCGGGATTGCTGATAATGCCTTCAGTGACAGTTTTTTCTAAACCCAACGGTGATCCTATTGTAAATACAGATTCTCCTATCGTGACTTTGTCAATCTTCTTGATTCTAACATACGGCACATCATTTGCCTCGAATTGCAAAATGGCCAAATCATGCCTCTTACTTGCTCCGACGACGCCTTTCAGTACATAGTATGCGCCCGATGACAACTTTGCACGCACTGTGGAATACCCTTCAATCACATGAGAGTTAGTTACAAGCTTGCCATTTGGGCTTATAAATATGCCGCTTCCAGTAGCTATTTGGTCCATCTTGAGATGGTCGACTTTTCTTGACAGGAATTTCTGATTGCTTAGTTGGCCTTGCCTGTCTTGCTCGTCAAGCTGCCTTTGATAGCACTACCTCACCAATATACACTTCCATTGGATAGTTGTAAAGGAGGGACGAGTGCTCCCTCCGGTTGTTGTACCGTTCAAAGAACTCCGCAAGGCCGGTGCGGCACTCGGCAACGGAGCTGTACCCCCGTATGTAGATGTCGTCGTACTTGACCGTTCGCCACAGCCTCTCGACAAACACGTTATCCAGCGCCCGCCCTCGTCCGTCCATGCTGATCCGGATACCGCGTTCAAGGAGCACCGAGGTGAACTCCTCGCTGGTGAACTGACATCCCTGATCCGAGTTGAAGATTTCCGGTTCTCCGTACTTCGCCAGTGCCTCCTTGAGAACTTCGATGCAGAAGCCGCTGTCCAGCGAGGTCGACAGACGCCATGCAAGGACGCACCGACTGTACCAGTCGATAACGGCGCAGAGGTAAGCGAAGCCGCCGTTGAGGCGGATGTAGGTGATATCGGTGCTCCACACCTGGTTGGGGTGGTTGACCACTACGCCACGAAGCAGATACGGGTACTTCTTGTGTGCCTTATTGGGCTTCGAGGTGTTCAGGGCCCGGTAGATCGCGTGGAGGCCCATACGGGCCATCAGCCTGCGAATCTTGCTGCGCCCAACCTCCAGCCCAAACTGACGCCTCATGGCCGCCCGGAGCCTTCTGGTGCCCCGCGTGGGGTCATCGGTGAATAGCTCATCGATACGATCCATGAGCAACTTGTTCATCGGACTAGTCTGCGGCGTATAGTAAATCGAGGTCCGACAAATGGAAAGCAGCGAACACTGCCTCTTCAAAGTCAAGTCCTCGCTTGTAGAATCGGCCATCTTTGCTCTCATAGCATGCCCAGCTTCCGCAAGTTTTTTTTTAGGAACTCGACATCCATGGTCAGCTCCCCGACCTTGCGTGCATACTCATCGCGATCACCGCGAACGCGCTCAAGCTCTTGCTCGGCGTTCTTGTCTCCCGAAAAAGCCATCTGCGCGTTGCCAAGAAACTGCCTGCGCCACTGAGCTATCTGGTTGGGATGGACTTCGTACCGACTTGCCAAAACGGACAGCGGTTCGGCCTCCTTCAAGGCTTCCAGAACCACCTTCGTCTTCAGAGCGTCGTCGATCTTGCGGCGGGTCCGCTTGGCGGGGTTGCCATCGCTGTTCGGGGACATCGCGGCGGCCTTCGCTTGCTGCTTCCGGTTCATGTTGGACTCCTTTGATAATGAAAAAATACCCTCGGAATCCAACTAAGAAACCATTATTTCCTGTTCAAAAATCCCGGACCATCTCATCTTGGAATTGAAGACAAATAGGGTCGCAACAGCTTTTGTATTATTCTCTAATATTCTGTGTCGATTGTAATCTGCATAGTATTCATAAATAACCGCAGCAACAATAGCGAATGCAAACGCGATTAGAAGTTCTTTAGCGTATTTCTGTGCTATTTTGACAAATTTGGGAGCTGGTTTTGAGGTCTTATTGTCCATAATGCCCCTTCAGTCAACCCGTCTCTTCTCCGGCCTGAACGCATTCTGCGAAATACTCAACTGTTTCAATTTCTTAAGAAGGTTCGGCCTGTACATGCCTGCAACTTTTGAGGCCTGGTTGAGGTTTCCTTTGAAGTGGGTGAGCAGCTTGGTGAAATACCGCGTTTCGAAATCGTGCATCGTTGCGGCTTTCGCTTCTCTGTAGGTGAGGGGCTGTTCGGGAGCGGCCGCGTTCATCTTGAGCACCGAGCGCACGGTTTGCTCGTCGATCGATTTAAGGCCGATGCCCGCCATGCAGATGACTTCCACGGTGTATTTGAGTTCCCGGACGTTGCCCGGCCACGCGTAGTCCGTGAGCAGGTGCAGCGCCGCGGGCGATATGCGGCGCGGGATTTTCGGGTCGTCCTGCATGCCGAGAAAGTGGTCGATGAGCACCGGAATATCGTCCCTGTGGTAGGCGAGCGGGCGCGTGGCGATAACCGCGCCTTTGAGGCGGTAGAACAGGTCCTGGCGGAATGTCTTGTTTTTCACCATGGCCTCGATGTCGCGGTTCGTGGCGCTCACGATGCGCACGTCCACCTTCTTCACCGCGGTTGATCCTTCCGGAATGAATTCGCCTTTATCAATAACTCGCAGCAGCTTGGCCTGGAGTTCGCCGGAAATCTCGCTCACCTCGTCGAGGAACAGGGTCGACGAGTCCGCGGTTTCGATGATGCCTTGCTTCAGCACCATTGCGCCGCCGGCCGCGCCCTTTGCGTAGCCGAAAAGTTCCGCTTCCTCGAGATGCCTTGGGATCGCGGCGCAATTGAGGACAACCATCCGCCTGCTGTTTCTTTTCCCGCACGTGTGGATCGCCCGGGCGATGATGTCTTTTCCCGTGCCCGATTCGCCCCGCACCATCACCGGAAAATTACCCGACGCGACGCGGCGGATGTCCTGGCGCAGTCGTTGAAGGTAGGCGGATGTTCCGACAAGCCCGAGGTTGGAGTCAGGATTACCGTCGATTGAATGGGTGGCTTTTTCCATGGATGATGGAATAATTATACCAATACTTATTGATTGGTTCAACCACTATCTGGAGCAAAAGTGCTTCCGCATTGCCTCAAATTAAATGTAACCGAAGGCTTAATCGAAACACGCACCAATTGATTCGTTGCCTCATAATTAAGGTAACCCAAGAAAAAAGGGGGTTACCACTATGGGGCACAAAGAAAAAGAAGCATATCGGGAAGCGATACGACAACGATATGCCCATTCCAACAGAGCCGGCAAAAAGCAGATTCTCGATGAGTTTTGTGCGATTTGCCGATACAATCGCAAGTACGCTATCCGGCTACTTGGAAAACGCAAACAGAAACAAAAAGCCAAGCGTGGAAGAAGACCCTTATATGCTGAACCGCTTTTTATTAAGGCGTTACAGTACATCTGGAAAGCCTCTGATTTCATGTGCTCTCGCCGCCTTAAGGTTGTCATTCCAGTATGGCTGCCATTCTACGAACAATCCTTTGAACTGCTTTCCGAGGAAGTCCGTGCGCGGCTCCTCTCTGTCAGCCGCTCCACGCTTGACCGCGTCCTATGCCCTTTACGTACGCGTATGGGCAAGGGATTGTGCGGCACCAAGCCCGGCTCCATGCTGCGCAATCAAATCCCCATCCGTACCGACAACTGGGATATTACCCAGCCTGGATTCATGGAGGCGGATACGGTTGCCCATTGCGGCACCAGCCTTGCCGGAGAATTTGTGTGGAGCCTTATCATGACTGACATCCATACTGCTTGGACCGAAGGCCGTGCTGTGTGGAATAAGGGCTCCCAGGGTGTCATTGAGCAGGTTAAAGACATCGAACGACGAATACCTTTTGCCCTGCGTGGCTTTGACTGTGATAACGGGTCCGAGTTCCTCAACTATCATCTCGAACGCTACTTCGCCGTGCGACAAGACCCTGTAAAGTTCACCCGGTCACGTCCCTACAAGAAAAACGACAACGCCCATGTCGAACAGAAAAACTGGGCGCAGGCCAGGCACATGCTTGGTTATGATCGGATCGAAAACCCCGACACGCTTCCCCTCATTAACGACCTCTATGCCAACGAGTGGTCTCTCTATCAAAACCACTTCTGTCCATCGCTGAAACTCAAATCTAAAATCCGGATAGGATCTCGATACCGCAAGACCTATGAAGAACCGAAAACTCCCTATCAAAGAATCGTTGAATCACCTTACATAGCTTCAGAAGTCAAGCAAAGCCTTGAACTGACCCACCGTGCTCTCAATCCATTCCAATTAAAAAAGACTATCGAAAGAAAACTCAAAACCATTTTCAACCTTGTTACGGTTACCTCATTTGTGAGGCATCGAATCTGACCCTTCGGTTACCTTTTATTATGAGGCAACACGCTTCGCAATGTCTAGTGACTGGAGCGCCAGACAGCGTCGGCGGGCTTTTATGCCTCGGGGCGACACCCCACTTTGTTGTCAATTGCGTTCGGCAGGGGGTTTCACCCCCAAACCCCGACCAAGGGGTGCTCTCCTGCGAGCACCCCTTGGAACCCCGCGCCGCCCCGCAGTGGCGCTTTATCGCTGCGGCCCTCAGGGGGCTGCGGAACAATGGAAAAGATATTGTGAAGCATTTCTCTTCGAGAAATGCGGACTCGTCCTCGCCCCTGGTCATCCGGCCGCAGCTGCGCCACTGAAGGGGGAAAGGCGAAGACAACATTTGCTTCTTTGCTTTTCGCGTTAGGCCGGACTGGAGTGGTGCGCCGGAGCGCAGTGCCGCCTGACCCCGGCCCGAAGGGCCCATAGGGGCAGTGCGGCACCGAGGCTTGCCAGCCGAGCCCGAAAGGACGACCCTTGGAAGCACCCGACGGGGTGGGGCCGACCCGAGCATGGCGAGGGTAACGCCCAACCGCGTATCTTGATCTACTATTTTTTGAATTCCTGATTCGCAAGGACCCGGATGTATGCTCCGGCGTCCGTCGAAACGAGTTTGGCTGCGGGGACCGCAAGCGGGAGCACCCTGGCGGAAGGTTCGAGTATCTGAAGTGCGGAATCGAGTTGCGCGTCGACGCGGGGCCCCGGGTTTACCACCTGCAAATCAGGGAAAATTCCCCTTCTGTGGTACACGCCTATTCTGGCGCTTACGCCCTGAAGGCGAAGGAACGTGATCATGATGTCCCTTTTGTCGAGGTAGGTGCGCGAAATGATGATCTGGCCCATTCCCTTGCCGTAGGTGGTCTCTCCCACAAGCGTGGCCGTGTCGGCTCCGCCCTGGGCCGCCCGGCCGTCCTTGAGCCCGGCCGTGAGCAGTTCCGCTGCGCTCGCGGTTCCGCCGTTGACAAGCACGGCCAGCTGCGCATTGACAAGCGAGGGCGTGTGGCTGTGCTTGGTGGTCCAGTTCTCCCAATCGACGGTGGCCGCCGTGCGGGCGGCATCGTCGTACTCACGGTACCTGGCCTTGATAAAGGCGGTGTTTACAGGAAGGAAATACTCGATGATCGAATCCACGGCGTTGATCGACCCGCCCCCGTTGCCCCGCAGGTCGATGATGATTTTCGGATAGGCCGCGATCACGTGGAGCGCGTTTACAAAAGCCGGGTAGGTGGTGTCGTCCTTGAATTCGGTGATCTGCAGAAGGACCGTGGAATCGGTGAGGGGGAATACATAGATGGTGGTGTCGGGCGCCGCCGCGGAAACCGCGGCAACCTGCATGCTGAGCGGCAGGTGCGTCGAATCGTATTTTGTGTAGGAAATGCCGTGCAGCGTGTCGTTGATACTTGCGAATAATTGCTCCGGCGAAGAGAAAACAAACGGGTCCGGCGCCACGGGGATGCTGTCCTGCCAGATGCAGTAGACCCGCAAATACTGCCACACGGTTTCGAGTTCGAGGACGGTGCCGCCGTCAGGGGAAACCGGATACCGGGAGCAGTTCGGCATGACGGCAACGACCAGCGCCGCGGCGCAGACGATGCTGACGAAGGATCCGGTGCGCATGCGTCAACGCGCCGCATTCCGGATTGCGTCTATCCGGTCTTTGTATCTGGCGCCGCCGAACACGTAACTCCCCGCCACGAACACGTTGGCGCCGTTTTCAAAACAGAGCCGTGCGGTTTCGTGATTGATGCCGCCGTCAACCGCGATGTCGAGCGTGAGGCTGCGCCGCGCCGCTTCATCGCGGATCGCGCTTATCTTCGGGACCATGTCGGGCATGAACTTCTGCCCGCCGAACCCCGCGAACACCGTCATGATGAGCACCTGGTCCATGTGCGCAAGGTGCGGCACCAGCAGTTCCACACCTTTGTCGGGATTGAGGGCCGCGCCTGCCCGCACACGCCGTGTGCGGATCTGGTCGAGCACCGAGGGAAGATCGGGACACACTTCCGCGTGCACCAGCAGAATGTTCGCGCCTGCGTTGCAGTAGTCGGCGATATAGTCCTGCGGATTGGTTATCATGAGATGAACGTCGAGGGGAATCGACACGCATTTCCTCACCGTTTCAATAATGAACGGGCCGAAGGTGAGGTTCGGAACCAAATGGCCGTCCATCACATCGCAATGAATACGGTCGGCCCCCGCTGCCTCGACGTCTTTCACTTCCCGTTCGAGGCGCCGGAAATCAGCGGAAAGAATGGATGGCGCTATGTGAATGATGGGTGATGACATGATCTCCGTGTTTCCCGGTCACTTGAAGAGTTGCGAAACCGCCATCACTTTTACCACGCGCCAGTTTGACACGACGTAGTCGTACACCGAAAGGACCGTCACCGTTGCCGGTACGAGCATGATCCAGAAGCCCGGATGCCGGCCCCACACGCTGTGCGGGACCCAGGGGACCTTGTAGGAAATGCCCAGGCACAAGGCCAAAACGGTAAACGCGCCCACTGCCTGGACAACGGCCTTGAGCTTGCCTGCCCGCCGCGCGGCGAGCACCGTGCCGTGGTACGCGCACATGATGCGAAGGATGGAAAGAATCGCGTCGCGGTACAAAAACAAGAGGAACATCCACAGGGGAATGATGCGGTCCGCGCATACCATAAACGAGAGAAAAATGGTCTGGCGCGAAAGGCTGTCGGCCATGGGGTCGAGCAGCTTGCCGAAATCGGAAACCTGGTTTCGGGCTCGCGCCACCCGGCCGTCGAGTACATCCGACAGCTCGATTAATGCCGCAAGACCAACGGCAATCCAGAGCCACAGCGCGGGCGACGCCGCGTGAAAGCTGCGCACAAAGAAATAGCCGAACACGGGAGCGATGACGACTCGTGACAGCGTGAGCGCGATGGCAAGATTAAAGGGTTTCATGAGCGCACGCTCCTGGTTCGTGCCGGTTGCTTGATGATCGCGGCAATGGCCGCCTTGCCGGTGCAACCGAAAGCTTTCCATACGCCGGCGCATTTTGCCGTAAATAAACAGGCAATCGCCGCGTTCGGGAAACGGTCGCCGAATTCCGACAGAACGTAGTAGTTGGCCTGGCCCTTTGCGATGATGAGATCCGCCGCGGACAGGGCGGCGGAAAGGCCCGAGCTCATCTCGGCGAATGAAATGCCGAGCGTGTCGGGGCCAGAGAGAATCATCCGCGACGAAACGGCCCCGATGCCCGCCGCCCGCGCGTCGGCCATCACCGCGTCGCTCGTTATGGGGCCGCCCCGCAGGGGCACGGTCACCGAAGCGCCGTATGACGAGAGCAGGCCGATGAGGAGCCTGTCGAACGGGAGCTCGCCGACATTATCCGGAATGTAAACAATGGTTCGCGCCGCCTTCGCGGCGGCAAGGATTTGTTTCGATTGGTCGACCGTGAGGCCCTTCCTGAAAGAGCCGTGCAGCGTTTTTTCCACCGAGGCGGTGGTGAGGCCGTAGCCCGCGCCCGCCGTCCGGAAATCGAGGCTGTTTGCAGCCACCGCCCAGCGGGCAAGAAACCTGAACCGCCGGTACCCGGACAGCGACGCCGCCCGTTTTTCAACCGTGCGCGCGATTTCCGTACCGGCCCTCAGGCACGCCCGCCTCAGGTTCGAAAAGGGCATCTTCATCCCGATGGTGCGCTTGAGAATCCTGTGAAGCCGGGTTATAAAATACGACGGAGGCGCGTTTTCGTCCAGGTGTTTGTAAAGGTAGGCCATGCACTCACGGAGCACCGACATCCTTGCCCTCGGCGGCACATCAAGCATGTCAAGCGCGCCGGCGATATCGTCAATAAAACACGAAAGGCATGCGGGGCCGACTTTCATAATCATAAAATAAATGAATGACAGTCTCTCAGGCGCCCTTTGTTGATGACGCTTGTTTTTTCCTGTCAACCTCTATATAATGGGTAGGTAATCCGGAAGCAGGCAGCAACGGTGCACGGGCGCAAAACGCGGCAGTGATCCTCCTCAGTCAAGAAAGCGGCCCTTTTCCCACGGAAGCGGATGATGAAACGGCTCACCAGAATAGGAAAAAGCCTGTTGATCGGATCGGCCATGGGCATGGTTGTGGCGCTGGCAACCAACTTTGTTCTCAAGGACCTCATCGACGAGCTTGAGAACCAGACGTATTACATGCGGTACCGGTGGGCCTACCAGGACATTGCGGCCGGCAAGGATACCGCTGCGGCGGAGGGCGACGACAACGGCATTTATATTATTAATATTGACGAAAAGAGCCAGCATGAGCTCGGGAAATACTGGAACTGGGACCGTTCGTTCCATGCCCGGATGCTCAGATCTCTTGCAAAACACGATCCCGCCGCGGTGGTTTTCGACATACTGTTTTTTGACCCTGAGGACAGCGCCTACGCAACGCGGTTCGACGCGCTTGTGAAACAGTGCGCGGCCGGACACAAGGGATTCACTATTCCTCCCGGCATTTACAAACCGCTCATTTCCAGCATCGATTACGACGAGCAGTTTATTGCCGCGACAAAGGAAGCGGGCACCGTGTTCCATGCGGTCATGATGGCTGACAAAGCGGATTATCCCGAGTACGCCCGGTCGCAGCTCGAGCCGAGAATGGCCATGGCGTGGCACGATTCGCTCCATCCGTCGTCGGCCCTGGTGCTGCCGCCCGCAAAACGGAAGCTGGTTCCCGTCAGGAAATCGGTCCTCGATGGAACGTTCCCCGGGCTCGCCTCGGCGGCCCGGGACATCGGATTTGTCAACATTCCCCCCAACCCCGACGGCGTGATCCGTGAGATCCCGCTGCTCTGCGGGTTCGGCGACAGCGCCCCCGTGTACCTGCCCATAAGCGTGCGGGTTGCGGCGACCCTGTTTGGAACGCCCAACCGGGAGATCGTGTTCGAGCCGGGCAGGTATATCGACATCGGCAGGCCGTTCAAGGCCTTTAAGGACTCAACCGGCGGCCTGCGGTTCTCCTACCCGAAGGTGAGCGCCAAGATGGTGAAGGCAATAATTGACAAAAGAGATGCCATCATGAACTGCAGGCCCGGGACCACGGTCGAGGTCGCCTCCATGCTCAAGGTCGGCAGGGATTCGGCAGGCAGCGCAGTTGTCAACATGTATTGCGGACTGCTGCCGGCCACCGTTACCGGCGCCCTGCATGCCGCAGACATAAACAGCATAAGAGGCCTTCGAAAAGGCGATTCGCTCGCCCTCGGACCTTCCATCGCCGTCAAGAGATCTTCCGACGCTATGTGGACGCTTACCGCGCCGGACGGCGACGGCGAATGGTACATGTCGGAAATTCAACTCGAGACCTTTGGCCGTCTCACCCGAGCCGATTTTGACACGCTGAAACCGGGCGAAACCAGGCTTCTGTTCTACGAATTCGAGGTGAGGAATCATGACGGCGTCATAACGTCGTCGCTGCCGGTCATGAACGCGTCGGTGCTCAATGACCTGTGCAAGACCGGGTGGAAACCGATTGAAAGCCTGGGTCCGGGAATGCACATGGATTTCGGCAGGCGGGTTCGAATTCCTCTCAGCAAAGACAATTTGCACATCGTCACCTACTTTGGCCCCAAAGCCAAAACGTTCACCTATTACAGTTATTGCAAAATCATGAAGGACGTGGTGCAGGGAAGGCTCGACGGAAAGATCTTTCTCGTCGGGTCAACCGTGCAGGGCTTGTTCGACCAGGTTTCGACGCCCGTCGACAACCCGTATCCCGGTGTAGAAGTGCACGCCTCGCTCATCAATTCCTTTATGACAAATACGTTCGTGACCCGGCTGCCGCCCTGGCAGGATTTTCTCATCCTGCTGTGTACGGCCATCATCATAGGCTTCATGTCGTTCTTCGTGAAGCCCCTGTGGGGCTCCATACTCAGCGGCATTGCCGTGTTCGCGTATTTCCTTATCGCAATGGCCGCGTTCGGCGGCAGCCACACCTGGATCGAGATTGCACGGCCCATTCTTGCCATTGTCATCACGTTTACCGCGGTGATGGCGTTCAGGTATATGACTGAGGAGAAAGATCGCAAGTTCCTGCAGAACACGTTCAAACAGTACCTGTCGCCCGACCTCATCGACATGATGTACGATTCGAAGCAGCAGCCGAAACTCGGGGGCGACGAAGGCGTCCGCACCGCCTACTTCACCGACATCCAGGGCTTCTCCACTTTTTCGGAAAAGCTCGGCTCGCCGACGCGGCTGGTGGAACTGCTCAACGAATACCTTACCGCCATGACCGACACGCTCCTGTCGCACTACGGCACGCTTGACAAATACGAAGGCGACGCGATCATCGCATTTTTCGGCGCGCCTATGCCCATGCGAGACCACGCGAAGCAGGCATGCCTCACCGCCCTCGACATGCAGAACAGGCTTGCCGTCCTGCGGAAGAAATGGATTTCCGAAGGCGACAAGTGGCCCGCCATCGTACACGAGATGCGCATGCGTATCGGGATCAACAGCGGACCCATTGTCACGGGCAACATGGGCTCCAAAACCCGCATGAATTACACCATGATGGGCGACACCGTCAACCTCGCGGCGCGGCTCGAAAGCGCGGCAAAGCAATACGGCGTGTACATCATGATCAGCCAGTTTACCTATGATATGGTGAAAGACTCTTTCGAGGTTCGCCGGCTCGGCACGATAACGGTTGTGGGAAAATCCGAGCCCGTTGTAGTTTATGAACTGATGGCCGAAAAGGGAAAGCTTTCTCCTGAACTTTTGGCGATGCGGGACCTGTATTCCCGGGGATTGGCGAGCTTTTGCAAGCAGGAATGGGACACGGCCATCGGCATTCTTGCCGAGGCTGACAAACTGGAGCCGTACCGCGCCTTTGCAAAGACAACACCGAGCAGGGAAATTATCGGCATGTGCCGGAAGTATGAGATCGAACCGCCCGGCCCGGACTGGGACGGGGTCAACAGGCTGACGTTAAAGTAGCGAATAGCACGCAATCAACCATTGCCATTGCCCGTATTCCTTTTGTGCAAATGAACCAAGGAGGTCGTTATGATCGGAAAAATCATCATCCTGCCGTTCTGGATCCTGTGGAAAGCCATTGGCGCAGCCCTTTCGCTTTTCAGGCTCGTGTTCGGATCGGGATTCGGCTTGTTCCGTTTTGTGCTCAACAGGAGGATCGGCACGGCAGCCATTCTCTTCCTCGGTTTTCTTTTGGGCAAAGAGTACCTCGATCGGAAAGCGCAGGAGCAAAGAAAGCATAGCTGATCGGAATTCGTCATACCGCCTTACCCCGGATTCGCGTAACAGTATGTGCACCGGTGCAGGCATTTCCGCAGATACGACCCGATGTCGCGGCTTTCATAGCAGCCGCAGCCCTCGCGCGTCGGTTTCAATAAGAGCTTCGGATGCACGCCGAACCGGTCCGTTTCCCGGAGGAATTCCTCGTCTATGCAGTGAGCCGGGCGGATCCCGGGCACGAGGCGAAGGACTTCCCGGTTGCAGCAGTTGTAAAGCTGCATGCCTGCCTGTGCAGTTGCATTCAGCAGTTCTCTTCCCAGAGACGCCCTTTCCTGTTCGTCAAAATCTTCGAACAAGACGTCCCTTCTTTTCAACTTTGCATACCTGTTCATGAATGAGAAGTAACACCGTTTCACACCGGCTTTTTCGACATGGGACACTATGGCATAGAAGGCGGAAAAGTTTGTGACGATACTGCCGTCTTTCTTCCTGTATTTGCAAATCGGATCAAACCTCCACAACACCCGCGAAGAACCCACGAGGTCGCAGAGCCGATACAGAGATTCAAGGCGCTCGACAAGCGGGGCAACATTCGGTTCCAGGTCCGGACAGTCGTTGATGGTGTAATGGAAAATCGCATTGTTCGCCGCGAGCAGTTCTCCGAACAAAGGATGACCGATGAGGCGTGAGAAATCTTTGGACCAGAAGATGTAGCCGAGAACGTCTTGCCGGCGAAGCGAAACCGTGTATGTTCGCCCGTATCCGGCATTGTAGGAAATCGAGCCCGCTTGCCATGCGGAAAAGAATTCGTCGAGAAAAAAACGGGGGATATCGGTGCGGCGGGAGGCGGAAATATAAGAAGGATTCATGACGGGCATGAGGGGAAGATACATCCGCAGCGCTTGGAACGACAATCGGCGCAAGGTCGAAAGGCCTGCAGCGGAGGAACTTCGATCAACAAATCCCTAAACTCATCCCCCGATCTTTGCCAACAACCTTTCCTGCGCCTTGCCCTCAAGCCCGGAAGCTTTCCCTTTAAGCAAGTTCCTCAACGCCGACATCTCGGTCCTTGAAAACCTTTCCCCATGCAAAACATGCTCGTCGAACGCCTCAAACGCGATGGGGCACACTTTCGTGCCGAGTGCGTGCAAGGCCGCGGCATAGGCGCGGATTTCCAATTGCGCATGCGCGTCGAGCCTCAGCTTGAGAAAGCGGAACAGGTTGTGCAGGTCTATCTGCCAGTACCATTCCGTGTAGAGCGACAGCGGCAGGTTGATTCGCGCGAGCTCCCGGGCGATGTTGTTTTCGAGCAGGTGTTCGTATGCGCCATACAGCTCGGTCTGGTACTTTTCGAGGATCGCCAGAACCTTCTTCTGCAGCCCTGCAGGGACCGCGGTTGCAGCGCGGCCCTGCTTATTGTTTTCGCTCTGAAAGGCGATGCCGGCTCTTGACGGAAGATAAAACTCGGATTTCATCACGCTGTACCTTGCCGAGATTTCGTTGAGCCGCGCGGTGCGGTGCCGTATCCACTGCCGGGCCACAAAGATGGGCAGCTTGACATGAAAGGTAAACACCACCTGCTCGAACGGTGAGGTGTGGTCGTTGCGAAGGAGATAGTTGATGAGTCCCTTGTCTTCCCGGAACGTCCTGGTGCCTTTTCCGTAGGAGACCCGCGCCGCCGCAACGATGCGCGAATCGTCGCCCAGGTAGTCGATGAGCCGGACAAAACCCTTGTCGAGGACCTTGAATTTGTTGTCGAGAATCTTTTCCGCTGCGGGGGAGAGGCAATGGGACATTCTCAGTACCTGTAGTGCTCGGGCTTGTATGGCCCGTCCACAGGAACCCCGATGTACTCAGCCTGCTTCTTGCTCAGTTTCGTCAGCTTCACGCCGATTTTTTCCAGGTGCAGCCTCGCCACTTCTTCATCGAGTTTCTTGGGAAGCCGGTAGACGCCCGGCGCATAGACGCCCTTGTTCTTCCACAAGTCGATCTGGGCAAGGGTCTGGTTTGTGAACGAATTGGACATCACGAAACTGGGGTGGCCGGTTGCGCAGCCGAGGTTCACGAGCCGGCCTTCGGCAAGCAGGTAAATGCAGTGGCCGTCGGGGAATATGTACTTGTCAACCTGCGGTTTGATGGTGACGCGCTTGATGTTCGGGTAATTGTTCAGCTTGTCCACCTGGATCTCGTTGTCGAAGTGGCCGATATTGCACACAATCGACTGGTCTCGCATTTTTGCCATATGGTCTATCGTGATGATTTCGCAGTTGCCCGTTGTTGTCACGTATATATTGGCAAAAGGGAGAGCGTCTTCGACCGTGGTGACCTTGTACCCGGCCATGGCTGCCTGCAGGGCGCAAATCGGGTCGATTTCCGTGATCCACACCTGCGCCTTCTGGCCCGACAGCGATTCGGCCGAGCCTTTGCCCACATCGCCGTAGCCGCAAATCACCGCGATCTTGCCTGCGAGCATCACGTCCATGGCGCGCAGGATCCCGTCCGCGAGGGAATGCCTGCAGCCGTAGATATTGTCGAATTTCGATTTTGTCACCGAGTCGTTCACGTTGATTGCCGGGACCAGAAGCCTGCGCCCCTGCTCCATCTGGTACAACCGGTGCACGCCGGTGGTGGTCTCTTCCGACACGCCCTTCCATTCCTTCACGACGTCGTGCCAGTGATTGGGCCTCTTCTGGTGCACGTTTCTCAGAAGGTCCTTGATAACGCCTTCTTCGTGGCTTGCAGAAGCGGAATTGATCCACGTGTCGCCGTTTTCGAGTTCGTATCCTTTGTGAATGAGAAGCGTTGCGTCCCCGCCGTCGTCAACGATGAGCTCCGGTCCCTTGTTGCCGGAAAACGTGAGGGCCTGAAACGTGCATGCCCAGTACTCTTCGAGCGATTCGCCTTTCCAGGCGAACACCGGGACGCCCGCTTTTGCAACAGCCGCGGCCGCGTGGTCCTGTGTTGAAAAGATATTACACGAGGCCCAGCGCACGGTTGCGCCGAGCTTGATGAGCGTCTCTATGAGCACCGCGGTCTGGATGGTCATGTGAAGCGATCCGGAAATGCGCACGCCCTTGAGGGGCTGTTCGACCGCATATTTTTCGCGCACGGCCATGAGGCCGGGCATTTCCTTTTCCGCGATATCCATTTCCTTGCGTCCCCAGTCGGCCAAACCCATATCCGCGACCTGATAGGGAAGGTTTTCCCAGATGGTAACTTGACGTGCCATGAGAAAAGGCTCCTTTATGCTGAAGATGAAACCGGTAAGGGTGAAAAAATAGTTGATGCTTGACGAAAATTCAAAAATTGATTCGTTCCGGCCCGCACGTCCTTCGTGGAGCGGCGAAACCTGCTGCCGAGGCCTTGTGCGCCTGGAAACCGGAGAGCGCCAACAAATCCTCGCTTCAATACCCCGCTTTGTTTTAATTTCTTCTGTCGGGTGCGGGCTGTTTTCAAAGAGTAGTTATATCGTTGAGCAAGGAGTGCATCGTTCCCATGCGGTTTCGGAATCATTTTCTGCGTTTTATTGCGGCCGGCGTCGCCGTGCTGCTTACCTGCGCACACCAGGTTCCTCCCACGGGCGGACCCGACGATAAAACGCCTCCCGGCGTCGTGTCGGCCACGCCGCCCAAAGGGTCCATAAATGTGCCGCGGAAAACCACGGTCGTTTTTTATTTCACAAAGTGGATAAACCCGCAGACGCCCGAGAAGTTCCTGAGCGTATTTCCCGCTCCGCAAGGTGGCGTCAAGATTTCCGTATCTGGCAGAAAGGTATTCGTCAAGCCCAAGCGCGCGTATGCCGATTCCACCACGTATCACATTATCTTCAACACCTCCCTGTCTGATTTGCATTCCAACTCCATTGGAACGCCGTACCAGTACTTTTTTTCCACCGGACCGAGCATCGACAGCGGCCACGTATTCGGGTGCGTGATTGTCGGCGAAGCCAAGGCCCTGCAGCCGAAAGTTGCGATGTATGCTCGGAGCGAATCCGACACCAGCGATACCATTTGTTTCGGCATGCCGAGCTATCTCACCCAGACCGACAGCGCGGGCATATTTTCTTTTGACAACATTCACCGCGGCACCTACGAACTGCTTGCCTTCTGCGACGACAACGGCAACAACAAACTCGATCCGCAACGCGAGGCGGTGTTTGCGCCGGCGAAGAAGAAATTCGTGCTCGACAAGGTCGTGGGGCCGCTCACGCTGTTCGGGGTTGTCTGCGACACCACCACCCGGCACGTTGCGGCGCTGAGGGCCGTGTCGGCCGTGTGCGTCGCAGGAGAATGGACGGGCGGCGCCGGCATGCCCGATTCGGCGTATGCCGGCGCGTGGCGCGTGGAAGGAGCGGAATCGAAACGGCAGGTGGCGATCAAACAATATGTTTCCGTGTATCATACGCAGCGTTTCCTGCTCATGCTTGCCGATACGCTCGGCCTGGCCCCGTTCCGGCTCGTATACACGAAACAGTCGCCCCTCCTGTTCGGGAAGGGCGTTTTCGAGCCGGACACCATCCGGTTCAACGGCGTGGCCTCGGCAGACACAACCGTACCGGTTGTTAAGGGATCCGACCCGCAGGCTAACGCCGATATCAAACCGGTAGTAAGGCTATTTTGGTCCAAACCGGTGCTTGCCATAAAGCAAAAATGGTATTGCATCGACACGATGGGGACAAAGACGGGTGTAGACATCTCTCAGAAACTCGGCGACACCACGGTTCTTACCGTGAAGCATCCGCTTGCGCCCGGCACGGACTACGCGATAGCCATGCCCGATTCGATGTTTGCGGACGCGGCCGGGAATAGTCCCAAAGACTCGGCGGGCATTACGGTAAAGTTCAGGACAACCGCCGAGCAGGAACTGTGCCTTAGCATTACCGGCGGCGCGGCCTGCCTCAAGGGCGACACCATTCGCAAATGGCAGTTTCTTCCGTTTGGAAAGCAGAAGGCGTATATCAGCAGGGACAGCGCCGGCCAGTTCCGGTTCGACACGATACCCGCGGGCAAGGGAAGGATCGCCTTCTTCCTCGATCTTAACGGAGATAACACGCCCACTTTGGGCAGCCTTGTCCCGTGGCGGCCTCCGGAAGAATACCGGATTTTTCCGGACACCGTTGAGGCCCGGTCGCGATGGGACGTAGAAGGAATTTCGGTTCCTGGGGCGTGCGAACTGTGCGCGCCCAAGATAAAGCCCAAGCCCGTGGCGCCCGAGGAGGAGAAGAAGAAGTAGTTGAACGACGCACGCGGTCATTTTACCTGTGCAGCAACAAATTTGATCCCATAGCGAGCGCATTGTCACTGCGTTCCCTAAGGTATGGTAGTGGCGCTACGCGCCTATTATTGTGTCGTTTGCCTTTTCCCCGAAGGTTGCTTCGGGGTTAGCGAGCGACTATAGATATGTTTTTTTCCATAGGGATGGAAGATTCCTTGTCCCGCGGGACGAGGTTCTTCAATTCCGTCCGACAATTCCATTCCCCCGAGAAAAGGAGAATTTAATGGCCACTCCCGCAAGAATACGGCACCTCGGCTGGTGGATCGCGGCAATCGCGGTCCTGCTCATCGTGGTGTTTGCAAAGAATATCGCCACTTTCGTAACGGATTATTTCTGGTATCAAGAGCTCGGTTACGCGCGCGTTTTTGTTACCATGCTCACTGCTCAGGCGGGGGTGACTGTCCTGGCCGGGCTCGTAGCGCTGGTGGTGATCTACGGCAATCTCCTTCTTGCTCAGAAGCTGTCCAGGCCGCTCACGCATTCGTCGCGGTCCCCGCTTCTCGCCTATGTCGAAGCGTACGGGGTAATGCCGTTTGTGAAATTCGTGCTTCCTGCTGCGGCCATCGTCGCGGCGTTTCTTATCGCCAGCGTTGCAAACGGCTACTGTGACCTGTACCTTAAGTATAAGGGCGCCGTGGCGTTCGGCACCGCGGACCCGCTCCTGGGAAAAGACGTGGGCTTCTACGTCTTCTTGTTGCCCTTCTACCGACTTGTCTACAACGGTGCGCTTGCCATATGCGTGTTGTCGCTTGTGGGCAGCTTCGTGGTGTATTTCCTGCGCCAGAATATCACCTTTACCGGCCGTTGGATATCGGCAGCCGGCGCGGCAAAGGCGCATATCCTGGCGCTCACCGGGCTTGCGGTGGCGTCGCTGTTCTTCTATTTCCAGTTTCGCATGTACGACATGGTGACCGGCAGCGGCCACATCGTGAACGGCGCGGGATTCGCCGACATTCACTACTATCTGCCGTTCCTCAGGATCATGCGCTACATCTGCCTCGCGGCGGCACTACTCGTATGGGTCAACGTCTGGACCAAGACGCTCAGGTTCGCGGTTGCGGGCATTCTGCTTGTGTTCCTGCTCAACCTGGTCGGTAGGGGAGCCAGCGGCCTGGTGCAGAAATTCGTGGTTGCGCCCAATGAAGTGTCCAAAGAAACCCCTTACATCAATTGGAGCATCAAAAGCACGCGCGCCGCCTACAACCTTGACGTCATAGAACAGAAGCACTTTTCCCCCACCGACAATCTTACGCCTGAGCTTCTTCAGAAGAACGACCTTACCGTCAAGAATATCAGGCTGTGGGACAACGCGCCGCTGCTCACCACGTTTTCCCAGTTGCAGGAGATCCGCACCTACTACAAGTTCCTCGACGTCGACAACGACCGGTACATGATAAACGGCAAATACCGCCAAGTGATGTTGTCGTCGCGCGAACTCGTGCCCGCGAGCCTGCCCAGCCGGATCTGGATCAACGAGCACCTTTCGTACACCCACGGGTACGGCCTGTGCATGGGACCGGTGAACAACGTGACCGCCGAGGGCCTCCCGGAATTTTTCGTGGAGAATATCCCGCCTGTATCGAACGCGGACATCAGGGTGACGCGGCCTGAAATTTACTATGGGGAATCCGACGCCGGGTATGCCATTGTCAATACGCGCTCCAAGGAATTCGATTATCCTTCGGGCGACCAGAACGTGTACACCGAATACAAGGGGACCGGCGGCGTCAGCATGGGAGGACTTCTCAAGAAACTGCTGTTCGTGGGCCGCTTCGGCGAGATCAAAATCATTCTTTCCACCGACATCTCTCCCCAAAGCAGAATTCTCTATTACCGCAAGATCGGCGAGCGGGTGAACAAGGCCATGCCGTTTCTTTCCTACGATTCCGATCCCTACATGGTGATCGCCAAAGACGGCAGGCTGATGTGGTTCATCGACGCGTACACCACATCCGGCGCGTACCCGTATTCGGCGTATGTGCGCACCTTGGGTAACTACATTCGCAATTCGGTGAAGGTCACCATAGATGCATACAACGGCACTGTGTCGTATTATGTCGCCGATCCAAAAGACCCGATCATCAGGGCCTACGCGAACATCTTTCCCGGTGTGTTCAAGCCCATGTCCGACATGCCCGCGGACCTGCGCAGTCACATTCGCTACCCGCAATCGTTGTTCGGCATCCAGGCAAACGTGTATGCGCTCTATCACATGACCGACCCGCAGGTCTTTTACAACAAGGAAGACCTGTGGCGGATACCGGAAAGCTTTTCGGAAGGCGAAACCGGGCAGATGACGCCGTATTACACCATCATGAAGCTCGCCGAAGTGGGGACTCAGGAGGAGTTTATTCTCATGGTGCCGTTCTCTCCCGCAAAGAAGCAGAACATGATTGCCTGGCTGGCGGCCCGGTGCGACGAGCCAAACTATGGCAAGCTCCTGGTGTTCGATTTCCCCAAGCAGCAGCTTGTGTACGGTCCCAGCCAGATAGAATCGCGCATCAACCAGGACCCGGAAATATCAAAGCAGATTACTCTGTGGAACCAGGGCGGTTCGCGGGTGATCTGGGGCAGTCTGCTCGTTATCCCGGTGGAACAGTCGCTCCTGTATGTCCAGCCCCTGTATCTTGCTGCGGAAAGCGGCGGCGTTCCCGAGCTCAAGCGCGTGCTTGTTTCCTACGGCAAGAACATCGCGATGGAGGAAACCCTGGAAAAATCCCTGGGCGCTATTTTCGGCGGGACGGTACAGTCACAGCAGGCCGAGACGGTGAACCAGGCTGCCGCGGCGCAGGTCCCCGAGTCTGCATCTGTCAAGAATCTCATCAGTGACGCCAACCGCCAGTTCGAGAAGGCGCAGGAAGAACTCACGAAGAAGAACTGGGCCGGGTACGGCGCCGCGATGAATGAGGTCCAAAGGATATTGAAAGAGATGGGGACGAAGGCTAAGTAATTCTTCTTGATTTGGTGGGGCAACCGCTTCGCGGTTTCCCCCAGGGTGCAGCTTCCTCCAACACGCCGTCTCATCCTCTTCACTTGACAATAGCGCGTTGGAAGTCATCTGCACCCATACCCGTTGGCTCCTTCTGCTACAATGCAGTGGTAATCGCCTCTGCTTCCTTAGGTACGCATGTAGTCGTAGTCGCAGTCCAGCGGAAACGTGCGCGAGGCGCACTGCTTGCGCAGTGCGCGCATCACGTTTCCGCAACGCCTTCTTTGTGGAACGCCGCTTCGCGGCGATAAATCAAAAAGGTAATTGAGAATTTCGATGAGCAATGGAGGCCGCGGAAGCGTAACACCCCATCTTCCGCGCCAGGGCGGACTGGAGAGTGCGCTAAAGCGCAGTGCCGCCTAACCCTTCGCCGCAGGGCTCAGGGCTGGCGGCACCGAGGCCTTAGGCCGAGCTCGTAAGGAGGGGCGCGCCGCCCGTGCGAAGACCTAGCGCGCTATGTCTCCACATGGGCGGCGGGCCCGAGTTTTTTCCCAACAGATTAATAAAACCATGTTAGCGCTTAATTTGATTCCTGTTAGGTTTTAATTATATCCTAAATCCGTGAGAAAAACTTTGGCATTTTGATGATTTTTCGTGTAGATTAAGGGTGAATGGTGCTTGACTAAATGGCAGTTCACATTATTCACCCGGAAGGTGTCATGCCAAAGCCGAGAAAGTTGATAATCACGGAGACGGACGAGTTTCTGACCAGCCATGGTGGAATGGCAATGATCGGGATGCTTGCGGAGCGATCCGGTTTGCGCGAGCGTGTTTCGCAGGTTACTCCGGACAAGAAGAGCGGGAGTATAAGCACCGCGGACGCGCTGCTGACCATGACGGGGCTTTTGTGTCTTGCCAAACCAGACTTTGACGGGGTCGAGCAGTTTCGTGAAGACGACTATTTTCAGGAGATGCTTGGATTGAAAGCGGTTCCTTCCGAGGCTACACTGCGGCAGCGAATGGACGAAACGGGCCTGACCGTTCAAAACGCAGTCCTTTCCGCTTCGGCGTCCCTGTTGAAAAAAGCAGCGCCACGGCTCACCGCCTGCTTTGGACCGTATATTCCGATTGACGCTGACGTATCTCCTTTTGACAACAGTGGTTCTCATAAGGAAGGCGTAAGCTGCACGTACAAGTTGTTCGAGGGATATTCTCCGATGCTTGCCTACATAGGCGTGGAAGGCTACCTGCTGAACGCGGAGTTGCGCGAAGGGAAACAACATTGCCAGGAAGGAACTCCGGAGTTTCTGCGCAAGACCATAGCCCTTGCTCGAAAAATAACGGATCGTTCGATCCTTGTGCGTCTTGATGCCGGACATGACGATATTGAAAACATGCGAGTCTGCCGCAAGGAAAAGGTCGATTACATAATCAAACGGAACATACGCAGGGAATCTATTGACGAATGGCTCGTGGATGCTCAAGCGCTCGGTGACTGGCGTCATCCTCGTGAAGGCAAGACCGTGTACGTTGGTGAGACAATACGGGAAAGAAACGGCGAAAACATGCGCGTTGTGTTCGAGGTGATCGAACGGACAATCGACCGCGACGGAAACGCCTTGCTGCTGCCGGATGTAGAGGTTCACACGTGGTGGACGAGCCTGAGCAGACGCAACGCCGGCCCGGACGACGTTATTGCAGCGTACCGGGATCATGGCACCAGCGAGCAGTTTCACTCGGAGCTGAAGAGTGATATGGCGCTGGAGCGGCTTCCCAGCGGGAAGTTCACGACCAACGCATTGGTGTTGACGTTGGCGGTTCTTGCGTTCAACATGCTGCGGCTCTGCGGCCAAGTTGGAATCGACAAGGGGTACGTGCCGCGTAAGAAAGTTGCACGCCGGAGATTGCGGAAGGTCATTCAGGATCTTATGTACATAGCAGCACGCGTGATAACGCATGCCCGCCGGTTGATGCTTGCCCTGTCGCGGCGGAATCAACTCCGCATAGCGTGGACGCAAACGTATCTGGCGTTCGCCACGGATGGCTGACCTAAGGAGAGCAATAAACGGAAATAGACCCGTAACCAAACAAACGTCGCCACCGACACGTTGAGTGTATTTGTCAACCATGGGGTCAGAAGCGCAAATCATAGTGGAATCACCCCGGCAACAACTTATCAAGAAGCCTTAGCAACCATATTCGTTCTTGTCAACGCCGTCAATTTGTTTTTAATAACCTTATCTCACGGAATCAGGTATATTTCAATGCTTTTGTCCGCAGCCGAAATACCCTTCTTTGGAAAGGAACCCGGCATGGGTTTCAACCTGTTCGACCTTCTTCTGCCTCGCGAAACCAAGTTTTACACTTACATGGAGCAGCAGGTTGGGTACCTCGAAAAGGGGTGCGCCACCTTCAAAGAACTCGTTGGAAAAATCGAAACGCTGTCCGAAGACGCGATAAAGAAGGAACTTTTGGTTATCAAGGACTGCGAATCGAACGGCGACGTGGTGGAGCGTACCATAATAGAAGAACTGAATAAGACGTTCATAACTCCAATCGACCGGGAAGACATCCACACCCTCGCGATCAACGTTGACCGGGCGCTCGACATCCTGAACAGCATATCGCGAAAAATCGAAATTTATCAAATACGCCAGGTGCCTGCAAACGTGTGGAAGTTCGCGGACATCATAGTGAAAATCGCAGCGGAAATGAACCACGCCGTTCAGCACCTCAAGACCCATAAAAGCATCAAGGGTGTCGCAACCCGGATGCACGAACTCGAAATTGAGGCCGATGAACTGTTCCACGTGAGCATGGCGGAGCTGTTCAAGGAAAAAGATCCCATCCATATCATCAAATTCAAGGAAGTGTACGAGCACCTCGAAAACGTTGTCGACGCCATCGACTACGTGGGCAAACTCATCCGCGGCATCAAGGTAAAGCAGGGTTAACGCGGTGATAAGCAGCGTTCACGCTGCTTATCACCGCGTTAACCCTGCTTTACCTTGATGCCGCGGATGAGTTTGCCCACGTAGTCGATAGCGTCGACGACGTTTTCGAGCTGCTGGTACACTTCCTTGAATTTGATTATGTGGATAGGATCTTTTTCCTTGAACAGTTCCGCCATGCTCACATGGAACAGTTCGTCGGCCTCTATTTCCAGTCATGCATCCGGGTTGCGACGCCCTTGATGCTCCTATGGGTCTTGAGGTCCTGGACGGCATGGTACATTTCCGCTGCGACCTTCACTATGATGTCCGCGAATTTCCACACGTTTGCGCGCACCTGGCGAATCTGGTGGATTTCGATCTTTCGCGATATGCTGTTCAGGATGTTGAGTGGCAGGTCAACGTTGATGGCGAGCGTGCGGATGTCTATCCCCGTCGATTGGAGTTATAAACGTCTTGTTTGGTTCCTCTATTATGGTGTGCTTAACCACGTCGCCGTTCGATTCACAGTCCTTGATGACCAAGAGTTCCTTCTTTATCGCGTCTTCGGACAGCGTCTTGATTTTTCCAACGAGTTCTTTTGAAGGTAAAACACCCCTTTTCGAGGTACCCTACCTGCTTCTCCATGTAGTGTAAAATTTGGTCTTGCGCGGCAGAAGAAGATCGAACAGATTGAAGCCCATGCCGGGTTCCTCTCCAAAGAAGGTACTTCGGGCTGCGGAGCAAAGCATT
>CAVSQB010000014.1:0-75001 GCA_963729895.1 uncultured Fibrobacterota bacterium | reverse complement strand
ATACCCTTCTTTGGAAAGGAACCCGGCATGGGTTTCAACCTGTTCGACCTTCTTCTGCCTCGCGAAACCAAGTTTTACACTTACATGGAGCAGCAGGTTGGGTACCTCGAAAAGGGGTGCGCCACCTTCAAAGAACTCGTTGGAAAAATCGAAACGCTGTCCGAAGACGCGATAAAGAAGGAACTTTTGGTTATCAAGGACTGCGAATCGAACGGCGACGTGGTGGAGCGTACCATAATAGAAGAACTGAATAAGACGTTCATAACTCCAATCGACCGGGAAGACATCCACACCCTCGCGATCAACGTTGACCGGGCGCTCGACATCCTGAACAGCATATCGCGAAAAATCGAAATTTATCAAATACGCCAGGTGCCTGCAAACGTGTGGAAGTTCGCGGACATCATAGTGAAAATCGCAGCGGAAATGAACCACGCCGTTCAGCACCTCAAGACCCATAAAAGCATCAAGGGTGTCGCAACCCGGATGCACGAACTCGAAATTGAGGCCGATGAACTGTTCCACGTGAGCATGGCGGAGCTGTTCAAGGAAAAAGATCCCATCCATATCATCAAATTCAAGGAAGTGTACGAGCACCTCGAAAACGTTGTCGACGCCATCGACTACGTGGGCAAACTCATCCGCGGCATCAAGGTAAAGCAGGGTTAACGCGGTGATAAGCACGTTCACGCTCGTTGTTGCCGTTATCGTTATCGCCCTCCTCTTTGATTTTGTCAATGGGTTCCACGACGCTGCCAACGCAATCGCAACCATTGTCGTCTCCAAGACCCTCACCCCGCTCCAAGCGGTGGTCCTTGCCGGCACCTCGAATTTCGTCGGTTATTTCGCCTTCGGCCTTGCCGTAGCAAATATGATAGGCAAGGGAGTGGTACACATCGACCAGGTTACCCTGCCGCTCCTGCTGACAACGCTGCTGGGCGCAGTGCTTTGGAACATCCTCACGTGGCTTCTGGGACTGCCGACATCGAGCAGTCATGCGCTCATCGGCGGGCTCGTGGGCAGCGGCATTGCAGCGGCAGGCGCAAAGGTGGTAATTTGGGGGGGAGTGCTCAAGATATTTCTCTTTATCTTTATCGCGCCGGTCATCGGCGGCTTTGGCGCGGCCGTCATCACCATCCTGACCATCTGGATTTTCAGAAAATCACATCCGGCGAAAAATAGAGGCATCTTCAAGACACTTCAGCTCATCGCTTCCGTTTTTTCCAGTATCGGCCACGGCACCAACGATGCGCAGAAAACCATGGGGATTATGGCACTTGCTTTATGCACTGCCGGCGTCACCTCCTCGTTCGTGGTGCCAAAATGGGTGGTTTTTTCCGCATACACGGCCATCTCCCTCGGCACGATTTTCGGCGGGTGGCGCATTGTCAAGACCATGGGCACGAGCATTACCAGGATAAGGGAAATGGAAGGGTTTTGCTCCAACGCCGCGGCCGCGTTCGTGCTCATCGGCACCTCGCATTTCGGAATACCCGTGAGTACCACGCACGTTATTTCCGGCTCCATCATGGGCGTGGGCGCGGTGGAACACGCGGCAAGTGTGCGGTGGATCACGGCGCGCAAGATCGTGTGGGCGTGGATCCTCACCATCCCCACCACGGCCCTATTTGCGGGCGGCGTGTACCTGTTGATCGGGAATTTTCTGCTTACCCACACGCGATAAAGGAATTGAAGAGCCTCGTCCCGCGGGACGAGGAATCTTCCATCCCTATGGAAAAAAACATATCTATAGTCGCTTGCTAACCCCGAAGCAAGCTTCGGGGAAAAGGCAAACGACACAATACTAGGCGCGTAGCGCCACTACCATACCTTAGGGAACGCAGTGACAATGCACTCGCTAGCAGGGTGTTGAAAAAGTCTCCCTTTTGTAAACATTTATCCTTATATTATAGGGGAACCCCAACCAAGGAGTATTGATGAGAGGTTCCCAGCCAGCCCAAGGCGGTATGTTCAGCTTCGTTTCTCCGGATTCCCGAGTGCCGGCAACGCACCCGCTTCGTCGTGTCAAACAGTTTACGGACATAGCGCTGCGCCGCCTTTCTCGTGACTTTGAGGCGATGTACAGCCGGATGGGGCGCCCTTCGATACCGCCGGAATGGCTTTTGAAAGCACAGATATTGATGGCTTTGTTTTCGATACGGTCGGACCGGTTGTTTTGCGAGATGCTGGACTATAACATTCTGTTCCGATGGTTTCTTGACATGGATCTGGATGCGGCATCGTTTGATCATAGTGTGTTTTCGAAGAACCGAGATCGACTTATGGAACAGGAGATTGCGCACCGGCTGATGCAGGAAATCGTGCGTCTTGCTCGTTCCGAAGAGTTGTTGTCCGATGAGCATTTCACGGTTGACGGCACGTTGATTGAAGCCTGGGCATCGATGAAGAGCTTCAAGCGAAAAGACGCGGAATCGGCGAACAAGACTGACGATGATCGGAGTAATCCGTCGGTTGATTTCCACCATGAGAAGCGAAGCAATGAGACACATCAGAGTTCAACCGATCCAGAGGCGCTGTTGGCTCGGAAGAACAAGAGAACGGGAGCGCAGCTGGCGTATTCCGGTCACGTGCTGATGGAAAACCGAAATGGGTTGTGTGTTGATATCGCCATTGCGCCAGCGACGGGGACAGCGGAACGGGATATGGCGCTTGAGCTGATAAAGCATGAACGCAGGCGCGGAAAACGCCGGATGAAGACGGTGGGTGCAGACAAAGGGTATCATGCAACCGAATTTATCAAGAGCCTGCGACGCCTGCACGTGAAGCCTCACATTGCCGAGAAGGCCAACACTTCGCTTAAAGGGTTGGATGGAAGAACGACTCGGCATAAGGGATACAGCGTAAGTCAACGGAAACGAAAACGGGTTGAAGAGATATTTGGGTGGATCAAGAGCGTCGGTGGCCTGCGGAAAACTCGGGTAAGAGGAATACGAATCAACCAGACTGTTGCCTACGTGGTTGCCGCAGCGTACAACTTGATACGCATGGTTAAGTTGATGCCGCAAACGGTGGGGGCAGCATGAGAATGGCCTGGGAATCCGGGGAAATGCCTCGGAACGAGGCAGGTAAAACCTCTCTGACATATGTAAAGTTGAAGTTAGGTTCATAAAAAATCAACAAGAGCGCTTCTGTTAGGACTATTTCAACAACCTGCTAGGGGATTCAACCAAGACATGGCCAAGCCGAGCCCGCAGGGACGACCCTTGGAAGCACCCGACGGGGTGGCGCAAACCCGAGCGAGAGCGAATGGAACGCCCATGATTTCCCGGCAAAATCCCGAAATTAAACGCGGTCCCGCTCGCGCCCGTAACCGGGCGGGTAACCTTCGCGCCGTTAAGGGGCTCGTTCAATTGACAAAAAAGATGGTAACCCTTCCGGACATTTTTTCGTCAAATAGAGGGAAGGAAGAGAAGGGGAAATCCGCGCACGAAGGCGGACCATGACTTTCCGGCACTACACAATACCCTGAAAATGGAGGTGCGTGTGACATTTCGAATGTTCTGCAGAGCAGCGGCGTCCCTTGCAGTTGCGGCCGGCGTGCCCTTCCTTGCCTTTGCCGGCGAGGAGACGTTTGAAGGGCTCAAACTCACCGTCGACGACGGCGGCCGCATCACGTCGATATCGGCCAGAAATCCAGAGACATATCTGAAAATTGAAGCGGAATACGCTTTTTCGGTATCCCCGACCGGAACTCCCACGGGCGGCACGGTTTCCTTCAAAGACAAAATCCAGCGGCCCATGAAGCCGGCCGAAGTTACACTTCTTTTTACGCAGTGCGGCTGTCCGGCCGCCGTGTGGGACTATTATTCCCAGCACGGCAAGACAGTGTCGTACCCGCCCGCAAACGACAAGCTCCCGCCTGAGGCCTACGGAAGAGTTTCGAGGTTGATCTGTATTGACGGGACCCAGTTCATCGGACGGCTGGCCCAATGGGCCAACAAACCCGACGGCTTTTCACTCACCATAGAGGGCGCCAGCGGCGGTCCGATTGTGTTTTTCAACGGCAAGGTCAAAGAAATCCAGCAGATGAAATAAAATGGCCCCAGCGACGCCACCATCGTATGAAATTCCTTCTCGTAGAAGACGACAAGAAAATAGCTCTCTTCATCAGAAAAGGACTGGCGGAACAGTCCTACGCGGTTGACATAGCAGAGGATGGAGACGCGGGCGAACGGCTTGCCGAAGACAACCTGTACGATTGCATCCTCATCGACATCATGATCCCCCGAAAGAGCGGATTCTCTCTTTGCAAATGTATCCGCGCCTTTAATCCCACAGTTCCGATTATGATGTTAACCGCCTTGGATTCAACCGAGGACAAGCTTCGGGGATTTGACGCCGGAGCGGATGATTATCTTGTAAAGCCGTTTGAATTTCGGGAACTGCTTGCGCGGATCCGCGCCTTGCTCCGCCGGCGCGCAAACCAGGAGTGCCAGAATATTCTTTGTTTTGCCGATCTTGAAATGGACCTGTCAACGCATACCGTACGGAGGTCGGGAAAGGCAATTAAATGCACAACGCGGGAATTCGCCCTCCTTGAATATTTGCTTCGTCACCGGAAGAGGGTGGTTTCCCGAACCGAAATTGCGGAACACGTCTGGGACACGAGTTTTGACACCGAAAGCAATGTCATCGATGTATACGTCAGCTTCCTGAGAAAGAAGATCGACATTAATTCTCTTCCCAAGCTTATTCACACGATAGTCGGTGTAGGATATGTTCTAAAAGAGGAACCTGGCGGAGACGGTTAGATGTTCAAAACAACCATCAAGACCCGGCTTACGCTCCTTTTTACGTCTCTGGTTGCGGTAATTCTTGCTGTTTTCACCATCGGCACGTATTCTTATGCACGACACCAACGGTCGGAGGAATTTTATTCCGAACTCTTGACCAACGCCATTGCAACCGCCGCGATTGTTTTACGCAGCGACAACCTAAGCCCCCAAACCCTTCAGCCGTTTCAACAGCAAACGCTCAAGACATTGCCCTTCGAACGTATTGCAATTTTCAACAAACAGGGCGCGTGCGTGTTTCATTCCGGGGAACAAATTTTGCACCTTTCGGAGTACGAACAGCAGCAGGCGATGAAACGGGGTCGCTACGAGGTTACATCACGTGACACGGCCGTCGGCATCCTTTCGGAATATGAACATCAACAGGCCCTCAAGAACGGCATATTTGCCACAACAACGGGCGATACGCAAACGACCATAATTCCCTTCCTTGATGAAAACGGCAATTTCCCCGCAGCCGCGTCCATCGACTCGCAGAATGCCGCGATTCCGCTCACCGGAAGCGTGGAATATATCGTGGCCATTTCTGCTGTTGACAAAAGTGGTTTGAAGGACTTGGTCGAACTGCGAAAGTGGCTGCTGGGAGGATATTTGACGTCCCTGCTTATCGTGTTCTTTGCAGGAATATTTTTTGCAACCAAGGCAATGTCTCCTATTTCGGACATCCGTCAAAAAGCCGAACGCATTTCCGCAACTGACCTGCATATCAGGATTGACGAAGGCAGAAGAAAGGACGAACTTTCTCAACTCGCAGGTGCATTTAACGCAATGCTTGACAGGCTCGAAACCGCGTTCAATTCCCAAAGGCGGTTTGTCGCGCATGCGTCCCATGAATTGCGGACACCGCTGACCACAATCGCCGGGCAACTGGATGTCTCCCTGCTCCATTCCCGTACGGAGGAAGAATACAGAAGCATCATCGCATCATCGCTTGAGTCCACCCGTCAACTCAATCGCCTGCTGAACAACCTCCTCCTGCTGGCGCAAACGGAATCCGAATCGCTAAAGCCCTTGAGAATTGACGATGTCCTGTTCGCGGTTCTCCAGGAAATCAAAGTACGATACGCAAACAGGAAAGTAGACCTTCAGTTCAAGGTCTTGCCCGATCAAGAGGAGTTTCTTGTCATCCTGGGTAATGAGAGCCTGGTAAGAATAGCAATACTCAATGCACTTGAAAATGCCCTCAAATTTTCCGATGCAACATCTGCGGTGGCGATTTCCATTGAAATACGCGAGGGGAAGCATGTCCTTGTGAGAATTGAAGACAGTGGTATTGGCATCTCCAAAGAAGATTTACCAATGATCTTCCAGCCTTTCTTCCGGTCAAATCCCTCGGCAGAAGTCCCGGGAAGCGGCATAGGGCTTACCCTTACAAAGACCATCATGGATCGCATTGGCGGAGCTGTTGTCGTGGAAAGCACGCAAGGCAAGGGAACCGTTGTGCAATTGAATTTTCCCGTTTTTGCTGCAGCTTGATACGTTTCATCGTCGTGCCTCTTTAATAATTCAGCCTGTTCACGCATCCTTCCATCAAATCAATTACTTGCTTCTTTTCCGGCTTGGCACATTTAATGCTCTTTTAATCTGTCTTTAATGACTGGAGTAGTATCTTCATCTGCGGACGGGAAAGATCCGGCGCGGGCCGAACTTGAGGGATGTTAAGCAGGCATCCTGAACTCGTTTGTCTATTAAAGCACATGAGTCTTTCCAATCATCGTGCAATGTATGGTGCAGGAAGAGCAAATCATGCCGAAGGATACTTGTCATTATTGGTTGGAACCAACTGCCCTGTGGGCGCTCATCGTTGGCGTATTCTCAGGGACGGCAGCCGACCAGCCCAATCCGCCGCAAGTGTTGACGTTGCGAAATACCATCGAGATCGCAATTGCAAAGAATCCCCAGGTGCGGCAGCAGCAGTTCGCGGTTTCGGCCGCGAGGGGAGACAGCGTGACCGCCGGTCTTCACCCCAATCCGCAGCTTACGGTGAACGGAGACGCGTTTGATTTTGAAAACAACCGGGTGATCAATTCTCAAACCAAACAATACGGCGCATCGCTGTCGGTTCCCCTCGAACTTGGCGGGAAACGCTCCCGCCGTATCGCCTCGGCAAAGTTCTCGCAGGATTCCAACAGCATTGCGATGCACGAAACGCAACGCCAGGGGGCCCTTTCCGCTGCAGGCGTGTGGTTGGACGCACTCTCCGCCATGTTTGCGCTTGACTTGGCGATCAAGGCAAAAACCATTGCCGACTCCACGGTGCGTATCAACGAGTTCAGGCTTGAACGGCAGGATATTTCCGCTACGGAGATGGTACGAACAAGGATTTCCGCACAGCAGTACGATCTTCAACTCGCCGAAGCCCGCCGTCAGGTTGCAAGTAACGAACGCGCCCTCGCCACGTTGCTTAACATCGCGGACAGCATTGCAATAAGTGAAAATGACGATTGGGCATACTCGCCGCCGCCGTTTGATTCCGCGCTGGCGTTTGCTGAAAATTATCGGACCGACGCACGGTTGTCCCGAACGGCTGTCGCCGCCGCCGAGGCGGCCATTGCCTTGCAGAAAGCGAATGCGGCGCCGGAGATGAATATTTCCGGCGACTACATGATGTCGCAAGGCGTGCCGTTTTACGGAGTGTCCCTCGGCCTTGAACTGCCGTTGTTCTCCAGAAACCAGGGCGAAATCGGCAAGGCGCGTGTGCAAAGAGACCTGGCGGTTTTTTCCGACTCGGCGCTTCGCATCCAGCTTCGCAACGAGATCGGCTCGGCGTATAATGAATACGACATAAAGAAAGCAAATCTGGACAAGTCAAAATTGATTCTTGAAATGTCCGAACAAGTCCTCAACACCGTCGAATACTCGTACCGGTCGGGCAATACCTCCATTCTCGATTTATTCGATGCGAGGAGCACGTGGTACGGCGCCCGGCAATCATACGACGGCGCGCTTATTGATTTCAAACGAGCAGACGTCAAGCTCTATTTCGCGATCGGCGATATTCAAGTCACTCCACAACACGCGGAGAGGTAACCCTGCCATGCAACGTCAATCATCTCATATTCGTTCCATTGGTGCTGCAGGGAAAATAGCGGGAACCGTGTCCTTATCCATTCTTCTGACAATCGGCCTGCAGCAGTGCAGGTCGAGCCTGGCGCAACCCCAATCGATTGCCCAGCCGGAGGTTACGGAAAACGGGACCCGCATCACGATTCCCGTTGGGACCGCGGATTCCTCCCTTTTCAAGACGATTGAGGTCCGACGCGGCCCCATCCGTGAAGAGATCGTCGCTCCTGCAAGAATTGTCTTCTGCTCAAGCAAGTCCGAGACGGCGCCGGGGTATCCGCTCTTTCTCTTTGACTCGCCGGACGAGACGTCGCTTTTTTCCGCCTTGAGACAGAATTCGGCCGGCTACGAGCGGGCAAAAAAGACCTATGCGCGCATCAAGGATCTGTTTTCCCATCAATCAGCCTCGGGCAAAGATGTGGAAGAGGCCGAGGCTGACCTGGCCACGGCATCCGCGTCCCTTGCCGAAACCGAGGGAAAATTGCGCGCCCTCGGCATTGATCCTGCATTGTTTCGCGGGGCGTCCTCCGGGAAAGCATGGATCATATCCGACGTTCCAGAGTCACAGTTGCACGATGTCAAGAATGGCGGCAGCGCCACCCTGACGTTTACGTCGTACCCCGGCGATACGTTCACGGCGACGGTCGAGGCTGTTGGAGAGGTCATCGATGACGCAAGCCGAACGATAAGGGTCAGACTCGGGATCGGAAACCGGGACGCCCGCTTGAGGCCGGGAATGTACGCAACGGTCAATTTCGGGCAGAGCCGTTCGAGTGTCCTTGCCGTCCCGCAGGACGCCCTGGTAACCGTGCAAGGGAAGAGCTACGTCTTTGTCCAGCGGGGCGAAGGCCAATTCCAGAGACGGGAAATTGACGTAGGCGAAAAGTTCGGCGACAGTGCGATTGTGCTGCGCGGGATTTCGGAGGGGGAGCGCATCGTGGATACCGGCGCCATGCTGCTCAAAGGGATGAGTTTCGGCTATTGAAGGAGACACGAAAATGGCTGAAGATACGAGTGTCCTTGCGATGCAAATCTTCTTTGACCAAAGCGATGAATATGAAGGGAAACCGCTTGGCGAGTTCCTCCTTCATTTCCTCTTGCAGCACCGCGTTGGAGGAGCAACCTTGCTTCGGGCGGAGATGGGATTCGGTTTCCGCCGCCACATTCACCGCCCGAACAGTTTTGGCTCGCTCGATGAGGTTCCCATGGTGCTCATGGCTGTCGATAGGGAAGATATTTTGCGTCCACTTCTTCCCGAAATCAGAAGATGCATCGAGGACCACACGGCCTCTATTTTCAAGGTAGAACAGTTCTAAGCCCGATAGGGCAGGGAACCCGTCGTCATGATCCGCACCTTGCTGAGCTTCGTTCTTCACCACCGCCCGCTTACCTTTATCATCATGGTATTTATTGCCGGATTCGGCATCTGGTCGTTTTCCCGCCTCAAAATAGATGCGTATCCCGACGTCGGCGATACCGATGTTGTGGTGGCGACCAAATATGACGGCAGGGCTGCGGAAGAAGTGGAAAAGCAGGTGACCATTCCGCTTGAGCGCGCACTCAATAGCACGCCGAAGGTCATAGAGCGGAGATCGAAAACCATTTTCGGATTGTCTGTCATCTACCTTACTTTCCAGGATGGAACAAGCGATTACTTTGCGCGCCAGCAGGTGGAGGAAAAGATCCGCGACGCCGACCTGCCCGACGGGGTCACGCCGCAGCTTCAGCCGATCTGGACGCCCATTGCCGAGATTGTTCGCTACGCGGTGGAGGGCGACGGCCGTTTCTCGCCCATGGATCTTCGGACCTTGCAGGATTGGGTCGTCTATCCGGCATTCAAGGAAATCCCGGGCGTTATCGACGTGACGATTTTCGGCGGTGCGGTAAAACAGTTCCACATCCTTACCTCGCCCCCGAAACTCATGAAATATTCACTCACGCTCCAAAATGTGATCGATGCGGTCCAGGCCAATAATCTGAATTCCGGCGGAGGGATCATTACCGGCGGGTGCCAGGGGTACGCGGTGCGGGGCCTGGGATCCTTTAGGAACGAGCATGATATCGAAAACGTCGTCGTTACGTCCGCAAACGGCGTTCCTGTGTATGTCAAGGACGTTGCGAGCGTCGAAATCGCGCCGCCCCAGCCCAGCGGCATCATGTCGTATGCCATACCGGATGAGAAGCTTGATTTCAAATCGGGCGTCCAGGGACTCATTGTGATGCGGCGGGGGGAAAACCCGTCGGAAGTGCTCAAGGAAATTCATACAAAGATCGAAGAACTTAACACGATACGATTGCCCGCGGGCGTCCGCATCCGCGTTTTCAACGACCGAAGCGCTCTTGTCAACCAGACCATGATGACCGTATCGCACACCATCCTTGCGGGCGGGGTGATCGTGTTTTTGGTCTTGCTGTTCTTTTTGGGCAGCATCCGGACCGCGCTCGTGGTAGTCGTAACCATCCCGCTCTCAATGGCGTTTGCATTTCTGTGCATGAAAGCCACCGGCATTCCGGCCAATCTTCTTTCGCTCGGGGCCATCGATTTCGGCATTATTGTGGACGGCGCGGTGGTAATGGCCGAATACATTCTTAAACGATATGCCGAGGCCATGGCTATACCCCCGAAAACTTGCTCATTTGAGAAGGGAGTTTTCCGAGTTATTTTAAACTAACTAGGAGGACTCATGAAAGGCAAGCGCTACAGTGAAGAGCAGATTTTTCGGATCCTGCAAGAGGGCGACCGCGGAGCCAAAGTCGCTGATCTTTGTCGTCAATATGGTATTTCAGAGAACACGTACTTCCGTTGGAAGAGCAAATACAGCGGACTTGAGCTCTCTGATCTGAAAAGGATGAAGGAGATCGAGGGCGAAAACAGCCGGCTCAAGCGGATTGTTGCAGACCAGGCACTTCAGATCGATGCAATGAAGGAAGTGCTGCAAAGAAAATAGTGAAGCGTCCTCAGCGTAGGCTGACTGTGGACGCACTAATGCGGCAAGGCCTGAGTCAACGGAAAGCATGCGGACTTCTGGGTATGACACCGGCAGGGTACCGCTATCGACCGCAGGAATCGGCTTTGAACAGCGAGTTGAAAACAAAAATGCATGAAACCATTTCATCGTTCCGTTCATGGGGCTTTCCGACGCTTTATTGGTATCTCCGCAACCTTGGGTACATAGTAAATCACAAACGTGTGCATCGGCTCTACAAGGAAGAATCGCTTCAGAAAAGCAAGCGGAGGAGGCGTCAGAAACGCAATAGCCAACGGATGCCGTTGACGCTGCCGGATCGGCCAAGCCGTCGCTGGTCAATGGATTTCATATTCGACAGTACTTCCGACAAGCGCAAGCTGAAATGCCTGAATGTTGTCGATGACTGCACCCGTGAGGCTCTTGCAATCAAGGTAGCACGTTCTATTCCAGCACTAGGAGTCTGCCAAGTTCTAGACCACCTGGTGGCCAGGTACGGAAAGCCGGAAGCTCTGTTGACTGATAACGGCCCGGAATTCCGGAGCAAAGAACTCATGCTCTGGGCAATACGAAACCAGGTAAGGCAGGAATTCATTCAGCCCGGCAAGCCCAGCCAGAATGCTTTTGTAGAATCATTCAATTCGATATTCAGGGACCAATGCTTGAATGAAAACTGGTTCATCTCATTAGAGGACGCAGAAAGAATAATCGAACATTGGAAGAACATTTACAACCGGATACGGCCACACGGATCACTAAAGGGGAAAACACCTGAAGAATACAGAGGTCAATTCAAAGAGAAAACTCCCATTTCGACTGAGAAAGTAATTGGGGTATAGCCACGCAGAGAAGCAACATGGGATCCGCTGGGTCACCATCGGCGCGTCGCAGGTTGTCGGACGAGACGTATTCTTTTCCGTCGGAATAATCGTTCTCGCCTACCTGCCGATTTTTACCCTGCAGCGCGTTGAAGGCAAGCTTTTTTCTCCCATGGCCTGCACGCTCGCCTGCGCCGTTTTCGGTTCCCTGCTTATCTCGCTCACCCTTATTCCCGTCCTTATGTCGATATTGTTCAGGAAGCTCTGGGTTCCCGGGAATGTTATTTCCGTGGAACACCACAACGCCCTGATCGAACGGCTGCAAAGGGCCTACGCAACAGGCCTGCACCACCTGTTGCGGCGTCCTGCGACGGTAACCGGTATCGGAATGCTCATAATTATTACGGCCGTCATCGGCGCCCGGTTTGTAGGCACAGAATTCCTGCCGGAGCTCGACGAAGGATCAATCAACATCCGCTGTTTTCTGCCGACCGCCATTTCCATTGAAGAAGCCAACCGAATTCCGCCCATACTGCGCTGCATCATCGGGGGTCATCCGGAAGTTTCGAGCGTTGTGCCGCAACTGGGCAGAAACGACGACGGCTGGGACCCTTACGGCCCGAACCGCATCGAGGTATATGTCGGCCTCAAGGACTATGCGCTCTGGACGCGCAATAAATCCAAGAAACAGCTTATGGATGAATTGCGGAACGAGCTGCAGCGGGCAATTCCGGGCGCGGAATTTTCGTTTTCACAACCCATTATGGACAACCTGAGCGAGTATGTAACCGGCAGCGTTGCGGACCTTGCGGTATCCGTTTCCGGAGAAGACCTTGGGGTTCTTCGTTCACTGGCGGAAAAGATCCTGGGCATTGTGAAGAAGGTCCGCGGCGCGAGCGAATGGGGAATCGAGCAGGAGGGCGATCAGGCGCAGGTGCGTGTCACCATCAACCGCGAACGCGTCGCCCGCTACGGTATCAACGTCGCGGGCGTGCAAAGCATGATCGAAGCCGCCATCGGCGGCAAGGTCATCGGTCAACTTGTCGATGGGGAAAGGCATTTCGACATCGTTGTGAGGTACACGCCCGAATACCGCAATTCGGTTGATGCGTTGAAAAAACTTCAGGTGATGGCGCCTTCTGGCGCCCGGATCCCGCTTGCGGAACTCGCCGATATTGCCATCGTCGACGGGCCTACCATCATTCAGCGCGGGATCGGCGGTGAGCGCGAAATCACCGTGCGCACGAACATAAACGCCCGCGACCAGGGCGGATTCGTTGCCGAGGCCCAGAAACTCGTCTTAGAAGCAATCAATCTTCCCAAAGGCTACTCCGTGGAATGGGGAGGCCAGTTTGAAAATCTTTCGCGGGCAAGAAACCGTTTGCTGCTTGTGATCCCATCCACCATCATCATTATCTTTGTCATCCTCTTCACTCTGTACAAGAATGCCAAGGACGCCGCCCTCGTTCTCATGAACGTTCCGTTTGCACTTGTCGGCGGCATAGGCGCCTTGCTCATTCGCGGCTATCATTTCAACGTATCGGCCGGCGTCGGTTTTGTCTCGCTCTTCGGCGTGTCGGTAATGGCCGGCGTACTGCTGATTTCCTGCATAAACCGGATGCGGGACGAAAAGGGACCGATAACCGCCGAATTGGTTCACCGGGCCGCGCTGAGCCAGTTCAGGCCGATCATTGCGGTGATGCTTCCGGCGCTGCTCGGGCTTGTTCCTGCGGCGCTTGCCACGGGCATAGGCTCGGACATCCAGCGTCCGATGGCCACGGTTATCGTCGGCGGGCTTACCTCTTCGCTTGTCCTCACCCTTTTTGTTCTGCCGCCGTTCTATCTCTTTTTGTCAAGGATGATGCGGGAAAAGAAAGCGGCGTGGAATATGTAGCCAAGCCGGACGCAGGCCGCAAACGGCAAATGTTAGGCAGTCGTCCAACGTATTTCCCTAAGTTTGAAAGCCATTTTCAATTATGTTGTGGATGTCTATGGCATCAAAGTCCATGGTAGTCGTCTTTGGTCTGGTTGGGCTTGCCTTTGGTCAAGTCCCCACGAGCGGGCTTTCTGCCTACTACGCGTTCGAAGGCAATGTTAACGACTCGACCGGCCATGCCCTCAATGACGGAAAATTGTACACAACCATCGCGGATCCGTTTGTAGCCGGCCGTCCCGGGCAAGGCCTTGCCGGTAATTTTGCAGGCAATTGCGATTACGTTGTAATTCCCAACAAATCCTCGTGGAACCTGCCGACAGACAGCTCCACGATCAGCATATGGTACGATGCCGGCGGTTGCACGAGGAGATACTCGGATTCCGAATGCATCCTTGACTGCTATGGAAGATCCAATACCGGCATGCATCGTGAAGTGATGCTGTATCTTTCCGCCCGGCAGGATGTAGGCGGGAATCCGTTTGCGTTTCTGCAGGCAATGGCAATAACAAGCAACAATACGGATACCCAGTTCTTGAGCCTTCCATGCAGTTTGTCGCTTGATGGTTGGCACAATACGACTCTGAAATGGGAAAAACCGGCGTTTTCGTTCTACGTGGACGGCGCGTTGCGAGGATCGGCGACCGCAACCCTGTCGGGCGCAAAGCTCTCCACCAATAACAAGACCACCTATTTCGGTACCGATATCTGGACCGCCACACAATGCTATTGCGGCCTATTGGACGACATTCGGCTGTATAACCGCATTCTTTCCGATTCGGAAATCGTACTGCTGTCTCGTGAGGGCACGGCCGTAAGGTTCTTGCCGCCGGCAATTGGTGCCCAAGATTTTTCCGTGGTTGTGCGAAGAACCGGTGCGTCCCCATTGTACCTGATATCCTCGTCGGTTCCCATTGCCGGCGCAACGGTATATGATGTTGGCGGCCGCTTCGTGAAGCGTCTGACGCCGGCGGTGTCCGGCGGGTACTCCGTTGTGTGGAACGGTACTTCACAAAGCGGAACACCGGCGGCAAACGGGCTGTATTTTCTAAAACTGCGGTCTCTTGTCGGGATTGTGCACGCTTCGGGGATAGTGCTCGACCGGTAGGCCGGCCGAATTGCGGCGACTCCGTGGTGGGCCGTATTCTTGCTTACTTCCAATCAGTCGCGCCACGTCATTCCTGCCCACGGATGCCAGTTATCGGCTGCCTGCGTTGCGCCTATGTAAACCCCTGCGTCAAGACAAAGGTTCTTGTTGGCTTGATACGTAAACCAAGTGTCGAACGTGCCGATCCAGTGGGAATTCTCCTCGGTACTTACGCTGCCGAAAAACTCTCCATGAAATGAAACATTGCCGATAACGGCGTGGCCGACGCTGACGGAGTTGGCGAATTCGGCGTGATAGCCGCTTCCTGCATCGTTTTGTACACAATTAAATGTGGTTTGAAACCCCGCGTCCCAACCGGGGACGTCGAAGGCAAAGGGAATTCCCAATCCGCCTTCCACCGCGCGGTTGCCGAGGTGGTCCTGATTCGTCGGTATTTTCACAAATGGAATAAGCGCCAGAGAAAAAAAACCGCCTTCGTTGCCGGTGAGGTTTACCTTGACACGCGGAGTAATGTCGCCGAAACCGGATTTTTGCTGGACCGCGCCCGAGCCCTCGTCCTTGGTGAGTTCCAACTGGTAGGGCATCAGAACAAGTTGGAAGTCTAAATTGTTAACCATGCCGACCTTGAGGTTCATCGGCGCGATCTGAAAACCTTCCGACCTTACATTGCCTCGTACGGAATTTGGCGTAGCATAGGTGAGGTTTGCAAAATCCATTTCCACCTGGAAGTGTCCCGCGTCCACGGTGAAAGGGCAATCCGTCTTGTCGGGCCTGTCCGCAGATAACTCGCGCATCTGCTCGACCGGGGTGCGATTCAAGAAAGTGTAGCCGCTTTTGTCCGGCTCATCACCCGTGTCGAGGGATTCTGCAGACACCCAAAGAGGCGCTGCGAGAACAAGAAGCCCGAAAGCGAGCCACTGGAGAGGGGAACATTCTTCCACTGCGGGTCTTCCTGATTTTTGTTAAGAATTCGTGTACTGCGACGAGCCTCACAACAACTAATTGCCTCACACGGAAATTCTTGCGTTCGATACAAGCGGCGCGTCGTTGCAATCGCAGGTGCCGTCCAACGAATACAAATGCCGCAAATTGAATGCCACAGCCCGCCATTCCCCGTGAGTTCGCTTGCGCGGCTACTCCTGTAGGGTTGTATGCAGGTATAGTCGTGGTGGCGCGGGGGTTCTTCACACCAAACTTCAATCGCAACAGGAAGGTCATTGCTGTTCAACCAAAGGCTTTATGGGATTGGTTCCCCTTGTTTCCGAATACATAGGCACCACAATTGCGTCCTTCTTTGGAGGGGGAAGTGTTGTAGGCGTGAGTCATGGGTAAGGAAAAGCGGTCGTTGCGCGAGTTCATGCAATTGACAAGAAAAACGGAAACCGGCGGGTCAATTCTTTCGTCAAACACAGTAAAGGCATGAAAGCAAACGAGTTCCCGGAGGGGACTTTTGCTCCAGAGACTCAGTAATGACACAAGAAGAAGGTATTCCATGAATATTTTTAACTTGTTATTGCCAGGTTTATTGGCAGTATCGGTGTGCATGGCGCAAAGCGGCGATACGGTAATGGATGCTGATGGAAATATATACCATACCGTAAAAATAGGAGGCCAGGTCTGGACAGCGGAGAACTTGAGAACAACCAAGTATAATGACGGCTCGTCTATTCCTCTTGCAAAAGACAGCGCGGCATGGGGGAATCTTACTGGTCCCGGATACTGCTATTACAACAACACGACCGATGGCGACACTATCAAAAAATTCGGGGCGCTCTACAACTGGTACGCCGTGGATACAAAGAGGCTTGCTCCCAAAGGCTGGCACGTACCGACAGACCAGGAATGGAGCACACTTACCTCATTCCTTGGCGGTGAAGCCGTGGCAGGCGGCAAGTTGAAGGAGGCCGGCACGAAACATTGGATAACTCCCAACACCGGCGCCACAAATTCAGCCGGATTTTCCGCGCTCCCGGCCGGTTACCGCGGGTATGACGGCACATTCCATTACGTTCGCGGTTACGGCGGCTGGTGGTCGTCTACGGCAAGCGACACGACCTTTTCGTGGTTCCGCAGCATGTACTACAGCAACGCCGATGTTTTCCGCCGCGACTATTATGAGAACTACGGTTTTAGTATCCGGTGTGTCCGCGATTGATTGCAAGGTGACGCGCAGGAGTCTTGTTCGTGACGAAAAGGAGCGAGCTGCATGAAGAAATTGCATTTTGTTCTTGTGCTGGTTTCTTGTGCCGTTGCTCAATCAAATGATTCGGATTCCACGTTCCGTGCACAACCCACCTATGGAATGGTGGTTACCGTTGCAGTCCTAAATACAGATTCCAACAATTGTTCAACCAGGAATTTTCACGTTGACGCTGACGCAAAATGTTATGGATCACTATCGCTGGCTCTCTATGTTCAACCCGGCAGGGAATTGCCGTATGCGATTGACACAGCAGTAGTCAAGATACCGTATCATTTCACGCTGCCGAACAAAAGCCTATTCACTTTTAGCGGAGTGCAACAAATAACGGGAACAAGTACCTGCACATTCGTGTCGGCGCAATTCAGATATTACGGTATTCTTCCCGCTGCCTATGCTCAGCGATTGCCGCCGAATTTTACGGGACACAAGAATCCTGACGGCTCTTTTCGAGTTCCTCCCGAATATATTGTCTACGACTTCAAGAACAAATGAGAACACCAGGAACGGCGAGCCGGAACGTGTTGCCGCGATGTCCTTTCCGAAGGAATGATCGCGCCCTGCAACAAAAGGAGCATCGGCATGGCAATGGCGAAGGTATTTATCGTTGACCAGCATTACAAGGCGGACTACAAGGTCTGTTTTGTGGACCAACCCTACAAGGAGATGAATGCGCAGATTATTGCCGGTGGAGAACTCGTCAATGAGGACCTCGAAGCAAATGTCAAGATTTTCATTGTTGACAGGGAATACAAGGCAGACATCAAGATCACGCGAGATCGCTTTCCAAGACCTTGTGATGCAGACTAGCGGATAATGATCAGACGCTGAATTGACCGACAATCCTTCGCGAGTAATGGAATCGGACCGGCTTGCGCATTGTCTATGGTAACGAAGATCGTATCGTGCAAGCCGTGCGCCGAAACTATGCCGAAGAACTTATCCCCGTTTGCGGTTTCAATGCGGCAAAATCGGCCTAGAAAGTTCTGCCAATCATTGTCTTTGAGCGTGCTCACACGATTGATGGAGCGATAGTACTCCCATACCGTTTGAAATCCATTGCACAAGTCCCAGTAGTACTTCACCTCACCCCCTTTACGGCCTCCGCTCAACATCTTTCGACTATAGCCATTCAAAAACAAAATGGACCCGTTGTGAGGAATGGAACCGTCTCCAAGCACAAAGGTGAGGAACGATTCGATTTTTAGGGTTGTTTGGGGTTTCCGGAATGTCATTGAAGTAATTGTTCCCTGCGTGTCTGTTGCAATCTCCCACCCATTTAGGTTAATTTGTCCTGCACGTGAATATCCTGAAAGTAAAGTGAGCAGCGCTATTGCAGCTATCCTTGTCACCTGGTTAAAACCAGCGCATGGCACAAGAGCTCCCTTGATTGAGGTCTTTTTTCAGCAGAGATTGCTTGATGCTCTTATGTTGGACGGCACCTGACTCGAAAAGGTTTCGCGTTTTTCCGGTTTCTAAGCTAATTTCTTGGACGCGCACCAGTCTGTGTTTAACGGCATTTCTATCGGTGTTCGAAAATTCCGGCGGGAAGAGTGACAGGAAGAGATCTTTGATCTGCCCTCCCTGTCACTTTGAGATCGTCATTACCGTGTAAAGAGGAACCGCGATTCGGTCATGATCCAGAGATAACCGGTCGGGATTGCGGCATTTACGCCGAGGAACAAAGCAGGAATCGCCACCGCAGTGAAGGCAAGCTTGTAAAAATTCATAAAACCCCTCAACCTTGGTGAGAGTTTACTTAAGCCGCTGGATTTCACGGATAAGTGTTTTGTCTAATTGCAGCGGTTGCGCCCCGCCCGTATTGAGCATGACTCGTTCGGGATGGGAAGCCGACAGTGACAAAATCCCAAAATAGTCCGTCATATGCGCCGTCGAAGGGTCTTTAAGAAACAGACGCACTTTCTTGCCGTAAACCTCATTCGGAAGATTTTCCATGGAAGTGTACGAAATGATTTTCCCGTTTTTTTCCGCATTGTTCCAAAATTCCTGGGGTCCTCCGAACTGCTCCCACATGAGGTTCAGCTCCATAGGGGCTTTAAGGTCGCGTTGGACTTCCCCGTAATACATGCTTTTCTTAAACGTGACGATCCCTTTTGTAGGATTGCCTTGGTTGTCAACATCAAAATTGAATTCTTTTTCGATTTGCAGTGATGTGAGAGGATTGGTAACGGTCATGGAAGTCATTACGCCATTGGCGTCGACATGCACGGCGCAAACGTTATTCTGACAAAATCCTGCTTGAAATCCGAACGCAATGAGAAGAACCGCTCCCCTGAACATGTTGGTAAGAATTCCGGCTCTAAAATTTGTTTTGAAAAGAATCATAGGAACCTCCCTCGAAAATTTATTTGAGAAGACCCTTCCCGCAACCAACGCAAGCTCCAGACCTCGGTCAAATGTATTCTAAAATAATATTTGTCCCCATCCACAATATATTAGATCAATAATATTTGGCATGGTTACCATGAAATTCCAGCCAGGCCTGTATTCGAGGCGGTTCCGGCAATCGGAGGCCCGGTTGAGGCATTGTCGAAGAGATTCTCCAGACCGGGTGGCAAAACGGGGGTCGTTCCACCAATTATTTTCAATGGAGCCAGAGGCCTTGCAGGATAAAACGGCCGTAGGTATTCCGGAGCGAAGTGAAGCATGAAAGAATTGTTCCCGCTGAACTCCAAACCGCGTTCGCGAAAACGGAATGTGGGGTGGCATCCTGCTTTCCTGTTTGCCGTTTTTGTGGCAGTTACTGTTCTTGCTGAATACTGCCCGAACGTGAAGAATGATCCGACCATTGATGCCTTTTTCTACCGCATTTCCTCGCGTTACCACGTTCCCCCGCCGCCGGCGTTTTTTGCCCAGCCCATGACGGTCTGCGATGTCCTCGGGTTTCTTGACAAAGCCGATTCCCTCGGCAGGGCAGGCCGGCTCAGTCCGTCCGAGACCGCCGACGCCAACGACCTGCGCAGGCAGGTTTCGGCGGATTACGGTTTGTTCAAATGGAAATCGAAGCGGCAAGATGCGCATGTGAACGTCCGGCTGGCTTTGACCGACACAAACAGCGCCTCCTTTGGAGATAAGTCGGCGGGATTCGTTCGGGGGACCGCCAGTCCGTCGCTCTATGCGAACGTGGCAAACCTTTCCTTTTATGGCAACCTTGATGTGTGGACCGATTACCGTTCCGACACGATGTATCATCAAAGCTCTTATCAGCCGTATGACGGCGTGCCGTATAATCTGTATGGCCGTGCCGATTCAAGCCATGTCCGTTCCTCAGATATTCCCCGCGGCGGAGTAAACTTTATGCAGGGACCGATCCGGCTCGAAGCATCGGTAGACCGGCTCAAAGACGGTCCCAGCGTCGAAAGTCCCTTGACCTTTTCGGGCTTTGCCCCGCCGGAAACGTATGTGAGGGGTCAAGTTGCGTTCGGCATACTCACCTACGTGCAGGCATTCGGTTTACTTCAGAGCGAAGTTGACAAGGCAAAATATTTTTACATGCATCGGATCGACATACCGCTTTTTTCATCGCGTTTTGATATCGGGTTGACCGAGAACGTTATCAGCGGAAGCACAACGGACGAACCGGACACCAGGCCCGACTCTGCGAACGCGCTTCAACCGTCCTACTACGGCCAAAGCCGGGATTGGGAAATCCCGTACATGATTCCCTTTGTGCCATACCTTGCGGTTGAGCACCTGATAGGCGGGCTTCGAGACAACAAGAACATCTCGCTCGATTTCAATCTTTCTCTTCCGGACAATTTCCGGTGGTACTTTGAATGGTTCATCGACGACATGACCGCGCCGTGGACCATGTTCAGCAATGACTGGGGAAACAAACTTGCGGGCACCTTCGGGTGCCAATATTTCGGAACGGCCTTCGAGCGCGATGTGACCGCATCGGTCGAATACAGCCGTGTTGAGCCGTGGGTCTACACACATTTTTACGGCGGCGCCGAGCGCTATGACAACTACAACGTGTGTCTTGGAGCACCCCTTGGCCCGGATTTCGACCTCCTGTGGCTGCTGTTGGAGGGAAGAATCACAAGGAAGAGCACGGTGGGGCTTGAGTTCACAAACGAGCGGACCGATCCGAGTGCGCGTGGCGGCTCCATTCGCGACGTGTTCCAGGACTCGGGTTCCGCGCATCCCGATTCTCCCAAAAAAGTGTTCCTGGGGCCCGGAACCCAGACTGTAACCCGGCTGGGAGTGTACTGGAAATTGGACCAATTCGGTCTTTTTCGTGTCAATGTAAAGTACGATTACGATTTTCGAGGCGCGTCCATATTCCAAGTGTACGGCGGTCTGTACTTCTGATTGGGCAACCAATGGAACAATCTTGTTCTCTTGAGACAATGCGCATTTGCAAAATTGCTAGTGGCTATACCCCCGAAAACTTGCTCATTTGAGAAGGGAGTTTTCCGAGTTATTTTAAACTAACTAGGAGGACTCATGAAAGGCAAGCGCTACAGTGAAGAGCAGATTTTTCGGATCCTGCAAGAGGGCGACCGCGGAGCCAAAGTCGCTGATCTTTGTCGTCAATATGGTATTTCAGAGAACACGTACTTCCGTTGGAAGAGCAAATACAGCGGACTTGAGCTCTCTGATCTGAAAAGGATGAAGGAGATCGAGGGCGAAAACAGCCGGCTCAAGCGGATTGTTGCAGACCAGGCACTTCAGATCGATGCAATGAAGGAAGTGCTGCAAAGAAAATAGTGAAGCGTCCTCAGCGTAGGCTGACTGTGGACGCACTAATGCGGCAAGGCCTGAGTCAACGGAAAGCATGCGGACTTCTGGGTATGACACCGGCAGGGTACCGCTATCGACCGCAGGAATCGGCTTTGAACAGCGAGTTGAAAACAAAAATGCATGAAACCATTTCATCGTTCCGTTCATGGGGCTTTCCGACGCTTTATTGGTATCTCCGCAACCTTGGGTACATAGTAAATCACAAACGTGTGCATCGGCTCTACAAGGAAGAATCGCTTCAGAAAAGCAAGCGGAGGAGGCGTCAGAAACGCAATAGCCAACGGATGCCGTTGACGCTGCCGGATCGGCCAAGCCGTCGCTGGTCAATGGATTTCATATTCGACAGTACTTCCGACAAGCGCAAGCTGAAATGCCTGAATGTTGTCGATGACTGCACCCGTGAGGCTCTTGCAATCAAGGTAGCACGTTCTATTCCAGCACTAGGAGTCTGCCAAGTTCTAGACCACCTGGTGGCCAGGTACGGAAAGCCGGAAGCTCTGTTGACTGATAACGGCCCGGAATTCCGGAGCAAAGAACTCATGCTCTGGGCAATACGAAACCAGGTAAGGCAGGAATTCATTCAGCCCGGCAAGCCCAGCCAGAATGCTTTTGTAGAATCATTCAATTCGATATTCAGGGACCAATGCTTGAATGAAAACTGGTTCATCTCATTAGAGGACGCAGAAAGAATAATCGAACATTGGAAGAACATTTACAACCGGATACGGCCACACGGATCACTAAAGGGGAAAACACCTGAAGAATACAGAGGTCAATTCAAAGAGAAAACTCCCATTTCGACTGAGAAAGTAATTGGGGTATAGCCATGGACATCAAGGTAACAAAAATTATCGAACGCGCCGCACCATCGGCTGAGCCGTCCATAAGCGTAACAAGATCGGCCAACGGATGTATCATTTCGTTCGCTGGATACCACGGACAAGACCTCAGCGTCACCATATTTTCGGTAAGAGGTCAGATGGTAGCCAAAATGAAAGCCTCAGCCTTCGAGGGTAATGCTATCCGCTGGAATTATAGGGATGGGTTCGGGAAAGAGGTATCAAACGGTTTATATGTGCTAGAAATAACAGACGGAACAAGGGGGATAAAGCAACAGAGAATCATTGTCGCGCGTTAGGAAATTATTTTCTCTGACAGGGAAAGATAGGGTCGCGCCTGAAAGACCGGACTTCCGCACGGTTTTCTTTCCCTTTCCAACTGTGCGGATAGACCTTAGCGGAGAGGTTGTTCATGGAGGAATCCGATCCCTCTGGACTTCCGGTTGAACCAGCAAAGCCTGCTTCTGATACCCTGGGAAGAATAAATTTTGTAGATAAAAACGGAATTGAACGTAATGTCCACCACCAAACGATAGCGAATCGGCAATATTTAGAAGAAGATGAAGGAAAACAAAAGGAATTTAAGGAGCGAATGAGAAGATTCCAACAAGACACAAAGCCAATAGAAAACAGAAAAAAAAGTCCACCGGGGAAGCTTTATGATAGCTACCGTCATCTATACCGTGAGACCTTCGAAATAGATAAAAGGGATAAGAAACGATTCAAAGAGGCCTCATTCCGTTCATGGCAGAGAGAGGTCAAAAAAAGATTCTTAGGAAAAGGCATCGAACGTAAGGAAGGGAACAAAATCTTCGTGAATAACAACATCAAAATGAAGCTGAAAATCACAATCGGACGCCCTCCCGAAAAACAACCATAAAACAACCACAAAACGGAAATTCTTTTACCCTGGTTCTCCTATGAGAAGCGGGGTTTTTTATTTTATGCCAATAATATTGACAAGCGGCTAATTGATATTTTCAATAAATTCCAAAGGTAGATTTGCAAAAATGTGACCAAATTATTTCTTTGGGGGGTATTATGGATTATCGCGTTGAGCTTCTCCGCTTGAAACTGGATCGGCGTGCCGTGGCCGTACAGCTTGGAATGACCTACAGTCAACTAAGTTCCCGAATTTGCGGTTTCGTGCCCTGGGGGGCGGAAGAAAAGCGGCTTCGAGAGATCATCACCCGAGAACAGGCACGCGCTGAACACAACAAAACGGTAGCGCGTTTCATTCCGGCATAGCTCACAAGGGAGAAAATGGCGGCCTGCACCACCAGCTTCGCGGTTTCCTATGCAGGGAGGAATTGTGGAGACAAGGATTTCAGACGACAAATTATCTAAAATGCGGCCGTGTGTTGCCGGAGCCCTCATAAATGGTTCAAGCGATGAAGACCATTTTCGCAAAATGCGCCAGGCAATCATCTACGAACTGAACCGGATCACCATTGACCGCGCCGAAATCAAAAGCGTCCTCATGGATTGGAACCAGAGAAACCACAAGAGATTTACAGAAGGCGATGCAAGGCGAAAGCTATGTGATTATGTGGATTGGTTTTTTAAGCACGATTGTAAAATGTCCTGCAAGGCACTTACCGAATATTGCCTTTTCGGTGGTTGCGGTTTTCAAGAAACATCCTACCAAGGTGAAATAGAATTGCCTTTTTCCCTTCAAGACGCAGATAGCTATTTGATGACTGAGTGTATGCCTCATGGCTATCTTATGGCTTGCTTAATAAAAATTCTATATGCAATTCAAAAAGAGAAGAACGCACGCAAGATAATCTTTGTGGGGTTGCGCACTTTGCAATCGCGCGTTTTAGAAGAATTCCACCATAACCTTGATCTCATGAGTATTCTAAGAGCACTCAATATGCTGGAAGAAAAAGAACTCATAAGAATGACACACGGAAAACGCGGAACCTTCACTGCGTGCGCCAATGGCTACACCTTCCTTCCGTGGGTGCGCCCACAACGCATAATAACTCATATGTGTAACACTTCTGAGACACATTATTGTGTAACGGATGAAACGGGGAAGGAGCGTGCAGCATGAGTGAGACAACAGCGACGGCGGAACCGGAATATTTAACGGCTCGACAGCTTGCCGTAAAAGTAAACGTGTCCCTCAAAGCCGTTACCAAATGGACGGCGGCGCGTCGTTTGCCCTGCGTGCGCATGGGGCGCTTGTGGCGGTATCCCGTGCGGGAAATTGAAAAGCGGCTCCTTTCGGGGAGCTTGCTTTATGACAAGAGGTAGCACTTCGGGGCATTTTATGGTATATTGTGGTTATCGTGTCCGGTTTGTCATTGCGGAAGGAATGAAGCAATGATTTACCGGAAGAGAGAGGCCGGACTCCGGCCAGTAGGTGAAAATGGGTGGCGCGTTGTTGCTCGCGTCCGTGCAAACGGAAAGATCGTGCAGCTACGTGAAACCATCACGGGCACCAAAGAGCGCGCGCGGGAATTGCTCGCGGAAATGAAGCGGGAAATACGCGGCGATGGTGCCGGGTGCTCTTTGACATCACCACAAACCTTTGACGAACTTCTCACGATTTACAGGGAAAAACGGAACAAAGTTTTCCCCCGTGACGTGTCTCAGCTTGAAAGGCTTTCGGCGGACTTGGGCAAGGTGCCGTTATGTGCCTTCCCGGACCGTTTCGAGGCATACATACGCCTTTACAAGAACACCCCGTTGAAAAGGTACGAGAACACCCCTCAGAAGGGGCGGCTTCCGAGTAACGCGGCGGCAAACCGGATTATTGAGTATGTCCGGGCGGCCTTCAACCTCGCGCTTGCACTTGGATTGCTCAAGGAGAACCCCATTACAAAGGCGCGGTTTCCAAAGGCAAAGGAAACCCCAAGGGACCGCTACTTGAGCGAGGACGAACGCGGGCGGCTTCTGAATGCCATTGAAGCGCGCGCGCCGTACCTCTTGCCCTTTGTCCGGTATTCCTTGCTCGTGCCGTGCCGGAAGGGTGAACTTGTGAACCTTCCCAGGGAAGCGTACAACGCCTTCACGAATACAATCTATGTGCCGAAAAGCAAGGCGGGAATACCAATACATAAACCCGTGCCGGAGGAAATGAAAGACTATTTCCAGAATATCCCGGCCGGTTGCCCGTGGTTGTTCTTTCGACAGGAGAAAGACGGGTATCATTCCCTGGGGGATTTCAAGAACGCATGGCGCACATGCCTAAAGACGGCGGGCCTGCAAAATGTCCGTGTCCACGATCTACGGCACGTTGCGGCAAGCGACTTGTGCATGGTCGGGAACAGCGAACGGGCCATTATGGACATTGCCGGGTGGAAGACTCCAATGCTTTCGACCTATTGGCACAAGGACAGCCTGAGAAGCGCGCAAACGATCCAATTTTCTCGTAAATGTGAAGCGAGTGTGAAGCGTCAAAGTGTGGAGGCGGTGTAAAAGTGCCGAAATTTTGCACAAGAACTGCGTTTTTGGGGTTCGACCTTCCGTTCCGAAGCCAGATGCTCTATCCAATTGAGCTAAGGGCGCGTGAAGTGAGGATCCTTTGAAAAGCAAAGAAGGACGTCTCAAGGGCTTGATGCAAATGGAAAATACATTCTACCCTGAGACATCCTAAAGTGCCATGAAAAGTGAAAGGGGTTGCGAAGGCGCCTTAATCCTCCGGAAACAAGAGACGAGTGTGAAAGGTCTAATTATTGAATACCAAAGATATGTGCATCGGAAAAGAAGAGGCCGAATATGCCGCTAGATACGCTCAATGCCGTTCCGATCCTCCTGGAACTGGCGCTTCTTGCCTTTCTTCTTGTTCTCAGCGTTCAAAAACGCTCGCCGGCCCGCGCGATGTCGCACAGGACGCTTGACGCTGCCTCTCCAATCGGAAAGAAACATGGCAATACCGATTTCCGAACAGAGAGCCGGCTTATCGAAAACCGGCTTAATGAACTCGATCGGAAGAATGCGCTGATCAACAAATTTCCGGTGAATCATCGGCAGGGCATCGAGAAATTCCAGGGGGGAGACGATTCCTATCACAACGAGCTTGAGAAACTCAACGGCGAGCTGCGCGAACTGTGCAAGGAATACAACGTCAACGTCGGTCAAAACTACGTGCTGCCCAAAAGTCAATGCCGGTAAGGGCGCGCCCAAACGCAAGGTACAAGGAAGCGCAAAGCAATTCGGATCCTACCAGCAAATCCCGAAATTTATCCCGGCCTCCAGCGGACGGAGAACTTGAGTCCCTGAAACCGTTGTTGTTCCGTACAACGTGGTGCTGTCGGACTGGTAGGTCGTTGTAATGGGCATGATGTGCTGTGCGACGCGTACCTCAACGTAGAATGCCGTCTTGGACATCCGGGGCAACATGATCCCCGTCTGGAGGTACGGTGCGAGAGCGAAAGACACGCCCGGGGATGCATCCGACGACGTTGCGAAATATATCCCGGGGCTCACGCCGCCGCCGATGTACCAGGCCACATTGCCGGGTTTGAGATAGTAGTTGCCTCCCACATCGAGATACCCGCCTCCGTACGACCGCGCGGACGTGGTGTACATCGCCGTGGGAATCTTCCCTCCTCCGCCGATCTCGAGGAAATACTTTTCCGCGTCGAACCGCATGCTGAACCCGATGGTGACGATGGACGACAACGTCGTGGAGTTCCACCCGTAGGGATAGATTCCGCCGATCTTAATTCCCTTGCGCTTCAGGCTGAACATCTGGTTGTTGCCCATCCCTTCGCGCCGGGTGATGCTCGTCAGGGTGCGGGTCTGTTCGATCGGGACTTTCCGCCACAGGGCCTCGGCAATCCGCTCGCTCGCCTCCTCTATGTCGCCGTAGGTTACCAAGGTCATTTCCACCTTGTAAATTTCGCCGCCGTTCTTATCCACCCGGGAGACGGTGACGATGGTCTTGTGATTATCTAGCTTTTCCTGGTCGTCGTTGCCGCCGCCGGAGTTGGCGTTGTCAACATTCACGTACACGTTGGTCGCGCCCGATGAATCATGAATCAGCTCCTTTGCCTCTTTCTTGCTCAAATACAGGCCGACGGCCTCGATTTCAAGATATTCCGATACGCCAAGTTTTGCCGCAGCCTGGACGTGGTTGGAGTCGATCGGCGCGCCCTTGGCGGCTTTAAGGGGAGACATCACCTTGAGACCGGATACCTTTGCGTATTTCTGGGCGAGAACCATGCCAAAGGCGTCGATGTAACTGCGATCGGTATTGACGCCTTCGGGCGGGAAGACCGCCACGTCCTCGGCGAACACCACTGCGGCGGATACCATCAGGATGGCGGTTATCTTGTTCATAGAAGACCTCTGTGAAAAATCGGTTAAGAAAACGTTTTTTTCAACGGCTCCAGCGCGCTGTTATTCCGCCCCGTAAGCTGATTGACGCGCAGGTCCGGACAGACCCAAGCAAAATTTACTATTGCGGTATTCAGAAAGCAAGAAAAAACCCGAACGCAAGGTACTGTCATCCGTGGCTTTTTCGGAGAGGGAAACGCGCGGCAGTACGGGCCAAAGCGGCGCATCTTGAAGTATATTATGCCAACAATGCAAGAAACCTTCGACATCGTCATTATCGGCGCCGGGCCCGCGGGCCTGGGCGCGGCACTGCGGGCTCTGTCGGCAGCGCCGAAACCGTCGGTTCTCCTTGTTGACAAGGTGGTACCATGGGAAAAGCCCATTGCCTGTGCCGAAGGCGTGTGGACAAAGCAGTTCAGAGCGGCGGCGGGAGAAAGGCCGGAGTGGACGCGGTTTTACATCAGCACGGTTGTGCTTCATTCCCCAAACGGTTCAAAAATCGAGCATACTGCACAAGACGCGGGATGTATCATCAATAGGCCGCGCATGCAAGCGGACATGGCCGGCCAGTGCAGGGCGCTCGGGGCAGAGGTGCGGCTGGGCGAACGAGTGACGGAAATCGCGCCGGAAAAGGAATCGCAGCGGCAAGTCTGCTTTGCAAACGGCCAATCCGTACTGGGCCGCGTGGTAATCGATGCGTCCGGCCCTGTGGCCGGGTTCGGCAAGAAGGAGAAAATAGCCTGGAAACCGCCCGATCTGGAGCCCGCCTATTTTGTGATCGCCGAAAACACCGGCATCCGGCGCGACGCCATTCACATCTATCTCGGGAGAGACATTGCGCCCGGCGGGTACGGATGGGCGTTTCCCCGCGGGGAAAACACGGCAAGCATCGGGATAGTGATGGGCCGCGACTACCGTGCCGGGTGTGACATTCGGAAAAAACTCGACGCGCTTGTCGAGCGCAACTTTCCGAATGCGAAAATAACGCACCGGTGGGCCGGCGCAATACCCTGCGAAGGCCGCCCGCAGGTCATCGCCGCGCGCAGGCTGTTCAAGGCGGGCGACGCTGCCAGCGCGGTCAACCCGTTCACACGCGCCGGAATCGTTGAGGCGCTGGAAAGCGGCAAGCTGGCCGGCGCGTTCGCCCTCAAGGCGCTCGGAGCGAAATCGGCGAACCAAGTGAGTTCCTGTTGCAAAGAGTATCGGAGACGGTGGCATCTGGCGCTGGGGAAGAAACACGGTAAGTTGTCGCGTGCAAAAGGCGCACTTAGCAAGATGCCCGACGCCGACTACAACACGGCTTTTTCGGAACTGTCGAAAATTCCGCAGGGAAAGCTTACCATCACTAGGATCATCAGGCTGAGCCTTGGCAGGTTTCCGCGCCTTGTGTTTGCCATGCGGCATTTGATATAAATCAAACGCATTGGATGGCTGAGCCGGGTGACCCCCCAGGGAGTTTATTTGCGAGAATCCAATCCTCGGCTGGGGGGCACCCAAGAAGTGTCGCTGGACAGGTTAAGTCTTGAATGCATTATCTCATAGAAAACGTTGACAATTGTGGAATTGCTCTTCTGCCAAGCGCCAAGCCGGACCGGAACGTGTGGTAAAGCACAGTACCGCCTGATCCCGAGCCGAAGGCTGTAGGGACAGGCGGTACCGAGGCCGACGGGCCGATCGTGAAGGGGGAGGGCCGCCACTGCGAAGCAGCGGGGCGCCAGAATGATTAATTTTGAATTGCCAAGGGTACATCCACCACGCCGCACCGGCTCTGCAAACCAGAAGCATCTTATTTAGCAATCGCGGCACCGCGCACCAACCCGATGCATTCTTTCTACGTTGAAACGTCCTCCGCCCTCATCCTCTCGTAGAACTTCACGAAGCCGTCCACCTTGCCGTTGTCACGCTGCTGGTCCACGTATTTCATCGCGTCAAGCGGGTGGATGTTGAGCATGCCCGCAATCATGTAGGGCACATTGTAGCCCCATTCCATATCCTTGCGAAGCGGGAGTATTGTGGTTTCGATGACGTCGAGGATCGGGCTGATGTCGAACTTCGGGTTCTTAAGGAACCCCATGAGCAGTTCGAGCGGGCAATTTCCCGCCGCGCGTCCGAGGCCGTAGATGGTGCCGTCGAGGTAATTGACGTTCTTGATAATCGCTTCAATGGTGTTTGCAAATCCCAGCTGCATCTGGTTGTGGCAATGAATGCCGATTTCCTTGGTCCTGAGGTAGCGCTGGAACTTGTGGACGAGGTAATCGATGTCCTCGCTGTACAGCGAACCGAAACTGTCCACGATGTAGCACGCCACAATGCTCGTTTCCGCTTCAATCTGCTGCAGCGCCTCATCGAGGTCGCGCTCAAGCACGTGCGAGATGGCCATGATATTGATGGTGGCCGCGTATCCCTTGCCGGTGGCGTTGTTCGCGAGCGCGATCGCCTTGTCCACGTCCTTGACGTAGGTGGCGACGCGCACGATGTCCACCACGCTCTCCGACTTTGGAAAAATGTCGTCAGCACTTGCTTTATGCGCATCCTGCATCACGGCGACTTTGGCGGTCTTGGGAATGCCATCGGTGGCCTTTTTCAGCATGTCCTCGTCGCAGAACCGCCACGCGCCGTACTTGTCGGGAGAGAAGTGGTCCCTGCTGTTCCTGTACCCGAGTTCGATGATGTCGACACCCGCGCTGCTGCAGGCGGCATAGATGTTGCGGACGGTCTCGAGCGTGAACTTGGAGTTGTTCATCAATCCGCCGTCGCGGATGGTGCAATCGCATACTTTGATTTGAGGTCTGAACATTAAGGTCTTTCCCGGTTTCGGTGTTGGAAAAGGAGTCGGCCTCTGCTTAACAAAAGGCCTACGAAAAGGCCCGCGTGTGACGTTCCGGCACAGGGGCACGAAGAAGTGAAAAATAGTACATCTCCCACAAGAAGGGGTGAGTACTTTTTGTGGGGATTCCGGAAATACGGGTCCCTGTGTAACGTAATGTTAATTATTTTATACCATTAATTTTTGAGCGGGACCGGGCTATGAAAGGCCTCAAAGTGGCAGTTTCCGGAAAAGGCGGGGTCGGCAAGTCGACCCTGGCGGCCGCGCTTTGCACCGTACTCTGCAGCAAGGGATTCAAAGTGGTTGCAATTGATGCGGACCCGGACGCCAATCTTGCGTCCGCCCTCGGCCTTTCGCGCGAACTCAAAGCGCGCATCCGTCCGCTGGCTCACGAATCCGACCTCATCGAGCAGCGAACGGGCGCGCGTCCGGGAAGACAGGGCCAGATGTTCTCGCTGTCTCCCGATGTTTCCGACATTGCACAGAAGTATGGCGTGTTGTACGACGGCATCGCGCTGCTCGTTCTCGGAGCGGTGAAGTCGGGCGGCGGCGGCTGCGCATGCCCGGAAAACGTTTTCCTCAAGAAGCTCATCAGGCACCTTGTTCTTCACGAAGGAGAAACCGTCGTCGTCGACATGGAGCCGGGCATCGAGCACCTTGGCAGGGCGACCGCGCAGGGCGTTGACGCAATGGTGATAGTGCTGGAACCGGGCACACGCAGCACGGAGACGGCGAGGCGGATCATCGCCCTGTCGAAAGACATAGGCCTATCCGGTAAGCTCGGGTTCGTTCTTAACAAGATAAGAAACGACGATGACGAGCGGGCCTTACTGTCGGAAGAGTTTGCCTCGGTGAACGTGCTGGGGAAGATTCCGTTTGACGAGCGATTTATTGACGCGGATCGCAAGGGAGCTTCGATTTTCGATATGCCGGGGACAAATGATCTCAAGGCGGAATTCGGGAAGATAGCAGAGCGATTGTTGATAAGTGCGGCTAGAAACAAGCTATGAGGGTCAACCAGCCGCCGTTTCCCCTCCGGATCGACTGACAAAGGGATTACTCATGACAGCAGAAACAAAATTTCTTGCCACCGCCATCGGCAGCCTGCCGCACACCAACGCGGAAACTGCCCTGAGCCTCGTCCTTGACAACATCCCGGATTGTCCCATCTGGCCGCAGCTGCCGAAGCTGGGCCTGCGCGAGCAGATGGAGATCCAGTATTCCGAAGGCCTGCCCTGCGCCGTTATCGACGAGGTCAAAGGAAGAATGTTTTTCGACACTGCCGACCAGGACACAAGCGCTGCGGCCATGGCCGTGTTTTACGAAAGGTTCATGGCCTCCCAGGAAAGCGACGACTGGGGAGCGTTTGCGATCACGCCGGCGTTCTCACGAGGGATTTATGCGCTGCTTGACAAACTAAAAGTCGGCGGCGGGAAGCGGTCGTGGCTCAAAGTTCAGACCACAGGCCCGCTTTCCATCGGTCTGTCGATTGTGGATGAAAACAAGCGCGCCATTTACTACAACGAGGCGTTTCGCGACATCATCATAAAGGGGTGCGCCGCAAAATGCCGGTGGCAGCTTGGTTTGTTCAAGCCGTACGCCGACGATCTCATCTGCTTCGTTGACGAACCAATATTGTCCGCGTTCGGGTCCTCCACGTACGTTTCGGTCCAGCGCGATGACGTGATCGCGGCGATGGCCGAGGTGGCCGAGGCTATTCACGGCGCGGGAGCCTTATGCGGCGTGCACTGTTGCGGCAACACCGAGTGGCCGATTCTCATCGAGGCCGGAGTGGACATCATCAACTTCGATGCCTACGGCTACGGCGAATCCATTGCGCTGTATGCGAAAGAGATCGGCGAGTTTCTCATTCAGGGCAACCGTATCGCCTGGGGCATTGTGCCCACATCGGAAAAGATCACCGTCGAAACCGCCGAATCGCTTGTTGCGAAATACGACAAAGCTGTTTACGGGCTCACGGCAAAGGGGATCGACAGGGAACTGATTCACAACCAGAGCATGGTCACGCCGTCGTGCGGAACCGGATCTCTCGCCGAACCGCTTGCGGAGAGGGTATTCGAGGTGCTGGCGCAAACGTCGGCGGCGCTCAGGGTGCGCGGTTGATGGGTTGGAGAGTTGATGTGTTGATGCGGAAATCAACAGATTTTCATTAACCCATCAACCCATTAACTCATAAACTCATCAACTCGGACAAACACAGGAAACAACCGTAATGACCACCATCGCGGTCACCGGCAAGGGCGGGACAGGCAAGACCACTATCGCGGCACTCATGCTGCGCTGGCTTGTTGCAAATGGCAAGACGCCGGTGCTCGCCGTTGACGCGGACAGCAACGCGAATCTCAACGAGATGCTCGGCGTCTCATATTCGGCAACCGTGGGTGGGGTTCGGGAGGATACGAGGAAGAAGGCAGGGACCCTGAGCGGCGGCCTGTCTAAGCAGCAATTTCTTGAAGCGCAGATCAACCAGGCGCTTGTCGAAAGCAAGGGATTCGATCTTATCGTGATGGGCAGGCCCGAGGGGCCGGGCTGCTACTGCTTTGCCAACAACGTGCTCCGTGACGTGCTTGCGCGTATAGCAAGGAATTACCCGTGGATCCTTGTGGACTGCGAAGCCGGACTCGAGCATCTGTCGCGCCGTACGCTGCTCGACGTCGACTGGCTCATCACGGTGTCTGATCCGTCAATACGCGGCCTGCGCACCGCCAGGCGGGTGGGCGAGGTGGTTGAGGAGCTCAAGACCCGCGTGCGGCGCAAGGCGCTTGTTGTCAACAGGCTTTCCCACGCGACGGCCGGACTGACGGGCGCGCAAAAGCAGGCAATTGACGAAAGCGGGTTCGACAGGGTGTTTATGCTGCCCTACGACGAGGCGGTGAAACGAATGGATGAAACGGGCGGCACCGCACAGGACATCGGGGAAGAAAGCGGGATATACTGCGGTGTGGCGGAATTACTTGGAGAATTATTCGCATAGATAATCCGGAGGATGCATGTCAAAACCGTTGGGAAACGCCTGCTCGCCCGACACCGACGCGGCAACTAAACAAATGCGAAATACCGCGCGTGAACGCGGCATCGAAACAGTGTGGGACCGATCGTCGGCCAATGTCGTATGCAAATTCGGTTCTGACGGCGTATGTTGCAAGATATGCAACATGGGTCCGTGCAGGATTTCCGCCAAGACGCCCAAAGGTACCTGCGGCGCGGACGCGGACACCATTGCCGCGCGCAACCTTTCCCGGGCCGTGGCGGCCGGAACGTCGGCGCATTCGGACCACGGACGACACCTTGTGCACACACTGAGGATGGTCGTTGAGGGCAAGACCGATTCGTACAGGATAACGGATGAACGGAAACTCCTGGAAGTCGCGAAACAGTATGGAATAGAAACAGAAGAACGGGCGCCGCTCGACATCGCCAAAGACCTTGCCGACGTGCTGGAACGGGAATTCGGCTACAGCGCCGGTCCCATCAAGACCCTCGCACAAGCGCCTGTCAAGCGCCAGGCCGTGTGGCGGAAGAACGGCGTGGAACCCCACGGCATCGACCACTCCGTGGTGGAACTCCTGCATCGGTCCAACATGGGTGTAGACCATTCGTTCGACCACGTGGAGCGCGGGTCGCTGACAACGTCGCTTGCCGACGGCTGGGGCGGGTCCATGATCGCCACCGCCGTTTCCGACATTCTGTTCGGAACGCCCAAACCGGTGCTCTGTTCCGTCAACATCGGCGTTCTTTCCAAAGACAAGGTGAACATCGTGGTTCACGGTCACGAGCCGACTCTCTCCGACTGCATTGCGGCCGTGTGCGAAAGCGACGACATGATCGAGTACGCCAAAAGTAAGGGCGCGGCAGGCATACAGCTTGCTGGGATGTGCTGCACCGGAAACGAGATACTCATGCGCCACGGCGTTCCCGTGGCGGGCAATTTTTTGCAGCAGGAGCTTGCCGTCATGACCGGCGCAGTGGAGATGATGCTGGTTGACGTGCAATGCGTGATGCCCTCGCTCGGGTTCGTTGCAAGCTGCTTTCACACCAAGGTCCTGTCCACATCTCCGCTCGCGCACACGCAGGGGTTTGAGACATTCGATTTCAACGAAGAGCGCGCATTCGACCAGGCAAGGACCCTTGTCAAGATGGCGATCGACAATTTTGAGAACCGCAAGACGGACCGCGTCACGATTCCGGACAACCGCGTGGAGTTCGTGGCCGGGTTCTCCGTCCGGGCCATCCACGAGATGCTTGGCGGCAGGTTCCGAAGCTCGTTTCGTCCCCTCAACGACGCGATCATCGACGGACGCATCCGCGGTGTGGCGGGAGTCGTGGGCTGCAACAATCCGAAGAAAAACCTCGACGGCACGATTGTGCCTCTGGTGAAGGAACTTGTCAAGAATGACGTGCTCGTGCTGCTTACCGGGTGCGCGGCGATCACCTGCGCAAAGGCGGGCCTGCTTACCCCGGAGACCGCGCGAGAGATTGCCGGGCCGGGGCTCGCGGAGGTGTGCGAGGCGGTGGGGATTCCGCCGGTGCTGCACATGGGATCATGCGTTGACAACAGCAGAATCCTTTCGGCGGCCTGCGACGTGCTGAGCGAGGGCGGGCTCGGCGAAGACATTTCCGACCTGCCCGCCGCAGGCGCTGCACCCGAGTGGATGAGCGAGAAGGCTGTGGCCATCGGCCATTATTTCCTTGCGTCGGGCATGCTGGTTTTGCTCGGCAGTCCGCTCCATGTGACCGGCGGGGAAAAGCTGAATGAGCTTCTCACCGGCGGGCTCGAATCGTCGTTTGGCGGAAGGTTCGCGTGGGGGTCGCATACGCAGACGCAGGTGAAAATCATCCTCGACCACATCGACAAGAAACGCGAGGCGCTTGGCATCAACAAGAAACGGGAGCGCCGGCTGCTTGACATGAAAGAAAGAAGGGCCCTCGATGTCTAAGGTTATAGCTGCCTCCGCCATACGCGGGGCCCATTCCATTGTAAACCACGCGCAGAAGAAATTGCAGGAGGCGCTTGCTGCAAAGGGTTCGCAGTGCCCGGTGGCGTTTCCCAACACCGGTTATTTTCTTCCCCTTGCGTATTCCATGCTCGGCGCGGAAATCAACACACTCGGCCAGATGGACGGCGTGCTTGCCGAATGCAAAAAGATGCTTCCGCCGCTCCCGCGGGAAACGCATTGGCTGCCGTATCTGGGCGGTACGCTCGACGCGGGTATGGCCGCGCTCCTTGCCTTTGAAGCCATTGAGGCATGCAAGACCGTTATCGGCCCGGATCCCGTTGACGGCATTTGGCTCGGTGCGGCGGACGACGTCATCATGCGCGAGCGCGGCGTGGAATTCGTGGACGGCTCCGCGCCCGGCTTCGCCGCCGTGGTCGGCGCCGCGCCCGACGCAGACGCTGCTGTCAAGCTGGCGCGGGACCTGCAGAGCAAGAACCTCTATGTATTTATGGCCGGACATGTTCACGGCGTGTCGTTTGCCGAGCAACTCGCGAGTAAAGGCGTGGAGCTCGGATGGCCCACTCGACTGGTCCCGTTCGGTAAAGACATCAGCGCAGCGGTCCACGCGCTCGGATTCGCAAGCCGCGCCGCCCTGTCGTTCGGCGGGGTCAAAAAGGGCGATTTCAAGAAGAACCTTGCGTACAACAAGAACAGGGTATTCGCGTTCGTGCTCGCGCTGGGCGAGGTTGACGAGGAGAAATACGCGGCGGCCGCGGGATGCATCAACTACGGATTTCCCACCATTGCAAACACGGCCATTCCACAGATACTTCCAACCGGCATCTGCACGTACGAGCACGTGGTGAGCAGCGTGCCGCTTATCGACATCGTTTCAAAGGCGCTTGACGTGCGCGGCTGCAAGGTGAAGGTCACGCACGTACCCATCCCCGTGAACTACGGGTCCGCGTTTGAAGGCGAGCGCATCCGCAAAGAGCAGGTGCACGTAGAGTTCGGCGGCACGCGGACCACCGCGTTCGAATACTGCACCATGAAGGAACCGGGCGAGATTGTGGACGGAAAAATCACGGTGGTGGGCAGAGAGGCGGACGGCGTTGCGCCCGGAACCCAGCTGCCGCTTGCGATCTGGATAGAAGTGGCGGGCCGCAATATGCAACAAGATTTCGAGCCGATCATGGAGCGCCAAGTGCATCACCTGGTCAACGGCGCCGAAGGCGTGTGGCACATGGGCCAGCGGGACATCATCTGGGTGCGCATCAGCAAAGACGCGTTCGGTAAGGGGTTCCGCATCAGGCATCTGGGCGAGATCATCAGGGCAAAGTATTTGAGCGACTATCCGGCTATTATTGACAAAGTGCAGGTCACCTTGTACACCGACGCGGCCAAGGTGGAGGAGCTCATCACGGAGGCACGGCGCGTGTACCGCGAGCGCAACCTGCGCCTGGAGTCCATGACCGACGAAAACGTGGACCTGTTCTACAGCTGCCTGTTGTGCCAGTCGTTTGCCCCCAACCACGTGTGCGTCATCACGCCCGAGCGGCTCGGCCTGTGCGGCGCATACAACTGGCTCGACGGCAAGGCCGCCTACGAAATAGACCCAACCGGCCCCAACCAGCCGCTTACCAAGGGAGAACTGCTCGACCCGGTGCGCGGCGTGTGGCGGAACATCAACGAGTACGTGTACCGGCATTCTAACAAGTCGGTCGAAGAAATCACCATGTATTCAATCATGAAGAACCCCATGACCTCGTGCGGGTGTTTTGAGGCCATCTGCGCCGTGGCGCCGGAGCTCAACGGCGTCATCGTAGTAAACCGCGAATATGCGGGCGATACGCCGCTCGGCATGAAGTTCTCCACGCTCGCTGGCAACGTGGGCGGCGGCCAGCAGACGCCCGGGTTCATCGGCTGCGGCAAAAGTTTTCTCTTGTCAAAGAAATTCCTTTCCGCGGAAGGCGGGTTCGGACGGATCGTGTGGATGCCGTCGCAGCTCAAGATCCAGATGAAGGAGGATCTTGATATCGCGGCAGGGCGCACGCAATGGCCCGATCTGCTTGACAGGATAGCGGACGAGAACGTGGGCGTGGACACGGGAGCGATCCTCTCGTTTCTCAAAGGAAAAAAGCACCCGGCGCTTGCGATGTGGGACATTACCGCGCCAAGCCCCGAGGCGCAGAAAGCCGATGCCGCGCGCGATGCACTGCAGGGTGCTCCTGTTGCTGCAAAGGAAACAAAGCCCGCGCCGGCGGCCCACGCCGGACAGTCCGCGGCAGCTCCAAAGGCCGTTGCCATTGAAGAGCCGCTGGTAGTGCCGCCGGTCCCCGGTGTCGCAGCAGGCGTCGGCGAATCGCTTGCGTACATCCGTGCGGTGATGGCCTACGTGTCGCGAATGGCGTCAACCGGCGGGTTGGATCCGCAGGTTCTCGGCGCGGTCAAAGGTATCCGGGAATCCGCGGCACTGCTCCACGGATTGACCTCGGGCGGGAAACCTGCAGCTTCGGGCAGTACTTGGGAACCGGCGCCGGACATCGCGCTCCCGACAAAATTTACTCACGCGAAAGAGGCATTGTCCGGACAGGTACTGCCCGTTTTGCTTGGCGGAAGCGGTACCCGCACCAGCAGCCTTGTGATCGGCGGGGGAAAGATCCTGCCGTTCCGGTACATGGAAGGCGAGGCCGGTCACCCGGTTGCGATTGCCATGGAAGTATTCGACTCCCCGCCGGAAAAATGTCCGCAGGCGCTCCGCGAGTATTTCGGGGCCATGCTGTCCGATCCGGCCGCCATGGCGCGCCATTGCGTTGAAAAACTGGGCGCAAAGGCCATCAGCATTCGGCTTGACGGATGCCATCCCGACAAAGGCAATCGCCCGCCGCAGCACGCCGCCGATACCGTGTCGGCCGTGCTCAAGGCCGTGGGCGTGCCCCTTGTCGTGAGCGGGCCGGCGCATTTTGACAAGCGCAACGAGGTCATGAAGAAAATCGCGGCCGATTTCGCGGGCGAAAACCTGCTGCTCAACTGGGTGGAAACAGACAATTACAAAACGATCGCCGGAGCGGCAATGGGCTACGGGCATTGCGTAGTGGCGCAATCGCCCATCGACGTCAACATGGCGAAGCAGCTTAACATTCTGCTAACCACCATGGGAACAAAACCGGACAAAATAGTGATTGACCCCATGACCGGCGCGCTCGGATACGGCCTCGAATACACCTATTCGGTGATGGAGCGCATCCGGCTTGCCGGGCTCGGCGGCGATGGCATGCTGTGCCAGCCGTTCGTCTGCGCCATCGGGTTCGAGACCGCAAAGTGCAAGGAGGCCAATGCAAGCGGCCCAGATTTCGCGGCCTGGGGAGACGCCGGAACGCGGGGAGCGAACCTGGAGATCAGCGCCACCATGGCGCTTGTGAATGCAGGGGCTGACCTGGTGATCATGTACTACCCGGAGGCGGTGAAGACGATACAACATGTGCTTGATAAAATGGAAAATAGAGGGTAATCTGGTGGGGAAAGTTTCCCCGTTGCTCCAGCCACCGCGGCCTGGGGTCGCGGCGTCTTCCGCTACCCCCTCCAGAGGCTGATTAGAAATAAATTGGAATAAAGGAATCAAACATGGCGAAAAAACTGACCGGCATGGACATTTTCAAGCTCCTCCCGAAAACCAACTGCGGCGAATGCGGGGTTGCCACGTGCATGGCGTTCGCCATGAAACTCGCGCAGAAGAACGCGGAGCTGTCGCAGTGCCCGTACGCGTCGGGCGAGGCGAAAGAGGTGATCGGCGCGGCAAGCGAGCCGCCGATCCGGCTTGTGACGATTGGCGCGGGGGAACGCAGCGTTTCGATCGGCAACGAGACCGTGATGTTCCGCCACGACAAGACGTTTGTGCACCAGACCGCGATTGCAGTCCAGATCGACGACACCATGCCGCACGACGAAATAGTCCGGGTCGCCTCGGACATGGAAGCCTATTGCATCGTACGCGTGGGTGAGACCCTGCGGGTCGACATGCTGTGCATCAACAACGCAAGCGGAGACGCACAGAAATTTACGGATGCTGCTCAGGCGGCCGGCGCGCATTTCAAGGGTGCGCTCATGCTCGCAAGCGGCTCGGCGCAAAATCTGGTATCGTCCGCGCAGGCCCTTGCAGAGAGAGTTCCGCTGTTGCACGCAATAACAAGCGGCGCCGTCGAGGAGCTTGCGGGATTTTCGATCAAACGGAAACTACCGGTCTGCGTCTCCGCAAAAACCATTGACGAGGCCTTCGGCCTGACGGGCCGTCTTGCCGCGATGGGCCTTCGCGACATCGTGATCGACATACCCGCCGGCAACGCCGCCGCCATGGTGCAGAACAACACGATCATGCGCAAGGCGGCCATCGCGTCCTCGGTAAAGCAGCTGGGGTATCCTATTGTCAATTTCGTCACCGGCAGGCAAAGCGCGGCCGAAATGGTCGCCGATGCGTCGAGCGTGCTGTGCAAGTACGCGTCCCTTCTGGTGCTCGACCGGCCCGAGAAAGAGGCCTTGCTGCCGCTGCTCATGCTGCGCCAGAACATCTACACCGATCCCCAGAAGCCGATCCAGGTGGACGCCGGTATTTACAAAATAGGAGACGCCGCGCCGAACGCCCCGTTCGTCGTCACCACCAATTTTTCGCTCACGTACTTCATGGTGAGCGGCGAGCTGGAAAACGCCGGTGTGCCCGTGCACCTCGCCATTGTAGACGCGGAGGGAATGAGCGTGCTCACCGCGTGGGCCGCCCGCAAGTTCAGCGGCGAAAAGATCGGCGCGTTCCTCAAGAGCAAGGACGTCGACAAACAGTACACGTCGCGGACAATCATCATACCGGGTTACGTGGCCTCCATATCCGGCGAGCTCGAAGAAACCATGCCCGGCTGGGAAGTGCTGGTGGGGCCGCAGGAGGCATCGGATATCACCCCGTTCATGAAGAGATTTGGGCAGACTTGATGGGCCGGAACGCCCGCTTACCATGAAGAAAATTCGCTTGATGCATATCCTTATGGGTGTCGCGTGCGCCTTTTCCTGCGCATTTCCGCAGACCGGCGATTCGGCCGTTTTTGCCGTCCCGGATTTGCTCAAGGATAATGTCGCGTTCTGGAAGAAGGTCTACACCGAGCTGTCGCTTACCGAAGGCGTGCTGCACGACAGGGACTATCCGCTGGTCATCTACAAGCAGCTCGATCTTCGGGACCGCACCGTCTTCGCACAGTCCCGGTATATCGAGAGTGAGAAGCTCGCTCTTGCCAAGAAGCTTGACAACCTGAAAGCGCAGCCCGAGTCCCTGTGGACCCGGGAGGAAAAAGACATTGACCGCCTGTTGAAGGAACACGCGCCTGCAAACGGTCTTTCCGGCGCCAGGGAAAGGGTCCGGTTTCAGCAGGGGCAAAAGGATCGCTTTCGCGAAGGATTGGAACGCTCCTCCGCCTTCATCGATACCATCCGCGCCATTTTTGTGCAGCGCGGCATTCCTCCCGACCTCGCCTATCTGCCGCATGTGGAATCGTCGTTCAACACCGAGGCGTATTCGAAGGTGGGCGCGGCAGGGCTCTGGCAATTTATGCGGGGAACGGGACGGCTATTCCTTAAAATCAACTATCTCATAGACGAACGCCGCGACCCGATCGCCGCGACAATCGCCGCGGCGCGGCTCCTCAAACAGAACTACGACCAGTTGCAGTCATGGCCGCTCGCCATCACTGCCTACAATCACGGAGTGAACGGCATGAAACGCGCCGTTGAAACGGTAAGGTCGCGCGATTTATCCACCATCATCACAAACTATTGCAGTCCCTCGTTCCAGTTTGCTTCCAAGAATTTTTACGCCTGCTTCCTTGCAGCAAGCGACATAGCCAAACACCCCGACGCATATTTCACCGGCGTGCATTTTGCGCCGAAGTACGAATTCAAGGCGATTACGCTTCCGTCGTTCATGAAACCGGCCGTGGTGTGCAGGTATCTCAACCTATCCCAGAAAACGCTCATGGAGTATAACCCGGCCCTCCGGCCGGTAGTGTTTTTCCAGCAAAAGCAGATTCCGTCCGGCTTCACAATAAGGATTCCCGCCGGCATCAAACAACCCGAAGCGGAAAAGGTGCTGGCCGGCGTGCCGGATTCGCTCAAGAGCGAGACTCCCGAACGTTCCCAGTATTACAGCGTCCAGCGCGGCGACAACCTCTACACCATTGCCGCCCGCATGGACGTGCCCGTGAACCGGCTCGCGCTTGAAAACAATATCACCCGCGGCGACAGGATTTATGCGGGCCAAGTGCTCAGGGTACCTTCCGCGGCGCAACCCGCCGAAGTCGCACCGGGCCAGCCCGAGTCGACGACCGTGGCTGAAAACCTGGCCCAGGTTGGTCCTGTTTCGCCGCCTGCGGAGCCGGTGCCAGTGTCGTCTGTCAAGAAACAGGTCCGGCTCAAGGCGGGCAAACCGCAGCCGGCAGTTGCGGAAACAGCGGCAGCGCCCAAACCGTCATCGCCGCCGGCGGAGACAATTTCGGATTCTCTGAGAGACGTGGCAATGGCCAAGGCCGACACGCTTCCCGAGTTTTCAAAAGGGGGAACTCCGGCCGTGATTCCCGCATTCGACGTTTCCAGCTACAACCTTGAGGCAACCCTTTCGCCTGCGGGCGATATCGCAAGAATCAAGGTCTCGGTGGACGAAACCGTGGGCCACTATGCGGACTGGCTCGGCGTTCCGGCCGTTCGCATCCGCGAGATGAACCGGCTGGGCCCGCGTTCGGAAATCCGGATCAACGGGTTGCTTTCCATCCCGGCCGACCCCGAACAGCTTGCCCGTTTTGTAAAGGCCCGTCTCGAATACCATATGGCGATCGAGGAGGATTTCTACACCAGGTACAAGGTCGCCGACGTGCGCCAGAAAATCGTCAAACGCGGCGAGGCGCTCTGGAGCATGTGCAACGAGCAGGACCAGATCCCGCTGTGGCTGTTTGCAAAGTACAACAAGAATACCGATCTGTCAATGCTCATGCCTGGCACGCGGGTGTGGATTCCCGTGATCGAGGAGAAGACCGAACGTGACATCGCGCTCGAAAGCGGCCAGGCCATCGGCGTATATCCGGTGTTTGAGGAACCGGTAAAGAAGGGAGCCGGCGGGCAGGTGCAAAGGATGCCGTAGGGTTGGGCTGCTGTCTTGCGGTTAGTCAAGGACTTGGCAATACGGAACTTCAATAGCGCGTTTGCATCGTCTTTCTTAAAGATGTGTCGCGTCTAAACAAGAGTGTGGATTGCTGAGCGGGTGCGGCCCGGAGCCGCCCTTGGCAAGCCCGGACCTTCTGCTGGGCATAACCCGCCGGCACAGTCATCTTTCTGATGTCAATCCAGAGAGTATCTACTACTCGGGAGTGAGTGTCTCCGACGCGGTCCCATTGGCCCATTTCCCCACAAGGCGGCCGTCGTCTTGGATCAAATAGATTACCGGAGAGTCCTGTCCCCAATCAACGGTAAGGGTTCTGTCTTTCAGGACTCCTATGCCATTATAGGCGGAATTGCCGATCTTCCAAAAGAAATGATAAGAATTACTGCCCTTTGAAATTTGGACCGTACCGGTATAGGTCGAGCCGTTTGGATTTCTTCCTGATGCAAAATAGGATCCCTCCAGCCTCGGCACGTTTTTCTGGATACCTTGATCGCCTGGAGCGATGTTTGAGGATGCCGCGCCAGGCAAAGGGCTTGAAATTGGTTTCCCCTGTATCCTGGCGTTGAGCTTTTCGGTAAAGAGTTTGACTGCATTCAACAGTTTTGCTTCAGATTCGCAGTCCTGATTCTCGCTGAATTCGCCCACGCCGGATTGCACGTCAACAACACGTCCTGCTATTATTATCGAACCTCCTATTTTCATCACTGATCCAACGAGCATTTTATTGGCGGACAATATTTTGCCGATTTCAACTGCGCACGTTATGTCCGTGCAACCCGATTGCTGAAATCCCTGCTCCTTTAGTATCTCGCCCATCTGGGCGCGTTCTATGACCGTAAATATCCCGGCATTTATTATCTCCCCGCGTATGAGTTCGGACACGTTTTGCGCAACGATGGTGTCGATGCCCTTGGCCTGAAAGTCCATGACGGCAATGGTCATCTTCCCGGCGCTCGCAGGGACGGTCAGAAGAAACAGCAGCATGGCGGGAAATACATAATTCTTCACGAATAGCCCCTTGTTTTTGGCGTAAACCTGTAAGGACAACTTGATTGTGATGGCAGTCTTGTGCTCAACACGATTTTATTATTAAGATTGATCGAAAGGCAAAAGAAAAACGACAACTTGCGCTTCCGGGATAATGCGGGCATGAATCCCGTGCCTGGGCAGGATTTAGAACGGAAAATGTTCTTGCCCCAAGTACTCGGTTTTTTCACCCACCGCGGGGTTTAGGATACAAGTGTGCAAAATCGAGAGCAATAGTTGCCTTTTCTTGTTCGAAATATGTATACTTACGATATACATATCAAAAGAGGTCATTATGGATGCTTCAGTCGTGGATCTGCGGTATAAGATGCGGGACGTATTGAAGGCATTAGGCAGGCGTGAAAGGGTTCGGATCCTGTATCACGGCAAAGTAAAAGGAGAAATCGTCCCTTCCAAATCCAATCGTCACGCGAAAACAAAGGATCATCCGATCTTTGGTATTCTTGGGGCGGACAAAATGAGCCCTGAAGAAATCGTATCCAAAATGCGGAGGAACCGGTCGAATGATCTTTGATACCGACGTTATAATCTGGATTCAGCGCGGAAACAAGGCGGCCGCTGATCTGGTTGACGCCGACAATGATCGTAGCATCTCGGTGGTAACCTATATGGAATTGTTGCAAAATGCGAAAAATAGGCAGCAACAGGCGGTCATAAAGAGTTACTTGAAAGAAATGGACTTCATGATGTTGCCGATTACCGAAAATATCGGACATCGGGCCTCAATTTACGTGGAAGAATATTCGTTGGCGCATGGCATATCCGCAGACGACGCACTTATCGCCGCTACGGCAATTGAGAACAACCAGATCTTGGTATCCGGAAACTACAAACACTACAGGCCGATCAAGGATCTTGGGTTCAAGAGATTTGCGGTATGAGCGTCCGTGAGTTGATTCGGAAGAACTGGTTAAGATCAATCCATGCGCATTGTATCCAGCCCAAGTTGATGTGTGCCCTTTCCGCATGACAATCGTGCCGCCGATGTGAAGAACTCTGCACTACTGTGAGTTCGCCGTTGTTTTCCCCTGAACCCTCCACGCGCCGCCCGGATCCTTGAAGAGTTTCGGATAATCGCGCTGCATGATTTCCACGGTTTCGCTGTCCAGTTTCGTTTTGTACAAATTCCGGGCGCTCCGCAACTGGACCAGCGATAATCCTTTCGCTTCGCGCATATCCGACGCAGTGAGCATGGCCTCGCCGAAATCCGTGTTGTCCAACCGTGCGTACCGGAGGTCGGCCCCGTGGAGGAACGCGTTTCGCAGCGCGGCGTCGCTCAAATCGCAGTAACGCATATCGGCGTCGCGCAGGTCGCAGCCCGAAAGGTTTGCTCCCTGAAAACTGAGACCGTACAATCGCATGGCCTTGAGATCGAGCCCCGAGAGCGCGCATGCTCTGAAGCTGCGGCGTCCGGATTGAACTGCGCTAAAGAAAGCCTTTGCATCGGTGAAGGTACAGCCGGTATCGCGCGCACCGGTGTCGGCGGCAGGCGCCGGCTTGCGCTGCTGCGCATGCGTAAACGACGACAATAGGGAGATCATCGCCTTATCGTGGTTTCGCGATGCGATGCTCCTGGGCGTCAGCCCTGCCGGCGACTTCCGTTTCCCGTCCGCGCCGTGCTCCAGGAGAAAGTTCGCGGTGGCGCAATCTCCCCGCATCACCGCCGACATCAGGGGCGAGTTCCCCTGCGAATTTGGCCGGTCGACGTTCACGCCGTGCATAAGGAGAACATCGGCGACCTCGTAATACCCCATGTGCAAAGCCCAGTAGAGGGGATCAAAATTCATGGTGTCGGCTATTGACGCGTCGGCGCCGTGCTCCAGCAGGACCGCGACTGTCGAGCGATTATTGGCATGCACTGCGGCAAGCAAAGGTGTGACACCACCAGATCCTCGCTTGTTGAGTGAGGAGCTTTTTTCGATGCAACGGGCAAGCTCGGTAACAGGACCGTGGACCGATAAATAAAAGAGAAGGCTGTCGGCTTCGTCCGCAGAGGATGATGTGGAAAAAAGAACCGGAATCGCAAATAGAAGGACACGCACACCGGATATTCCACTCATCATCAAGTTGGAAATGGCGACCGTTCGTGCGAGGTGAAACCGGCGGGTGTCTTGGTTTCGTGCAGGCGGGCAATTCAATATGAAGCGTGCCTTTTCACGCGCGAATATAGTCATCTCGTGTTGTTCCGCCAACCCAGTCCCTCAATCAAGTGGCTAGGGTAACAAATATAATCGATTCTTGCCGGACTGGCGGCCCCGTCGTGCGTTGAGAAGCGCACGGAACGCGGATGTGTTATTTTTAGGGCAGAAACGGCAAGATCACCTTATGGAACCAACCCTTCCCGAACCTGAGCCGGACCCTGTTGTCCAGGAACAACTCGCACGCCTTGGGAACGGCGCAGTGCTTCTCGCACGCGATGCGCTGCAGGATCCAAATTTCAACGCTACGGTTGTGCTGATGTGCGTTTACACCAGGGATAGTGGAGCCTACGGCCTTGTGCTCAACCGGCCTTCACATATGCCGCTCTCGGAAGTATTCGACGGATACTCCGATTCAAGCGGCCGGCGGGAGGTGTACATAGGCGGTCCGGTACAACAGAACGAGTTGCAAGTTATTTGGATCACCGACGCGGCGCAGCCGCAGTCGCACCGGATCGCTCCCCGGGTTTACCTGGGCGGAAAATGGGAAAGCATCGATTCCGTGCTTGCGCTTGATCCCGGCTCAACGCGTCTTTTCCTGGGTTATTCGGGCTGGGCGCCGGGCCAGCTCGAAACCGAAATCAGGACAGGCGCCTGGGACGTGTACCAGGTTGACGTGGAAAGGCTTCTCATGAATACGCAGGAAATGCTTTCTGCAAATGTCAATGATATTGCCGGCTACTTGCGCACGCTCCAATGGTTCGTCCAACCGCCTGACATTCCCGACACGTGAACCGCCGCCGGCTTAATACAACAGGACAATCTTCCCCAATATCCCGCTCACCGGAACAAAGTAGATATGCTCTCCGGTAATGCTGTCCTTCCAGTCGCGCGAATCTTCCGATTCATCACGGTTGTCGCCCATTACAAAAAGCATTCCCTTTGGGACCTGCAACGGCCCGAGGTTGTCGCCGACCAGGAGTATGGTGTCGCGGGAATGATGTGCAAAATTCTCGGCCAGTCGTTTGTCGTTGATGTAAACGTCCTTGTTCTTTATCTGAATGGTTTCACCCTCGGTTGCGATCACCCGTTTCACCAGGTTGTGGCCCTGCAGGACGGGTGACGGGAACGCAATGATATCGTTTCGCCGGGGCTTCCTCATGCGGAAGGTGAGTTTTTCCATAAGGTAGCGGGCGCCGACGTTGATCGTCGGCGCCATTGAAGACGAGGTTACTTGCATTATGTCAACGACAAAGTGACGCAGGAACAGGGCGAGAACGAGTGCAAACGCCGCGAGAAAGAAGAGGCGTTTGAGTGAGAGGGAATTTGTCTTCCTGCGAGCCGGTGGTCTGTGGAGCGTCTCTCTGGACATAGCAATTCGATCAGAATAGGGACGACGGCCGTTCTGGTCACGTGTTTTTCGCGATATACTCGCGGGCGTTCCTGAACAGCTGCGGACCCATGCCCTCTTCGGGCAGTTGTTCGCGCGACCACCGCGGGTGGTTGGTGCGGTGGGTAAAGGCCTCGGGGTGCGGCATGAGGCCGAAGAGCCGTCCCGTGGCATTGCAGATCCCGGCGATTGACAATTGTGACCCATTCGGGTTGTCCGGGTATTTCATGGTGGGGGCCTGTGTTTCGGGGTCCACATAGGAAAAAACAATCTGGTTGTGCGCGCGGAGCTCATCGAGGACCTCGCGGTCGCGGGCCACGAACTTGCCTTCACCGTGGCGCACGGGCAGATACACCGCGCCAATCCCTTTTGTGAACACGCACGGCGATGCGGGGTTGGCCTTGAGCCATACCCACCGGTCTTCGAACCTGCCCGAATCGTTATTGGTGAGCGTCACCTGCTGGGTAAGCGCATTCCCCAGGGACGGCAGAAGTCCGAGCTTCACCATGAGCTGGAACCCGTTGCAAATGCCGAGAATCAGCCTGCCGTTCTGGATAAACGTGGAAAACTGGGCAAAAAGCGGTTTGCCGGTCTTCTTGACAACCGTATGAAGGAGGCGGTTGGCCTGCGCTTTTGCGGAACCGAGATCGTCGCCGTCGAGAAATCCGCCCGGCAGGCACAGGAAATCGTAGGGTTCGAGCGAGGCGTCGCCGCTCACGAGTTCCCAGATGGTGACGATGTCCACGGTGCCGAAGCCGCCGAGGCGGCACGCGTGCGCCGTCTCCATTTCGCAATTTGTGCCGTTTCCCGCGAGTACGATGGCCGCAATGTCTCTGCTCACGCTCAGATTCTCCTTATGCTTAAGTTCTAATCGCACCCTGGCACGCCGCACCTCAACTAAAAAGAACATTCACCATATTTCTCAAAATTGCAGTGTGCTCTTCCACGCGGCTTTCGCGTCTATCCGGGAAAACGCGAGCACCGGCGCCTGCCTGAGCCCTTTCAACTCGATGGTGTCGCCCTTGACAACAACCCCGATCCGCCTGAGCGGCAGCCGGGAAAACAGCGTCTCCATGCGCTTGGCATTGGGAGGCTCCACTTCAACAAGAATACGGCCCGGCGATTCAGAGAACAAAAGTTCGATGTCCGATGTACACCCGGCCTGCTCAATTGCCTGACAATCGACCTGCGCTCCAAATTCTCCGGAGAAACACATCTCCGCAAGTGCCACGCCGAGGCCGCCGTCCGAACAGTCGTGGCACGACCGCACCAGGCCTTCCTGGATGGCCGAGAAAAGCGTAGCATAACAATCGAAGTTCTGTACGGGGTTGCGAAGGGTGGGGACCGTCGTGTCTTTCACCCCTTTCATGAGCGCGTATTCCGATGCGCCAAGATCGGGATACGTGGTGCCGACGCAGTAGATGAGGTTGCCGTTTTCCTTGAAGTCCATGGTAACCGCCTTGCGCACGTCCGGCACCTTTGCAACAAGACTGAACAGCAGGGTGGGCGGAATGGCTATTTTGACGTCGCCGATGCGGTAGTCGTTCTTCATGCTGTCTTTGCCGGAAATGAGCGGTATGCCGTAGAGGACGCATATATCAAGAAGCGCCTTGTTCGCACGTACGAGTTGCGCGAGCTTGTACTCGCCGTCCGGGTTGTCGGCGCTTTGCACCGGATCGCACCAGCAGAAATTGTCGAGGCCCGCCATGGCGGCGGGGTCTGCGCCGACGCAGCAGGCGTTGCGAACCGCTTCGTCGATTGTACACGCGGTCATGGCATAGGTGTCGATGTCGCTGTACCGGGGAAGGATGCCGTTGCTCACCGCGATGCCTTCGAACGATTCGAGGACCGGCCGCAGGACCGCCGCGTCCGATGGCCCGTCGTTTTTCGCCCCGCACAGGGGTTTCACCACGCTGCCGCCCTGCACCTCGTGATCGTACTGCCGGACCACGTATTCCTTGCTGCAGATGTTAAGACGTTTGAGCAGGGCGAGCAGGTCCGTTTTCAGGTCGGCTGCCGGATAGGTTCCCTTTGTGCCGCGGCCCCTGTCCTCCCATTTCGCAATAAGGCTCATGTCGGGAAGCCCGTGGTGCAAAAAGTCCATGCTGAGCCTCGCCACGGGCGTTTCGGCGAACCTGATGTCGAGATATCCGGTACCCGTGAATTCGCCGAGGTCGGTTGCCTCCACATTCCATTCACGGGCCATGGCCAAAAACGCGCCCACTTTCTCCGGAGCGACGGCGGCGTTCATGCGCTCCTGGGCCTCCGAGACGTAAATCTCCCACGGTTCGAGGCCGTGGTATTTGAGCGGCGCCTTTTCGAGGTGCACAACGGCGCCGCCCGTGTCGCATGCCATTTCGCCGATCGACGACGACAGCCCGCCCGCTCCGTTGTCGGTGATGGAATTGTACAGGCCGCGGTCGCGTGCCGCAAGCAGAAAATCGGTCATTCGCTTCTGCGTGATGGGGTCGCCTATCTGCACCGCGGTGGCCGGCGAGCCTTCGTGCAGCGGCTCGGAAGAGAACGTTGCGCCGTGAATCCCGTCTTTGCCGATCCTGCCGCCCACCATGATGATATGGTCGCCCGTCTGCGCCTTCTTTTCCCATCCTTTGCGGCCGTTGACAAGAAGCGGCATGAGCCCAAGCGTTCCGCAGTAGACAAGCGGCTTGCCCAGGAAGCGGTCGTCGAACACGATAGTTCCGTTGACTGTAGGGATTCCGCTCTTGTTGCCGCCGTGTTCGACGCCCTCGCGCACGCCTTCGAGCACCCGCTTGGGATGGAAGATGCGCGGCGGGATCGCGCCGGCATAGAAGGGCGAGGCGAAACAGAACACGTCGGTGTTGGCGATGAGGCGGCAGCCCAGGCCCGTGCCGAACGGGTCTCGGTTGACGCCCACGATGCCCGTGAGCGCGCCGCCGTAAGGGTCGAGCGCCGAGGGACTGTTGTGCGTTTCCACTTTGAAAACGATTGCCGTGGTGTCGTTGAAGCGGACCACACCGGCGTTGTCCTTGAATACCGAGAGGCAGATGTCCTTATTGCCCTTTGCCTCGCGCACCATCGCCGTCGTCTTCTGGACGTAGGTCCTAAACAGGCTCTTGATGTGGACCGGCGTTTCGTTGTTCTCAAGGTAGATGATGTCCGCGTTGAAGATCTTGTGCTTGCAATGCTCCGACCAGGTTTGCGCCACAATCTCAAGCTCGACGTTGGTGATGTTCGCAGGCATCCCGTGCTTTACGCGCTCGTCAATGGTGGAGGGATCGCAGAAGTGGTCCTTGATGCATTTCATTTCCTCGAGCGAGAGCGCAAGCATGCCGTTCTTGCTTATGGCGACAAGGGCGTTTTCGTCCACGCGCAGGTCCACCTCGCGGAACAGCGGCGAGGTGTGCGTATCCATGACCACGGGGGCGGGAAAATCTTTCGAATGGACCTTGAGCCATTCGTCCTTTGAATAGATATGTATCGACTGGATAAGCGCGTTCGCGAGGATCTCTTCGGAAATACGGTCGACGTTCTTCCTGGAGATATTACCAAAAAAGAAATACTGCGTGCCGGTATGGACCGAGAACGATTCCGGGAAGCTCCTTCCCAGGGCGATGATCACCGCCTCCTTCGCCGTTCTTCCCGCGTTGTCGGTGACCCCGGGCAGGAATCCGACCTCCACCATCCAGTCAAAGGATTCGCAGAAGGTCTTGTTGATGGAATAATCCTGAACTATGGGATCTGACAGCGGGCCTTCCGCGAGCGCCGTGAGGTCCTCGGCGAAGAGCGATCCGTTGAGGATGTACACGGATGCCGTACGCACAGAATTGACGGTTCCTATTTCGAGGTCGGCGATGATTTTTGCCCTGATTTTCTCGCCAAGTGCGTCCCGCACCTGGGCCTTTGCTCCCACATAGATTCGTTCTGGCATGATTGGTCCTATCGAGCTTGTTGCTGGCGTGCCGGGGTTCCGTTGCAAAACAACTGCCAAATTAACAGTCAAATATACTTTCCCCAACGGGCGGGATTAAAGATTTTGAGGGCGAAGAAACCGCTTTTTGGCCGGGATTCTCATGCGGGGAAGAAACCGTAGAAGGAACGGGCCGGAATGCATCTTGAAACAAAAAGAGCAAAGGCCGTGGCCTTTGCTCCCGGGAATATCCTTGTGCAGAGGGAAATCAGAAAAACAGTTTTTCGGTGTAGTGCTCCCCGCTGGAGTACACCACTTTCTTGAGCTCGGCCTTGGGCTTGGGGAACACGAGTTTGAGGTTCTTTGTTTCGTGCTGCGTGTCGAGGATTTCGGGGTCGATTTTGGATGAAGGCAGCGCTTTGTATTTCTCGCCCTTCACATCCACAAGAAAGAAGTCGTCCGCCTTGAGGCGCAGCGGATTGTAGGAGTAATTGAACATTGACAAAGACATATTGGTTGTCCCGCTCACTACTGCAAGGTAGATGTCGTATTTGTTTACCCGCGGATCGAGCTTCCCCTCGATGACCCGCGCGTAGCCGGAATAGGTGCTCACATTTGCTTTGTGGCAATTGCTCAGGAGGTCGGCCGCTCCGGGAAACAGCGAATCGTAGACGAGTACGAGCTGGACGTAATACTCCGCCTTGAGCAGCGCTTCGGGATCCTTGCTGTCTTTCCCTTCGGTATACGCCTGCGAGGCCATCTCGTAGAATTGCTTGGTGAAGTCGGTGATGATCGCTTTCTTCTTGGCCTCCATAGGCGCCGGATTGTCGACGACGGTTTCGGCCTTTGCAATCCAGTCAAGCGCATCGTCGAGCTTGTTGCGCGCAATGCTGGAATCTGCCATGAGGAGAATGAAATTGGCATACTGCTGCCTGAGGTCGGGGCCGAGTTCCTTGGTGAGGAGCGTGTCTATGTCTTTCATGAACAGCTTGAGCGGATCCATGTCGTAGGTGCCTTCGGACAGGACCATGTTGGCGCGCAAGAGGGTCATTTCTATGAATTTCTGCCTGAAACCAAGGCTGAGCTTGGACTTGTCCGGGTGAGCAGTGAACCACTTCTGGTAGAAAATGTATGCCCGCTTTTCAAGCGTCCGTTTGTTGATTCCCTGGGAATGTTTGGCCTGGTTGTAGGCTTTGTTGCCTTTTGCTTCGTCGGAGGTGAGTGAGGAACAGGAAGCAAGCAGGAGAAAAACGTTTAAGTACACCAGCCCCACAAGTACTTTTTTCATCGCCATCCTCCTCATTAATTATGTAAATAGGGGAATACCGAATGGATTATGAATACATAAAGATGGTTTTTTCTCAGGAGGGTTGTCAATACAAATTGCAATGGGTTTAAAAGATAGGTGAGGGGATCGTTTATATGGTGTAGTCGGTTTCGAAAGTGTGACTGAGGTATTTGCGCTCGTGCTGTTCCGGCCCCGCGCGGTTTGGTTTGCGTCCCGTTCGGAGACAACTTGTATTTTCTGGATAGCCCGCTTCTTGAGAGCGTCGATGAGTGGCCAGGTGGCGCCCCGATGGGAAGACGGACGGTCGCTCTTTTTCGCACGACGCATTGTGCACGGCCGGCAAATGCCGCACGGGATTTCTTTATGGAACCAACCGAAAACACTGTGGCGTGCGTGGCGTTTCCAATGGCGATTTCCGGGGTGTACGACTACGAGATTCCCCCGGTGTTTGCCGGCGCGGTGGTTCCCGGCATGCCGGTGCTGGTTGAACTCCGCAGCAGGAAACTGTGGGGCGTTGCCGTCCGCACTTCGGCGTCGTCCAGGCACGCGAACCTGAAGCCCGTTCTTGACATAAGAAAAGACCGCTGGACCGATGCCGACACCTCGCTCATCCGGCTGTACGAATGGATCGCCGCCTACTACCAGTGCGATCTCGGCCGCGTCTTCAGGCCGTTTGTCCGCAAGAACCTGATCGCGGCGAAGGAAAAAACGGTGGCGGTCTACCGCGTTGCCGCCGTCGCGCCCCGCGGCGTTCTTTCCCCCAAACAGGCCGCGGCGCTGCAGGCGCTTGCCGCCTCGACCGGCGAGCTTACCGGCGAGGCCTGCACATCCCTGGGCGTTACGCCGCACGTGCTCGGCGCCCTTGTCAAGAACGGTGCCCTTGTCAAAGAGAGAAAGGCGGTTCTGCGCGAGGCCGAGGAGCTGCGGGCCTGTGTCGGCACGGGCGACGAAGGCATCGTGCTTACCGGCGAGCAGCAGTCCGCAGTGGATGCGATCGCCGGGGGATTCGCCCACGACAGCCCGCCGTTTCTGCTGCATGGCATCACCGGCAGCGGTAAGACCCACGTGTATATCGAACTGGCGCGGCGGGCGCTTGCCGCGGGAAAGGGCGTCATCATCCTGGTGCCCGAAATCTCGCTCACGCCGCAGACCATCGCGCGGTTCCGGGGAGCGCTCGGCGACGTGATCGCGGTGATTCACAGCAGGATGAGCGAGGGCGAGCGCCGCGACAGCCTTGACGAACTCGTTACCGGACGCAGGCGCCTGGTGATCGGCGTGCGAAGCGCCATCCTGGTGCCTGTTGTCAATCTCGGGCTCATTATTGTCGACGAGGAGCACGACCACAGCTACAAGCAAAGCGACCTCGAACCGCGGTACAACGCGCGCGACGTGGCCGTGATGCGCGCCCGCCTGCAGCACGCTGCGGCAGTGCTCGGCAGCGCAACGCCGAGCATGGAGACCTACCGCAATGCCGGTACGGGCAAGTACCGGCTGCTCACCCTGTCACGTCGTTTCGGCGAGGCGGCGCTTCCCCGGGTCACCATTATTGATATGAGGGAAGAACACAAGGAGAATAACTGGACACTGCTGTCGCGCCACCTAGCCTCCCGTGTCCAGGCGGCGCTGTCCGACGGGCGGCAGGTCATTCTTCTGCTCAACCGGCGCGGGTTCTCCACCTTCCTTATCTGCAAGGAATGCGGCCATACCTATGCATGCCCGCACTGCTCGGTAAACCTGATCTACCACAAACAGGAACTCGCGCTCAAGTGCCACCAATGCGGATACCAGGAGCCTGCGCCGTCGTCGTGCCCCGCTTGCAGAGGGGAGCAGATACGGTTCAAGGGAACGGGCATCCAGAAGGCCGAGGAGTACATCGCGTCGCAATTTCCATCTGCGCGCATTATCCGCATGGACCAGGATTCCACGCGCGGAAGGGGCGGCCATATTGCCATCATCCAACAATTCGAACGCCGCGAGGCGGACATTCTCATCGGCACGCAAATGGTCGCCAAGGGGCTCAATTTTCCGGGCGTTGCGCTGGTCGGTGTTTTGCAGGCGGATATCGGCCTGCATGTTCCCGATTTTCGAGCGGCGGAAAAGACCTTCCAGCTCCTGTCGCAGGTTGCCGGCCGGGCCGGACGCGCCGACAACCTGGGCGAAGTGGTAGTGCAGACCTATTTCCCCAACGAACCCGCCATTTGCGCCGCGCGAGACCACGATTTTGTGGAGTTTTACAACAGGGAAGCATCCGAGCGCGAGGAACTTGGGTACCCACCCTTCGGCAAGCTTGTTCGCGTCGTGGCCTCCGGCGCGCGCGAGGCCGGCGTCGTAGCGCTGCTTTCTTCGGCCGCGGCCGCGGTGCGCGCGCGCTGGAGCGGGTCGGTTCGCGTGCTCGGGCCGTCCCCGGCGGTCCTTGCCAAGCTTAAGAACGAATTCAGGTTTTCGCTTTTGTTAAGATCACAGTCGGCGGGTGCGTTGCAGGAGGCCGCGGGCACCCTCAGGACGAAAATAAGGGTGCCCGCAGGCATGCGGATGGTCATCGATGTCGATCCGTTGAACATGTTGTGATCGTTGCGGCTCCCCTGCCGGCCAATTATACGTTGATTTTTCCGCAGGTGCGGTGTATCATTGTAAGGTACGTGTAATAAAGGGTACTTTCTCACTTTGCTTCCGCAGCGAAAGGAAATTTCATGAACGACACGGTAATACTTCTGGGCATCGGCGTTATCCTCGGGGCGCTGCTGAGTTCCGGCGTATGGCTTGTTCTCTTCGTGTTCAGGAAGGCCGAGCGCCAGCTTGCGCGTGAAAAGAGCCTGGTGGTGAAAGCGGTCGCGGAAGAATCGGCCGAAGCGGACAAGGTGCTCTCCTCGGCCGTAGCGAAATTCATGAACGCTCACGCGCTCCGCTCCGCATTGTCCCCCAAAATCGACAAGATGCAGAAGATGCTTACGGAAAACATGCATGTGCTTGACATCTATTTTGTCAAGTATATGGAATCGCGGATCGCCGAGTTTCGGGCCGCGTTCGGGGCCGGCGAATCCGTCCGAACCCGTCCGGCGGGGGACAGATATGTCGGCGAGGCCGGGCCGGACCGGGCCGATACCTCTTCGTCCGTTGTAGAGGATTACGGAGCGCGCTTCGAATCGCGCACCCCTCCTCTTCCCGGCGCGGCGCGGACCGCCCCAATGGAAGTATCGAGGCCGTCGCCCGAAGAAGAAACCATTGCCGCTGTCCCGGGCATCTCCGAGCGAAGGGGCGTTTCTGTCCAGCCCGTTGCTCCCGCTGGCCAGGCGAAAATGTCAACCGTCCCGCGGGTTGAGCCTCCGCCCACGGACGTTCGGCTCGGTGTCATCAGGGTGACGGAGGACGTTGAGGAGCAAAGGCTGAAACGCGAGCCGCCCCCGGCAAGACCCCAACCCAGGCCTTCCGCACCGATCCCGCAGACGGTTGAAAGGAGGCCGGCACCGCAGGCGGCGCCGCGGCCCGCGCGGCCCGAAGCGCCCAAGGCTCCCGCACGAGAACTGCAGGGTTTTGATTTTGAAAAGGAGTTTGGCGGAACTGTTGACAAAAGAGTAAGACAGGAAATTGTGCGGCCGCCCGAAGCCAACGCGCCCCACGCGGACCGGACCGAGAAAACACTGCAATGGGACAGAACCCAGCTCATGGGCGCCGCCGGCGTTCCGCCTGAGGCGATAGTCGTGGAGGGCGCTGAAATCGTCCGAAAACAGCCCGGACCGGCACCCAAAAAGCCACCGTCCCCGGCATCAAACAAAGAAGATAACTCCGTCATAAGCGGGGAAGACATCGAGTCCACGATGGATTCTTTTTTCGGCCTCGGCGACAAATAGCTACCGTGCGGAAGGAAATCTCCGCTGCCGCGCGCATTCGTACAGGATGATGGCTGCGGCGGCGGACACGTTGAGCGAGTTGGCGCCGGCGGCAAGGGGAATACCGGCGAGGTGCGTGCATTTTTTTGCAAGATACGGCGGGATGCCGCGGTTTTCCCCGCCCGTGACGATGACCGCCGGTACGGTGAGGTCGATGTCCTGCGGCTTCTTCTCTGCGCCCTGCTGCGCTCCCACCACCGCAAATCCCCTGGTGATAAGCGTCGCAACGAGTCCCTCGAGGTTCTTCGTCTTAACAAGAGAGATGTGTTCAAGCATCCCCGCCGACGCTTTGGCCACTGTTGCGCCGATGGGCGCGGTGTTCTTTCGCTCAAGCAGCATTGCATCCACACCGAACGCGACGCAGGTTCGCACGAGCGCTCCCAGGTTGCGCGGGTCTTCCACGGACGCCGGAATAAACAGCAGCGGGGCCGACGGTTTCGACGACAAGTGCTGGAGCAGCGCGTCCGGGTCCATGTATTCCTTGGCGCTGCACAGCGCCACTGCTCCCTGATGGTTCGGGCTGCCGGCCTCATGGTCCAGCTTTTGCGCAGGGACCATCTGGTACGGGAGGCGTTCTTTTCTTGCAAGCTTTACAAGGTTGAACAGCGGTCCGCTCGACCGGTCTTTGTCAAAATATAGGCGGTCTATCTGACGTAGTCTGGTTGAGATCAGTTCTTCAACGGGATGAATTCCGTAAACGACGGAACCAAGACTGAGTAAAGGTAATTTGGTATTCATTGTCGTCTCTTAATATATTTTATGACCTGTTTACCGGATATCAAATCGGTTTTCGCAATACCGGTAAGACTATTTTTTACTCGTGAAAGGGGTACAGTATGGGTACCATGAGCCCGCTTCACTGGGCGATTGTGCTGCTTGTGATCGTTCTGCTTTTCGGGGCAAAGAAGATACCCGAACTCGCAAAGGGACTGGGACAGGGAATAAAGGAATTCAAGAAAGCATCCAGCGAAGCCACCAAGGAACTGAACGAGGCGGAGAAGCCGAATGATAGCAAGCCTGCTGCGGAAGCTAAGAAAGAAGGATAAAGGGAACGATGCCCCCGAGGGCATGAATTTCCTCGACCATCTTGAAGAGCTCCGGGGCCGGCTTATCAAGTGCATCGTGGGCGTTTTCGTGTGCGCCGTTCCGTGCTTTATCTTCTGGAAGAAGATTTTTCAGGTCCTGTTGGTGTATCCCCTGCGCTTCACCTATCCGAAGCCCCATCTTATTTTCACCGCACCCGCCGAAGCAATCATGCTGAGCATAAAGATCGCGCTGGTGGGCGGCATCATCGTATCCATCCCGTTTGTTTTCTACCAGATCTGGGCGTTTGTGTCGCCCGGTCTTTACGGCAAAGAAAAGAAAGTGGCCCTGCCCATAGTCATTTCATCGTCGCTGTCGTTCTTTCTGGGCATTACCTTTGCCTATTTCATGATCCCCTGGATGATAAAGGTGCTTGCCACGTTCGGCGGCGGCGTGATCGAGCCGTATTTCAAGGCGAGCGAATACATCTCCTTTATGATCAAGCTGGGCCTTGCCTGCGGCATTATCTTCGAATTCCCCATGGTTTCCTGGCTCCTCACCCGGATGGGGCTCCTGACGCCGGAATTCCTCATAGGTAAGATCCGGCATGCCGTCGTCATTATTGCGATTATCGCCGCCGTGATCAGCCCGCCCGACGTGGCGTCCATGATGTTCATGGCCGTGCCGCTGCTTCTTATTTACGCGGTGAGCATCCTGGTGTCGTTCCTGACGCGGAGGCGCGCAGCATGAACATGGGGCTTGATTTTTCGGAAATACTCATCATTTTGGTCCTCATCCTGATCTTTTTCGGGTCCAAGGAGATACCCAACATCATACGGCAGGCGGGAAGGTTTGTGGGCAAGGTGCGCCTGTACTCCGACAAAGTCCGGCGCGAGATAAACGAGATAAGCAGGATCGACGAGGCCATGCCCACCCACGATCAGGAGGTGGCGAAGAAGAAAGAGGCGTTGCGCGAAACCTACATTGCCAAGCGCAAGGAACTCGCCCTGGAACAGCGCGCGGAAAAATCTGCCGCCATCTGGGAGATCCTGAAAAAGGAACCTTCCTTTGCAAAGGCGAAAGCGGTGATGGTGTACGTCGAAGCGGGCGCCGAGGTGGCGATGCGTCCGGCTATCGCCGAAATGCTTGCAACCGGGCGCAGGGTGATTGTGCCCTATATCAACCAGGATGCATCCATGGGAGTTGCGGAGATCACCGATGCCGACAAGGACACGGCCCTCAGCGGGATCGGCGTGTACGAGCCGGTGCGGGAAAAGTGGAACAATTTTTTCAAGAGCGACATACAGTTCGTCGTGTGCCCGGCGGTCGCATTTGACATCCACGGCTCCCGTCTCGGCAGGGGCCGGGGATGCTACGACAGGTTCGTCAAGGAGCTCAAGGGCCGGGTGCCTGTGTACGGGGTCGCATTCGACTGCCAGATCATGGGTCCGGACGAAAGGCTTCCCTTCGCCTACCACGATATCACGATGGACCAGGTGATCACCGAACGGGGCATTCTTATCATGCCGCCGCAGGAACCCGCGCCGCAGGTGGCACCGCCCCTACAGCCCGCAGGGTAGTTGCATGACGCCGGAGAGATTTCTCTTTACCCCAACAGGCCGCTGATATGCTTCTATCAATCGTTATCCTTCTCCCGCTCGTTGTCCTTGCACTCGTTCTCGTTGCTCCCATTGCCGTCGTGTGCGCCGGCGCCGTCGGCCCGGGCGGCGGCAGTGTCGAGGTGCGCTGTTCCTGGCTGCACCCCGGGGTTCTCAAGGCCGTTATTGACAACAAGGGAAAGACTCTGGAAGTCCTCGCATTCGGGGCCCTGCGGCTGTACGCGTACGGGACGAAGGCATTCCCGTCCCAAAAACCGCGGAAGGCCGCAAAGGCCGGAGCCCGGGATCACGCAGTGAAGGGGGAAACTCTTCATGAGAAAACCTCTGGGCCCGACCGTGCGCAACCGCTTGCCGAACCGGAACAGAGACCAGCCGGCCCAAAGGCGGCTGCCGGGCACGAACAGGAACCCGGCCGGAACCAGTGGCGGTCCGGATTCCTGCAAGTCAAAAGGCTGTGGGTGTACCTGGGCAACGGTCCGTTCCGCGGCAAGGTCATTCGATGGCTTGGAAGGACCCTGCAGTTGCTGTTGAGGATTTGTTCGGTGGGCCATGTCCGGCTTCTGGTGAGGATGGGGTTCGACGATCCGGCCGTCACCGGAACCGCCTACGGCTGGTATACGGCACTTCGAAACATGCTTGCGGACGGCCGGCGACGGCGCTGCAGCATTGTGTACAAACCGGCATTTTCCGGCGAACCGTTTGAAGCCGAAGGCGAGGCTACGATCAAAACGTCGATTGCGAGGCTCTGCCTGCCGGTGGCGGCGGCGCTGGCGACGTTTCCGTACCTGAGCGCTTTCTGTGTGTACCGTACGGCGCGAAAAATTGATAAACAGTAGTCTTGGAGGTGGAACCATGGACCAAGCCTTGATCGCCGTTATCCGGTCGCATGTCGAGGCAGCGATCGCCAGACTTCCGCGGGACGGCGGCTTTTACAGTGAAGAATTGGCCGACTTCCGGAACATGTTCGACATCACCTCCGAAACCGACATAGCCGCGGAGCTGGGGCCCGCGCTCGAAAAAGCGGGTCTCATTGTCGAAGTGGAACGGCAGGAGGGTGATGAGTCGATTGTGTTTTCGAGGAAGGACTAGGAGGGCAGCGAAATATCTATTAATGAATTGATTGCCGAAGGTAACCAGTTTGCAATGCCGTTTGACAAGGCCAAACTAAATCAGTATACTGCAAAATCACATTTGTCGATAGCAAGAAGCAAGCATTACCTCGCGGAAACTACGGAGAATCAAGAAGGCATCAAACCAGTGGTGCAAATTTGCGCCTTTGATTCTTTCAGGCACATTATGTGGTTGATCGGTCATTTCGAGGAGAATAAAGCAGTCATTTTCGAGCGGGCCAGCCGTTGTGAGATTCCTGGTAGACATGTTGTTCCGCAAAGCAAGCCACAGACAAAACGCCAACGATTCATGGGCCGATCATCTTTCCGGCTTCCTTCACATTTTCAAGTTCCTGATATTTCCTGATAATGTTCAAATAAGCTCTGCTGCGGAAATACATTACAATGAACGCACCTCCCACCAATACCAATATCAAGACGGACCTCAGTATCATCTCATAAAACAACTGCCTCATGGTTTCCCTCACTGTCCTGTTCTGACTCACAATTACGTCTACTAACGCCATGTCCTTGCTGCTAGTGCCGGCCTTTATCTTCTCAATTTGGTCCCCGTTCGACTTCCAGATATTGTCGATTTGCCGGGTGGAATAAATTCCAAAAGGGACAATAATCAACAAGCTGCCGACCACAATGATTCCTATCCACAATAATTCCGTAACCCGTCTGATATCGAGCATCCTTGATTCAAATTTTGAAAGGTTCATCGCGTTGTCCCCTTTCCTGAAGAAGGTGGTGACAGGCCTGATTACAAGCAAATCTTATCATTTCCGAAAGTCCTCGCGCACAGAAATCGTACACAATGGATTCCCAGCTGGAAATGGAAAAGCGTCAATCTTTCCGAACGCCTAATCCAACTTCAGTCGAGCGATACCAAGGAGGCCGACAACAAGACCATTGGCATTGATCCTGACCTGTATGAAGTGCTCTTGGAAATCCAGAAGGAACGTGGAACTTGTGCGAGGGAAGAAAATGTCTTTTTATCCATAAAAGGACTTCAAATCGGTAGGAACTTTTTCGGATCACAATTCAGAAAATATGCCGACAAGGCAGGGTACGAGGATCTCCGGTTCCACGATTTCAGACATTGCTTTACTGTTAGGAAGCGCAGGGAAGGGTTCGATAAGAGCGTAATCAAGGCACAGACCGGCCATCACACAGACCACATGTTCACTTGGTATGATAAGGTGGATCAAACGGAAATTCAACAAATGGCAGGTTTTACACAAGTAAACTGTGATGAACTTAAAAGTGATGTCGAAAGATTAATCAAGTCAGCAAAAGAGCAGAAAGTTCCCCTTGGGGCGATCCAGTTCATGGTAGGCAAAGCCTGGAGAACAATCTCCTGAAATTTAGGTTTCTCAAAAATGATAAGCATTTTTGAGCATTTCAAATAAAAAAAGAGTTACGGACAATCTCCGCAACTCTTTGTATGATAAGTGGTAGTCCCTATGGGAATCGAACCCATGTTGCAGGAATGAAAATCCTGTGTCCTAACCACTAGACGAAGGGACCGCTGTCGGAATCGGTTTTAGCAGTGCCATAAAATAGCTTAGCGCGGAATTAGCGGCAACGGTTTTTTGGGATGCACATTGTAAAGATTGGCAGTTGCTACGGAATGGCCGGGACCGGCTCTTTTCTGAAGAACTTTATTCCTTCCTCCACCAAATGCATGTCGACGCAGGTATTGTAGCAGGGGCCGTTCGGCCTGTCGTTGATGACCCCGAATACGGGAATGGGGTGCACATCCTGGATGCCGAACGTGAGGTCGCGCTCGCAGGCCACGGCCACGATGCCGTCGGGACGGAACGACGCCACTTTCTTGCGGGCCAGCGTGCCGCCATTCACCACTTCCACCTTGAGGCCGAGGCGCTCTCCCATATCAACGAGGCCGCCCACGGGGCAGCGCCCGCACCGGGCGCAGTTGGAGACGTCGGAGGTGAGCTTCCTGTTGCATACGTCAATTTGCAGGCAGTGCGGAAGCAGAATAAGGATCCGGTCGCCGCGGATCCGGTTCCGTTGTGCCTTGGTGAGCGCGTTGTTGACTTTGATGAACGAGGCCCGAAGCCGTGCGCGGTCCACGCGCAAGACCTGGCTCAGGGTGGCCGCAATGGGGAACAGGAACTTGACGGTTACGGATTGTTTTCCGTGGGGGTAGAGGAGGTCCCAGCCGGTGAGCGCGGTGGCGGTGATAAGCGCAAGCCCGGCGGCTACCACAAACACGACGAAGCACAGGGCGATAAGCGTGGCATGGTCGAGCCAGATGGCGATGACCGCCAGCCTCGGGTGAACGAGATAGTAAAACAGAAATGCGCCGCCCACGAATATGAACAGGCTGGCCCAGCAAAATGCGAGGAACGTCGCCTTTGTCCATGCGTTTCGCCACATGGACTGCGCTTTGGGGTTCGCGATACCGGCAGTTATGTTCTGCAGAATACCGCCGGTTACTCTAGAATCCATTGTGACCGCTGTTGAAAAGGTGAGCAGGGCATCAGCCGACGTTTACGACGGACTTTACTTCGGGAACATTCGCCTTGAGCATACGCTCAACGCCCAGCTTGAGCGTCATTGCCGCGCCCGGGCACCCGTGGCATGCTCCCTGAAGCCTCACTTTGACAATACCATCTTCACCTACCTCGACAAGCTCAATGTTCCCGCCGTCCGCTTGAAGATTGGGCCGGATCTGGTCGATCACTTTTTCCACTTCTTCCCGTATCATGGCTTCTCCTTGTGAGGATTTTGACGTTTATGCAATATACAATGGAATCTACGTTTCTTCCGCTCAAATATTTGGCCATGAGCCGGTTTTACCAAAAGAAATATAGTTGATATCGTGCCTTTTGCATGTAGTGGTTGACTATCATGCAAATTTCTCTTATTTTGTTGTTCAAATTTGCGGAAAATAAGGTGCATGATTGTGCCGCAAAAGCCGGCGAACCAGCGCAGAACGGCTGAAAGTCTTATTGATTGAGAATAACCGGCTGTCTTACCACATGAGCACGGACTGCAGCGCAAGGAGAGTTTCGGCGTGAACCTCGATGCTCAAGCACTGGAGCTGAACCAGACCATTTGCAGCGTCAACCGGCACGTGTACGACATGCTGTCGGAAAAGGGGAAGAGCATTTTCTTTCCGAAGCGCGGCATTCTGGCCCAGACTGCGGAGGCCTCCGGGATGGCGATCAACGCGACCATCGGCACCGCGCTTGAGGACAACGGATCGCCCATGTGCCTCGAGTCCCTCTGGAAACAGCTCAATCTCCAGAAGAAGAACATCTTTTCCTATGCTCCGAGTTTCGGCAGGCAGGAAATACGCGCCATCTGGAAAGAAATGCTTTACAGGAAGAACCCGTCGCTTTCAGGCACAACGTTCAGCCTTCCAGTGGTGACAAGTGCGCTTACCCACGGCCTTTCGATGGCCGGCTACCTGTTCTGCGACGCACAGGACTCCGTGGTGCTGCCCGATTTGTACTGGGAAAATTACGACCTGATCTTTACCCACGCGTTCGGTTCGCCCATCGTGACCTATCCCACGTTTGCGCGCGGGGCATATAACGTGGACGGCATGGCCGCGCGCCTGCGCGCGCTCCCGCGCGGCAAGAAGGTGGTGCTGCTCAATTTTCCCAACAACCCGACCGGCTACACGGTAACCACGGCTGAGGCGCATGCCATTCGCGATGCGCTCGTTGCGGCGGCGGAGGCGGGCGACGACATCGTGGCGCTCGTGGACGACGCATACTTCGGCCTCGTGTACGAAGAGGGAGTTCTCACCGAGTCGCTTTTTGCGCTGCTTGCAGATGCGCACGAACGAATCCTGTGCGTCAAGTTTGACGGCCCCACAAAAGAAGACTATGTGTGGGGGTTCCGGGTGGGCTTCGTCACCTTTGGGACCAAGACAGGTACGCCGCCGTTGTACGTCGCGCTCGAAGCCAAAATCGCCGGCGCCATACGCGGCACCATCTCCAACGCGTCGAACATCAGCCAGTCACTGCTACTTAATGCCTACGCAGACGGCAACTACGATGAGGAGAAGCATTCCAAGTACGCGGTTCTAAAACGCCGCTACGGGAAAATGCGCGACCTGTTCGCTGCGCATCCGGAATACGCGGACGTGTTTGAGCCCCTGCCGTTCAATTCGGGATACTTCATGTGCGTAAGGCTCGTGCGCGGCGAAGCCGAGCCGGTGCGCAAGAAGCTCTTGGCCGAATACGACACCGGCATCATCGCATTCGGGAACGTGATACGCATTGCCTTCTCTTCCACGCCCTTTGACGCGCTTGAAAAACTGCTCGACAACATCTTTCGCGCCGGAACATCCGTCTTGAAGGAATAATGTTGCTCTTTCTTCTTTGCGTTTCCTGTGCGTTTTTGCCGTAAAATTCTTCCGTGGAATTTAGTTTTCATGACGACCGCTGCATCTTCGCTCGTCCGCGGCATTATCTTCGACCTCGACGGTACCCTGTACGCGTTGCGATGGTACCTGAGGATTCTTTTTTTCATCAGGCTTTTCCCGCACGGGCTTCGCCTGCGACGGTTCCTGCGAGTGCGCGAGACCTTTGCCGGGGCCGACCTGAAATCGCAGGAGCGGCTGCTGTCCGCGATAAGCAAGGAACTTGGCGGTCGCGAGAACATGCGGTCTGCCGACACCCGTCGTTGGATCGATGAAGCGTTCTACGTTTCTTATATCGCGCTCATGCCCTTCTTCCGGTTTTCCAGGCCGGGCCTCGCTCAGCTGCTTGCGGCGCTTCGGGCCAAAGGGATACGGCTGGCGGTGTTGTCGGATTTCGGGCGGGTGCCCGAGCGCCTCGAAAAGCTGCGCATTTCACCGTCACTCTTCGACACGGTTGCTTCGTGCGAGGCTGCCGGCGCACTCAAGCCGCACAAGCGGCCCTTCCTTGACATAGCAAAGGACTGGGGCGTGCTGCCGGGGGACATTCTCGTCATCGGCGACCGGGCGGACACCGATGGCGCTGCGGCCCAAAGCGCCGGAATGCAGTTTGTACGGATTTGCGACCGGCACGCACGGGCCCGGGGCGGGGTCGGGTGGAAGAACGCGCGCAGCATGCTGGCGGCACTCGGCGATGTGAGAGCATGACCAACTTTATATTCAGGTTTTGCTTGACTCTTATAATTTGTACATACTATTATTTACCTGTATTGATGTATCCAAAGAGCGCCTAAGTGTGCCATCAAGGAAGGAGAAACTTTCGTCATGAGAAGTCTAAAGCCGCTTAATCTCGTGGTTATCGCCGCTGTTGCCGTTGCATGCGGCATTGGTGCGTGCTCCAAGGCTCCGAACAAGGACGACCAGTCGAAGCTCGAGGAAGCAAAGACCGCTGCCGAAAGCGCGGAGAAGAAACTCTACGAAACCAAGCAGGAACGTATGCGGCTGGAAGCGCAGAAGGGCGCCAAACAGGATGAGGACAAGAAAAGCGAAGACAAATGAGGGTTTCTCACTTGTTAAGGATCGTCGCCGTAGGCGCCTGCATCGGCGCAGCGGGCATAAGCGCGGGGTGTACCAAGAAGCCCGGCAAAGACGAGCTGTCGAAACTGGATGAGGCCAAAAGCGCTTCCGAAAGCGCAGAGAAGAAGCTGTCCGACCTGAAGCAGGAGCGTACCCAGCTTGAGTCCGAACTTCAGCAGAAGCAGAACGAACTCAACAAGAACGAAACAGAACGCGACAGCCTCAAGCAGAAGCTCGGCAAGTAGGCGCCGGTTGCGCCATAGAGCCCATCTTTCCCCCGTTGTTTTTCGACATTCCGTGCGAACTCGACCGTGGTGCGCGTTGCAGCACGATGGCGGAAGGGCGCAGACGGTTGTGCTGGTCCGCGGATGTGTTTCTCCACATTTTCACCCGTTCGTTTTCTCTATGAATCTGGTTTCCCGATTCATGCACAAGGCACAACATTCCGGCGGTGCGGGCGCGCAGCGCCTGAGCGGTTTCGTGCGGGCGGCGAGAGGCCTGGTCCCGGCGCCGTTTCTTATCCTTGCGTACGCATCGTTCGGCATCGCCCTGTTTTTTCCCTATTCGTCAACCACGAGACCGTTCGACCTCCCCAAGGAAGGCGAGATCGCCAACGAGACCATTATCGCGCCCTTCACCTACGATGTTGTCAAGATGCCCGACGATCTTGCGCGCGAGCGGCTTGAGGCAAGGTCCAAGGTGCTGCTGGTGCTCGACTGGGACCAGGAGGCAACCAGGAAGGTGCGGCGCGCGTTGGGCGAGGCGAAGAGCGCGCTCGCTTCGGCGGCAGGCGACTCATTGCCGGCAGCGCTTGCCGCGGTCCTCGGAGCAGGCCGCCTGTCGGCCGCGGCGCTCAAGGTGTTGCAGAAATCACCGCGCCTCGTAGACGCGGCGTACGAGGGGGCGCTCCACGCTCTTGACAAAGGCATTCTTGCCACGCTCGTTATCCGCTCGTCCCCGGAGCGCGACCAGGTGCAGGCGCGTTTCAACACGCGGTTCGATTCCTATCTCGTGTACGACAAGGACTTCGCGACGCTGCGCAGGAATTCCGCGGAATCGCCCGTGGCCCTGGCGGAAATTCCCGTAAAGGAAGAAGCGCTCGAAGCCATTTTCCGGAAACTCAAGGAGGACCCTCGCTTCGACCCGGCCGGGCTCAACGCGACGTACGAGCTCCTGAGTGCGATTGTGGCGCCCAACGTGGCGGTGAACGAGGCCGAAACGGAGAAGCGGCGGCAAAAGGCGGCTGGCGACGTGCTTGCCGTGAAGGGAAAAGTGATCAAGGAAACCGAGATCGTGCGCAAGCACCAGGTGGTGACGGACGACATCGTGGAACGCCTGTATTCGCTGCGCAAGACTGAGGAGCAGATTGACCACCGCGGCGAATCGTTGCGTTCGCGCGCGTCAAACGCCGGAGGGCTCGCGCTTGTCATCATCGTGCTGTGCTTTCTCGCGGTGTACGTTGCACGGTACCAGTGGAAAGCGGTGGGCACCGCGAGGCGGGCCGTGGCGCTTGCCACCATCGTGGTGTTTCAGGCGGCCATCATCCGCCTTGCGCTTCTCGTTGCACCGCGCGTGTTCGAATCGGCGGGTGACGCGGGCCCGCTCGTGCTCGAATACGTCGTCCCCACCAGCGTGGGCGCCATGCTCGCGGCGATACTCTTTGACATCCGCACCAGCTTTGTGGTCTCGCTGTTCACCGCCGTACTGTTCGGCGTGTCGATCGGGTTCAACTTCCAGCTTTTTCTGCTGGCCCTGCTCACGGGCCTCGCCGCCGGATTTCTCGCCAAGACCTTCCGCTACCGGTGGGATTTCATCAAGGCCATTCCGTGGGTGTCGCTCGTGTACGCCGCGGTCATTCTCATCATGCAGGGGCTTCTCTCCCAGTTTTCGCCGCCGGTGTACCTGCAGAACCTCGGGGTTGCTCTTGTCAACTGCATCGCATCGGTGTTTCTTGTCATGGTGTCCACCATGCTGTTCGAGAGTGTGTTCGACATCGCCACCGACATGACGCTTATCGAGCTGTCGGACATGAACAACCCTGCGCTCAAGCGCCTGTCCATCGAGGCCGCCGGCACCTACAACCACAGCGTGCTCGTGGGCAACCTCGCCGAATCGGCTGCGGAGCGTATCGGCGCGAATTCGCTTCGTGCCCGCGTGATTTCGTATTATCACGACATCGGCAAGATCGAAAAAGCCGACTATTTCATAGAGAACGCAAGCGCCAACGACAAGAGCAGGCATGCCCGGCTCGCGCCGAGCATGAGCGCGCTCATCATTTCCTCTCATGTAAAGGAAGGAGTGGAACTTGCGAAGAAGTATAAGTTGCCGAAAATAATCCGCGACGCCATTCTGCAGCACCACGGCACCAGCACGGTATCGTATTTTTACGAAAAGGCCCGGCAGATGGATCCGCACAATCAGGTGCGGGAGGAGAGCTTCCGGTATCCGGGGCCGCTGCCGCAAACGCGCGAGAACGCGATTATCATGCTCGCCGACGCTGTGGAGGCGGCATCGCGCAGCCTCGCTACGTCGTCGCCCAAGCTGCTGCGCGACCTTGTCAAGAAGATCATCCGGGACAAATTCGCGTCGGGTCAGCTTGACCAGTGCGATCTGACGCTGCGCGATCTCGACCAGATCGTGGAAGGGTTCATGCCCATTCTGCAGGGAATATTCCACACGCGCGATCCAAACAGGAGCAAGGAGAAGAACCATGAACGCTAAACAAGGGTTCGTGAGGAAGCATTTCTTTATCGACCGCAAACTGCAGGGCCGCTACATGCTCACCCTGCTCGTGCCCATGCTCATTCTGTTGCTGTTCTTTCTTGTCACCCTGTACTTTGCGTCGCAGAGCATCGTGAGCACTACAACCAATACCATCAAAGAGGACGTTGAAAGCAAAACGGAGCTCGCCTTCCAGGACCAGGCCAACCCCGCCGTGGAAGCATACCTCGCGGATATCAAGAACTACCTGCGCGAATTTTCGAGCGATGCAAAGTACCGGAGGGCCGTGCTCGAACGCCTGCTCCTGATTTTCGGCGCGGGCATCCTCATCATCGTTGTCCAGATCGCCCTGCTGACGGTCTTCTTTTCCCACAAGCTTGCGGGGCCAATCTACCGGTTCGAAAAAGTGTGCAACAACATGATAGAAGGCAACTACACGGAAAAGATATACTTGCGCAAGGGCGACGAAATGCAGAACCTGGCCCGGCTTTTCAACGACGTGATCAGCCTTTCCGGCGAACGGCTGGCGGCGCTGCGGGACGCAAAGACCGATCAGGACAAGGCGCATATAACTTCCGGCCTCAAAATTTGATGTTGACACGTGTTAGTGTTTGAACTAATTTATTACATCTTTTTCAATAGGTACGGCACACAAACCATGTTCAGCTCGTTAAATTATAAGCTGTTGGGACTGAGCTTCGGCCTGCTCGTTGCGGGGTATATCTGCCTTGGCCAGGGACCGGTGAACAACCCGTTGTCGTTGAACGTGGCCCCGGTGATCCTGGTGGCGGTATACTGCGTCCTTTTGCCCATTGCCATCGTAATCCGGGGCAAGGAAAACGGCGCGAAAAAACGCTGAGTTCAACCGGGCGTTTAGCTCAGTTGGTATAGAGCACCTGCCTTACAAGCAGGTGGTCGTAGGTTCGAATCCTACAACGCCCATATTGTCACGTGCCTCCGCTGTGTAAAGAAGATAATCTTGGGGGCTGGTAGTTCAGCTGGTTAGAACGCCGGCCTGTCAAGCCGGAGGTCACGAGTTCGAGCCTCGTCCAGCCCGCCACTCAAAAAGCCTTATAAACCATCAAAAACGCGGTTTTTAGGGCTTTTTTTTGTTGGCCCGGCATTGCCTCACTACTCCCCGAAATACTACCAAATACTACGAAAAAGGGTACACTGTACCCCCGAAAGGGTACACTTCGGGGTACACTTTTAACTTTAACAAAGCCATGAACACCACACGATATTATCATGCGATTTCTTGTTTCTTTGCAATTCTTGAAGCTCGTAGCGATGCGGACAGCAAACCTGCGGTGTCTACATGCCAGCAAGCGGTTGGGTGGGAGTGGACTTGGGTGATATCGCTGACGTCCGGATCTGACCAAATTCCTTCATGGACATAAAGGAAAAGGCCCCTGTCAGTGAGGGCATTCGGATTTCACAGATAAGCATTCCAGCCGGCAGTGGTCCAGGCGACAACCGAAAAACACCCTCATCCACATGTTGCCTGAGTGAAAAGAGCCGGTTTCCGGCCACATTGCAGATTCGGATGCTTACTACGCCCGCCTCATCGTTGCTGAAAACCAGGCTACCCTGAGACATCACTGGCTTCGCAGGAGAGGTCGAATGCGCTGATTGACTCCCCCGCACAGCGGCGGGTTGATTTGTGAGCAAGAAGTTGCCTTCCGCATCGGAAGTGTCTTGCAACTTCGATGGCACAAGTAAGGCAAAGGCGCCCTGTATCAGCGCATCTGAGTAGCGATCCCTCACAGTGCCCCTTACCGAGATTGCGGTCTGCGCTGCTATGATTTAGCAAAGAATAACAACAATAAAGAAAGCTCGATTAGTACTCATGATCGCCTCTACTGGATAAGAAGACTCAAAGGAATCCTATCATCCGTCTTAAGAATAAACCGTTTCCTCATTTTTTGACAGCGAAAGAAAGTGCTTGATGAAAGGACTATTGCATTTCCATAGTCCCAGCACTCTGCCGTATAGCTGCTCACTGTCTCTGCGGATACGGATCGCTTCTTCCTTGGGGTGCACGGTTATTGCTGATCAACGCTGATTGTTATTACCCTGGTCTTGTCCGTAGACAAGTTCGTGATCGTCAATCGTGCCTCGCCGACGCCGATGAAATCGATCACATAGGTACGGTGAGGAAAATCGGCCGTAATGCTCCCACTCCGTGGGAACCAATCCCATTGGCCGTTCACATAATCGCGGGTCACGTTAGTGATCGTACCGGTGGCGGCCTGTTCGCCGTCGAAGGTACCGGTGATGGCGCCGTTTTTCACGTGGGTGTAGTTGCCTGTTTGCCCGGGTATCGGGCCGAGGGTGGAATGCATGTCAACGGTGATGTCCAACTCGCTGCCGCCCTTATCGCGGGCCAAATGGCGCACATGGTGGATTGAATCAACAGTCGCAAGTGTAGGATACCGGAGTTTTCCCGCAGCGCCGTAAAAGGTCAGTGTGTCTACCCGGACCCGCTCGAACCCATCGGAGAAAACTAGTGCAGCGGTGCGAACATAACAATCGTTTGTGGAATCCCATGAGAAGGGATGAATGGTCAGGTCATACGTGATCGTGTCCGCGGCGGTAGCCGCGAGCTTTTTCGTTACGCTTGGAGAAATCATGCCGCTCGAATTGGCATCCATGTTCGAAACTTCTTCAGAAGCGATAAGGGCAAATTCGTCGCTGATGTTCTCCTGCGCACAGCCCGAGAGAAAAGTGGCGATTCCTGCAACGGCCGAAACGGCAAATGCGCGTATTGCAATACTATTGAACTTCATAAAAGACCTCCTTTTGAGAATTGGTTTTCCACTTGAATTTGTTTTTTACCATGCGACTTGGGAAATAGCATTCGCTATCATGTTATAAGACCAATTATAGCATTTTTAGGTTTCCATTACCATTTTTTCCACGGATTTAGTCTGCCCACGCATTGCCTCAAATTAAATGTAACCGAAGGCTTAATCGAAACACGCACCAATTGATTCGTTGCCTCATAATTAAGGTAACCCAAGAAAAAAGGGGGTTACCACTATGGGGCACAAAGAAAAAGAAGCATATCGGGAAGCGATACGACAACGATATGCCCATTCCAACAGAGCCGGCAAAAAGCAGATTCTCGATGAGTTTTGTGCGATTTGCCGATACAATCGCAAGTACGCTATCCGGCTACTTGGAAAACGCAAACAGAAACAAAAAGCCAAGCGTGGAAGAAGACCCTTATATGCTGAACCGCTTTTTATTAAGGCGTTACAGTACATCTGGAAAGCCTCTGATTTCATGTGCTCTCGCCGCCTTAAGGTTGTCATTCCAGTATGGCTGCCATTCTACGAACAATCCTTTGAACTGCTTTCCGAGGAAGTCCGTGCGCGGCTCCTCTCTGTCAGCCGCTCCACGCTTGACCGCGTCCTATGCCCTTTACGTACGCGTATGGGCAAGGGATTGTGCGGCACCAAGCCCGGCTCCATGCTGCGCAATCAAATCCCCATCCGTACCGACAACTGGGATATTACCCAGCCTGGATTCATGGAGGCGGATACGGTTGCCCATTGCGGCACCAGCCTTGCCGGAGAATTTGTGTGGAGCCTTATCATGACTGACATCCATACTGCTTGGACCGAAGGCCGTGCTGTGTGGAATAAGGGCTCCCAGGGTGTCATTGAGCAGGTTAAAGACATCGAACGACGAATACCTTTTGCCCTGCGTGGCTTTGACTGTGATAACGGGTCCGAGTTCCTCAACTATCATCTCGAACGCTACTTCGCCGTGCGACAAGACCCTGTAAAGTTCACCCGGTCACGTCCCTACAAGAAAAACGACAACGCCCATGTCGAACAGAAAAACTGGGCGCAGGCCAGGCACATGCTTGGTTATGATCGGATCGAAAACCCCGACACGCTTCCCCTCATTAACGACCTCTATGCCAACGAGTGCGCATTGCCTCAAATTAAATGTAACCGAAGCGTGAGCATAAAGGCATTCGTTGCCTTCGTAGAGGCTCCGTTGGGCATGTCGCAAACCAGCGAGACGAGGATGTTGTCCGTCCCCGTCTTATCGCTGCAACTCGGGCAAGTACCAAAGCCCGTTATTTCCGCCTTTGCGGCACGTTGTTTGCGGTGGTTTGACACCGAAAAGAAAATGTGCGCCCTATTTCGTCACACAATTTAACGAAAGGAGTAAACATTATGAAAGACGATAGCATGGGCCCGGTAACGGGCGGGACTCACCAACATATGGCCGGCAGAGGCACGTCGAACCAGGATTGGTGGCCGAACCAGTTGAACCTCAGGATCCTCCACCACGACTCCTCTTTGTCCAACCCCATGGGCGAGGCGTTCAATTATGCTGACGAATTCAAGAAACTCGACCTTAAAGCACTGAAGAAGGATCTCTACGCACTAATGACAGACTCACAGGATTGGTGGCCAGCTGATTTCGGTCATTACGGGCCGCTCTTCATCCGGATGGCGTGGCACAGCGCAGGCACATACCGCATTGGCGACGGCCGCGGAGGCGCGGGGTCCGGCTCACAACGCTTTGCGCCCCTCAACAGTTGGCCGGACAATGTGAACCTCGACAAGGCGCGTCGGCTGCTTTGGCCGATCAAGCGGAAACACGGCAGCAAGATTTCCTGGGCCGACTTGATGATCCTCGCCGGTAACTGCGCCCTGGAGTCGATGGGCTTCAAGACCTTCGGCTTCGGTGGCGGACGCGAGGACGTCTGGGAGCCGCAAGAGGACGTTTACTGGGGGACCGAGAGCAAGTGGCTTGATGACAAACGCTACTCCGGTGTCCGGGACCTCGAAAACCCCCTTGCCGCCGTGCAGATGGGCCTGATTTACGTTAACCCGGAAGGGCCGAACGGCAATCCGGATCCCCTCGCCGCCGCCAAGGATATCCGCGAGACCTTTGCGCGCATGGCGATGAACGACGAAGAAACGGTCGCGCTGATTGCGGGCGGCCACAGCTTTGGCAAGACCCATGGGGCTGGCGATGCCTCACTGGTGGGCCCGGAGCCGGAAGCCGCCGATATCGAGGAGCAAGGCCTCGGATGGAAAAGCAAGTTTGGCGCAGGTAAGGGGAGTGACACGATCTCCAGCGGCCTGGAAGTCATCTGGACCACGACTCCAACTAAGTGGAGTAACAACTTCTTCGGTAATCTGTTCGGCTACGAATGGGAGCTAACCAAGAGCCCGGCCGGTGCACATCAATGGAAACCAAAACAAGGCGCAGGCGACAATGCGGTACCGGACGCGCACGACCCGTCAAAGCGTCACGCGCCATCAATGCTGACCACCGACCTCGCCCTGCGGTTCGACCCTGTTTACGAAAGGATTTCCAGGAGGTTCTACGAGCATCCGGACCAGTTCGCAGATGCGTTCGCCCGGGCGTGGTTCAAGTTGACGCACCGCGACATGGGTCCCCGCTCGCGCTATCTCGGCGCAGAGGTCCCGGCTGAAGAGATGATCTGGCAAGACCCTGTGCCCGCAGTCGACCATAAGCTGGTTGACGCGCAGGACATTACGAAACTCAAGGGCAAGATCCTTGCCTCGGGACTGTCAATCCAGGAACTCGTTTCGACCGCCTGGGCATCGGCCTCTACCTTTCGTGGCTCAGATAAGCGCGGTGGTGCAAACGGGGCGCGCATTCGTCTTTCACCGCAAAAGGATTGGGAAGTTAACCAGCCGACAAAACTCAAGTCTGTGCTGCAGAAACTTGAGGAAATCCAAAGAGAGTTCAACAGCGTGCAGTCAAGAGGGAAAATGGTTTCGCTCGCCGACCTGATTATCTTAGGTGGATGCGCAGGCGTCGAGCAAGCTGCGAAGAATGCCGGTCACGATGTGATTGTTCCGTTTACCCCGGGGCGTGCGGACGCATCGCAGGAGCAAACCGACGTGCAGTCATTCGGCGTGCTCGAACCGGCTGCAGACGGGTTCCGTAACTACCTCAAAACCACGTACACCGTATCGGCGGAGGGGATGTTGGTTGATCGGGCGCAACTACTGACGCTGACTGCTCCTGAGATGACGGTACTCGTTGGCGGCTTGCGCGTCTTGAATGTCAACTTCGGACAGTCGAAACACGGCGTTTTCACCAAGCGGCCGGAAACGCTCACCAATGACTTCTTCGTGAATCTGCTCGACATGAGCACGACCTGGAAGGCAACCTCGGAAAACAAAGACGTGTTCGAAGGGCGTGATCGCGCGACGGGCGAACTGAAGTGGACCGGCACCCGTGTCGACCTCATCTTTGGTTCCAACTCGCAGCTCCGGGCGGTCGCAGAGGTCTATGCATGTAACGACTCGCAGAATAAGTTTGTGAATGACTTCGTGTGGGCCTGGAACAAGGTGATGGACGCGGATCGATTCGATCTTGCTTGATTGTGGATTAAACGACTTCGAGAGTTTCCGACAGGGCGGCGATAAGACGATTGGGACCGGTTCCAGCGGACGGCCTATCGTCGCCGCTGAGCAGGAGCGTTATGGCTGGAAAATTGTTTCATAGAGGGTTAAAGCGACCATGATCAGATTCTCCAGCCGAAATACCAGACGGCTCAATTGAGCGTCACGGGGCGAGGCTGGCGCAGAGGAAGGAAATGAGTGAATGTTCTCCCAAAGATCCGCATTTA
>CAVSQB010000013.1:0-83124 GCA_963729895.1 uncultured Fibrobacterota bacterium | reverse complement strand
AACAGTTTTGGGCACCTATCAGACAAATAGACGCCCTGACATCGCGAAATAATACTATCTGTCAACATGATCTTGGAATCTACTATTTTACAGAATTTTTAGAGGTCCCCTTATGTTATTCCTCAGGGACTTACGAGGCAGACCGGTTTTGAAATCTGAGCGCAGAATATTTTCAGCAGTTCATACTCTTCGGTTGTCTAACCTAAAGACCGCAACTCGTGTCGCAGCGCATGTGCTTCTTTTGGCGTCCTTTGCCGGCGCTGGCACGCGCGAACTGTCAACGGAAATCGTTCTTGACAGGCCCGCATATTCGGGCGGTGATACCATAATTGCCGCGCTTCACGTTGTCATTCCAGAAAAATACCATCTGTACAGCAATCCGCTCGGTCCCGGCATTGGAAAGCCTGCCCGGCTCCGATTGCGCTCCGAGGGCGGGGTGCGTTGGCGCGAGGCGCGCAAGACCGCGCCGATGCGTTTCTATCCGGAAATAGGAGACTGGGTGTGGGCCTATGAAAGAAACGCGTATTTCTTTTTCGAGGGAGTTGTGGAAAAGGAATGCCCGCCCGTTGTCGATGCCGGAGTGGTGCTGAGCGGTCTGATATGCGCTTCGTCATGCCTGCCGGTGAGCGTTGAGACGGGGTTCAAGATCATTGTGTCCGGCAAGACCGCAGCCGGGTCCTTTGAATCCCAGCCGCATCTCCGGGCCTTGTTCGCCGGTGCCGAACCGGTGGAGTTCGAAACAGGCGCGAGCGGGGTTAGTATCCAGCAGGGGACAGGCCTTCTTGGACAAATCTCCATCGGAAGCGAGTCGGAGTTGTCGGAAGAGAAACCCTACACGTGGGAATACGAGCCCGTGGAGAAGAAGATCACGATGAATTTTCTTCTTGCAATCGTTTTTGGTTTTGTTGCCGGAACAATTCTCAACGTCATGCCGTGCGTGCTGCCCGTTCTCGGCATCAAGATACTCTCGTTTGCAAAGGCCGGCGGCACTTCGCGCAGGACGGTGATCGCGCGGAGCATTGCTTTCGCCGGCGGCATGATGTCCGTATTCATGGCGCTGGCCGCACTCGCCTCGTTTGCGCACCTCTCCTGGGGTCAACAGTTTCAGAGTCCTTGGTTTCTGATTTCTCTTATCGTCATGACCGTGGTTTTCGCGCTGGGCCTTTTCGACGTCTATGTCATTGCCATGCCGCACTCCATTGCCAGCTTTGAACGCAAGGGTGGCAAAGGATACTATGGAGAATTCCTGCGAGGCATGTTTGCCACTTTGCTTGCCACACCCTGCAGCGGTCCGTTCCTCGGCGCGACGCTCGCATGGACCCTCACCCAGTCCACGCTTATCATCTTTCTTGTTTTCGCCTCTATCGGTGCAGGCATGGCGTTTCCTTACGTCGCCTTTTCCGCAAGCAAGACGCTCGTGCGCATCATACCAAAACCGGGAAAATGGACGGAGGATTTCAAACACCTTATGGGGATTCTGCTGCTCGGAGCCGCAGTCTACTTCTTGTTCGGTCTCCCCAAAGACATGGTGGTGAGCGCCGTGGGATTTAGCATCAGTATTGCATTTGCGGTGGTATTTTTTGTGCGGTACGCCGCATTTGGGTCCACATTGTCAAGGCATATCATTGCTGCGTGCATCGCTCTTGCCGTTGCAGGGGCTGGGTTTTACCTGTGCTTCGGCGTCATGTACAAAAAGGCCTCGGCGCAGACGGCGTTTACGGCGGCAGGGAACGTAATACCGTGGGAGGACTTCTCGCCAAAACTTCTTCTGGGAGCACATGCCAAAGGCCAGCATGCGATTGTCGATTTCACCGCCAATTGGTGCCTCAACTGCCAATACAATGCCATGACGGTGCTTTCTTCAGCCGAGGTGGCCGGCCTTATAAAGAAGAAGCACATCCTCCCCCTTAAGGCGGACCTTACCTGGACAAATGTGCAGGCGGAGTCTCTATTACATGATTTGGGATCGCGCAGCGTGCCGTTCTTTGCCGTTTTCCCCGGGGACGATCCTTATCATCCTATTATCATGCGCGACATTCTGAACAAGGGCGCGGTTGTGAAAGTGCTGCGGGGGTTACAGGAAAAATAGGACATCGCGCCAACCATTGACATCAAGGAGCAATGATCCATGGGAAAAAACATCGTCCAGAAGATCCTCGACGAACACCTTGTCGAAGGCAAGCCCGTGCCCGGCACCGAGGTCGGAATCAGAATAGACCAGACCCTTACCCAGGACGCAACGGGCACCATGGCCTATTTGCAGTTTGAAGCGCTCGGATTCGAGCGTGTGAAGACCGAAATCTCGGTGTCGTACGTTGACCACAATACCATCCAGGGCGGATATGAAAACGCCGACGACCACAAGTACCTCGAATCGGTTGCTCAGAAATTCGGCATCTGTTTTTCGCGTCCGGGCAACGGCATTTGCCACCAGGTGCATCTGGAGCGATTCGGGTGCCCGGGCAAAACCCTACTCGGCAGTGATTCGCATACACCAACCGGCGGGGGCATCGGCATGATCGCCGTCGGCGCCGGAGGCCTCGACGTTGCCGTTGCCATGGGCGGAGGGCTCTTCTATCTCACGTATCCCAGAGTAATCAAGATCGATCTGCAGGGTAAACTTGGACCCTGGGTATCGGCCAAAGACGTGATTCTCAAAGTGCTCGAGACGCTCTCGACAAAAGGGAACGTTGGCGTGGTTATCGAATACGGCGGCAAAGGCGTTGAAACGCTTACCGTTCCCGAGCGTGCAACCATTACAAACATGGGTGCGGAACTCGGCGTCACCACGTCCGTGTTTCCTTCCGACACCTTGACAAAGGCGTTCCTGCGTGCCCAGGGTAGGGATGCCTGCTTCAAGCCTGTTGGCGCCGACGATGACGCCGGCTACGAACGAATCATTCACATCGACCTGTCGAACATCGAGCCGCTTGCCGCCACGCCGCATTCGCCGGGGAACGTGAAGCGGCTCGCCGAAATTGTAGGCGTCAAGGTGCAGCAGGTATGCATCGGTTCATGTACGAACTCCTCCTACCGCGATCTTATGCTGGTCGCGGCCGTGCTCAAGGGAAAGAAGATTGCGCAGCACGTTTCTTTGTCGCTTGCATGCGGGTCTCGCCAGGTATTGGAAATGATAGTGCGCAACGGAGCGCTTGCGGATATCATTTCATCGGGCGCGCGCGTGATGGAAAACGCATGCGGGTTCTGCATAGGGAATTCGCTGGCGCCCGCGTCCGGCTCGATATCCGTGCGAACGTCAAACAGGAATTTCTTCGGTCGCACCGGCACCGAAAGTGCGCAGGTTTTCCTCGTTTCACCGGAGGCCGCGGCCGCGTGTGCACTTGCGGGCGAGATTGTTGATCCTGCAAAATTCTTCGGTGGACAGAAATATCCTTCCGTCGAAATGCCCGACAAATTTCTTGTCGACGACAGCATGATCGTGCGTCCACCGGAAAATACCGCCAAGGTCGAAATCGTCCGCGGACCCAACATCGGGGCGGCGCCCGGAAACCAGGAATTCCCCATGGTGCTGTCCGGTATAGTCGCGATCCGCCTCAAGGACAAAGTTACCACCGACGACATAATGCCTGCGGGCATTCGCATGAAGTACCGATCCAACATCCCGAAGTATTCCGAATTCGTTTTTGAACGCGAAGACCCCGCGTTTTCGTCGCGTGCAATGGAAAACAAAAAGAAGGGTCTTCACAACATCATTGTCGCGGGCGAATCATACGGCCAGGGTTCATCGCGCGAGCACGCCGCGATTTGCCCGATGTACCTGGGCGTCAAAATGGTAGCCGCAAAATCAATCGAACGAATTCATAAGGCAAACCTCATCAACTTCGGGATATTGCCGGCCTTGTTTGTCGATCCTGCGGACTACGATACGGTGATGGCCGGAGACATGTTTGAAGTAAGAGACGTGTATTCGGGAATTGAGTCGGGGGATCTGGCGCTGGTTAATTCGGCACGCGATGCAACAATCCGTCTTAAGGTGGACTTGTCGGAAAGGCAGAAGAGAATACTGATTGCCGGTGGGTTGATAAATGCCACCAAGACGGTCGCCGGCCGGATTGTGTAAGAACGGCAGGACTTTTCACACAGCTTTCAAGGGGCGTCCCGGGGTGCTGCCCCGGAACGCAATGGTAAGGCCCGCTATTCCACGTGGTGTGGTCTTCTGCCTGCCGGGAACCGATAGGTGAACACGAGCGAATTGCGCTTTTTGTCGTATGTTGCCCGCCGCTCCCGGGGCAATTGCTTAACTTCCGCTTTCTTGAACCCGAGTCGGGCAAACCAATCGGCGGTGTGCGTGGTAAGCAGGAATACCTGCCTCACCTTGAGCTTTGCTGCATTGTCAAGTAGATACGACACGATCTTACCCCCGATTCCCAGGCTGGCATACACTTCGTCCACGGCGAGGCCCGCGATTTCCGCCTGGTGGTCTCCGTAGCGGTGCAGGGCGCCGCAGCCATGTATTGTGCCGTCCACCTCGTACACTGCATAGTCGGCGAGCCGCTCTTCGAGGTCCGCCGCCGTCCGCTCGACAAGGGTCCCCTTTGCGATAAAGGGTTTCATGAGTTGAAGCACTTCAGGTACATCGGCGTGGTTCATCTGCCGGATGTTCTCATGCTGGTTGGCGTAGATCATGGTTCCGAGTCCACGGTTGGAGAAGATTTCCTTGAGGATCATTCCTTCAACATGGCCGTCGATAATATGAACACGCGAAACGCCGTTCTTGCAGGCCCTGCAGGCGAGCGACACCAGTTCGTATGCGGCGCTCGCACTCGCAGCGCTGTTTGCGGCGACGAATTCCTCCGCTTCAGAAAGCGTCAATTGTGAAACGAACCCGTCGCTTGACACATACACACCGGGCGGCACCCTAAGGCCTTTTGCCTTTATGCCGCCGTTTTGCGTGACAAAGAAAAGCTTTGCCGCCTTGAGTTCGGTTGCAATGGTAAAAGCAAGCTCGTTCGAGGAAAGGTTGTACGGCTTTCCCTGGGCATTCCACCCGATGTTGGGAAAGATAGGCACCAAGCCCTCGTTGAGCACGTTGTTGATGATGCCGGTCTGCAGCGTTTCCACCGCGCCGGAACTTTGATAGTTTACGCCGTTGCGCACGCCGATACTCCGCGCTTTTACCCAGTTGCCGATGACGGCGTTGGTCCGGTTTTCGGCGAGCATGGTCATTACCTTGTTCGAAACGTCAAATGCCGCCATTTTGATAAACGGTATCGACTCCGGCGTGGAAATGCGTATCCCGTTGACAATATCGAACCTGACCTTATAAGTATTAAGGATGTCGTCGATCCGGTCCTTTGCGCCGGGCACCAGGACAATCCGTATCCCCATATGGTGCAAGAGGGCGATATCCTTGATGAGGATGGGGAAGAAGGATCCGCCGATGAGCGAGCCTTCGATCTTTATAACAAAGGTTTCGTTTCGGAACCGGTTGATATAACTGAATGCCTGCCGGATGGTTTCGACTTGTTCCTTGAGTTGCTTCTTGTCCATGGATGTATCCTTGGTGAAGAATGTCGGATCGTTCTTCTTTACAATATACCATTTTGATGGCATGGTTGTCAGCTACTATTATTAGGTGTGCAAAGGCATTTGTGTTTTATCACCATGCTCGATTTTTGAATATGTGGCAAGCCCCGGCCGCATCGAGACATCAATTAGTTTATGTTACTGCGACGGCCACGCTCAGGCGCTTCTCCTGTGAACGGGTAATTCGCATTTCGGCAAGTGGAAGAATTTTGGAATTGCTGGGGACGTTGCCGGCTCCCGAGGTGATGCACTGTCTAAGGAAGGAAAGCGGGAAGATGGCCATGGATGATCTGAACAGTGCATCATCCCAAAGGGAGGTGGACAAGGAGAAAGGGTCCGCCTTCGCCATGCAGCCCGATAGTGCCGAGGCAAGTCTTGCGCTTGCCCGGTCATACGCAGAGAGAGGTCTGTACAACGAAGCAGTTACGGCACATAGAAAGATTCTTACGTGCAACGAAAATGAGTACCATGTGCTGCTTGACTACGGAACTGCCTGTTTCAAAAAAGGGGATCTTGAAGAGGCCCGACGTGTGCTTGAAAAACTCACCGATCTCCGACCTGAACGCATCGAAGGTTGGAACAATCTTGGCATCGTCCTCCTTTCTCTGCACAACTGCGCGGCTGCGCGTTTGGCGTTCGCAAAAGTGCTCACCATCGAACCGGATAATTTAGGCGCTCTGTTCAGCGTGGGCAACTGCTGGGACATGGAAGGAAATCACCGTAGGGCGGCAGAATTGTTTTGCAGGGCTGCCGAGGTTCGGCCTGACTGCGCCGATGCATGGTTCAACCTCGGCAACGCGCATTCGCAAATGGGGGATGCCCGCAAGGCCGTGGAGGCTTACAACAGGGCGTTGACCCGGCAGAGGAAGTTTCCTTCGGCGCAAAAGAATCTGGGAGTGGTATACGAGCAACTGGGCGAGTTTGACAAGGCTATTGAGTGTTACAAGAATGCCCTCACGTTTTCCACGGCGGATGCCGGCTTGCATGTCAATCTTGGCAATGCCTTCACAAAAAAGAAGAACTATGACGATGCACGGCAAAGCTATCTTCAGGCGGTTCGGCTGTCTCCCAAAGAAACGGCAGGTTGGATGGGGCTGCGCCATCTGGCCTTACGCAGGGGCGACCTCGAAGGTTTTGTTCGGGCCACGCGTGCCGTGCTGCCGAGGCTGGGCGAAGCGGCGATCGCCGAATCGATTTTGATCCTTCGCGAGAGCACTCGTTACAATGAGGCCGACGATCTCCTGAAGCGGGCGGATGCGTTGGGGGTCGTGAGTGACGAAATCGATGCGGAACGCGTGCTTTCTCTCGGCAGGGCGGGGAAAAAAGACGGCAAGGCTGAGGCGATTTGGAATCGGCTTCGCCTTCTTACGCAGCGATCCGATCACGTACTTGTGAATTGCGCCCGTTATGCGTTGGATTCGGGACGGCCCCGGGACGCCATTGGTCTCATCAACCGTATTGTGAAGAAGAACGCTGCCGTTCTTGCACTGCTGTGGCGGTCGTATGTTGCAAATAAGGAAGAAGAGGAGGCTGAAAAGCAGATATTTTCCTATCTCAAGGATCACGAGGGTTGTTGTGACGCCTGGCTCATTCTTGCCAAAATCAACGTTCGTCGGAGCAGGACCGCCGAAGCTCGGCGCTGTATGGCAAGGGCGCTCGATAACGGCTTTGATGATCCCGAGTCTATCTCCGACGAACCGGAATTGCAGGAGATTATGACCGTGTTAAAAGGTAATCCGGATCGATGAAGGGTAAGGCACGGGCTCTGCATATATTTTGGAGATCGATGGAACGCAGTGTTATCCTGTTGTCAACAAAGAACTTCGGGGAAGGCTTCGGGAATTATTCATGCCCCCATCCGTGGTAGCAAACCTCGTTTATCACACATCATCTAGGTATTTTGTTGACAATATGGAGAATTGCGGCTTTTGTCTGTTGACACGGATTATTCGATGTTGTATAATTGGACAAGGCGATGCAGGGCCTGCGCTGCATCGCCTAATGCGCACTGCCATTCGATCCAGAAGGGCCGCTTCTTCACAATTACGCCGGGACGATCCCGATTGTGCAATCAGGTGAGTTCGGGCACGCAAAAGGGGATTCCAATGAACCATATCGACGAACTTTCGCAAAACATCGTCAACCTTTCCAAGAGTACAAAAGACTCCAACAGGTTCTATTCCATTCTGCTTGATGCGGGTGCCTCAACGGTATCCGAAAATACCTACGATATCGCGGAACGGCTGCTCCGGGGAGAAACCGACAACGCCAAGGCTGCGCTCGAACACTTGTGGTCCCTCAAGAAGACTATGCTCAACGAAAACGAGATTTCCACCATCGACCTTCTTATCCGGTATTACCAAAAAAAAATGGATGTAGTGCGAAACAAGGAAGAGCACATCAGAAAGATAAGCAAGGATTCGCGCGGCCTGCTCGAAGACAAGCATAACCGCGATGCCGAAATTGCGACCGTCAAGAAAGGAATTGCCGATTGTTCCGCCGAGCTTCGGGATCTTACGGCAAAACTCGACACGTTCAAGATTAAGGAGCAGGAACTCTTGCTCATCGAAACCCAGCTCACAAAAGAGCTGGAGCTTAACGAGAATGAGATTATCAACGGTTTGTATGAGATTATTCTCTCCCAGCAAGAGGGTGAAAACCGGGTGGAGCAATTTACCGAGAAACTCAAAGAACAGGTTGCCGATGGGCCCTTAAACGTTCCTGCGGATCCGGTGCAGACGGGTACTGCCCCGGATCCGCATCCGGAGATTGATGACGCAATGGATCCTGCCCTTGGAAAGGAGAATGAAACCCCGGCGGCCGACATCCCGGTAAACGATGACATTTTCGATGTTGACAAAGAGAAGACTTCCGCGATCCCGCTCGATGTAATCAGGAAAGCGAAAGGCGATGAGGTTCCGGCCGGTGCGTTCCAGGCGCAGAAGGAACTGGAACAGCCACCGTTTCCGAAATCGGTGGTGAAGACAACCAAGGGACGTGTGATAGGGGAATACTATTACGATCCCAAAGCGTACAGAAACAAACGACATTACGTCTTCAGCACAAAGTTTTTTCTCGACCAGCTGTCGAATGCGCTTGCCGTGCTGTCTGTACGTTCCGACCAAGTCGTGTGCTCGGAATTGCTGCAAATGATACAGGACGCATTCAAGCGAATATCTGACCACCGGATGATGCATTTTGAAGTTTCGACCGGCGAAGTTCTTAACGAACGCGCCCTCAAGGAGTTGTGGCAGAACGTCAAGGCTCGCGACTATGCGGAGGCTGCACGCTTCCGCACCCGGCTCAGCGAAAAGATGGAAGCGGTCATGCCGAAGTATTACGATTTGCTCAAAGAACAAATGGAGCGGCATGTCTCCAAGTAACAAAAGATGGAGCGACATTTTCTTTTCCTCACTTAAGATCACGGCGATCCTTTTCCTTTTTGCAGCCGTTTGTCTTGGCTCTCCTGCTCGCGATACCGGACTTAAGCAGGTTACCAAGGCAATGGAACTAACGTCCTCCGACACGGCACAAGATAAGAAGTCCGCTTTTCGCCGGTCCGTTTCAAGCGGTGAGTCCGCGTCGGGGGTCCGTGATTCTTCGCATCGTGCGAAGACAGATGTACGCCGTGGCGACTCGCCGGCCGTAAAGTCCACGGCTGATTCGTCATGCGCTGCCCGCCTGCTTGATTCGGTTTCGGCAACCAAGGGCATTCGCAGGGCCGACTCGACAATGGTAAAAGCGATCACGGCGGCAAAGCGTGATACCGTTGCCGCGGTATCAAACGCGAAGAACAGCGCTTCCGTTCGAACCACAAAGAACCAAGCCCGGTTTGTGCAGGAGCCATCGGGCTCTTTCCCGAACAAACCTGTTGGATTTCCCAATCCCGTGCTTGCCCGTGTTCTCATACTGCTGATGTCTGCGGCCATTGTAGTTGCATTTGCGACCGTCGGAATAAGGAAGGCACGGAGGAAAATCGGTGCAAAAAGGTTCCTTACGACCACGCGCCTCTCGGTGATGGACAAAGAAGTGCAGAGAACGTGCCGCTTCATCGAGAATAATTTCATGGATCCCAATCTGTCTCCAAAAAGCGTGTGCGAAGCGCTGGTAACCGGAGAGGCGTTTGTCGAAGCTCTCATGGAGCGGGATCTCGGCATCAACGTGAGCAATTTTATTGCGCATGTGAGAATAAACAGGGCGAGGATGATTCTGGACAAAGATCCTTCGGCATCCAAAGAATGGGTCTCGCGCCAAACCGGGTTTGCCGACGTCGAATCGTTCTGCGCCTCGTTCCAGAAAATAGCAGGGGCTTCGTTCGACAGGTACGGCCAATTGGGCAAGTCAAGCAGCTGACTTCCGAAGGGATAACGTTTCCCGCATGAAACCGTTTCTTTACGTAATGGCAATTGTCTGCACGATCCCTTGTTTCCTGCCGGCTGCGACGGCCGCCCCGACAATTGGCGAATGGCGGGCGATAGAAACTGCCGATACACTCGACGTATTCTTTAAGGACCGCATTGTCGGTACCTTGATTCAATCGACCCGCCCTGCCGACAGCGTTCAGGGCATCATCGAATCATCGTCTATGACTGTGGGCAAAGAGGAGGCGGGCGTCAGTCAGATGGAGGTTTTTGAACAACGTGTCTACAATATTGATGGCGATCTTCGCAGCGCGCGTCAAGTGATGAAATCGCAGAGCGGCAGCAATACGTGGACGTTGTTCAAGAGTCCTCAAGGTTGGCGGCTGAGCGTTGAGGCAGGCGGGGAAACCAGTGCAAGCATCATTGATGGATTTCATGAAAGCCTGTTTCCCACCCTCACCATCTTCAAGAAGGTACGCCGATTGCAGGTTTCGGTGGGAGAAACATGGTCCGATACCACTCTTGATCTTGTGTCCGGAAGACCTGCCTTCAGTTCGTACCGGTGCGCGGCAATCGACACCTCACGAAAGACAATTACGTTCGATGTTGCGGACAATATGACCGGCCGGCACGAGGAATGGCAGGTTGATGGTTCGGGAAAAACGCTTGTCCGTGAGATGGAGGGATTTGTTGCCAAAAAGAGCGTGCCGCTTGGCAAGAAAGGCCGCGCCGAGGAGCGTGTTGACATAGCGGACCTGAGCGATCTTTTTTCGGTTCCCGTCGCCAGAGGGGCCCGCAGCAACGAGTACATCGCCGTTGTTCTCGCACCGGACGCGGCCATGGATTCGTCCGTGTCGGATCTCTACATCCGCAAGGGCGACCGATGGCTTTTCGGCAAGGGCGCAGCTGCCTGTTCATGTGCATCAATTGTCGCTCCCGATTCAGCCCTCCTGCAATGGACGAGGCCAACGGCAACACTTCAATCCAACAATCCGTCGATTGTCCAGCTTTCCAGGAGGATTGTAGGGGAGGAAAAGGCCCCTTGCGCAATTGTTCGTTTGCTGAACCGGCATGTGTTTACAGCACTGGAGAAACGCAACAGTGTCACATTCTCAAATGCCCTGGAGACGCTCAAGGCTGGATTCGGAAGGTGCAGAGATCACGCCGTTCTTCTTGCAGCGCTGCTCAGAAGTTCAGGGGTTCCGGCGCACGTTATGCTCGGGCTGGTATATGTAGAGTCGAAGAAAGCCTACATGGGACATGCATGGGTGATGGTTTGGGCAGGGAGATGGATTTTTGCAGACCCTGCATTCGGCGTTTTTCCAGTCTGCACAGGCAGGGTCCCTCTTCTCATGGATGACAACGGACGCAACTCGATTCTTTTGGCAAAGCTTATTGGAAAGATAAGTATAGAATATGTGGCGGAACAATGAAACGGAACCAGGCTCTTCTTCCGAAAACGGTCCAACGAACCGGTCCGGACAAACCGGAATTCACGAAGAAGAACAGGCAAAGCAAATAAATTGATACTGCGAAACGCGGGCTTGGTCCTCAACGTTATTTCATTAAATCCATGTCCCTGATTAGCCGGTATTATATTTTACTAGCTGTTATCGGAATCATTATATATTGGCTTCTTGAATAGCTGGAAGGTGTTGAAATTCTTCTGCTTGCCGGTGCCATTCCAGCCTAATAGAGGTGTAATGGTTGGCGGATTCTCAAATATCGGAACATCCTAAGGAACGGAGGAGCATTCATGGAATTTTTAACCAAGCTGATGCACACTTTTAGCCCGCACTCGGACGCTTTCCTGTTCATGTGGGCGATTCTTGTAACAGGAGTGTTCAGCATTTCCATTATTATCGAGCGTTTCATATATCTGCAGACCAAATCCGGGGTTCGTTCCGAATCTTTCATAAAGGACGTTCTTCAGAGCATCGTGAAGGACGACATCGGGGCCGCTCTCAAATTGTGTGAAAAAGGCAAGCGAATGGCGCTTGCCAATGTCATCAAGGCCGGGCTTGACGAAGCCAATACGGGTGCCGAGCGAATCCGAAACGCCATAGACGAAGGTATGCTCAAGATCATTCCGCTGCTTGAAAAGCGGACGGGGTATCTCGCCGTGATCGGCAATGTCGCCACGCTGCTGGGCCTTCTGGGCACAGTGTACGGCCTCATCATGTCGTTTGCCGCGGTGGGCCGCCCGGGAATCGATGCTGCTCAGAAGTCGGAATTGCTCGCATCCGGCATCGCCACTGCCATGAATTCCACGTTCACGGGTCTTTCGGTTGCCATTTCGGCAATCATGGTGTACGCCTTTCTCAAAGCAAAGACTCAGAAAATCATCGATGAATTGGACGAATATTCGGTGCGTGTGCTCAACTCCCTCATTGAAAAGTCGTTCAAGACCCACAAGTATCATATCAGCGCATCCCAGCTGAAGGAAGGCGTGGGCCTTCACGTTACGCACAACAACATCAAGATCTTCACGGATAATAAACTGATCAAGGAAATCAATATCTGATCGCGGTAGTGCCGATTTAGAGGCGGCTTTCGAATGATGAATCCGATAACTGTCAACTGTCAACTTCCAACTTTCAATTGACACACCATGGGAATTTTTTCAGAACTGCTCAAGTGCTTTCTGCCGTCGCATGATGCGTTTATCTTCATGTGGCTTCTGGCCGCTCTTGGGCTCACGGCGGTGCTCATAACCCTGGAGCGCTGGCTGGACACCAACCGGCGCACCGATTACGACGCGGCAAGCCTTTTTGAAAAAATAAAACGCCTTATTGAAGAGAAAAATTTCGACGAGGCCTACCGGATTTGCGCATCGGGCGGGCACAGGGCCCTGCCGCGCATTCTTGGCGCGGGCATTCGGAAGGCTCAGGTGGAGCCTCACCTTGTGGCAGGGGCTATGGGCGAGGAATCCACGCATATGGCCGCCCAGATGGAAAAGCGGCTTCCGTTGCTTGTGATGTTCAGCAACGTTGCGACATTGCTCGGCTTGCTCGGCACCGTGTTCGGTCTCATCATGTCGTTTGCCGCGGTCGGCAGGCCGGGCGTTGCGGCCGTCGATAAATCGGCCATGCTTGCCGCCGGAATTTCCACGGCCATGAATTCCACGCTGGTTGGGCTGTCGATAAGCGTTCCGTGCGTGATGGTGTACGCGTTCCTGCGTGCGCGGGTCGATGTGGCGCTTGTCGAACTGGACCGCTATTCGCTTGCCATTTTGAATCAGATAAACCCCCCGGAATTCAACCAGAAAAAGCTCAATTCGCTTGTCCGGCGTTCCGGCGAGGACCAGGAAGTCGCCGATACCGATGTTACTCCCATGCTCAATCTCATGGTGATGCTCATTCCTTTCCTTCTCACTTCGTCAGAATTTGTCAAGATGGGCACGATTGAGCTTAAGCTGCCAGAGTCTACCCAGGGAGCGGGCGGGGGCGTGGGAGGAGGCGAAAGCCAGCAGGAAACCAAGCTTGAACTCGGTGTGGTGATTACTACCAAGGGGTTCAACGTTTTTAACTATTTCAACCAAGCCGAGAAAGCCGCTCAGGCGAATCAGACCCTGGGAGAAAAACTGCCTGATATTCCTTTGGTCAACGGCCAGTTCGACTACGAAGCTCTTAATGCCAAACTCGCCGAAGTGAAGCGCAAAGCACTGTACGAAATCGTTAAGGCCTACTATCCCACGATTCCTGCCGATGCGTCGCTCTATCAGCTTAATAAAGCGTACGTTTCAAAGAACCTCAGTAGTTCCACCATTTTCGCCGACCACGAGTCCATCAAGCTCGTTGGCGAGGAAAAGATCAAGTACCAGACGGTAATTGCGGTCATGGACGCGGCCCGAGGAACCCGGACACCCGACGGCAATGTCACCATGTTTCCCAACGTGTCAATCGCGGGAGGGATAATACAGTAATGGCACAACAATCTGTTCGGCGAAAGCATCGGAAACGGGGTGACGGCACGGTGAAGCTCAATATCACCTCAATGATAGACATGTTCACGCTAATGGTGGTGTTCCTGCTCAAGAACTACTCGGCGCAGGGGCAGCTTGTTACCCCGGCCAACAACCTGCTGCTTCCAACCTCTTCCGTTGAGAAAAACGCGGAGGAGGCACTCAGCGTCAAGGTGTCCGCGACAAACATCATGGTGGAGAACACTATTGTCATAGATGAAAAAGGGTATCAGGCTGTACTTGCACAGAAAGACTTTCTCGTAGAGCCCCTGTACACCGTGCTCAAAAAGTATTGCGAGGAGGCCAAGAAATCGTCGGAGATCTTCAAGACCGAATTTTCCGGCAAGATTTCGATTCAGGGAGATGTAGCGATTCCCTACAACGTGCTCACGAGAATCATGTATACGTGCGGCCAGGCGGGATATCCGATAATGAATCTGGTAGTTTACAGGAAGGCATAATGGCGAACGTAGGCCAATCCGGGCTTTTCTACCTACACAATGCGGGAGAAATCTCGCTCAAGGTGTTCCCGAAAGACCTGCGACGGAGCATGCTTTCGCGCATTGATCCGCGTTTTTCTCTCATTTTCGGCTCGCTCCTTCTTGTGGCTTTTGTGATTGTGTCGATCCTTGCTTCGTTTAAAGTTTCGGAGAATGTGAGCGACAGGGAAATTGTCAAGATTCAAGAGCGCTATGCCCAGCTTGTGCTTAATCAGCCTAAGCCGAAAGTCCCCGAAGTCAAGAAAGAAGAAAAGGGTAAAGCAGCCGAAACCGGAAAGGCCGCAGAAAAAGAAGCGCCGAAGGAAGCGAAGGTGGACCGGGAGAAAGAGACGTTCGTGCAGCGCAAGGAACGGCAGGAAGCAACGCGTGAGCAGCGCCAGGCGGTCCGGGAAAGAGTGGCTGCTGCCGTTCAAACAGCTGGAATCTTCGCTGCCATAACTTCCACAGGCAGCAGCAAGGGAGGTTCTTCTTCGGGCGGAAGCGTATCGGACCTGCTCGGCGCGACCGGCGAGGGAATCGGCGACTTGGGCAATATAAAGGTGTCGAAAGGAACGTTTGCAACAAGGAATATTGACGCAAGCGAACTCAAGGCGAGACGGGGCGCCATAACACAGGGCGTCGACATTGCACGGGAGAGCGTTGGAAGGGCTCGGGCTGAGCACATTTCGTCCGGCGGCGGCGTTGCCATTTCGTCGGCCGTGCCCGAAGTAACCGGAAACACCACAAACGCAGAGGCCAGGAGCCAAGCGTCAATAAAGAAGGTAATTGATCTCGAGAGCAACAGGCTCAAACGCGTGTACGAAACATGGCTCAAGAGAGATCCATCGCTTGCGGGTCAGCTCAAGATAAAGTTCACCATAATGCCCGATGGAAGCGTGACGAATGTGTCCATCGTCAGTTCCACAACGAAGAATACGGAATTTGACGAAACGCTTGTCCGCTATATCAAACGATGGGCTTTTCAGGCAATGGACGGCGGAAGCCCTGTGGAGGTCGTTTACCCCTTTGTATTTGAGGTTCAGGCTTGATGGACGGAATGAGTCTTTCGCAAAGATCGCCAAAGAAGTAAAGCAGGAGACTGTTGGTTTCACCCGGTCAACGGGCTTCTTTTGGCTGGGGCAAAGCGCATGCGTTCCATTTCTTTAAACCATGGAGAAACTTATGAAGGACAGGGCCAGTGAACGGATTGAGTTTCTCAATCTGAACGGGGCGAATGAACCGAAGCTGTTCGATTTGAGTAAGACCGGGGTGTGCTGTTTCTCTGCAAAGAAGCTCGAAAAGGGTGCGTTTGCTTCCGCAAAGTTCAATGCGCTCCAGGTGAAGGCTCAGGTGGTTTACTGCCAGGAACGTTCCGACGGGTTTCGCGTGGGCATGCAGTTCTGTGAGGTGAGTTCGGACCAGCAGAAAGCCCTCAGTGAACTGGTTGACAAATTCTCCCGCGGTGTTCCGATATCGTGCACGATTGAGGGATAATGTATGACGGGCAGGTTTGGCGCGCGGCGGCCGGAATTTCTGCGCATAGTGCCTGCGATGTTCTGCACAACAACTGCAATTCCCTGCGGCCTATTTTGCGGCCGCAGCGCCTGTCAAGGTCCCTGAAACGCAGAAGCATTCCGTTACGGAAACCGGTGATGGTGCTCCCCGCAGGAGTGCCAAGATTGCAATCGCCTCGTTGATTCCGGGCGCAATTTCGTGCAGGGACCGTTGTACTGAGAATTTGAATTGGTCCTGATGTAATTTCTGAGGTCGGAAATACAACAAACATATAATTCAGATAGTTACGATTTGAGAAGGCGGAATGTTATGCTAATTTTGAAGGTGTTGGGCGCGGTTTTTGGTTCCAAGCAGGATAGGGACATGAGAAAGCTTCGTCCAATTGTGGACAAGGTGAACAGCTTCAAGGACTCTCTGTGCCCTCTTACGGACGAACAATTAAAAGCAAAGACGACGGAATTCAAAGACAGGCTTTCCAGGGGCGAAACGCTCGACGACATACTTCCTGAAGCATTTGCAGTTTGCAGAGAGGCCACGCACCGGGTGCTGGGCGAGCGCCGCACGGTGTTTGACCCCTACTTCAAGAAGGAAATTCCGTTCATGGCGCATTTCGACGTTCAGGTCATGGGCGCTATTGTGTTGCACCAGGGTAAAATCGCGGAAATGAAGACCGGCGAGGGCAAGACGCAGGTTTCAGTTTTGGCCGCTTACCTCAATGCTCTTTCGGGAAAAGGCGTACATGTCGTCACCGTCAACGATTACCTTGCAAAACGGGACAGTGAGTGGATGGGAAGAATCCATTCATTTCTCGGTCTTACCGTGGGGTGCCTGGACAATACGGAGCCGGGCACGCCGGAACGGCGCCAGGCGTACGAATGCGACATCACCTACGGAACTAACAACGAATACGGTTTCGATTACTTGCGCGACAACATGGCAAGTTCACCCTCCCAGCTCGTGCAGCGTGAACTCAATTTCGCCATCATCGACGAAGTGGACAACATTCTCATCGACGAAGCCCGCACGCCGCTCATTATTTCCGGGCCGGTGACCAAATCGAACAGAGAATACGAAGAACTCAAGCCGCGTGTGGAACGCCTCGTGAACGCGCAGGCTCAGTATGTCCAGAATGTGCTCAATGAGATCGAACAGCTTGTAGGCAAAGAGGGAAAAGAATATGAACTGGGATACAAACTTTTTGTCGTCAAACGCGGGGCTCCCAAGAACAAGAAACTCATCAAGCTTCTTAAAGAACAAGGCGTTTCGAAATACATGAAGCAGGTGGAAACCGATTATTTGCGCGAAAAGAAACTGCACGAAATTGACGAAGAACTGTTCTACACTATTGACGAATCGGGTCACAGCGCCGAAATGACCGAAAAGGGCCGGACTCTTGTTTCCCAGTCGAATCCGGATTTTTTTATCGTACCCGACCTGTCGGAGTTGCTGCACACGATAGACAACCACCCCGCTCTCACGCCGCTTGAGAAATCGGAAAAAAGGGAAGAGACTCACCGTATGTATTCCGAACGTTCCGAGCGTATCCACAGCGTGAGCCAGCTGCTGCGCGCCTATTCGCTTTTTGAGCTCGACGTCGACTACGTGGTACAGGACGGCCAGATTCTTATCGTGGATGAATTCACGGGCCGCATCCTGCACGGCAGGCGGTGGAGCGAAGGATTGCACCAGGCCGTCGAAGCGAAGGAAGGCGTGAAAATCGCCGGTGAAAACCAGACTCTGGCCACCATCACATTCCAGAATTTCTTCAAGATGTACGCCAAGGTTTCGGGTATGACCGGCACGGCCATTACCGAGGCTGGCGAGTTCAATGAAATTTACAAACTCGACGTTGTCACGGTGCCAACCTACCGTCCAATGAGGCGTGAGGATCACGAGGACGAGATTTACCGCACCAACCGGGAGAAATATGCCGCGGTCGTCAAAGAAATCACCGACATGTACGAAAAGGGCCGCCCGGTACTCGTGGGCACCACATCGATCGAGAAATCGGAATTGCTCTCCAAGCTCCTGATGCGGGCCGGGATTGTCCACGAAGTGCTCAATGCGAAGCAGCACGCCAGGGAAGCGCAGATCGTGGCGCAGGCTGGGCGGCTCAAGGCCGTCACCATTGCCACGAACATGGCCGGCCGTGGAACCGACATCGTTCTTGGCGGAAATTTCGAGGCCACCGCAAACAACGAATTGCTCAAGGAGGGAATCGCTGTTGAGGATCTGAGTCTTGAGGAGAAACGACAGCGGTTCGCCAAGCTGTTTAAACAGCTTGAAGATGAGCATAATACAGTGGTGGAACTGGGCGGGCTTCACATTGTTGGTACCGAACGCCACGAGGCGCGTCGCATAGACAACCAGCTGCGTGGCCGGTCGGGCCGGCAAGGCGACCCTGGTTCATCCAAATTCTTTCTTTCGCTCGACGACGATCTCATGCGAATCTTCGGTTCGGAAAGAATCGCGTCAATCATGGACCGCCTCGGCGCTCAGGAAGGGGAAGTTATTTCCCATCCCTTTGTGACGAGCGCCATCGGCAATGCGCAAAAACGCGTTGAGGCGCGGAACTTCGAAATCCGAAAGCACCTCAAAGAGTACGACGACGTCATGAACCTTCAGCGAAAGGAGATTTACGGGTTGCGCCAGAGGATTCTCAAAGGTGAAGATATAAAGGATGAGATCCTGGATCAACTCGCCGGTTCGCTCGAAGAAATCATTTTCAAGTATACCTCGGAAGGACGCTACTCCGAGCAGTGGGACCTCAAAGACCTGAGCAAAGAAATTCAAACAACCATGGGGGTGTCCTATGCGCCGCCCCAGGATGCCGCATCACAGATTACTCAGGACACGCTGTTCGACGGCATATGGAAGCTGGTCAAGGCCCGGTACGAGGAAAAGGAACAGCGGCTTACGCCCCAGATAATGCGTCAGTTCGAGCGCGGGGTGTTTCTCATGGTTATCGATAATCTGTGGAAAGATCATCTGTACGAGATGGACCATCTCAAAGGCGGCGTGCAATATCGAGCGTATGGCCAAAAGAATCCTCTTTACGAATACCAGCGTGAAGGCGTAAAGATGTTTGAAGAGCTCCGCAGCAGCATTGCACGCGATGTCACCTCCTTTATTTTCCGGCTTGAAGCGGTAAGCGCGGAAGAAGACCGGATGGGGCTCAACCGGGCGCAAACCATGCATGGGGCGTTCGACATTTTCTCTTCTTCGGGCCAGGCGCAAGCCGAGTCGGGCGAAGCGCAGCCTCGCCCGACAGGCCAGTTGGTCGCCAACAGGGGGCAGCAAGCCGAGGGACCGGTGCGTCGAATGCCCGTCGTGCGCACCACTCCTGCGGTAGGCCGCAATGATCCCTGCCCGTGTGGAAGCGGCAAAAAATACAAAAAATGCCACGGGGCAACCGCATGAGCGGATTGTTCGTCACTTTCGAGGGTATTGACGGATGCGGCAAAAGTACGCAGGTTGCGCGCACGCAGCAAATTCTTGCGAAAAAGGGAATCCCTTGTGTGGTTACGCGAGAGCCGGGGGGCACCCGCATCAGCGAAGACATCCGGGGTATTCTGCTTTCTCCTGCAAATAACAGCATGTGCAACGCATGCGAAGTGCTCCTGTACCTTGCTGCGCGAGCACAACACGTATGCGAGAAAATTGCCCCTGAAATTGACAAAGGCAACATTGTGTTGTGCGACAGGTTCATGGAAGCGACTTTCGCGTACCAGGGGTTCGCCAGGGGGATTGCGATGGAGACGCTGAAAAGGCTCAACGAATTTGCAACAGGCGGCATGGTTCCTTCGGTCACATTTCTCTTCGACCTGGACGTGAATACCGCTTTTGCGCGTTTGGCAAAGACAAAGAAGCACCCGGACCGCCTTGAAGGTAACGGGAGGGAATTCTACGAAAAAGTGCGGAAAGGCTACCTCGAACTTGCTTCGCTGTACCCAGAGAGGATTGTGGTTTTGAACGGAAATACGGCTGAAGAGGATCTGACGCGTTCCGTGTGGAAGACAATTTCGCTGCGGTTGCTTCGCCAACGGTGATTTTCTTACCAAATAAAAAGTGGGGGAGTGCGGAACTCTAATGTATTTTATACGGTTTCGTGCCGTCTATTTTCACCGTTGAGCGCCGCAGCGAAACGTTCTTGCGGAGGAGTTGTCATGAAGAATACTTCGGGAAACGAATCAAAAATGCTTTCAGGCAGGATACCCTTTCTGGGTGTGATCGTTTTGGTTGTGGTGATCGGCGGTCTTGCCTTTGATGTGACAAAGGCAGACAATGATAATTTCTATGAAGATGTACAGCGATTTGACCGCGTCTTCACCAAGATCCACCAGAACTATGTTGAAAGCATCGAGTCAAAGAAGCTTATCGACAACGCCATTGAGGGAATGCTTTCGATTCTCGATCCCCACAGCAATTACTTTGAGAAGAAGCAATTCGACGAACTGCTGATTCAAACCGAAGGAAAGTTTGGCGGCCTTGGCATTCAAATTTCCATCCGCGACAAGGTCCTTACCGTCATGACGCCCATACCGGGAACGCCAGCGGAGCGGGCGGGCATCCAGTCCGGCGACCAGATTCTGAAGATAAACGGCAAATCAACCGATCGCATAACAATTGACGAAGCGGTGGGCAAACTGCGAGGCGCACCGGACACCGACGTCAACATCACCATTCGCAGACGTGGAGAGCCCAAAGACCTGGAGTACAAGATTACCCGTGCCATAATCCGTATCAAATCGGTCCCCTACTACGGTGTTTTCGGCGAAGGCATCGGGTATCTCTCGCTCAAAACGTTTTCTCAGGATGCAGGCACCGAAGTCGAAAAAGCACTAAGGGAACTGCTCAAGCGCAACATCAAGGGCGTTATCTTTGACCTGCGATTTAACCCGGGCGGGCTCCTGCCCGAGGCAATTGAGGTGGCCGACAAGTTCCTGCAAAAGAAATCGCTGGTGGTGTACACCAGGGGGCGGGTCCAGGGGCAGAACAAGGAATACTATGTGTCGTCAAATCCCGTATTGCCTCTTGACATTCCGCTTATCGTGCTTGTCAATAACGCGAGCGCAAGCGCCTCCGAAATCGTTTCGGGCGCCATACAAGATTGGGACCGCGGCCTGATTGTGGGCGACACCACCTTCGGCAAGGGATCGGTTCAAAGTATTCTTCAAATAGACGACGATACCCACCTGAAGCTTACCACGGCATTTTATTACACGCCGTCTGGCCGCTGTATTAACAAGCCGGAAAACGGCATTCGCGGCAAAACCAAAAAATCGGATGAGGACGAAGAAGAAAATGCGGAAGGGAAGGATTCGACGGGCAAGGCAACCGACACTTCGAAAATCGCAGGCAAGGACACCACCAGCTTTCGCACAAAAAACATGCGAATCGTGCACGGCGAGGGCGGCATTATTCCCGATACTATTATCGAACAGAAAATGCCGGATTTCGTCATCCGATCGCTGTTCCTCAAAGACGTGTTTTTTTCCTTTGCAAATTACGAATATCCTCGGCTTTCGGCCAAACATGTCAAGATCGACGAGAGGTTTACCATTACGGAACCCATCATGAAGGACTACAATCATTTTCTCGATTCTATCGCGTTTAAATACCAAAGCTATGCCCAGCTCGTGTTCGACGAATTCAAGACCCGGGCGGGCATACTTGATTCCACGAAAGATACCACGAAGAATTCGGGCGCCGATTCATCCGCTTTTTCACTTGTTAAGAAGCCGGAATGGACAAAAGAAGAAATGGACGTGCTCAAGAAGATTTCGCAGCAAATGGCGAAGATCCTCGCAGATGAAAGCAAGCGCGAAGTGTCGAAAAATGACCCGGAAATCCGGAATTACCTGCGCGAGGCGCTTATGGTGCGGGACTTGGGACAAGACAACGAGGCCGTGTACCGGATCAAGCTTCTCGACGACGCCCAGTTCAAGAGCGCACTCGCCATTATTTCGAACAAATTGATGTACCAGAATTTGCTCAAGCCGAAAATGAAACAATAGCAGGCGCAACAGTTTGCGCGCCTTACTCGAGACAGCGTAAACGGGAGCATAGTCATGATTCAATCGTTACGGAACAATGCCGCAATCATAATGTGGGTTGTGATCGTCGCCTTTATCGCAACTATTGTGTTTGCATGGGGAATGGACCTTTCCAGCCGCAACCGCGTTAAGAACGTGATTGGAAAGGTGAACGGCACTGAGATTTCCCTGCAAACCTTCGAGCGAATGGTGACCGCAGAGAGGGAAAAAGAACGAGAGCGCTACGCGGGCGCCGAAATTCCCGACGCACAAAGCCGCATGGTCCCCCGGCAGGTGTGGGAAACCGAGGTGAGCAGGATTCTTCTCGGGGAAGTTTTCCGCAAGATGAAGATCGGCGCTTCAACTGACGAAGTGTATGAGTTTATAAAGAGGAATCCTCCTCAGGAAGTTGTTTCTGCAAAGCAGTTTCAGACTGAGGGCGTTTTTGATACTGCAAAGTTCGTCGCCTTCCTCAACAAACCAGAAATCTACGAGAATCAGGGAATGCTGGAATTCGAAAAGACCATTCAGGAGTTTTCGGTCCCGCTGCAAACCCTACGGCTGCTGCTCTCCGTTCAGGACTTTCCCACAAAGGCCGAGGTGAGCTATGAATATCGAATGCAAAACGAAAAGGCCGTTTTTGAATACGCAAAGGTGAACGTACAAGCCTTCCAGCCGGACAAACCCTCCGACGCAGCCGTCACCGGATATTATCAGGCGCACCCGGATTCGTTTGTGACGGACGAACAGGTTGATCTCTACTATGCAAAGATTCCGAAAGTCGCCACGCCCGCCGACATTAAAGCCACCTACGATGAACTTGCGAACCTGCGCGGAAAGATTAAGATGGGCGACTCTTCATTCTCCGAGGAAGCCAAGCTGGAATCGGACGACGAAAGCACCGCTGCCCAGGGCGGCGACCTCGGCTGGGTCGCCAAAGGGTCGATGGTGCCTGAATTCGATTCGGTTGTCTTTTCGATCCCGCTCAATCAGATTTCCATGCCTGTGCGAACCCGATTCGGCTACCACCTTATTCTGGTGGAACAGCGGGAGATAAAGGATGGGAAGCAAATGGCGCATGTGCGGCATATTCTGAGGAAAATATCTCCCTCGGGCGAGACAATTGACAAACTCAACGCCCTTGCCGACAGCGTACACGGGCTTATTGTTTCGGATGGCATCAAGAACGTGTCAAAGAAGATTTCTTCCGTGGTGGTTGATTCCACGGGCCTTTTCAAACGCGGGGACATGATTCCCAAAATCGGGAGCGTGGCCGGCGCGGCCTCGTTTGCATTCAACCGGGCCGAAAATGAAATCTCCGACCTCTTGGAGAACGACGAAGGGTATTTCATTCTTCAGGTGAAACTCAAAGTGAAGAAAGGAATCCTGCCGCTGGACGTTGCTCGCGAGCGTATCGTGCGGACTCTGGCCGAGGAAAGCAGGCTTGAAAAAGCAAAGAAGCACCTTGCGGATTTTTGCCAGAAAACGACCGACAAAGGTGATGTAGCCCGCTACTCAAAATCGGACTCACTTATCATTTCCGGCGTCACCGACACGGTTGGACGCTTGCAGTATACTCCGGTGGGTTATAACAACCAGGCCGTTGCCACGGCGTTTGTGTTGCCGGATGGAAAAGTTTCCGACATTATCGATGCGGCAGGTTCTTTTTGCGTAGTAAAACCCGTCTGGCACAAGAACGCGTCTGCAACGGTGCCGTGGGGGAGCCCGGAGGTCATCGCCATTCAACGTAAACTGATTGGTGAAAGCGTGGAAAAAAATTTCGACGATTGGTATGTACAGTACAAGAATTCGGCAAACGTGATTGACAATGTGAACCAATTCTACCTTGACTGACAAACAGGATTGTTTGATGCGCGCAAAAGGGGCGGCACCGTACCGCCCCTTTTGCATTTGGCGGCACAGTGCAGCCAACTCCGCGTTGCGGATCTACGATGTGCCGAATTTCGAGGGCTTAAGGTCTTCATGCATCCAGTGGAAAATCGTAGTGAACCTCCTTACGTGGGACCCGCTCATGGGATTTTGTTCACAATACTGCTTGATCGGACAATTCCATTCGATATATATTATTTCACTTTGCGCTTGTGTTGCAGCGCAAGTGGTCAATCCATCTTGCCGGATGATAACGCGTTAGCACTGTTGCTTTTTGTAAATATTCAATCACGAATAACGATCTATGAAGGGAGTATGCTATGGCGGATCAACCAAACGCGATGAAATCTCTTATGGTGGAAAAGCGGAGATTCCCTCCGTCGGCGGAGGTGCAGGAGCGCGCGCACGTTAAGGGCTTCGATTCCTACAAGAACATGTGGGAAAAATCGATAAAAGACCCGGACGCGTTCTGGCTCGAACAGGCAAAGATAATTACGTGGGTCAAGAACCCCACCAAAGCTCTTGAGTACGATTGGAACACAAAGGGCCGCAAAATACAGCACACTTGGTTTGCCGACGGCCAGCTTAACGTATCGTACAACTGCCTGGACCGTCATCTGAAAACAGCAACGGCGAACAAGGTGGCCATTCTCTTTCAGGGGGAGGAAGAGAACAATGTCCGCAAAATTACCTACAAGGAACTCCACGAACAGGTCTGCAAATTTGCCAATGTGCTAAAGTCCAAGGGCGTGAAAAAGGGCGACCGCGTTGCCATTTATATGCCCATGGTTCCGGAACTTCCAGTGGCGATGCTCGCCTGTGCCCGTATCGGCGCAATTCATTCCATCGTGTTTGGCGGGTTTTCCGCGGATTCTCTCAAGGGCAGGATCAACGACTCCCAGTGTAAACTTCTGGTGACCTCCAACGTGTCTCTGAGGTCCGGGAAACACATCAAGCTTAAGGATATTGCCGACGAGGCGCTCAAGAATGCTCCGACCATTGAGAAGGTAATTGTGGTAAAGGTTACAGACGAGCCGTGCAACATGGCGTCGGGGCGCGACTCATGGTATCACGAGGAGATTGCAAAGGCCTCTGCCGACTGCAAGCCTGAGACCATGAACGCCGAAGACAACCTGTTCATTCTGTACACCTCCGGTTCAACTGGTAAACCCAAGGGCGTCGTGCATACGACTGCAGGCTACCTCCTTCATGCCGCGATATCGCATAAGTACATTTTCGACATTCACGACGATGACGTGTATTGGTGCACGGCCGACATCGGCTGGGTAACCGGGCACTCTTATATTGTGTACGGACCTCTGGCCAACGGCGCGACGTCGCTCATGTTTGAGGGTGTGCCTACATATCCGGATGCCGGCCGCTTCTGGCATATTATTGACAAATTCAAGGTAACCGTGTTCTACACCGCGCCAACCGCAATACGAGCGCTCATGCGCGAAGGCGAAGCATGGCCGGCAAAATACAAAATGGACTCTTTGCGTGTGCTCGGCAGCGTTGGGGAGCCTATCAACCCGGAAGCATGGATCTGGTACTACGAAAACATCGGCCACAAGAAATGCCCCATTGTCGACACCTGGTGGCAGACCGAAACCGGCGGCATTCTCATCACCCCGCTGCCGGGCGCGCACACGCTCAAGCCGGGCAGCGCCAACAGGCCGTTCTTCGGCGTTGATCCCGTTGTCCTTCGCGACGACGGCACCGAATGCGCCGTAAACGAAGGCGGCAAATTATGCATCAAGAAACCCTGGCCGGGGATGATGCGCACAATGTGGGGTGATCACAACCGATTCATCGACACGTATTTCTCCATGTACAACGACTTGTACTTTACGGGCGACGGTTGTCGAGTTGATGAGGAAGGAGATTACTGGCTCATGGGACGCATCGACGATGTAGTCAATGTGTCCGGACATCGTATCGGCACCGCGGAGGTGGAGAGCGCGCTTGTGAGCCACCCGAAGGTCGCTGAAGCGGCAGTCACGCCCATGCCGCATGAGATCAAGGGACAGGGCTTGTACGCGTTTGTTACGCTTGTAGACGGAGTCGCTGAAAGCAACGAACTGAAGAAAGAACTCATGAACCACGTCCGTAAGGAGATCGGCCCCATCGCCGTGCCCGACAAGATCCAGTTTGCCCCGGGCCTGCCCAAGACCCGCTCGGGCAAGATAATGCGCCGCATTCTGCGCAAAATCGCGGAGAACGACATCGGCAGCTTGGGGGATACATCGACGCTTGCGGATCCGAGCGTTGTGGATTCGCTTGTAAAGAATCGTCAGTAACAATTATTTCAGACCGAGGAGGAAGAAATGAACGAAAACGCGCCTTTCGAAATCAAGGACACAACCGCCAATCCGGCGCCGCTCGGGTTGTTCGGTTTCGGCATGACCACCGTACTTCTCAATATTTGCAATGCAGGTATCATCGAGCTTGGTTCGATGATACTGGCCATGGGGATTTTTTATGGTGGAATGGCCCAGCTTATTGCGGGGATTATGGAGTGGAAAAAAAAGAACACCTTTGGCACACTTGCTTTTACGTCGTACGGAGCGTTCTGGTTAACGCTTGTTGCGCTGATCGTCTTACCGAAGCTCGGATGGATCGACAAGACCTCCGACAAGGGTATGGTTTGTTACTTGACAATGTGGGGTATCTTCACCCTGCTTCTCTTTGTCGGGACGCTCAAAATCAACAAGGCCCTCCAGGTTGTATTCGGGTCCCTTACAATCCTGTTCTTTCTGCTTGCCATTGATCATGGCACAGGAAGCGTTGCGGTCAAGACCTTCGCGGGATACGAAGGGATTTTCTGCGGGCTTTCGGCCATGTATGCCGGCATTGCGCAGGTGCTCAACGAGATTTACGGCAAAACTGTGCTTCCGCTTGGGCCGGCGAATAAGTAGCCGGTAATGCCGTGACAAGGGAGACCCGTTTACGCAAGGAGGTCGGGCAAGGACTCTTTGGAAAGATGAGTGACGTGCCCTACCTCCCAAGCGGCCAAAGCAATTCGGCTGACGCTTTGATTGGATCAGGCGTGAGTACAATCGAGCGCATTATCGATAGGCATTCATAAAACGGGTCCTGCCGTCGTGGACGAGTAGGCTGCAAATATGCCGCTGCCAATTCGTGTGCGTGTCTTAGCTCGAAAAGATGAGTTCGGTGCCGGGACCCGCCCCCTTCATTCCCTGTTTGCACAAGATTATCACTTTCGGAATTTCTTTTCAAAATTAAGAATTCGTGGGGTAATGGCCCTTGCGCACGATAAGAAAACGAACCTTTTCCCAGGATCTGTGCTGGCTCGATTTTTGATCAGCCATCATCACCATTCGCCTGCTCTTGAAATCAGTTTCATTGCGAAAGGGGCTGCTCGTGCGTTATCGTCCTTTTGGCGGAACCGGCCTGCAGGTATCTGAATTGTGCCTCGGCACCATGACATTCGGCGGCAAGGGATTTTGGCAAACCATAGGCACGGTTACCGGCTCGGAGGCCGGGAAGCTCGTCGGGGCCTCAATCGACGCGGGTGTCAACTTTATTGATACTGCCGACGTATATTCCGAGGGTGAAGCGGAGCGTATTTTAGGTGAAACTCTTGTAACGCTTTCCCGGCCGCGCGAAGACCTTATCATTGCAACAAAAGTGCGCGGTCGCACGGGGCCGGGCGTCAACCAGGTCGGATTATCGCGAAAACATATTCATTCGTCGATAGAGGCCAGTTTGAGACGTTTGGGGCTGGACTATGTAGACCTGTACCAGATCCACGGCGTTGATCTGGACACGCCCATCGAGGAAACGGTTCAAGCGTTGGACGAGGTGGTCCGTTCGGGCAAGGCGCGTTACATCGGCTATTGCAATCTTCCTGCTTGGCAAGCCATGAAGGCGCTCGCTTTTGCCGACGCCAACGGTTTGGCCCGTTTTCAAAGCGCACAAATGTATTACTCCATTGCGGGACGAGACATCGAACGCGAGGTCGTGCCTCTTGCTTTAGACCAACGTCTCGCTTTGTTTCCGTGGAGCCCGCTTGCCGGAGGCTTGTTGTCCGGAAAGTTCGACCTGGAGCAACCCGGACCCGCGGGCAGCAGGCGCAGCGCCTTCGATTTTCCGCCCGTTGACCGGCTTCGAGCGGCGACCGTGATAAGGACGATGCGAACCGTAGCACAAGCCGTTGGCATATCGGTGGCACGCGTCGCGCTCGCGTGGCTTCTAAGTCGCCGGTTCGTTACCAGCGTCATAATCGGTGCAAGGACCCGCGAGCAGCTCGACGATAATCTTGCGTCAACCGATGTCCAACTTGATCCCGAGCATGTCAAATTGCTCGACGAAGCGAGCGCGTTGCCGCCCGAATATCTTGGTTGGATGGTCGACCGGCAGAATCCGGATTCGCGACAGGCAGGCGGACAAAGCAAAACTTGAACGATTCTGGTTGATTAATAGAAATATGGTTAAGAAAGGTGAAGCAAATTGACGAAGGCGGAACGATCTACTATCTGGATGAAAAACCTTGTGACCCGTTTGCGGCAGGAAATAGTCCGCGGGCGAGGCCACGAGGGCAACACGGCCGTCGTTTTACAGGAACCAACTGTCAGCGGAAAGGAACTGCAAATGCTTAAAATGGGAAATCGTGAGGAGAAAGATACCGGCAGCGACTTCAGGCACGTTCATGAGAGCTCAAACGCCGGTGCCACGTCGAGATCATCGGAGGAAACGGTCATTGGGGAACACATTTCAATCGAAGGGACCGTGCTTGCCGATGAGGACATCATTATTGAAGGTCGGATGAAGGGGACCATCGAGACCAAATCGCATTGTATAACCATCGGACTCAAAGGACATATCGAAGCTGATGTGGATGCCCAAGACGTGATAATTAGCGGCATGATGGCAGGCAACATCATCGCGCGTAACAAGGTGCAGATCAACAAAGAGGCTGATTTTACGGGTCTGATCACTGCAAAGCGCATTGCAATTGAAGACGGGGCCTTTATCAAGGCAACCATTGAGCTGGAAAAAGAGGAGCCCAAAAAGGCCCTGGCCTCCGAGCAGACCATTGCCGAGCAACCTGCTGACGCCCAAGGGACACCGGAAGGCGATGAGCCGCCGTCGATGCCTCCGGTATAGTCCAAATGCATTTGAGCGCCGTTGAGAACCGCGCCCCTCGCGGAAGTAATGAACGGGAAGCAGGCGAATACGAAAGCAGAATGTTGCAGCGATATTTTGCGCATCTTGCCAAGTGTGAAAGACCGGAGATTCTCGATATCGGTCCGATATCGGGCAATAACATTTCGGTTTTTCTCAGCCTTGGCGCAAAATTGAGCGTATGCGATTTTGTGCTACGATTGACTAATAAGATGCAAGTGCCTGGGCAGGAGCTGGAGAGAGCCCTCGCAATAATTGACTACCGCGATTGTCGGTTCGACGGTATCAACGTATGGGACATTCCGGATCACCTCGAAACATGGTTGCTGACAGACCTTGTGAAAACGTGGTGTGCCATGTTGAAGCCAAACGGCCTGCTCGTCATGATGGCCGGTCCGTCGTCCACGCCGCAGCCGTATTTGCATATCGCACGGGTTGTCCGCGGCACAACGGTGCAACTTCAGGAAATTCGTGCAAAGGAGTTGGCGTACTTTCACCGGTCTAACCGCGATATCGAGATCGTGATGCGGCCGCTGGAGCAGCGAACTTCATATCTGTGCACCAACGGCGAGCGCGAGTTTCTTTTTGGGCGCCCATAGGAAGTTCGCGGGCATGGTTGCGGGCCTCAGAAAGAGGCGGATAGCGTTCCGTTGAGCCTGTAGAAAAAGTCCCTTTCCCGCCACTTTTACCTGAAATTCCGGTCTTTTTTCCTTATATTATTTGTAAACTCAGCAGGAAGGAAGGCCGATGGCCCGCTACAAAGAGTATTCCTACGAACAAGGCAAGCTTATCCCCATCACGTTTCGCGAGCAGATCATTCCGGGCAGTTTCGAGTTCGCGTTGAGCGAGATCGTGGATAATGTGCTGGACCTTTCTGTTTTCGAGGGCCGGTTTACCAACGACGAGACCGGTGCGCCCGCGTACGACCCGCGCGTGATGCTGAAGATTGTTCTCTACGCGTATTCCCGGGGCATCATGCACAGCCGGGACATAGCGCGCTGGCTATACCCCCGAAAACTTGCTCATTTGAGAAGGGAGTTTTCCGAGTTATTTTAAACTAACTAGGAGGACTCATGAAAGGCAAGCGCTACAGTGAAGAGCAGATTTTTCGGATCCTGCAAGAGGGCGACCGCGGAGCCAAAGTCGCTGATCTTTGTCGTCAATATGGTATTTCAGAGAACACGTACTTCCGTTGGAAGAGCAAATACAGCGGACTTGAGCTCTCTGATCTGAAAAGGATGAAGGAGATCGAGGGCGAAAACAGCCGGCTCAAGCGGATTGTTGCAGACCAGGCACTTCAGATCGATGCAATGAAGGAAGTGCTGCAAAGAAAATAGTGAAGCGTCCTCAGCGTAGGCTGACTGTGGACGCACTAATGCGGCAAGGCCTGAGTCAACGGAAAGCATGCGGACTTCTGGGTATGACACCGGCAGGGTACCGCTATCGACCGCAGGAATCGGCTTTGAACAGCGAGTTGAAAACAAAAATGCATGAAACCATTTCATCGTTCCGTTCATGGGGCTTTCCGACGCTTTATTGGTATCTCCGCAACCTTGGGTACATAGTAAATCACAAACGTGTGCATCGGCTCTACAAGGAAGAATCGCTTCAGAAAAGCAAGCGGAGGAGGCGTCAGAAACGCAATAGCCAACGGATGCCGTTGACGCTGCCGGATCGGCCAAGCCGTCGCTGGTCAATGGATTTCATATTCGACAGTACTTCCGACAAGCGCAAGCTGAAATGCCTGAATGTTGTCGATGACTGCACCCGTGAGGCTCTTGCAATCAAGGTAGCACGTTCTATTCCAGCACTAGGAGTCTGCCAAGTTCTAGACCACCTGGTGGCCAGGTACGGAAAGCCGGAAGCTCTGTTGACTGATAACGGCCCGGAATTCCGGAGCAAAGAACTCATGCTCTGGGCAATACGAAACCAGGTAAGGCAGGAATTCATTCAGCCCGGCAAGCCCAGCCAGAATGCTTTTGTAGAATCATTCAATTCGATATTCAGGGACCAATGCTTGAATGAAAACTGGTTCATCTCATTAGAGGACGCAGAAAGAATAATCGAACATTGGAAGAACATTTACAACCGGATACGGCCACACGGATCACTAAAGGGGAAAACACCTGAAGAATACAGAGGTCAATTCAAAGAGAAAACTCCCATTTCGACTGAGAAAGTAATTGGGGTATAGCCAGCGCTGCTGCGAGGAGAACGTGATGTTCATGGCACTCTCGGCCGATACGAAGCCGCATTTTACGACGATTGCACATTTTATTTCGTCGATGCATGTGGAGATCACGCCGCTGTTCCGAGACATCCTGTTGTATTGCGCGGAGGAGGGATTGATCAGCCGGCAAATGTTTGCGATCGATGGCTGCAAGATGTCTTCGAACTGCGCCAAGGAGTGGAGCGGCACACTCGAGGATTTCGAGAAGCGGAAGAAGAAGATAGAGTACCAGGTTCGTTTTCTTTTGCGCAAGCACCGCGAGTGCGATGAGCGTGAACTTGGCGAGGACATACGGAAGAAGGAACGGAAGGCGATCAACCACCTTCGTTCGAAGGTGCGCAAGATCAACCGTTGGATGCGGAAAAACGAGGATAAGCGCGGGGCTAAGGGACAGGCGAAGAAGAGCAACATCACGGACAACGAGAGCGCGAAGATGCCGAGCTCACACGGCGTGATCCAGGGCTACAACGGCGCCGCGGCGGTTGATGAAAAGCGCCAGGTGATCGTTCATGCCGAGGCATTCAGCGAGGGGACGGACAACGCGCTTTTGAAGCCGATGATCGACGGTGTGCGGGAGAACTTTGAGGCCATAGGCGAGCCCGACATTTTTACTCAGGCGAAAGTGACTGCGGACAGCGGTTTTCATAGCGAAGCGAACATGCAGATGCTTGCGGAAGAAGGAGTGGACGGGTACGTTGCGGACAATAAATTCCGCAAGCGCGACCCGCAGTTTGCGGATGCGGACCGGCACAAAAATCCGATTGACCGCAACAAGACGCCGGTACGGTCAAAGCACTACTTTACCCCAAGTGATTTTATCCTGAATGAATCCGACGGCACGCTTACCTGCCCTGCAGGCAACAAGCTTTACGTGTTGAACAAGAACTATGTCGGGACGCGTGGCGAACACGGGATCGCCTATGCCGGGAGAAAAGCCGACTGCCTTGCATGTGAAATTCGGAAGAAATGTTTGCGGCTTGACCATACGGAGCGCAGACAGGTGGTGAAGTTCGATCAATCCGGCCCACGATCAACGGGGGCCTATACCAAACGGATGATCGAGAAATTCGACTCCGCCTTCGGCAGGTACATATACAGCAGGCGAATGGGCACGGTGGAACCGGTGTTCGCCAACATCTGCCGGACGCTCGGCCTCGATAGGATTACCGTGCGCACCAGGACAAAGGCCGATACGCAATGGAAGCTGTACTCGATGGTGCACAACATTTTCAAGATTTACCGGTTCGGGCCTTCCTATGGGCATTAGCAAGAGCCCGGGGGCCGGCTTGTCCCTCACTATAGGGCGCACAAGGCCTCAGATTCACCTAAAAACGCCACTCGCCCCACAATTCTGAACCTGCATTCTTACCTTTCCGCACAAAGCGCGAATTGACTTGACAGAGAACAAGGGAAATCCGATTTTATTGAAAACAGGGTTTTTCTACAGGCTCGTTAGATCCCGTGAAGGGGGAATACCGTCTTCTTGACATATTCAACTGTGGCCGTTACTTCCCGCAGGATATTCTCCTTCTCGTCGCCCATTGCATAGATCCTCATGTCGCGCAGTCCCGCGTTCCATTCCGAATTTCCCAGAAAAACGCCCCCCATCCCAATTGACATGTCGGATTCCGGCTCCACACCGCACAGGACGGTCCACAAAAGCGCCCAGCCCCTGGCCGTGTTTTCCGGGTGGTAGCCGCCGCCGCCCACCGCCACAATGGGCGCTCCGAGTTGCGCGACAAGGGGAAGAATATCCGCAAAGGCGTTGTTGGTCATTTTAAGATGGGCCAGCGGGTCGGTCGACAACACATCCATGCCGAGTACCAGAACGACAACGTCCGGTGCGAATGCCGACAGGAGCGGGGGAACAATGTCCTTGAAGGCCGTGCAGTAAATTGCGTCGTCGGTGCCCGCAGGCAGGGGAACGTTGACGTTGAAACCGAGGCCATCACCGTCGCCGATTTCGTTTTCGAACCCGCCCCAGGGGAAAAGCGTCTTTCCACTTTCGTGGAACGACACGGTAAAGACCCGCGGGTCCTTGTAAAACGCGGCCTGGGTGCCGTTTCCGTGATGCACATCGAGGTCCAGGCAGAACACCTTCTTGCCCGCATTGGCGAGAACGAAACCTGCGATGGCGACATCATTGACATAGCAGAAACCTCCGGCTCTATCGGCATATGCATGGTGGTAGCCGCCCGATGGATTAAAAGCCGCCCGGAAACCGGAATCCAGAACAAGGCGCGCGGCGGTGACGGTTCCTCCGGCCGCGAGAGTCGCATAAGTGAAGAGGTCGGCGAATATCGGCGTATCCTGAGTGCCCAGGCCCGCATGCAGATCCGAAACTTCGAAGGATCCGGCCGATACCCGTTGCAGCCGCTCAATGTATTCAGGGGTGTGGAACAGGGTAAGTTCGTCATGGGTGAGCGATACCGGAGCAACTTCGGCGCGGTTGCCGCCGGTATAGGAACCACTCGACGTGAGAATCGCTTTGGTGAGAGCGGCCCGTTCGGTCTTGAATGGGCACGAGGAGGGATAATGATACTTTTCGATTTCGCTTGAATGAATGTATGCGTAGCGTGTCTGTTCCATGATAGTTTACGGATAGGTTTTGACCGACACGGTTTGCGTGGCGGCATCCCGCAGGACAGTCAAGAAAAACAAAATAGACCCGCGCAGAATGTATTTTTTACGGTTTCCCAAAGCTGGAATGTCGGGAAAATGATCGACAAATATGATAAAATATACCCAAATCGCATGTTAAAAGGACGAGGAAAATGAGTTTCGACAAGTTACTCTCTCCGGCATCGGTGGCCGTGATCGGGGCCTCCGCCAATCCGGACAAAGTAGGGTATGCAGTACTTAATAACATCGTTACGGGCAATTTCCCCGGATCAATCTATCCGGTAAATCCGAAATCCGACGAGATCCTGGGACTAAAGTGCCATAAGACCTTGGCCGAGATTGCGGGGGAAATTGAATGTGCCGTGATTGTTGTAAAACGCGAGCAGGTGATTCAGGTTCTCAAGGAGTCCATCGACAAGGGGGTAAAGGGAGTCATCATAATCACCGCGGGGTTCGGTGAAACGGGTGACGAAGGAAGAAAACTTCAACGCGAAATTTCCCAGATGGCCCGCCAAGCGGGCATTACGCTGCTGGGGCCTAACTGTCTCGGCCTCATCAACCCCGTGCACCGGTTCAATGCATCGTTCGGGCAGCCCATGGGAGAACCGGGGCATATCGCCTTTATTTCGCAGTCGGGCGCTCTCATCACCGCGATCCAGGATATTGCCGCCAACAACGGGATCGGATTTTCGCTGCTTGTTTCGATGGGCAACAAGGCAGCTCTTGACGAGGTGCAACTGATTGAGACCCTGCGCAACGATGACAACACCAAAGTAATTGCCGCCTACCTCGAAGACATCTCACGCGGCCAGGACTTCATGCGCGTGGCCGAACGCGTGGGCAAACAAAAGCCGATCGTCATCCTCAAGGCAGGCCGCACCCTGGCAGGCGCGCGCGCTGCGTCGTCGCATACGGGCAGCCTCGCAGGCGCTGACGCGGCATACGACAGCGCTTTTGAGCGAACCGGCGTCATACGCGCCAATTCCATCGAGCATCTTTTCGATGTGTCAACCGCGCTTGCGTACCAGCCCCTGCCCGCGGGCGACCGGATCGCAATTGTAACCAACGCCGGCGGCCCCGGCATCATGATGTCGGATGCACTCGAAATGGCCGGCCTCAAAGTTGCAAAGCTCGACGACGATACAAGCGCCAAGCTCCAGAAACTGCTGCCGCCTGCCGCCTCGGTGCACAACCCCGTCGACGTGCTGGGTGATGCAAGCGGTGAAACATACGGCAAAGCCATCGACATCCTGCTTGCGAGCGAATCCGTCGACGGTCTCGTGATCATACTTACTCCGCAGAAAATGACCGATGACGTGGGAACGGCCAAGGAAATTGTCCGGGTAACCGGGAAATACAACAAGCCGGTGTTGACTTGCTTTATGGGAGCAGACATCATTTCAAAAGGCGTGGCCATCCTCCAGGCGAACCGGATACCGCAGTATCCGATTCCGGAGCGCGCGGCAAAAACAATGAACGAAATGGTTGCCTACGCGCGTTACAAGGTGCGGCAGCTCCGCATGGTGGAACGGTTCGCGGTCAACAGAAATCCGGTCATCAAAATCCTGCGTTCATACCGGTACAGGAAGATGTTCGAAATAGGGGAATTCGACGCAAAGGCCGTGATGAAGGCCTACAACTTCGACGTGCCGCGTGGCATACTTGCCACCACGGCCGGCGAGGCGGTGCGCTTCGCAAACGAAGCAGGGTTTCCTCTTGCCATGAAGATTTCCAGCCCGGACATACTTCATAAATCCGACGTCGGCGGCGTGCGCATCGGCTTGGCAAGCGCCTCCGCAGTGGAAGATGCGTTCGAACTCATGATGTTGCGGATAAAACGCAAAATGCCTGACGCCGAGATACGGGGAGTGCTGCTCGAAAAGATGGCGATGGGAGGAAGGGAAGTTATTCTGGGGATGAAGCGCGATGTGCAGTTTGGGCCCATGCTTATGTTCGGCCTGGGCGGCATCTTTGTGGAAGTGCTCAAGGACGTAACGTTCGGCCTCGCGCCGGTCACCGCGGAAGAATGCATGTCGATGATTGAATCCGTCAAGACCTACCGCCTCCTCAAGGGCGTCCGGGGTGAAAAACCGGTCGACGTGGATGCCATAGTGCTCAACCTGCAGAGGCTTTCACAACTGGTAATGGATTTCCCGGAGATCGAGGAGGTCGACATCAATCCGCTCAAAGTGGGGCAGGAGGGAGACGGCGCCGTGGTAGTTGATGCAAGGATAATTCTTACAAAGGAGCCCGGGCAATCATGACCGACTGGAAAGAACGGTATAAGAACAAATTGACAACTGCCAATACGGCCATATCGCGGATTCGCCCGGGCGCCCGTATCTTCATCGGTACGGGATGCGGTCAGCCGCAAACGCTCGTATCGGAGCTGGTATCCAGCAACAACGAGATCATCGACGCGGAAATATATCACCTCCTTACGCAGGGTGAAGCGCCCTATATCAGTGAAGAATACAGCAAAAAATTCAGAACATGCAGTTTCTTTTTGGCGCCCAACGTTCGCGAGGGGATCGTAAGCGGACGCGGCGACTACGTTCCGATTTTTCTGTCGGAAATCCCCTCCCTTTTCAAGCTTGGCAGGATTCCCCTCGACGTGGCGCTCATCCAAACCAGCCCGCCGGACAAAAACGGCAACCTGAGTCTTGGCATATCGGTTGACATTGTGAAGGCCGCGGCTGAAAACAGCCTCTTGGTTATCGCGGAAATCAACGAAAAGATGCCGCGCACCTACGGTGATTCCTTCATACCTGCCGACCTCGTGGACGCGATGGTGCTCAGCGGTAGCGACATACTGGAATACCGGCTTCCCGAATCGGACGCAACTATCGATGCCATCGCCCGGAACGTGTCGTCGCTCGTGGAGGACGGTTCCACCGTGGAGGTTGGTATCGGCACCATTCCTCAGGCGGTGCTGCGGTACTTTGGCGAAAAGAATGACATAGGAATCCACACCGAAATGTTCAACGACGCGATAGTTCCGCTGGTCGAAAAGGGAGTGATTAACGGCAACCGCAAGACGATCAATCGCGGAAGGGTGACGGCGAGCTTTTGTCTCGGGACCCGCAAACTTTACGATTACATCCACGAAAACACTCTTTTCGAATTTCGTCCTTCCGAATATGTCAATGATCCTTTTGTTATCGCCCAGCACAACAAGATGGTTGCCATCAATGTTGCGATCGAAGTGGACATGACCGGCCAGGTATGCTCGGACTCCATCGGGTTCAATTTCTACAGCGGGGTGGGCGGACAGGTAGATTTCAACCGCGGCGCGGTCCGCGCCAAGGATGGGAAAGCGATCATCGCCCTTCCGTCAACTGCAAAGAACGGCACGGTGTCGCGAATTGTGCCCCGGCTCACGGAGGGCGCAGGAGTGGTGCTCACGCGCGCCGACGTGCACTACGTCGTTACCGAGTACGGCATTGCCGAATTGTTCGGCAAAAACATACGCGAACGCGTGCTCGCGCTTGCGCAGGTTGCTCACCCGGACTATCGCAACGAAATCCTGAAGGAGGCAAAAGCGCGCAATTACATCTACGCTCACCAGAAAGAGCTTCCCTCCACGGGTGCTCCGTCGCCGGGCGAATTTGATAATGTGAAGCCTCTTTCGGACGGAACGCAATTGTATTTCCGCCCCATCCGTCCGACCGACGACAAACTCTTGCGTGATATGTGCTATGCGCTTTCGGAGCGGTCCATTGCATTCAGATTTTTCAAGCCCATCAAGGCATTTCCGCACCGTTTTGTCCAGGACTTCACAAATTGTGATTTTTCCAAGGACATGGTAATTGTAGGCCTGATCCAGGATATGGGTGGTGAACAGATGGTTGGCTTGGGCAGCTATCACCTCAACAAGGCCACCAACAAGGCGGAGGTGTCGTTTCTGGTGCGGGACGAGTGGCAGGCCAAGGGCATCGGCACCGATCTTTTGGACATGCTCACGGATATTGCTCGGAAACGGGATATTGTCGGGTTTGAGGCTGAGGTGCTGGAGCAGAACCAACCCATGCTTGCGGTGTTCTACAATTCCGGATTCAAAGTCTCGACGAAGAAGATGGAAGACATGTATCACATTTCGTACGACTTCGAGGAGAAGTGAGCGAGGCAAGGGAAACGGCGGATGCGGAACTACTGGCTTTGTTTTGTTCCTCTGTTTGTTGCGGTAGACGCCATCGGGGTTCTACCGCTGTTCATGAATCTCACGCACGGTGTGAACCCTCTGCGGGTTCGAAAGATCGTTTTCCAGTCGGTAATCACCGCCCTTGCGGTTGCCATGGTCTTCTGCGCTATCGGCGAAATCATTCTTAACCTGCTGGGCATAACCGTATCCGATTTCATGATCGCGGGCGGCGTATTGCTTTTTGCGCTGTCACTATATGACCTCATATCGTTTGACAAACATCAACATAAAGTGGACGTTCAGAGCCTCGGAGCCGTTCCTGTAGGGGTGCCGCTCATTGTTGGACCGGCGGTCCTTACCACTACCATTCTTCTTCTCCGTCAATATGGACTTGCCCCCACGATCACAGCCGTCGTTGTCAACGTAGCCTTTGCGGGCGTTGTGCTGTGGTTCTCGCAGGCAATAATCCGGACGCTTGGCAAGACGGGCGCAAAAACGGTGTCAAAACTCGCCAGTTTGTTGCTTGCTGCGATCGGCGTCATGATGGTGAGAAAAGGCGTAATGATGCTATTTGTACATTGATAATCCTGTACAGGGCTGAACCTTCAAGACGGTCTGAAACCCTTCGGGTTCCCCATCTGCACAACCCGGAAAACTGCCGCTATGAACTTCTCGTGCATCTTCGACTGGGACGGTATCATCATCGATTCGTCTCAGCATCATATCGAAGCCTGGAAACGCCTTGCAAAAGAGGAAGGCCTCGTCTTCCCCGAACATCTGTTCAAACAAAGTTTCGGGATGAAAAATGAGGAAATAATCCCCAAGTTGTGGAAATGGACGAACGATCCTTCCCAGATTCGCCGCATAGACAGGAAGAAGGAAGGTGTGTATCGCGAAATGATGAAGGAACTCGGGTGCGTGGCATTGCCCGGGGTAAAAGCGCTGCTTGGCTCGGCCGCGTCCCACGCAATCCCTTGTGGGATCGGCTCTTCGGCACCCAAGGCGAACATAGTCACAGGTCTTGATATCCTTAAATTGGGTCGTTATTTTGTTTCCGTGGTCTCAGGCGAAGACGTGGAGCTCGGCAAGCCGTCGCCACAGATCTTCCTCGAAGCAGCGCGCCGGATGGGCAGAGAGCCGCAGGAGTGCGTTGTGTTTGAGGACGCAAAGGTGGGCGTGGCAGGGGCAAAGGCCGCCAAAATGAAGGTAGTGGCGGTCACCAACACCTATCCGCCCGAGGAACTGGGGAATGCGGACATTGTTGTGGACAGCCTCGAACGAATTTCCATGGACCGCCTCGATGGACTTTTTGCATCCTAACCCGTCATGAAGATGGACACTGCCGACCGCATCGCTGAGCGCCTTTTCTCCCGTACGAGCCAAGGCATTAAACTTGGGCTGAAACGGATGCAATCCGCAGCCGACCGTATTGACAATCCACAAAGGGCGTATTTTTCGCTGCATGTTGCCGGAACCAACGGCAAAGGTTCGGTGTGCGCGTACCTGGAATCATGCCTGCGCACCATGGGGTTCAAAACAGGACTCTTCACTTCGCCGCACATCGTTGATTTCAAGGAGAGGTTCACGGTAGGCGGAGAGGCGGTGTCCGGCGCCCGGTGGGTCGACGTGTACCGGGACCTTCAACCGACAATTGATGAACTGGATCTCACCTTTTTCGAAGCATCAACGCTCATTGCGTTTGAGCTTTTCAAACGCAATCACGTAGAGTGGGCGGTTTTTGAAACCGGTTTGGGCGGGCGGCTCGATGCAACGAACATCCTTCTCCCTAACGTGAGCGTCGTCACGCGGATTGCAATGGATCACATGATGTATTTGGGCGACGACCTTCTGTCCATCGCGAGGGAAAAACTCGGTATCGTCAAACGAGGTGTGCCGCTTGTCATGGCGGAACCAGATGATCGGAATATCCGGAACCTTGCCATAAGCCGGTGCCTGCGCAAAGGATCCAAATGTCAATTTGTATCCGAAACCCTGGCCGGCGATGTCCGCTGCACGGTGGAAAGGCCGTCGTTTGTGTACCACGACCGGAGATTTGAAGTTCCGTTTGCGGGCAGGTATCAGGTGGAAAACGCGCTGGTCGCCATCCGAGCGCTTTTGGCTGCCGGGTTCAAAGACATGGAGGTCATTGCCAGAGGAATTCGTTCGGCGTTCATTGCGGCAAGGTTTCAGATCGTTCAATCAAACGGAAAGACTGTCATACTCGACGTTGGACACAATCCGAACGCGGCCCAATCGTTTACGGAAACCCTGACACTGCTGTTTCCGGACTCCGCCGTTTGTCTCGTGACGGGGATAATGAAGGACAAAGATGCCTCAGGCATGTTTGAATGGTATTGCAAAAGAGCCTCGCGCATCATTTTGACCAGGCCGAATGTTGACAGAAGCGCTGAAACCGCAATCCTGCGATCAAACATCCCCGCATGGTTCCCGGGAGAAGTGTGTGAAATACAGGCGGTGAGTGGCGCTGTCGTAAAAGCATTTAAATCACCGGAGAAGGTTGTATGTGTTGTTGGATCGTTCTATACTGTCGGGGAGGCGATGAAGAAAATCGGCATATCGCCCTGCCGGAATACTTGATTTTGTGTAGGATTGAAAAGTGGCGTTGAAGTGCCTGCGCGTTTCATTGTGTCGCGAAATATAGCGGGCTTGTTGCGGCAAAAGTTTTTGTTCCGTCCTGCCTTGCACAAGAAACTTCTGCCCGGGCATACGCATCATTCGTGTACAAACCAAGAGGGATCTCCTGAACAATCGTGTTTTGACCGTTGTAAGCCCTTGAAAAGACGATTCGCTCCTTCTTTTCACCAACCTGGCCGATAAATATGTCAAGACGTTTCGGAGTTCCAAATTCATAACTGCTTTTGATGGTGGCGGTTATTGAGCCCTTTGCAACGGCGGCTCGTTGAGCTGAACCGGCGTCCTCATCCAATGAAGATGATTGGGTGATGGCGAGATATGGTCCGCTCGTCACAAATGTCGCTCCTCTTTGTATCGCCAAAAGAACGTCTCCTCCAGACCTTGCATTGCAGTAAATTCCCGTTCTTGCAAAGGAAAGATGGCGGTTAAAATTCTCTGAAACGGAAAGAAATGGAGCGCTCAAATAACGATACCTGTTAAAATCGCCGTGAGAATCGTTTCCGGCAATAACCGGGAGGTGTCGCCCTTTTAGCAGTTCATTTATCCACAATTGCTTGCCTGCAAGCCAAGTAGTGCCAAATCCATCATTGACCGCTTGAACGGCATCAAGATCTGCAGCCATTTCTTTTTGCGTCCAAGGGCCGCGTTTCAAGAACATTCGCTGAAGCAACCCGAACCTTGAGCCCGGGTGGGCGGCCATTGCAAGCCCTCCTTGGCTATGAATTTCCCTGATTGCTTCGTCTAAATTCATTGTTTCAAATTTCTTCGATCTTGCTCCGTCAACCGATCCCGGAATAAATTTGGTGAGGCCTAATCCGCAGAGATGAATTGCTTTGCCATGGGCATTAAGAGTTGAAATCTCTTCTCCCAAAAGAATAATATTTTTGAAGGCGTCAGGCGTGAATGTTGCTTCAACGAGTGAATTCCAGCGGGCCAACGTATCGTCCTTTTGGAGGTAATCAGCCATAGAGCAGGCAAGATCATAGGAATGGTCGGTTATTCCAACGAAGTCCAATCCGCAAGTATTTGATATTAGATCGATTATATTTATGGGAGGGCCGAATTCCACTTGACTCTGGGAGTATTGAGAATGCACGTGCAGATCGCCAAATGAACACCTGTTGTGGCCTGGAAGCGGTTCATCGGATAGGTAACATGAAAACGGGAGTTTGGAGGTTGAAAAGAAATTATCGTTAAGCACGATCCATCGCCGTTTGTTGTTCTGCAGAGTTGCCCTGCAATTTACGAATATTCTTCCATTCGGGAGAGCAGATCTAGCAATGAGGAAGACAAACACATGAGCGTGTTCGCGAAAAGGGTGATTGACAAAATGTGCAGTCGGATCGTTGAATTTGAACGCGAGCGGCGCCATTCCCTCCTGTGAAACCGTGACGGCGACGTCGACAACGGCGGCGTTGAACCTGTGGACGTCGTTGACAATCAGCACAACGGGAAGATCCTTGCGGGGATCGCAACGGCAGGGTAGATCGAAAACAATCTCAGGTTCTTTTTTGAAGAGAAGACTTGGAAATGCGGGAAAGAACCGAAAATGGGTTTCGGCGTAAAGAAAGACAGGATGGAGCGGAGCGGAAAAGGGAAGCATTCATTTTAATATAGATTCTCCTTAATGAACGGACACAAGAATGAGAACAGAGGACTTCGATTTTGCCGTGCCGCCCGACCTTGTGGCCCAGTACCCTTGCGCGAAGCGGGACGAATGCAAGTTGCTGTACCTTGCAAGAGAATCCGGCGCCGTGACGGATCACTGTTTTTTGGAACTCCCTAACCTTCTTTTTTCTGGCGATAGGCTTATCTTTAACAATACCAGGGTCATACCTGCCAGGCTTCTTTGCCAAAAACAGTCGGGAGGAAGGGTGGAATTGCTGCTTGTGGAACAAGGGGCCAACGGCTGTTGGAAGAGTCTTATACGTCCCGGCCGTGGACTTGGCGTGGGGACCAGAGTGCGGGTATGCGCAGCTTTGGACATTTCCATTGAGGTACGCGCGGTTAATTCCGATGGATCTCGCGAGGTGTTTCTCGTTCCAGGCTCCCCGGTGAAAGACCTTTTGGAATTGCTTGGCCGGTATGGAGTAATGGCGCTTCCTCACTACATCAAGAGGCCGTCAACTCGGGAAGATGCAACGGCATATCAAACCCTATTTGCCAAACGCGAAGGAGCCATTGCATCTCCGACAGCGGGCCTTCATTTTACACCGGAGCTCATGAAGAGACTGTCATTGCGCGGCGTAGACATGTCGTATGTGACCCTGCATGTGGGCATCGGCACTTTCCGCCCGGTAAAGGTTAGTGATCCTGTCGACCATGTTATGCACGAGGAAACGTATGAGTTGACAGAAGAAACTGCCGAAGAAATACTTCGCACCAAGAAATGCGGCGGCAGGGTAATCGCGGTGGGCACAACCTCGGTTCGTGTCCTGGAGCATTGCAGCCGTCGCGATGGCCTTCCCGTTCCGTCCGGAGGCAGGACCGGCCTCAAGATTCTTCCAGGATACGAATTCAAGGTCGTCGACGGAATGGTAACCAACTTCCATGTGCCGAAGTCAACGCTTATCATGCTGGTAAGCGCCTTTGCCGGGCGGGAACGTGTGTTGCGTGCATACAGTCATGCCGTAGCGCAGGGCTATCGTTTCTTCAGCTACGGGGACGCGATGCTGATTGCATGACATGCTCGACATTTCTTGAAGGCGAAAAGAATTCTTGATGTTGACAATAAATCTGCCGCCACTTATTTTATGATTCGAGTGCATGACAAGCCCGCGCGCTTCCGGCTTAGCGGGCTTCATTTTTTGACTACGACGCATTCAAAGAAACGATATTCGCTCGCTGTTAGAATCACCACCACGTCGATCATTGCAAATCAGCTTCGCTCTGCAGCACGCACACCGGATGAACCTTTTCCGTTTGTGCGGTGCACGTGCAGACCTTAAGGACAATTTGAAAGGATACGAACCATGAGCGCGGGTATGATGCAGAAATCTCCAGACAGCATTCTCTGGCAGGACTATCGAGCGGCCAACACGGGAATGATTGTTTACTATTCGTCGGACCCCATTTCCGAGATTCCGATCAGGGAGATTCCCGACGACGCCGACTCTCCGGTGGTCCCGGAACCCAACTATGAATCGGGCACGTACGGGTTTTATGGATGCTCCAGGACGAAGATCAGGGGAGCATTTGCAAAGAGCAAGATCCGGTATATGTTCTTCCTCACCAGATACGCGGGAACGAAGGACGGATTCAAAGACAAAATGCTGATCACCGGATACTACCACATTGCGAAAACCGCCGACGTGCAGAAGCTCCATTTGCGTTATCTGAACGAATACTCCTGCATCGATTCTGCAACGTGCATCGCCCTGCGGGCCGACAAGGTGGTATTTGTGGCCTTGGAGGATGCGTTTGAGGTTTCGCCGGACCGGCTTAAGGTATGGGGATTCAACGCCAAGGTGTCGAAACAACTCCGCATTATGCTCACCCCCGAAAGCACTTCGGAGCTCCTTTCACATCTCAATTCAAAACCGAACATGCTCGACTCCTATGTGGCTGAGACAAAGCGCCTGTCTCCCTACGATGAAGCGCTAGCTCAAGACGACGCAGAGGAAGATATTTCAGGGGATGCCGCGCAGGAACAATCGACATCCGCACAGCAAATAAAAGAGCCTGCGCGGGAAACAACGCTTGCGGACCAGCAACAAGGGGCCTTGCTTCCGGAAACCATGCCTGAGCCTGCGGCGGATGCTCCTCTCCAGGAACCAATCCCGCCCGGCACTGTTTGACCATTGCAGCCTTTTCACAAGAAACCACTTTCACTCTGTTGAATCCTGCACGGGAATTGCCGTCGATGTGCCTCGCTTTGCTTCTGCGGATTACAGAGCACAAACGATGTGTGCCAATCACATCATGAACCAACAAATCGCAGAAAGGATATTACGGGCAATAGAAGAGAAGGTATTCCCAGGGTGCGTGGTAGGTTTTGTTGCGAACCGGGAAGAGCCGAAGGTGATGGCTTTCGGGCGCCACACGTTCGACGCGGATTCCCGTCCAATGAGGGAGAATTCAATCTTCGACGTTGCCTCGGTCACAAAGGCTATTCCAACATCGAGCCTGGCGCTGCGTTGTCTGGACCGGGGCCGGCTTCATCTAAACGATACGCTGATAAAATATGTGCCGGAATTCAGCAATTCTCATAGAGAAAAGGTGCTCATCCGTCATCTGCTTGCCCAGACGCTCAACTACAATTTCCGGCTTTCCGCACTCAAGGACGGCGGCCCCCAAGGCATCCTTGACGCCATTCTGTCGACCGAATTTCCAGACGAACCAGGCTCGACATTCTTCTATGCCAATGCGACAAGCATACTTCTTGGAATGGTGGTGGAAAAAATATACGGTGAATGCCTGGCCGTCACCGCTCAGCGGAAATTCTTTGGGCCGCTTGGAATGGCAAGAACATCGTTTTTCCCCGAGCAATTTCCGAAAGAGGAGATTGTTCCCACGGAAATTGATCCATGGCGCGGAAAGGCGGTGCAAGGGGAGGTCCACGACGAAAGCGCCTTTGTTCTTCGAAAAATCATGGTGGCTGGATCTGCAGGATTGTTTTCCACGGCTCCCGACATCATGCGGTTCTTGAACATGCTCCTAAACAATGGTGTTTGGGCAGGCAAAAGGTATTTTTCCAGCCATTGCATTGAACAGATGCAAACAAACCAGATAGCCCATCTTGGATTGCAAGGCGGCCTTGGCTGGGAACTCGAACAGAATCGGTATATGGGCAGACGTTGCCCGAAGAGCACGATCGGCAAGACCGGATTTACGGGGTGCGTTTGCATGTGCAATATTCCCGGCCAGGCCGCAATGGTTTTGTTATCCAATTGCACATTCCCGAAAAGGAGACCGGATTCGCAGGCAATAGACGCCGTACGGCGGGACGTTGCCGATATCGTTTTTTGCGCTCTCAATCGATAGGCTGCCACTTCAGAGGGAGATTCGCACATGGCAAGAAAGACATTTAGGAAACACGTTACCTGCATTGGCGCCGGCTATGTTGGCGGGCCCACTATGGCGGTGATTGCGGCGAAGTGTCCTGATATCAAGGTAGCCGTCGTGGACGTCAATGCTTCGCGTGTCGCCGCGTGGGAGAGCGACGACCTCCCAATCTACGAACCCGGCTTGCTCGACATGGTGAAGAAGGCCCGCGGCAGGAACCTGTTCTTTTCCACCGACATCGACGCGGCAATCCGCACGGCCGACATCCTGTTCGTTTCGGTCAATACCCCTACCAAGACTTTCGGCGAAGGAGCGGGCAAGGCCCCGGATCTCCAGTACTGGGAGAAAACTGCGAGAAACATTGTCAAGGCGTCGCAGTCCGACAAGATCATCGTGGAGAAAAGCACGCTTCCGGTTCGCACCGCACACGCGATGGAGCGAATTCTCAATGCGAACAACAAGGGCATCCATTTTGAAGTGGCGTCTAACCCGGAATTCCTCGCTGAAGGGAGTGCGGTGAAAGACCTCCTGGATCCGGATCGTGTGCTAATCGGAACCCAGGAGACTCCAACAGGGCTTGCAGCCAGAAAAGAACTGGTTGACCTCTACGCCCACTGGGTTGACAGAAAGAATATTATTACGAGCAACGTGTGGAGCGCAGAGCTTTCAAAACTTGCCGCCAATGCTTTCCTTGCTCAACGGATATCTTCCATCAACAGTATGTCGGCGCTGTGCGAGAAGACCGAGGCAGACGTGGCCGAGGTTGGCTATGCAATTGGCGAGGATAGCCGTATCGGCTCCAAGTTCCTGAGTGCAAGCGTTGGGTTCGGCGGGTCATGCTTTAAGAAGGACATTCTGAATCTGGTTTACTTGTGCGAGCATTACGGCCTCTCCGAAGTCGCCCATTACTGGGAATACGTCGTCAAAATCAACGATTATCAGATGACGCGTTTTGTGAGAGGTATGATTCATGCAATGTTTAATACCATTGCCAAGAAACGCATCGCCGTGCTCGGGTTTGCGTTCAAAGCAAACACCGGCGATACCCGCGAATCACCCGCCATCTACGTTACTAAAAAGCTCTTGGAAGAACAGGCCCATGTGGTGATCAGCGATCCCAAGGCGCTGGCAAATGCCAAGATCGATCTTGCGGATTGCAAAGGCGAAATCGAATACGAACGCGATCCGTACATTGCGGTAAGGGGAGCCCACGCCATTGCGGTGTGCACGGAATGGGAAGAATACAAGAAACTCGATTACCAGCGGATATTCAAATCTATGGAGAAGCCTGCGTTTATATTTGACGGACGCAACGTGCTGGACCACCGGCGGCTGCATGAGATTGGGTTCAGTGTATTTCCGGTGGGGAAGAGGCCGCTCACGCATTATTAGTCTGCTTAACAAGACGGAAGAGGCAACCGGCTCTGCCCGGTTGCCTCTTCCGTAATCATACGGCTTACCAGCTGCTACTTCCTTACCACTTCCCCGTTTTCACGGCCTTCGCTTTCGGCAGTTCCTTTAGATCTTTCTCCGCATCTTCGATATTCTTCTGGGGAAGCTCCCAATCCGAAAGTTTGCCTTCCATAAATTTCGAATAGCCCATGAGGTCCATGTGGCCGTGACCGCTTAAGTTGAAAAGAATGACCTTTTCTTTGCCTTCCTCTTTTGCCTTGAGCGCCTCCTGAATCACGGCGGCGACGGCATGGCTTGTTTCCGGGGCGATGATCATTCCCTCGGTGTTGGCCCATTTCATGGCCGCCTTGAAGCACTCGGTCTGGTTGATGGCCCTCGGTCGCACCAAGCCTTCCACTATCGCCTGAGAAACGAGCGGAGCCATGCCGTGGTAGCGCAGCCCGCCTGCGTGGATGGGTTCGGGAATAAAATTGTGGCCGAGCGTGTGCATGGGAAGCAGCGGCGTCATGCCGGCGGAATCACCGAAATCATAGGTGAAAATGCCTCGCGTCATGGTGGGGCAGGAGGCAGGCTCCACGGGGATGATGTCGATAGCGGCGCCCGCGATCTTGTCGGCGACAAACGGGAATGCGAGACCGCCGAAATTACTTCCGCCGCCCGCGCAGGCGATCACCACGTCGGGCTTCTTGATCCCCACTTTCTGCAGCTGTTTCTTCGCTTCGAGCCCGATAATGGTTTGATGCAGAAGCACATGATTGAGCACGCTGCCCAGCGAATACTTGGTGGACCCCGTTTTGTCGGTCACCGCGGCCTCCACTGCTTCACTGATGGCAATTCCAAGGCTGCCGGGCGTGTTCGGGTCTTTCTTGAGAAAACTTCTACCCGCCTCCGTTTCGGAACTCGGGCTTGCGATGCATTTCCCGCCCCATGTTTCCATCATGATCTTTCTGAACGGCTTCTGCTCGAAACTGATGCGCACCATGAATACTTTGCACTTCAACCCGAGCAGGGAGCAGGAAAACGCCAGTGCGCTGCCCCATTGACCGGCCCCGGTTTCGGTCGTGATGGTCTTTGTGCCGAATTGCTTGTTGTACCAGACCTGGGGAACTGCCGTATTCGGCTTGTGGCTTCCGGCAGGGGAAACGCTTTCGTCCTTGTAGTAGATTTTTGCCGGAGTCCCGAGCGCCTGTTCGAGGTATACCGCCCGTTTGAGGGGCGAGGGACGCCATCTGTAAAGGATGTCGATAATCTCCGCGGGAATAGTGATCCAGCGCTCCTGGCTCACCTCCTGCTCGATAAGGTTCATGGGGAATACCGCGCCGAGGGCTTCGGGTGTGAGCGGGTTTCCGTCCGGTCCGAGCGGAGGCTGCATTGGAGAAGGAAGATCGGCAGCCAGGTTGTACCATTGGCGGGGGATTTCATCGTCATTCAGAAGAATTTTTACGGGCAGTTTGATCGGCATACGCTCTCCTTTTATGGTTCATTTGAACGGATGTGCGAAGCGGACATGACAGCAATAAAATAGTTTACCGGGTCATAATGTCAAGAGAATCAGTTACCGGCGGAGCCCGCAGCCTGTACACAACGCGAGCACGGCAAGACATGGCTCAATAGTGATGGCATGGGAGCCGGCAGCAGAGTTATTTTTGTATGTCGATATTTTCAAGTGCGTCGGAACCTCCCCACGGAAAACATGCTATGCAGCGTCTGGTCGTCCTTTTCACTATTCTAGTCGGCGCCCTTTCTCCTGCAGGGGTGCAAAAGAAAGTGACCGTTGTTGCATCGGGCGAAACGCACGCAACTCTTGACGCATGCGATTGTCCGACGTCGCCGGGAGGCGGTTTTGCAAAACGCGCGAGCCTGATTTCCGCGTTGCGGGACTCGGACGACATCGTTCTTGTCGACGCGGGAGGCTTCTCGGGCGGGGGTTTGTACGATTCGTACACACGCGGCAGAGCAGGCGATTCCCTCAGGACTCTTGCCGCGCTTCGCGCCATGGGATACATGAAGTATGACGCCGTGTGCATCGGCGACGACGATCTTCAATTCGGCACGCGCTGGCTGGCATCACAGGCCGCTGCTGCAAGAGTTCCGCTCGTTTCCGCCAACTGTTTCCTGCCGGACGGCCGTTCTCTTGCGGCGCCTTATGTTATTGTCCGGAGAGGCGCGTACTCGCTCGGCATAACCGGGGTGACAACGCAGGAACGCCTGGTATCTCGAGACGATTCCGTTATTGTCCAGCAGCCGGTTTCCGCGATCCGGAAGATATGGAAGGAGCTCAGGGGAAAATCCGATTTCCAGATCATACTTGCTCATCTTGGAGAGGAGTTGAGCCGCGAATTGCTCGACACCTTTCCGGAATGCGGACTTGTTGTAAACGGGCACAGAAAAAGCTCTACCGAGGAATTCATCACGCCGCAGGGGCAGGTGATGCTGCAGTTCGGGTTCCAGGGCAAGGCGCTTTCCTTTGCGGAAATCGGCAGGGACAGCAAAGGGCTCGGGATTACGCGCAACGGCTGGCTTGACGTGGGACCGGAAATCCCGGACGATCCGGTTGTCGAAAATCTGATTACGCTGCCGTCGCAGGGCGAGGGTTCCCGCACGAAGACTGTGTTCGACTTGTACATCATGTCGCAATGCCAATTCGGGTGCGCCGCGCTTAGGGACTTGGTTTCCATTGTCACGATGTTTCCCGCCGTCGAGTGGCATGTCTGGTTTATCGGAACGGTTTCCATAGATGGCTCCATGTCATCCTTGCATGGTGCCGACGAGCTTGACGATGAGCTTTTGTGGCTGTCGGTGCAGGCTGTTTATCCGGGTGCGTGGCTCGAATTTCTTAAGGCACGCTCGTTTTCGGAGAGTGTTAAGACCGAAGCGGTCATTCGATCACTGGGGCTCGATTTGCCCAGGATCAAAGCGTGGGCTGCCAGGAAAGGACGCGCCGAACTTGCGTTGCATTATACCCGGTCGATGCGCATGGGCATTAATGCCTCGCCGACCCTGTTGATCAACAATGCATCTTTTTCCGGCGAGATTTCGAAACCGCGGCTTGCAAAACTTCTGTGCAGAAGCAAAGAAGGCGCCTCAAGGTACTGCGATTCGATTCCGGAGTGTTTTTCCGATCAGGACTGCAAGAAGCCCGGCAAGACCGGAGCATGCGTTTCGCGCAAAGGCACCAAGGCCGTGTGCGAATATGCAGACGCGGTACGGTTCACGCTCACGGCGCTTGTGGCCGATTCCGCGCTTTCTCATCCGGAAACCAGCGTTCTGGCCGGCATTGCCGACGAATTCCCCGGCGTGGTTGTCGACACGGTCCGCGTGGGCTCGGCGAAGGGGAAGGCATTCCTTGCCGATTATGACCCTTCGTTTTTGCCCTTTTTTATCTTCGATAGAGCCGTCATCAAAACGGCTAATTACCCCAGCATCGAGCCCGCGCTCGTACCAGCGCGGGACAAGTTTGCATTCAAGAAAGGCATGGTGAAGCCGTCGTATTTTTATAAGCGCACGCTGGAAGCGCCGTTGTTTACCCTCTATGCGGACCCGGTATTTCCGGGCACCAGGGACGCAATCAGGATCGTTCTTGCCGCTGCAAAGAACAATGCCAGGATCCGGGTTCTGCCGCTTGACTTCGGTGCATCGGACAGCGTCGGCGCACAGGCGGAAGAATCGTTACGCAGCGAGGAGGCGCTTCGGTGGCTTGTGATGTTGCGCAAGTACCCGGCATTGTTCCACCGGTACTTGGAGCTTTTTGCCGAACGCACCACCATGTCGTACTGGTTTACAGACTGCAAGAAACTCGGGATAAACGTTGACCAATTCGTGCAGCTGGTCGAGAAAAGTTCCTCGCTGCTTGCCGAGCACCGGAAGGACGTCGAGGAACTTGGCATGAAAGAGCCGATTGAAGCTCTTGTCAATAACAGAGAGGTTCTTGCGGTTAAGAACCAGAAAGAATTGGGGGAAATGCTTTCCAAAGCAGCAAAGTGAGGCGGTCTCCATTCACCAAACAAAATCTTTCTCTTGAGGCAGGTCAAGTCCTTTGACGCTCTCAAACTCGTATTCTTTGTTTCCGTCCGAAACTAGCATCCGCTTTCCGTCCCCGCGAATTAGCGAGTTCCTGCCCGGCCGCCTGCTGCGGATGATGTTGAGAAGGCAAATCGCTTTTTCCATTCCGTCGCCCCGGCCATAGTTCCATACCTCATCCGGTTGTGCCATGCGACTTCCGTCGTAAATGGACTCGTTGGACATTCGAGACAGGGCCAGCGCCGCATCCTGAATGTCAAGGTTCGATGCGCCGGAAATACTCACGGGATTTCGTTCGAGGGCGGCCTTGAGAAAGGGCTTCCACGGGCTGCGTTTTAAGTCACGAAATGCGGCAAACGCGAGATCGGCAACGGGATTATCGGAGCGAATTGATTCGAGATACTCAACGATTCGTTCCCGTCCCCAGGTGACGTCGATCTCAATCGGCCGTTGATCGGCCCATGTCTTGTCTTCTGCAGGAAGCTTGGGTACAATACGGCAAAAAGCCACTAGGTCATTCATGACCTCCTCCGTATTGAAACAACTGTGCCTCAGATGATCGCGAAGGCCGTCAAGCGATGAAACGCGATCGATGGATATCTGATTCGACTTGAAATAATCCTCAACTTCATGGAGCATCAGGCGACCCGGAAGCGGCTCGGGATAGAATTCATCCTCGTCTATTTCCTGGAGGAGACGCGATCTGGTGTTGTCGCTTACCTTGAACTTACTGTTATGTTCGTACGAATAAACTTTTTCGGCCTGAATGTAACGAGGCCTGCCTCCAAGGTGGTGGATGATTTGGAAACACTTTTGAAGGTTGCTGTTTTGCCGCAGAAAGTTCGCGAGGATTTCGAAATCGATGTCTGTTGTGAGAAACTTGGATAGTTTATCCTTGAAATGAGCGTAGGCCGGCCGGGACATGGTTGCCTTATCGTAAAGCGTGTGAATGTGTCCCGTGTGGTGCGCCACAACGGTAACGCGTTCGTGCAAGAGCGCACGCCGCGATTTTTCGCTGAGTTCGGTCCCGTTAAACCACATGTTCCTGGTGACGATCCGCCGGTTGTTTGTAATTATGCCATCATTGATGTCAACGAAGTTTTGCGAATGAAGGGGCGTTGCCATGAGGTATATCTGTTCGAGGGGAACGCGCGCCACCACGAACAGTGCGCTCGCATAAAGCGTTGACAACGACACGCATTCGCCCGCCCCTCCGGAATATCCCTGCTTGTGGCGAAAAGCCTCCATGGCTTCAATGGTTTCCGTCTTCCAATAGGGAATTACGTCCGATGTGTATTTGTCGAGCCCGAAGTGCCGGCGGATATCGATGTTGAAATAGTATTTGTCGCCTTCATACCCGAACAACGCATTGCTTTGTGCAAGCGCTTCCTGGCTTATGAACGAAGAAAACCGCGCAAGTTCTTTTTCCTTGGTTGTGAGGCCCCAGGTGTCGAGATCGAGGTTAAACGAGAATTTGTCGATAATATATTGTTTCGCGCGTAAAAGTCTCCGGTATTGGTTGAGCGCATCAACGCCGGCAAACCAGGAATCGTCTTTCCACCTCCACAGTGCAGGAGACATGATGTTGGCAAGCACAAGCGCGAAAAGGAGCTCGGGGAAAATAAAAACTTCCATGTCGGACAACGTGATGGCCGACGAGTACTTTTCAAGCGAGGACGGGCTATTTGGATCGTACAAAGGAGCGGGAGTGGTTGGCATCGTTTGTGCTGCATTCATAGTGTGAGTTTGTCCGCGAGGGCCGTGTGGGGCAGCCGGGACATCACCCGCGCCCGACAGAAATATATGTTTTTGCGTTCAGGATAAATCTGTTTGCGCAGAGGAACAATCGTTTATTTTTACAAAAGATTGTTCCCCGGCTCTTTTCCGCACCTCCTGAATAGGGGCAGTGTCACGGGACCTCATGAAAATTCTCGCTGATGTGAATATCCTTTTCGGTAAGGAGGCTTTTGGCCAGTTCGGAGAAGTGTCTGCCGTAGAAGGGTGCGATATAACCCGGGACAGGCTCAAAGACATCGATGTGCTCCTGGTACGGTCGGTTACGCCTGTCAATCGAGATCTTCTCGATGGCACATCCGTCAAGTTCGTGGCAAGCGCAACAACCGGCACCGACCATGTGGATCTCGCATACCTGAGAGACAGCCGCAGGGGGTTTGCTCATGCACCGGGATCAAATGCGAATTCGGTGGCCGAATACGTTGTCGCCGCACTCCTCCACTGTGCGGGAAAGAGAGGCACAAAACTTGGGGGCAAAACGCTCGGAATTGTCGGCGTTGGCGACGTGGGAACCAGGGTACTTTCTCTAGGCCGCGCCTTGGGAATGCGTTGCCTGCTCAACGATCCGCCCAAGAAAGCTCTTTCGGGCAGCGATCTGTATCTGCCGCTCACCTCTGTTCTCAAGGAGTCGGATGTTGTCACCATTCACGTGCCGCTTACCACCGAGGGCCCGGACGCAACGTACCGCATGGTGAACGCCGAATTCATTGCGTCCATGAAAAAGGGGGCGTTCCTCGTGAACACGAGCCGAGGCGATGTTCTCCACGAAGCCTCGCTCATAAGCGACAGAAAAAGCCTGGGTTGCGTGGTACTCGACGTATGGAATAACGAACCGGAACCGGCCCCTGAAACCATTGCGGTATGCGATCTTGCCACGCCGCACATCGCCGGCTATTCTTACGACGGCAAGGTGAGGGGTACCGAAATGATCTATGAGGCTGCCTGCGCTTTCTTCTCCCAGCAAAGAAGATGGCGGCCCCCGCTGGCCCGCGACAATTACCAATCCAGGCAAATCGTGCTGAATGGCGAAATGGATACGCTTGCCGAAGCTGTTTTGAAAGCATACCCTATTTTGAAAGACGATTCGTTGTTTCGAAAGATCGTTTTGCTGGATTCTTCAAGGCGCGGCAAGTATTTCGGCGCAGTGCGGAGCAATTATCCAAAACGCCTCGAATTCAAAAACTATGCGGTGGCGGTAGCTAAGAAGATTCCCAGTTCAGCGAAGGCCGCGTTGGTGAACCTTGGATTTTCCGTGACCGAGGTACAACAGGCAATGAATGAGAGAGGGTTGACAGAATGAACACGCATGCCGACATAGGGGTTGCGGGCCTGGCGGTGATGGGCGCCAATCTTGCCCTCAACATGGCTGACCACGGCTTCAGTGTGGTTGTTCACAACAGGACGGCGGCAAAAACAAACGAGTTTCTTTCCGGCCCGGCACGCGGGAAAAGCATTATAGGCGCCCGTTCGTTTGAAGAAATGATCGGCTATCTTGAACGGCCTCGCAAAATCATGCTCATGGTAAAGGCAGGATCCCCGGTGGACGATTTGACCGACGTTCTGCTTCGCTCTCTTCAACCCGGCGATTGCATCATTGATGGGGGCAACTCACACTTTACAGACTCAATTCGCCGCGCGAAGCTCGTGGAAGCCGCAGGACTCTTGTATGTTGGATGCGGCGTTTCCGGCGGGGAAGAAGGCGCGCGGAATGGGCCATCTCTGATGCCGGGCGGCAGCGCAGCGGCATGGCAGCTGGTGAAGCCCATTTTTCAATCGATTTGCGCAAAAACCCCGGATGGAATCCCGTGCTGCGATTGGATCGGCGAGAACGGGGCAGGCCATTTTGTCAAGATGACGCACAACGGAATCGAATACGGCGATCTACAGTTGATCGGCGAATCGTACCAATTTCTGCGCGACGGTCTGGGGCTGGAACCGGCGGAAATGTCCAGGGTCTGGGCCGAATGGAACAGGGGAGAGCTCAACAGTTACCTGGTGGAAATCACCGCCACTATCCTCGAATTCCGCGACCGAAACGAATCGTTCCTTGTTGACAAGATTCTTGACGTGTCGGGCCAGAAGGGGACCGGAAAGTGGGCCAGCGTGAGTTCCCTGGATTTGGGCGTTCCGGTCACGCTTATTGCCGAAGCGGTATTCAGCAGGTGTTTGTCGGCCATTAAGGACGAGCGCGTTCTTGCCTCCAAGGCGCTTGTCGGTCCCAACATGAAGATTCCGGCGGAAAAACAGGAATGCATTTCAAACCTGCGGGACGCCTTGTTCGCTTCAAAAATAATCAGCTATACCCAGGGCTTCATGCTTCTGCGGCAGGCGGCTGCCGAGTATTCGTGGAACCTGGACCTGGGCAACATCGCCCTCGTGTGGCGCGCAGGATGCATTATTCGGAGCGTGTTTCTCGACAGAATAAAGGAGGCTTTCAACAGGGACAAGAGCCTTCCGTCACTCCTTCTCGACGGATATTTCAGGGACGCGGTTGCGCGATGTCAGGATGGCTGGAGAAAAACGGTTGCTGCCGCCGCTCTTGCCGGAATCCCCGTTCCGGCGCTGAGCGCAGGGCTTGCATTTTACGATGGTTATCGTTGCAACCGGCTTCCTGCAAACCTTCTTCAGGCACAGCGTGACTACTTCGGAGCGCATACCTACGAAAGAACCGACAGCCCGCGCGGGCGCTTCTTCCACACCGATTGGACGGGCCGGGGAGGGCAAACCTCTTCAGGAAGTTACAACGCGTAATATATTCTTTCCATATACGAATTCTTTGGAACACATCAGCACAAGGAGGGTCCCATGGTAGAACTGATCAAGAAGACGGTCCTGGCGGGAGTCGGACTCGCGTTCATGACAAAGGAGAAGGCCGAGGTGGCTGCGAAGAAGATCGTGCGGGAAGCCAAGATTGCGGAAGGCGAGGGAAAGAAATTCGTCGATGATCTTTTGAAGAAGTCCGAGGAGGCCAGAAAAAGCGTGGAGAAGCTTGTCGACACTGCAGTGCACACCGCCGTCACAAAGCTTGACATCCCCACTCGTGCCGATATAAAGAAGCTCGAGGCCAGGATACGGGAGCTTGAAGGAAAGAAGTGAACGAACGAGCGGGAACGAAAGCGGCCGGATGCGTGCGTGTGAGGCAGAAGAACCTTTCTGCCCGCAGGCGAAAGAGCAAGGTCGTAGCATCGCGCCCGTCTACGTCTTTCTCGTAGTCAAGTAGAAATCCCGAGTGTCGCCATGTTCCGAAGAATTCCCACCATCGGCCGTACCTACCGCCAGATCGCCAGGTACGGCGAGATAATGTCCGTCTTTATTAAGTACGGGCTGGGCGACTTGCTCGCCACCCTGCGCCTCGAGCGGTATCTGCCGCCGGGACTAAGGCCCGCTGCCAGGTCTGACGCAAGCTTGCACCATCTGTCGCACGGCGACCGCCTCCGCCTGGCATTTACGGAGTTGGGGCCCACATTCATAAAGCTGGGCCAGTTCATGAGCAACCGTCCCGACGTGCTGCCGCAGGAGATCATAACGGCGCTGAGGCAATTACAGGACTCAGTTGAGCCTTTTCCCGCCGAAGAATCCGTTCGAATCCTTGAAAAAGAATTCGGCAAGCCGGTGACCGAGATCTTTTCTGATTTTTCCAAAGACCCCTTTGCCTCTGCTTCCATTGCCCAGGTGCATCGTGCCGCGCTTGCAAACGGCACCCAGGTTGCCGTCAAGGTTCAACGGCCAAGACTTGAGGAAGTTATAGAGACTGATATCGACATCCTGTTTCAGGTCGCTTCAATTATCGAAAAGCATGTTGAATTCGCCAAGTATGTGAGTCCCGTGCGAATCCACGAGGAATTCGTGCGCAGCATACGCAAGGAACTCAATTTTCTCAATGAAGCGTCCCATATCGAGCGTTTTGCGGAGAACTTCCGCGGCGACGCCACGGTGTATGTGCCGGCGGTATACCGCCATTTGACCACAAAACGAGTCCTCACGACGGAATTCGTTGACGGAATAAGAGCTTCTGATGTTGGCAAGCTAAAATCAGCCGGGCTTGATTTGAAGCAAATTGCAGAGCGTGGTACCACGCTTCTGTTCAAGCAGATCTTCGAACATGGCTTCTTCCATGCCGACCCGCACCCGGGCAACATCCTGATACTTGAAAGTGGAGTCATCTGTTTCCTTGATTTCGGAATAATGGGTATCTTGTCCCCATCGCTCAAGGAATACCTTGTCTCAATTATGCTCGGTGTTGTCGACAGAGACCCCGGTAAGATCGCTCGAACGCTCGTTGAACAGAGCCGGCAGCCTATTGCGGATGTCCAAATGCTCGAATACGACGTTACCGAGTTGCTTGAAGACTATGTTCTCCTTTCCCTCAAGGACGTCAACATCGGCGATCTCATGACGCGCATCACAAAACTTATTATTACGCACAAGATAAGAATACTGCCCGGCTTCTATCTGCTTGTGAAGGCGATGATTACCATCGAAGGCGTTGGCTTCAGCCTTGACCCTGATTTCACCCTTGTCGAATATGTGAAACCGTTTGCAAAGAAGTTGATGGCCGAACGGCTCAACCCATTATCGCATTTGTCAGGTCTAGTTGCGTCGGGTCTCGACCTGGGCGCCATCGTGAGAAACCTTCCCTACGACCTTCGCGACGTCATGCGGCTTGTCAAAGCCGGAAGGGTTCGCATCGAATTCGAACATCGCGGGCTGGAGCCCATGTTACGTACGCACGAGCAGTTGGTTGACCGGCTTGCATTCACCGTCATCCTCGCTTCACTCATCATCGGCTCTTCGCTGGTGGTGCTTTCAAGGATTCCGCCCAGATTCCACGATATTCCCGTCATAGGGATTGTCGGATTCGTCGTGGCCGCAATCATGGGATTTGGGTTGCTGCTGTCGATCATGGTGAGGAAGAAAATGTAAGACAAGAACAACGGACACCGGTCCCGGTTTAGACTCCGAAACGCCGATCCGTACCCTATGGCATGCCCAAAAGCGAAATCATTCCAACCGCTTTCACGGTCCCTCCTTTCATTCTGTACCCCGTAGACGTATTTTATCAACCTTGGTCGCTGCTCCCGGCTTAATGCTCCAGTGCTGAGCAAGCAAGAAGAGTTCAAATCCCAATGAAATCAAGAATCATCCTTCTCGTATTCGTGCTGCTGCCCGGCCTGGCATGCGCCGAACCCATTGTCATTACCGGTAAGATGATACCCGCATTTCTGGGAAAGAACATTGTGGATTTGCGCGTTACAAATCACGCAGGCGCCTGCATTCCGTTTCAAATCGACCAGGTGGACAGCGCCGACTATATATGTCCCAATGGCAAGGAACCCAATAAGGGAAGCGGTATGCTCGATACCGCAGACGAAATCGTGTTTTTGTGGGAAGACGCGGATACGGTTGGCCTTGGGCAACACATGGAATTGACGGGTGAAACGGCAAGAGTGAAGGGCCGCACCTGTGTGACAATTGGCCGCGAATCGGAAAACAGGTTTGTGTACATTACCGACAACCCTTCCATTCCTCTTTCTCCGGTTTCCTATATCGATTACGACAGTTCTAAAGAGCTGATAACGACGCCGTATTTTTACGCGAATTTCGGCCATGACCGGTTTCATTTTACACATGCAGGGGTCAAGAACTTTTCAACGAACAGCTATCTCAATCTGACCAACGAGCTCCGGGTCAGGATCGTCCTCAAGGCGCTCTGGGGAATTCTGCCCATCACCTATTCCGAAGACAACATGGTCTGCCTTGTAAAGCGTTATAAGACCGGGCCAATCCGGCTTATCCGCAGGGGAGATTTTCATCTCAACCTGGGCCTGTTTTTTAAGGGAAGCCATGCCGCCGTGAACCAGATTTGCTATCCGCAGCTCGTGCGGGTGCCGGTGTATATTCACCTTCCGATGAAATTCAGAACTTTGTTCAAAGTGGCGTACATCGAAATGACTCCGGTGTTCAGGCAGGAGGCGGCGGGCTTTTCGTTTGATGTCGCATCGCGCGGTATTTCGTTTCCACTCGGTTCGGCCCTGAGGCTCGATACGCTGGTCGAGACAAACCCGAATCATACCTGCATGACCGCACATAACGGCCTCCTTGGCTACGGGTGGGTGCTCGACGCTGACATCGATAATCGCTTGCTTTCCGGAAGCGGGTATCGCGTGACAATGCCCTCGGATCGGGGCGGCATCGGCCAATGCGGGTTCCGACTTGCCGTGCGCGATTTGCCAAAAGGTTATTATCTCATCGGAAACTGGGTATTATTTTCTGGGAGCGGCGCCGCGGGGCTTCTGGATGCGTGCGACCGGCTTTCTTCCATGGCGTCGGTGTCAGTTGAGGGAACGACGACGGCGTATTGCAACCAATTGGGCAAGGTAACCGCATTCCGCAAACGATAGACATTTCATCATGACGGCATTGAAAATAGCGTCCATCAACACATACGAGGAATTGTCTCTCGCCCAGCTTTGCGAGCTTGTAATCGCCAAATCCGTCGATTTTAAGGATGTCTCGGAGTTTATTGAAAACAGGACTTATGCCCTTTGTATAGGCGGAAAATGCAAGGCGGCCACGGGCGCACTCAGACGTGTCGCGGCGTTCTTCGAGGCAATGAAAAATAAGAACGAAGAGGATCGCCGCGATCTGGCGGACATCTACATTCTGATAGGCGAGGTGAACCAATATGTGGGGTGTTTCCGGCAGAGCATCGGGTGGTTCAAGAAAGCATGCTCGGTCTTTGGCCGTTATGCCATGCCGTATCACAATCTCGCGACATCCTACTTGGAATTGGGCGATGGCAAGAATGCGGTCAAGTGCCTCGAGCGGGAAATAACTCTTGAACCCGGCAACTATTTTTCCCGTCTCAAGCTTGCCGATCTGTATGAACAGCAAGGCGATTTTGAGAAGGAGGAAGCGGGCCTCGAAGACCTGTTGTCGCGCGATCCGGACAACATCCAGGCCTTGCATAAGCTTATCACGCATTACGAAACGCAGCAGCCGCATCTGGATGTGGAACTGCTCCGCAAGCGGCTGACCTTCATCAACAAGAGATTCAATGAGATTGAAATTGTGATAAAGGCATATCATTTGTGCAGAGAAAAACAATTTACCGAGGCCCTTGATTTTTTGGATGCGAGGCGGGCGGATAATTCCACCATGACAATGCTGTCGCTGCTCAAGGCGCACGTGCTCGGTGAATTGCGCCAATTCTCCAAAAAACGCAGGGAATTGACCGCCTTCAAACAAGATTGCCACGGGAAAACGGAATACATGAAGAACAAACTTGACGAATTCAAACATGTGTTCGGAAAAAAAGCGGTCGCACGGCTGGGAAAGATCCTGGTTGTGGTCAACCCGAATGCCAGGGCGTGATTTCGCACGAGCACGAGAGATGCTTTCACAGGGAATGACAATGCCTCCACCCGTCCGTGTCCGATTTGCCCCTTCTCCGACCGGATATTTGCATGTCGGCGGTGCACGCACGGCTTTGTTCAACTTTCTTTACGCAAAGCACACCGGCGGCACGTTCATTCTCCGTATCGAAGATACGGACAGAACAAGGTTTGTTGAGGGCGCGCTTGCCGAGATTTACCAGAGCCTCAACTGGCTGGGGCTTTGGTGGGACGAAGGGCCGGAGGCGGGCGGCCCGGCGGGTCCGTATGTGCAGTCGGAGCGCCTGGCGCTTTACGAACGGTATGCTGGGGAACTGCTTGACAAAGGGCATGCATACCGATGTTTTTGCACCGCGGCCCGTCTTGAGGAGGTGAGGCTCGCCCGCGAAAAGGCCAAAATGCTTACCGGCTACGACAGGCATTGCCGGAACCTGTCCCGGGAGGAGCAGCAGCGGCTGTTCGGCGAGGGAAAATCCTTCGTGGTGCGCTTTAAAGTTCCCGAGGACCGCACGGTTGTGTTCACCGACATGATCCGCGGCGCCATCGAGTATAAAACCGAGGTACTCGATGATCTGGTGATTCTCAAGTCGGATGGTTTTCCAACGTATCATCTGGCTAATGTAGTTGACGATCACGAAATGAAGATATCGCATGTGCTCCGCGGTGACGAATGGATTTCCTCGACCCCGCGTCACATTTTACTGTACGAAGCCTTCGGCTGGGCTCCGCCGCACTTTGCTCACATGCCCGTGATTCTCGATCCATCGGGCGGCAAGCTTTCGAAACGCAAGGGTGCCGCGTCGGTCATGGACTACAAGAACCGGGGAATACTTTCGGACGCGCTGTTCAATTTTCTTGCCCTGCTCGGCTGGTCACCCGGCGGTGGCGACATGCGGGAGAAGATGTCGAGGCAGGACATTGTCGATGCTTTTGCCATAGAACAGATATCGCCCAAAGGGGCCGTGCTCGACGAACAAAAACTCGACTGGATGAACGGACTTTACCTTATGGAATCCACGGCTGAGCGCCTGGCCCCGGAGGTAATCGGGCTCTGGAAAGAAAAAGGGATGGTTTCTGCAGGTAGCCACGACAACGATCACTACTTGCTTTCGGTGATTAAAATGTTCAAAGACAGATCCAAACGCATAAACGAGATTGCCGACAACTCGGTGTACTTTTTCAAAGATCCGGAAACGTACGAAGAAAAGGCGGTTCGAAAGCATTTCAAAACGGGAACCGGCTCGGTGCTGCGGGAGCTTCTCGGGAAGCTCGAGGCGATGGAGAATTTTACGCATGAAGAAATCGATGCGTTGTATCGCGGGCACGCGGCGCGAACCGGAATCTCCATAGGCGAGCTTGTTCATCCGACGCGCCTCGCCGTCAGCGGCGTGAGCTTTGGGCCGGGGTTGTTCGAAATGATGGAATTGCTCGGCAAAGAGGCCGTCACTCGGCGAATCAAAACGGCAATCAGCAAAATCAATTAAAGAGGTACCCATGACGGAAGACATCAGAAGAGACTATCCTGAACTGCAAGCCGAAAAACCAGCCAACTTCATCCGCGATTTCATTCTGGAAGACATTGCGTCCGGCAAGACGAAGAATGTGGTGACCCGGTTCCCGCCCGAACCTAACGGCTATTTGCATATCGGCCACGCCAAGGCCATAAGCATCGACTTTGGGATGGCAATGGAATTCGGCGGCGAGTGCCATTTGCGTTACGACGACACCAACCCAAGTAAGGAAGATCAGGAATACGTGGAAGCCATTCAGCGCGACGTTAGATGGCTTGGCTACGATTGGGGCAAACACCTGTACTATGCTTCCGACTACTTTCAACAAATGTACGAATGGGCCGTGTACATGATCAAGGCCGGCAAAGCGTACGTGTGCGATCTCAACGCAGACCAAATGCGGGAGTATCGGGGCACGCTGACACAACCCGGTAAGGACAGCCCGTACCGCAACCGGTCCATTGAGGAGAATCTCGACCTGTTCGAACGCATGCGCAAAGGGGAGTTCGAAGACGGGTCGCGCACCCTGCGCGCCAAAATCGACATGGCATCGCCCAACCTTAACTTGCGCGATCCCGCGATGTACCGCATTGTCAAGAAGCCGCACCATCGCCAGGGCGACGCGTGGTGCATCTACCCGATGTACGACTGGGCACAAGGCAACGAAGACGCCATAGAAGGCGTTACATATTCGTTATGTTCGCTCGAATTCGAGAACCACCGGCCGCTGTACGACTGGTTCCTGAGGCAGGCCCCCGTGCCGTGCGTGCCGCGGCAAATCGAATTTGCCCGGCTTAACCTTACCTACACGGTCATGAGCAAGCGCAAACTGCTGGAACTCGTGCAGGAAGGTTTGGTTGACGGCTGGGACGATCCGCGCATGCCCACGATATGCGGCATGCGGCGCAGAGGGTATACGCCCGAAGCGATCCGCAACTTCTGCGAGAAAATCGGAGTTGCCAAGCGCGACAGCATGGTGGAAGTGGCGCTGCTCGAACATTGCGTGCGGGAGGATCTTAACAAACGGGCGCCGCGCGTCATGGCAGTGCTCAACCCGCTCAAAGTGATCATCGACAATTATCCTGAAGGACGGGTTGAGGAGCTTGACGCGGTGAACAATCCCGAAGACCCGTCGATGGGCGGCCGAAATGTTCCTTTTTCAAAGACCCTTTTTATCGAAAAGGACGATTTTATGGCGGACCCGCCCAAAAAGTTTTTCCGGCTCTCACCCGGACGCGAGGTGCGGTTGCGCTACGCGTATTTCATCACCTGCACGGGCGTGGACAAAGATTCGGCGACGGGGGAGATCACCGCGCTCCACTGCACCTACGACCCCGCCACGCGCGGCGGTTCGTCGCCGGATGGAAGGTCGCCTAAGTCAACAATGCACTGGGTGTCGGCCGAACATTCCGTTCCCGCGGAAGTGCGGTTGTACGACTATCTTCTCGCCAAAGAAGATCCGAACGATGTTCCGGAAGGCATGGATTTCAAGTCTATCATTAATGAAAAATCCTTGCGTGTTGTGAAGAATGTCCGATTGGAACCGGGCTTGGCGAGCGCGAAGGCGGGCGATAAGTACCAGTTCGAGAGGGTAGGCTATTTCTGCGCCGACAGTGTGGATTGCAAACCGGGAAATCTGGTGTTCAACAGGACCGTATCGCTCAAAGACACCTGGGCGAAGATACAAAAGAAACACCTGTAGGAAGTTTCATCACGAAGCCATTTATTGCAATCTGCGGTTGATCTTCCGGAACCAAGATTCACTGTGAGGAGCGCAACGCAATGCCGCGTCTCGGGAAAAGAGTTTGACTTTGTCCGTCCTCAGAAGTAATTTCTAAAAAGAATTTTAGTGGGGCTGTAGCTCAGTTGGGAGAGCATCAGGCTGGCAGTCTGGGGGTCGTCGGTTCGATCCCGACCAGCTCCACTTTAATAAAGGCTCTAAATACCGCGAAATCAAGCTAATTTCAACGTTTTTAGAGCCTTTTTTTATTCTCCTCCTATCAATTTCAATCTCCAAAATACTACCAAATAGTACGAAAATTGGTACACTGTACAAGTAAATTGGTACACTCATTGGTACACTTTGCCGGAAAAACCACTTCAAAAATCCACGGGTATCAACACACAAAAAGAATAATTCAATTTCCTGTTTTGTTTGGATGAACGAGACACGGGCGCGCGGCTAACAGCGGATCGGCAGGCTGGGCGACCGTTTGCACGTCCGAAGCCTGGCGCGGTTTTAAGGCCGTTGCCGCGCTTTGTTCAAGAGCGGACGGAATCTATATTTTTCACTTGAAAAGAAAGGATTGTCATAATGCAAGAAATCATACCACAGGTTTCAATAGAAAGCCGGATTCATCTTATCAGGGGGAAAAAAGTCATTCTTGATAGAGACCTTGCGGAACTGTACGACGTGCAGACCAAGGCGCTTAATCAAGCGGTAAAGCGGAATATTGGAAGGTTTCCAGAGGATTTCATGTTTCAGCTGACCTTAGATGAGGCGGAATCATTAAGGTCACAATTTGTGACCTTGAAGCGAGGCCAGAATATTAAATAATTGCCGTTCGCATTTACTGAGCAAGGTGTCGCTATGTTATCATCGGTTTTGAATTCCGAACGGGCGGTGACAATTAATATTCAAATCATGCGCGCCCTTGTTCGGATACGAAACCTCGTGGCGGATAATTCGGAAGTGCGGAAGGCCATTGTGAATATCGAAAAGCGGCTCAATATCCATGACCGGCAGATACAGATTGCCTTTGACGCGTTGGAAAGCCTTTTTCAGTCGAAACCGGTGCCGCAGATTGCGTCAGTGAAGCACTATTCCCCGGATGATGGGAAAAAGATGGGGTTCGGGAAGGGGAAGAAATAGCATTGAACACCAAGGAAATGTATACTGAAAACTGTCACAGTTATGTGTACCGATTTCTTGAATCTAAAGGAGAAGGAGGTTATACCTATGAAGCAAATCATAGATAGTAAAGTTTATGATACCGATGCGGTTGACTCAGACCCGCACGTATGGCCTGCCCCGCAAGTTCTACCGTCCGCGTGACCATGATGCCTCGCCGTTTTTCAAGGTTGTGCGCGATTGCTTTGACGATTTCGAGCGTGTGTACCCGGAACGTTATCAGCAGCGATACGGCTTTTGGCGACCGGTGATTCGCTCGTCCATCGAAAAGTTCCTCAAATGCGGCGATCTCAAAGAAGGTTTCGCTCGCGTCAGGTGCAAGGACTGCGGGGAAGAATTTTTTGTCGCGTTCTCCTGCCGCCAGCGGTCGTGCTGTCCATCCTGCGATCAGAAGCGGGCCTTGCTGCTGGGCCATCGGCTCAAGGAGGAGGTGCTTGCCGAAGTGCCGCATCTCCAATGGGTTTTTACCATTCCGAAGCGGCTGCGGGTTTACTTTCGCTACGACCGGAGCCTTTTGGGCAAGCTCTGCCGCGCTGCCTATGATACGGTATGCGACGTTTACGCGCTGGAGATCGACGGAGATTGCGGCGTTCCCGCAATGGTAGGCGCGGTGCAGACGTTCGGCGATCTCATACACTGGCATTCCCATATCCACGCCATCGTGCCCGAGGGCGTATTCACGGACACGGGGCACTTTGTGCACATTCCCGACATCTGGCGGCACAGGGCGGCCGACATCTGGCAGGAGAAGGTTTTTGATCTGCTGCTTGATGAGTTCAAGATAGACCTGGACACTGCGGCAAACATGCGGCAGTGGAAACACAGCGGGTTCAATGTCGACAACTCCGTTCGGATTGAGGCGGGCGACCACGAAGGCATGCAGCGTCTGGTGGAGTACATCTCCCGGTGCCCGTTCAGCCTCGCCCGCATGGTCACGCTCAATGCCGACGGCAGGATAGTGTACCGCGCATCAAAGGGGAAGTGCTTCCCGTTCCCGCACACAGGCGACCCTGTTTTGCCGGAGCGCTGCACGCCGCCGATCCAGACGCTCATGGAAGGCATACCCAGAAACTTCGAGGTGTTTGACCCGCTCGACTTTTTAGCAGAAGTCACGCAGCATATTCCCAATAAGGGCGAGCACCAGATCAGGTATTACGGTTTTTACTCGAACAAGAAACGGGGGATGCGTGAGAAGGACGGGAAGCCTGTTGCCCTTCCCGGACAGCCTGAACCTGACACCGCTTTCAGGCGAAAATGCCGCATGACATGGGCTGCGCTCATCAAGTGCGTTTACGAGGCAGACCCGCTGAAATGTCCGAAGTGCGGAGGTGAGATGAGGATCATTTCATTCATCGATGAGGACGCGATAATACAGAAGATTCTGAAGCACTGTGGTCTTTGGAAGGAACAGTCGCCGCGCCCGCCTCCGGAAGAGAAGCTGCCACTCGTCGCCGCAGAACCTACGCTCGATTATGAGTTCTTCGAGCGGACCTGCGCTTGACAACCCCGACTATTTTTTTGCTTTCACCGAAGCCACGAGACATGTATTCCCGGATTTGACAATTGTGGCCGGCAATGTCTATATTTTGCCTTGAGGCCGTTCAAGATGCGGACGACGGAAGCGGGAAAGTGGGGGAAGAATTGAGCTTCCGCAAAAAAATCTTCCTTATACGACAACCCGCTTGCGAAAAATCAAACTTCCTATCAGTTCAGTGACAACCCGCTTGCGAAAAATCAAACTTCCTATCAGTCAAATGTCCCAAGACAGCGGGACATCAGAGCTGCACACAACAAGGAGTTCGCAAATGAAACGAGACACCAGCGGCATTTACCCGATTCGCAAGCGCCGTGCTCAAAACGCCGGCGTCACGTTCGCCGAAAAGCCCACAGTCCTTGATACCACAAAAGAGATTAGTCTTCAAAGGTGAGATGATCTCAGCTACCCAGGGTCAATATAGAGGCGACGATTGCATAGTCACTTTAATAGAGAATCGGATTGAAGTCAAGTACGTTTATCAAAAGGCAACTTATATCTAGGTAATTATAAAGGATCTTGCACCAAATTAGTGATCATTTTGACAAGTTTTTCAAAGAAATTTTCATGACGATGATTGTACCGAAAAGCCATTTCGTTCAGATACCCTGGAAAGTATTCTTTGGAGACTCCATGGAACTTTGCAAGACGTTCCTTAGCATAGCTCCAGAAGCCTTCCAAACCGTTAATATAAACTTTGCCTGTGGCAAATCTTTTCCCATGGTCGACTCTCAAATGCCGATAACCGCAGAACATCAGGGCGTCATAGCCGCGGAATTTGTCAGTGTAAATGATGGAGCCTCGTCTGACCATTTTCACAGTCTCAGTCAACAGGCTTTCGGCAGTGACGTTTTTTACTACTGTCACCTTCACTTTTCCGTGTCTCTCCAGGATACCAAAGACGGGAACCTTTCCGGCAGCACCCCGGCCACGTTTACCTTTACGCCTGCCGCCGAAGTAGGATTCATCGAGCTCAACCTCTCCAGAGAGCCAGAAATCGCTTTCAGCGACCATCAAGGCCCTTCGGATGAGATTACACATCCGCAAGACCGTGGGATAGCTCAAACCGATCTGAGTTGCTATCCTGCGTGCTGAGACTTCCAGTTCAAAGAGCTTAATGATCCACAGCAGCTTTTTCAGAGGGACGCGGCACTGACCAATCCACCGATTCGAGAAGTCATGAAAGGTATTTCCGCATCGTTTGCACCTGAACTTTTTACCTTTTAAACGATAGATTTTATGGCTGTTACAATTGATGCAGAAAACATGGCCATTTTTCCAACAGAACTTTCTGAGGAACAATTTTGCCCTGTTTTCAGTTTTCCCTATGAATTCAAAGGTTTCTAATTGACTAAAGCCCATATGCACAAGATAATTCCTGTGCAAGATGTTTTATAATCACCTATATCTATGCTGGTGAAGCAAAGAAAGAAGGCCATTATCATCTTACGGCTGTAACGTCTTCCATTGAAGGAGAGGCAACTTTACATACCGAGGATAAAGTGATTTTTGAGGGTTCCTGGTGGGAGAAAAGCCGTAGTTCCAACCCTTCGGACAGATTTAATGTTGAAGGTCTTTGGAAAATCACCCTGAGAAAATAGTGAAGGCGGACAATCTTGCGTGTACAGCAGTAAGGGCAAGGAATAACCCGTGAAATTTGGACGCGGAAATGCGAAAAATGTATACTGAAAACAACCAGACTTCTAACGCTTTCGTAAAGGATTGATGATTTGACCGGGCACCACGCGCACGCGGTGGGATGCTTCAAAAATGAAGAGGGTTGTGGAAAAACAAATCAGTATAGCCAAATTCATTCGTGCAATTCGACAATTGCCGTCTGACAAGCCTAATAACAATCCAGACGTTTGGTATCGAACACAGAAAGAACATTGGCTTGGCTGGTTGCACGAATACAACGGCCCTGGCGCTTACGGAAGAACTGGTGGAAATCATGATGCCAAGTTTGCGTACAACCATATCGTTGAGCCGAAGATGCTGCTCTGGCTCATTGAAGCAACAAAGGTAAATTCAAATTTATTGAAAGCTGCGCGACTTGCTTCTACTAAAGGCAATACTATGATGCAAAAGTCAGGGGCTATACGAAAATTGGTATCCTGGGAAGAGATTCATGATGCGATTTGGAAATGAAGAATCTGGTCTTCAGCATGCGTTTATAGCGCAACCAATGACCACTCAAGCATGAATAAATCTGCCACACTTTTCAGAAGCTACCCACTAAATTAGCTCAAAAATACCATTTTGGATTGTTTTTGAATATTTTAATTGCATTTTTCAGTTAATTAATGTATTGTTATGGGCGTATGAATATTTCAAAAACATTCCTAAAAGGAGTTTGTATGGCTGCGATCGACTACGAGGAGGTGAAAAGAATTATCGAACCTATCCGGGATGATTTGGTCTACTGCGTTCAAGGCGGTTGGGAAGATTATTTTGAAATATACGCCAACCTTTTGCATTTGCACGGTACGAGCGTTCGAAGTAGGCTGATCTATGATAGTACGATACGCCTTGCAAGGGCACGATTCGCAGATAGAGACGATACAAGAATCATTGAAGATTTCAATGAAACCCTTGTAGTCGTCCTCAAAGAAACGGTCTCACTAAAATTTAAAAAGCACCGACAGGATGGCCGAACATCTAATGTACGTACAAAAAGAAATAACGCATATGTACAGCAAATGGAAATGGACGACATGCCGCATACGGTACATCTTTATTGCGGATATCAAACTGATTTGCTGTTTCGAAAAATTGAATCAATACTTCTTACATGCCCATCGCCATACGGAAATAGGTGGGTTCACCATTTGACAAACGATGAATACATGAAATCGATTATTCCTATGACCGCAATTCAAGATGCAGACGTATCGGTTACTTCTCCAAAACTTAAGATCAAAGAAAAGGAACAAAATGCAGCCCAAGCTTAATAATAACTCCGTCGTCCTGGCCAGAGAATCTCGCGGAATAAGCCAGACAAATCTTGCGGAAAAATTAGGCATAGCGCAGGCCGTATTATCAAGAATAGAACACGGTACTAAGACCGATATTTCTCAAGTTACATTAAAAAAGCTTTCGGAAGAATTGAACTATCCAGAATCCTTCTTCTTTTTACCTGGACAAATCGTCCCCATGTCCTCCGCATTTCAGTACAGAAAAGGATCAATGCTAAAGGCTTTGGATCAGAAGAGGATTGAAGCAAATGCCAACATCACAAGGATTCATGTCAACCGACTTCTTCAAGATGTAGAACTTGAAACGAGTTTCAAGACTTACCATTTAGATGAATTTGAGGGAATATCCGATATAGCAAGAGCGGTACGTTTTGATTGGAAGCTCCCAAGAGGGCCAATAACAAACCTTTCGAAAGTAGTTGAGGCAGTTGGCATTATTATCATTTCCATGGATTTTGGTACCCGTTATGTTTCTGGGTTTTCTTTATATCACGGAGAAAAGTATCCTCTATTATTTATTAATAATAACATGCCAACCGATCGGTGCAGGTTTACAATCGCTCATGAACTGGCACATATATTAATGCACCAAACCTGGACGAACAGCATGGAAGAAGAGGCCAATGAGTTTGCCTCCGAATTCTTAATGCCCGGTTACGATATAAAGGATGATTTATTTGATCTTACTCTTTCCAGGTTAGCGAACCTTAAAGAATATTGGAAATCATCAATGTTGGCTATCGCAATGAGAGCAAAAAAACTCAACAAAATTGATGCTGAGAAATACAAATACATCTGCATGAAAATGAGTTCGGCGGGATACCGCTTAAGAGAGCCTATAGATATTCCCAAGGAACCCCCCCATCTTCTTAATGAAATAATTGATCTTTACTTCAATAAGTTGAGCTACACCGTTGATGACTTGAGCAATATTTTGTGTCTATGTACAGATGAATTCAGAACTAAATACGTTAATCAAAATCATTTGAGGATTTTACAGTAGGAACATGACCATAAAAACACAAATAGGGCAAGGACTTCCTCCATTAGATGTTTTCCTTTTGACATTAACAAGGGAGAGCCGTGCTTCAAACCACTCTTGAAACCGCCTTCGACACCGTCAAGAAGCTTGTCGAAGACTTCGACGCCAACAAAGATTACTACCTCACCCCGGCCTATTCCGAACAAGCAGCCCGGCACGACTTCATAGACAAATTCTTTATTGCCCTGGGCTGGGACGTGAACCACGAGACCGACAAGAACCCTTACGAGCAAGAAGCGCACATTGAATCAAATGTGAACGCGCAAGGGAAGAGAAAGCGCGCCGACTATGCTTTCTACGTCGCGCCGAACTTCCGGGACGTGGCATTTTACGCCGAAGCGAAGAAGCCTTCGGTGGACATAGCCAACGCCGACGACTACTTCCAGACTATCCGCTATGGATATAGTAGCGAAACGCCGCTCGCAATCCTCACCGATTTTGAACAGCTTCACGTCCTTGATTGCCGCTATACGCCTTCCATAGATACGGCCCTTGACCGTTTTGTAAAGAAATACACATATCAAGACTACCTGAATAAAGAGAAGTTCGCCGAAATCTATTATCTGTTTTCCCGCGAAGCAGTGGCGGGCGGCTCCATTGAAAAAAGAACGTTGGAGCTTCCCAAAGCGCGGGGCGGGGCCGTGCAGCTTGGGCTATTCAAGGGTGGTTACAAGCCTATTGACGAGGCGCTTCTCGACGAGCTTGACGGCTACCGCAACACACTTGCGCACGCATTCAAGAACGGAAACGCGGAACTGGACCATTGGGCGCTCACCGAGATTGTGCAGCGGACCATAGACCGCCTCGTGTTCATCCGGTTTCTGGAAGATAAGCTGATTGAACCCGAAGACATTATTTCCAATTTTGGGGCAAGAAATGACAGCCCTTGGAAAGATTTCGTTTCGACGTGCCGAAAACTCGACAAGGTATACAACGGCACCATATACAAAAAGCATAGCATTCTTGACGCGCCGGATTTCAAATTCGATGAAGACGCATTTGCGGATATTTGTGAGAAGCTTTCCAGCAAGAACACTCCTTACGACTTCGACAAAATCCCCATTCACATTCTTGGAAGCATTTACGAGCGTTTCCTGGGAAAGATCATCACCACGACGGCAAAGCGCGCCAAGGTGGAAGAAAAGCCCGAGGTAAAAAAAGCAGGCGGGGTTTTTTACACGCCTGAGTACATAGTCCGGTACATCGTTGAGAACACAATCGGCAAGCTGATTGAAGACAAAACGCCGGAAGAAATTACCGGGATGCGATTCGCTGATATCGCTTGTGGAAGCGGCTCCTTCCTTCTAGGGGCTTATGACTGCTTGATACGATACCACGCCAGCCACTACAACAAGAACCCGAAGCAGGCCACGGCGCGGGATTGTGTCGAACGCGAAGGCGCGCTATGCCTTACCCTACACAAGAAACGGGAAATCCTGCTCAACAACATTTACGGAGTGGACATAGACCAGCAAGCCGTCGAAGTCTCCCAGCTATCCCTATACTTGAAGTTGTTGGAGAACGAAACCCTGGGCACGACTGCCGCCTCCCTGAGAGCGGAAAGCGGTGAAACTGTGCTGCCGTCGCTCAATAGAAATATTCAGTGCGGGAATTCGCTCATTGAACCGGATTTTTATGTGGGGGTTCAAGAGGAAATGGCTTTGTATGAAAACAACAAGGAAGAAGTAAGGGAAATAAATTCCTTCGACTGGCAGGCAAGGTTCCCGGAGATAATGAGAGACGGGGGATTCGATGCGGTGATAGGAAATCCGCCGTATTTAGGAGGCAGAGAATGGAAAGAATCTAACGGCAATAAATATGAGTATTTCATAAACAAGTACAAAGTTGCCGAATATCAATTTGACATGTACGCTCTATTCTGGGAAAAGGGCATTTCATTACTGCGGGAAAATGGGGTTATAGGTTTTATTACACCAAATACATGGTTGAACAATCAAAGTAATCTAAAACTCAGAACTCATATTCTCCAAAACACTTCTATTATAAGCATTGCGGATTATTCTAATGTTTCAGTCTTTGGGAAAGTGGTGGTTTTGCCAATTATTACTATTCTCAAGAAGATGATTGACGAAAATTGCCAAACGGCAATACTCAGGCCGACAGACCAGGGGCTTCTTTTGTCACAGAGTGTACCGCAAAGATTGTGGCTACACGACGAAAGCAAAATCATAAATTTCAACTTGAGGAGTGAGGATGCGAACCTGCGCTTGCGGATAGAAGCCCAATCTTGTTCTTTAGAATCTCTTGCGGAAGTAAAATTTGGCATCAAGGTATATGAGACAGGCAAAGGCATACCTCCACAAAAACCATCAGACGCTCAAAACCATATTTTCGAGAGTAATCAAAGAGCGGACTCAACCTACAGGAAGTATTTGGAAGGGAAGGATGTTAACCGATATTCCATCGAGTGGAAGAAACGGTGGTTAAAATACGGCGAAAATCTAGCAGCACCACGTGCGGCGTCTTTATTTGAGGGCAAGCGATTACTGATTCGACGCATTGTTGGCGAAAGATTAATTGGAACATTTACCGAAGATAAATATGTAACAAGCCAACTACTGCAAATTGTGAAGCCGAAGAATGATGGAATCGCCAAATATCTATTGGGTATACTAAACTCTAAGTTGATTGCATATTACTTTAAGAAGAAATACAACAGGGTTAACAAAACATTTCCAGAAATTAGAATTTACGAGCTCGCAGCGCTGCCGATTCATCCGGTTGACTTTGAGAGTGTCACAGAGAAGTCCAATTACGATAGGATAGTTTCTTTGGTTGCGACAATGACTGACCTCAATAAAACACTGCCCCAGGCCAAAACTGACCAGGATAAGACATTTATCCAGCGACAAATCGAATCCGCCGACCGCCGAATTGACGAACTTGTCTACGAGCTGTACGGCCTTACGCCCGAAGAAATAAAGATCGTGGAAGAGTCAACAAAGAACTGACCCCTATGGACCCGCAACAGGAAGCAGCCCTTCTCGAAGCCTTTAGGAACGCGCGACCATTTTTCAAACATCAAGTGGCAATGCAGAAAGAGGAGAAGGAGCGGTATCATAAATTGTACGCAAAAGCGAAAACCTTGGGCGCTACTCCCGAATTCTTATTATCCATTGAAAATGAACCAAAAGATTACAGGCGTATTGAGCGCCTTACCGAGAAAATCGAACTAATAAAATCTATCGAAAAGGTGAATCCCCGGAGTGGGAAAAGGATGACGAAGACCAATTTCAAAACATTCGATTTTAACTTGGACAAGATAAGGAAGTTTTACGAATCATTGAATAGCCCGGTTCATGTGAACGAATACCTTAGCTGGTTGTTAAGGGAGGCAAAGCAACGGGCGGCGAAAATTGAATCCCTTTCGCCTTTGGGGAAAAGAGCCGTATTGGGAAAAAGTCTCCATAAGGATTTTAGGTATGTGGTCAAGAGTATCGAAGCGGAAATAGAATACTGGAAAGCAAAGTGCGCGTCGGAGTCCGAGGCGGGCGAAGACAACCTGCCTTTCACCCTGCCACAAAGCGGAACGCCCGGATGGGGGCATAAGATGGAATCTACAAACATACCGCAAGGCAGAGGGTTAAAGGATTGGTTTCTCCCCAACAACTATCTTGGAAGTGGTACGCCGGAACTTCCGGATTATGTCAAAGAAGCAATACGCTTTTGGGAAGACAAATTAAGGCAGGCGGATAGCCCGCACAAAACGCAAGATATAGGCGATGGATTTGGGGGATTTGGGGAATGGATTTTCCCCAACCCTTATACGCAGGACAAAGAAAAGCAATTTCTGAATTATGCTGAACAAACAACACGATTTTGGGAAGAAGAAATAAAGAGGAAGGATCGCGCCAATAGGGCGGGATCTATGGGAGCGCGGGACTTTGATCTTGTGCATAAAATAGCTGTAAAAAAGAACCATGAAGTGGAAGTGCGGTTAGCTTTACTGCAAATACTGTGGGCGAAGCTATCGTCATTAAGCACTTTGAAGCGTGAGTGCCCCATAGATATGATTGACAAATTAGCATTAGTAGGTATTGACGCACGACCAAAGCTAGAGAGGACAGAGAGTAAGGCGGAACCGATGTCCAGCTTGCCAATTATTACAAAGTGGAATGAATTGTGTTTGAGTAATACAAGCACGCTATCAATTTACATCAGCAAAAACGGCAAGAAGGGGCGTGATTATTCTTTTGTTGAATTACACCTTGGAGACAATCGGAAGAATAGCGCCGCAAGACCAACAAAAATATGGAAAGCAATCAGATTTTATGCTTTCAACGAAGGTGACAGAGACACCTTTGACAAGAATGATTTGGCGAGGGCAAATAAAGCACTTAGGATGTTATTTCCTGGAATACATGGGAATCCACTTCCGGGCGGCATCAAGGTAATCAAAAAGGACGCGCTAGACCGGCAAACGACAAGATACAACCCCAATTATTCAGGCATGACAGAGGCAGAATGCAAAGACGAGGCAAAAGAAATGCAATATGGTAACGGATACAATGACGAAATGGAACACGAAAATGCTTAATTCTGCTTAAAACCGACATTTTTTAATAAGGGCGGTATCTGATACCCGCATTGTTTACCCAAAGCAATGCGGGTTTTTTGTTTGTAGTTGCACAATTGGAAAAGGTGGAAATGATGATATTCGAAAAACAGGCAGACCTGCTTGAACGCAAGCGGCAAATTGGATGGACCAACCGCGAAGTAGGAAACGCCATAGGCGTTGCGCCGGGAGTGGCGTCTTCAAAGCTGAATGGGTTTATTGTATTAACAAGTGAGGAAAGACGCATCCTTGAAAAAGCAATGAGCAATGCGGAAGCCTCAAAATTAGCGGCTATTGTAGGATGCCAGGACTAGATATGGACCGTTTACAGCTTGCCGAAAAACTCCTTCCTTGGTCTGAGGAAAGAAATGTCTGTCTGCAAAATTCCGATTTAGTATTTGGCTGGCTTTACGGAAGAGAGGAATGCAAAAGGGCGATAGAATGCTGGAATCGCGGCACCCTGCCGGGCATTTCCTTCGTAACTCGAAACAAGGCCAATAAAACGTTTACCCTTGAACATCCGACACGTCTTGGTATCGTGCCGCATCAAGGCGGGAAGGTGTCATATTTTGCCCTGGACCATGATGCCCACGAGGGACAGCAATCGAATGTCCATTTGCAAGCGAAAACGGCGCGCTTTCTTCAATCGGAGCCTGTTCTATTTCATAGCAAGAGTGGCCGAGGCATTCGGGCTGTTTATCTGTTGAATCAGTCGATGGACATTCTAAACTTCTTGAATATAATCCGCTCATGGGGTTTCAATAGGACTGGCCGGATTGAGCTATTCCCAAAGACTGAAAAACTTACACAGTTTTGGCTTCCTAACGATCCTAACCCGCAAACAAGAGGGGATACCTTCATAAGCGGATCGTGGGAGAAGGCAGTTGCAACCCTTCCCCAGAAAATACCGATAAGTTTAACAAATGCAACGCTTGATTGTCTTCTCGGATTCGTTGAACCGGGAGGCAGGCATAATGCCCTTTACGCGGCAGCGCGGGAAATGGGACAAAAACGAATTCAAGAAGGGGTTTCCCGGAAATTACTCGAATGCGGCGCGCAATTGTGCGGCCTTGATCCACGAGAAGCCAGTGAAGCAGCAAGGGACGGCTATGCAAGGGGTTTGACGGACAATCAAAGGCCCACGGCTAATCAAGAACAGGAAGAAGCATGCAGCCTACCGGAAATAGTGTGGGGCGCGCACTATATCCAAAATGGTATTCCAAACCTAAAGCCCGAACTTATCGGCGGGATTCTCCGGCAGTCCCACAAGCTGCTTATCGGCGCGCCATCGAAAGCGTTCAAGAGTTTTCTTGCAATTCGCCTTGCCCTTGCAATAGCCTTGGGCCGCGAGTGGTTTCCCGGAATCCCCTGCAAACAAGGGAACGTCTACATCGTCAATTTCGAGCTGGACGACGGATCATACATGCATCGAGTCAAGGCAATCGCCGATGCTTTGCAATGGCCTATGCCCGCGAATATCGCGTATCATCATTTACGCGGATACGGAATGGACATCGAAGAGTTGTTCCCGGCTATTGCATCGGCAATTGACGGGAAAAACATTTCAGCCGCCATAATTGACCCACAGTATAAGCTGTTGCGATCCTCTCAACGGTCAAGTTTTTCAGAGAACAGTTCGGCGGATATGGCCTACCTCTATGGGTTCATTGATCGGCATTTTTCTCGGAATGGTATTTCCCCGGTAACTGTCACCCACTTTGCAAAGGGTTCTGCAACCGGCAAGGAAGCAATCGACCGCATAGTGGGCAGCGGGGCTCCAATGCGTGACGCGGACGCAATCTGCACACTTACGGCATTAGAAGCGAACGAGGCATACCGTATGGAATTTGCGCTCCGGGATTTCAAGCCACAAAAGCCCCTGTCTCTTCAATGGGAATACCCGCTTCACAAGGTTGATCCGATGCTTGACAGCGTGCCGCTAAAGGAGCCATGCAGACACGGAACGACCACCGGCCAGGATGACGAAACTGTGTTGAAGGTTATCAGGGAAACCGGGCGGATCAACCAAACTGTTGTAATAGCCAAGACGGCAGCGATGAAGATAAGCAGACAGAGAACGACGAACTCCTTGCAACGATTGGAAAGTTCTGGAACCGTGACAACAGAAAAGGGGGCAAAGAATGCAACATACTATCGGACAGCTTAATTCGTTAAGTAGTGATGTGTGTGCCCTTATAGTAAACGGAAAACTGGAAAACAGGAAGAAGAACCTGTTTTTCCTAGTTCTCCGGTTTTTTGCTTTCCAAAAAACCAGTCAGTTTGTTGGTGAACTGGAAAACAGGAAAACCGTGCGGACCTTGGACGGCATACACCCCGGCCTTGTTAAGTAACTAGAGTAGGCAAGAAATGGAAAATCAGCGAACCGACAAGACCCCCTGTAAGGCCAAGAAACCGGACGGCTCGGATTGCCAGGCAGCCGCACTGCCGGGATCGGAGTACTGTTTCTTCCACGACCCCGCGAAGGCGGAACGAAGGCGGGAAGCGCAATCCTTGGGCGGGCGGCACAACCACATGAAGACGCTTGACGAAGACACGCCGGACGTGAAGATTCAAAATTGTCAAGACACCGTTCCGCTTCTGTCGGAAACCATTAACCAAGTCAGGAAAGGCGAAATCGACCCACGGGTCGCCAACGCAGTCGGATATCTTGCAAACGTGATTATCAAGGCCGTAGAACAAAGCGACATCGAGAAACGCATTGAAGCAATCGAAGCGGCTGTAAAAACGAACAGACCGACATCGGAGCTTACTATACAAGGACTTGACTAATGATAACAAGCTCATTTTTAAAACGCATTGACAATGTGGAAACTAAACTTACCCCGAAGGAGTGGGCCATAAAGCTTGCGGACGAAATACGGAAGTATCCGTCCGAAGACGAATTTCTTTATTCGTTCTTGAACTATCGGACTAGCGACGAACCGCCATTCGCGAAGCCCTTCTTTGCCCTGAACAAACAGGCGGAAGAACAGCATCCGGGACACAAACCGGAAGACATACGTATGAAATATCGAATTGCCCGGAAACTGCGGGCGGAGTATCAAGCATTGAAATCACTGATTATTCGAACCAACCGAAAAATGAAGCAAAACGCGGAGATTTGGAAGCTGGGGGCTTCTCTCCAAGCGTCAAGGTTGAAAGCCATCATGCTTCAGGATGCTTTGGCTCTTGAAGGCGCAAAGATCAGAGACGGTGAGGTGTCCGAGCACTACTACGGATTTGCCTTCCCGGCGCTTCTTAGCTGGAGGTGCAAAACCCTTCTTCTAATCGGCGAATTCTTCATATTTGACGGGATAGTAATCGCAATCCAGGAGAAATATTTCGACGGTCATTCCATCATCTTTCGTGACGTGGAAGAAAAGCTTCTCGAAACAAAAAGAATGAACGAGAACACGGTCGCGGAATTCAACGATTACCTGAAGAAAATGGTGGTTGAATTCAAGATTGAAGAGCGCGAAGCCGAAGAAAAGGCGCTTTTTGAACGGCTCACCCTCAATATCGACGAAGAAAGAAATTCGATTGACCAAAAATCCATTGTCGAGATAGCGGAAGCGAAGGCAAAGGAAGCCAGGGACAGCGCCTATATCGGAATGCTTGATGAAATGGACAGGCATGACGAAGCCACCGAATTCCTTTGGAATCAGGCAAGGGAAGAACTCAAGAACCACCAGGCCAATCAAAAGGACCTTGAGTCTATTCGTATAGTGTTCGATTAAACAGCAAGGCGGTTTTATGAAAGTCGCGGTTGTCGGAAGTCGGGAATTTCCCCAATTGAAAATGGTCCAGTGGTTTATTAATGACCTTCCCAAGGGTGTGACGGTCATTTCAGGCGGCGCTCGCGGCGTTGATGGAGCGGCGGCGGAACATGCCCGCAGATGTGGCCTGGACGTGCAGGAATGCCTTCCAGACCTCACCGGATGCACGGAGAAGCACGAATACACGCAACGATACTACGAACGCAATCAACGCATCGTAGATGGCTGTGACATGCTCGTGGCGTTTACTGAAAAGGATCACGGTGGAAGCTGGGATTCCATCAAGCGGGCCGTCAAAGCAAACAAGCCGGTAAAGATCATCCGCCCGAGCCTTTTCTTTCCCGGAGAGACGGACAAACCTGACAACGAACCGGAAGACGCGGAAGGCGAGCAGGAAGAAAAGCAGATCGGTAAAGGCCCGTTTTCTATCCGGCGCGTTTCCCTTGGTAGCTACGCCTTGCGGCTCAAGCGGTATCTTCCGCCCGAAGAGTGGGCGCAGTTCATAGTCGATAAAGCTGAACGGCCTGAAGCCCTGGCCGAACGCATTGCGCCTTCTTTCATCCATTTCTTTGAATCGAATAACCGCTTCGGCACGATCCACGCCATTACGATGGCTCCCTGCTCAATTCGGAATCAAGAGAAACCGCATGTCATGGACTTCGTTTGTCAATTAGTCGCGGGACATTTCGGCTTCGAGTATGTGCTTATGTTCGCGGCCTGGGACAAGAAGAGCCGGGGACGGTTTGCGGCTCACCCGGACATTGCCGTATTGCCCGGCGTGGAGAAATGGATCGGGAAGGTTGTCTTTGTGCTTGACGACGTGACAACGACGAACTACACGCTTCAAGCGTCGGTCCGGGCATTGACGGCGCTGGAAATCCATTGCCACGGGGTTTGCTATCTCATGGCGCATTGAGGGAGAATGGCATGCAAAAAGGAAAAGATCAAGATGAATCTATTTTTCCGCGAACTTGAGTATACCAGCAGTTTGTTCCTTGAATTCATTACTGTTTTCCATTGCGAAACAGGATGTGACGGCGGTTCTGTAATATTTGTCCCACGCTGCTTGATAAGCCTCTCGTTTGTGCGGAGCAACAAAACGTCTAAAATTCTCAATAGCAGACGCCTGTTTGGGAAGATCATTCTTAAATATCAGTTGACACTCTCCCAATTGATGTTTAGGAACCATGTCGTATGCCGCGGTTGTATTTGCGAAGACAGCATGAAATTCGGCAATCGCGGTCTGCCGAGCGTTCGCAACGGCCATTCTATTCACATTAAGGTAGGAAATGCAACCTCCAACAACTGCACCCAGAAGGGCAGCGCACACGGAGACAATGCCACTGGAATTTGCACCTACAAAGAAGGCAGCGGAAGTACAGCACATAGAATTCCTTCCTTCCCAGAATTCAGCGGGTTGCTTGGAACGATACTTTGTTTGATAATTGGCTACCTAAATCCGTGAGAAAAACTTTGGCATTTTGATGATTTTTCGTGTAGATTAAGGGTGAATGGTGCTTGACTAAATGGCAGTTCACATTATTCACCCGGAAGGTGTCATGCCAAAGCCGAGAAAGTTGATAATCACGGAGACGGACGAGTTTCTGACCAGCCATGGTGGAATGGCAATGATCGGGATGCTTGCGGAGCGATCCGGTTTGCGCGAGCGTGTTTCGCAGGTTACTCCGGACAAGAAGAGCGGGAGTATAAGCACCGCGGACGCGCTGCTGACCATGACGGGGCTTTTGTGTCTTGCCAAACCAGACTTTGACGGGGTCGAGCAGTTTCGTGAAGACGACTATTTTCAGGAGATGCTTGGATTGAAAGCGGTTCCTTCCGAGGCTACACTGCGGCAGCGAATGGACGAAACGGGCCTGACCGTTCAAAACGCAGTCCTTTCCGCTTCGGCGTCCCTGTTGAAAAAAGCAGCGCCACGGCTCACCGCCTGCTTTGGACCGTATATTCCGATTGACGCTGACGTATCTCCTTTTGACAACAGTGGTTCTCATAAGGAAGGCGTAAGCTGCACGTACAAGTTGTTCGAGGGATATTCTCCGATGCTTGCCTACATAGGCGTGGAAGGCTACCTGCTGAACGCGGAGTTGCGCGAAGGGAAACAACATTGCCAGGAAGGAACTCCGGAGTTTCTGCGCAAGACCATAGCCCTTGCTCGAAAAATAACGGATCGTTCGATCCTTGTGCGTCTTGATGCCGGACATGACGATATTGAAAACATGCGAGTCTGCCGCAAGGAAAAGGTCGATTACATAATCAAACGGAACATACGCAGGGAATCTATTGACGAATGGCTCGTGGATGCTCAAGCGCTCGGTGACTGGCGTCATCCTCGTGAAGGCAAGACCGTGTACGTTGGTGAGACAATACGGGAAAGAAACGGCGAAAACATGCGCGTTGTGTTCGAGGTGATCGAACGGACAATCGACCGCGACGGAAACGCCTTGCTGCTGCCGGATGTAGAGGTTCACACGTGGTGGACGAGCCTGAGCAGACGCAACGCCGGCCCGGACGACGTTATTGCAGCGTACCGGGATCATGGCACCAGCGAGCAGTTTCACTCGGAGCTGAAGAGTGATATGGCGCTGGAGCGGCTTCCCAGCGGGAAGTTCACGACCAACGCATTGGTGTTGACGTTGGCGGTTCTTGCGTTCAACATGCTGCGGCTCTGCGGCCAAGTTGGAATCGACAAGGGGTACGTGCCGCGTAAGAAAGTTGCACGCCGGAGATTGCGGAAGGTCATTCAGGATCTTATGTACATAGCAGCACGCGTGATAACGCATGCCCGCCGGTTGATGCTTGCCCTGTCGCGGCGGAATCAACTCCGCATAGCGTGGACGCAAACGTATCTGGCGTTCGCCACGGATGGCTGACCTAAGGAGAGCAATAAACGGAAATAGACCCGTAACCAAACAAACGTCGCCACCGACACGTTGAGTGTATTTGTCAACCATGGGGTCAGAAGCGCAAATCATAGTGGAATCACCCCGGCAACAACTTATCAAGAAGCCTTAGCAACCATATTCGTTCTTGTCAACGCCGTCAATTTGTTTTTAATAACCTTATCTCACGGAATCAGGTGGCTATCTTTCGGCATTTAATAAGGCTTTAGATTCTTCCAGAAAAATATGTAATCTGCTGCAAAGGCAAAAGGCTATAAGTGGAAATACTGAAAAGCATGAACTTATAAACTGTGGTTTGATGGCCGAAGGAGGCTTAAAAGGTCAACTTAACATGACGCATAATTTCATATTATGTAACCTTAACAAAAAATATTGTCGAAAATCAAGCAGAAAAGGCAGTTTTAGAATTTCTTAAAAGGGGGTAATTTTATGAACGAAACGACGACAACGGCGGCGCGCCACGACAGGGACGGCGGCAACGAAGCGTACTCATGTGAGGATGAACCGGCTGGACCGGAGACAAAGGAAGCGGGGGAGCCTGAATATTTGACTGCGGCCCAGGTTGCCCGCAAGCTATCGGTGAGCGTACAGGCCGTGCACAAGTGGACATGGCAGAAGCGTATCCCTTCCGTGAAATGCGGCTACCATTGGCGCTATCCTTCGATAGAATTGAACAAGCGGCTTTTATCCGGGCAATTGCTTTCCCCAGAGACAAAAGGGAAATAGAAGCGTTTTATGTGTCTTGGTAGTATATTATATGCGTGTGTTGATACTCGTGGGGAAAGGATTTCCTCATGAGTATAAAGCAGATCGGCGCGGACCAGTTCTTTCTTGATGCCAGGGTGTTTAAGGACGGCAGGCAATACCGGCAGCGGGAAACATTCGCTGGATGCCGGAAAAATGCGGAACGTCGATACCACGCATTAAAGGAAGAATTGCGAGAGACAGCCGATAAATCAGGCTCTTTGACAGCCACGGGAAATACGGTACATACTTTTGCAGACATTATAGAATTCTATCTTGAAAGAAAAAAATCCTTTCTATCTCAATTTGAGAAAATAAAGTACATTTTCGACAATCTCAGAAATGACCTGGGAGCCGTACCTATCAATGAACTTGCCGATAAATTTGATAAATACCTCAGATTGATTCGGCGCGACAGTTCGCACAGATACGGCAGGCCAATAAGCGATTCAACGTATAACCGATATCAGCCCTGTCCGGCTAAACCTCTTGACCAATGGCTAATAGAATGATAATTGCACTGGAGCGGAGCGCAAAGAACGTAACCGCTCGTAATTGACCCGTAGTAATTCAATCAAGCTTTCAAAACCAAGCAGCCTTTCTCGGATAACCCGCAGTAATTCCAGCATGGTGAAGGCATACCGTGCTTGGAATTTTATAAACGACAACAGGAGATACAAGATCATGGCTATCCACACCTGTGTCATTACCGCGTTTTCGCTGGTCCCGTAGAACGTCTTTATCTTCAAGTGCTGCTTGATCCACTTGAAAAATGTTTCTATCTCCCATCTTCCCTTGTACAGTGCAGCAATTGTCGTTGCCGACAACGTGAAATTGTTCGTCAGAAAGACCAGGTTCTTGTTTAACTCCTTGTTGTAATACTGTATCAGTCGCAGCTTCTCCGGATATGCCTTGCTTTCGTAAA
>CAVSQB010000012.1:0-139997 GCA_963729895.1 uncultured Fibrobacterota bacterium | reverse complement strand
CGACATAGCATCTGGCAAGATGGTGCGGAACGCTGTAGTAGTGTTTTTCGAAGCAGACGTGATAGTTGGGCGCGACGCGGACACCAAGAGCGACACGCGATATTTTAAACCGTTCGGTGGGCAGCGCCTTTGCATTCGGCCGGTCGAGTTCATCAAAGCGTTGTCTGCGTGTTTTTCCGCCATAGTCTTTCATGGGGCGGTTGTTAAAAAGGTCGAGCTCTTCTCTGATCGCATCATTGACCTCGTCGATGGAGAAGAACTGGCGGTCGCGGAGACGGGCAAGGATAAATCGCTGGATGTGAAGCACACTGCTTTCCGCAACAGCCTTGTCCTGGGGTTTTCGTATGCGGGCAGGCAGTATGGCCACGCCGTAATGATCGGCCATTTTCTCATAAAGCGGGTTTGCAATCGGATCATATCGATCCGGTTTCTTCACGCCGCTCTTCAGGTTGTCGGGGACAAACGCGTTCGGGGCAACACCGAAATAGGCAAGACCCCGAACATGCGACTGCACAAAATCAGAGACCTGTTGCGTACGGGTGGCTTCCGCATAGGCGTAACTGCTGGCACCCCAGGCACAGACAAAGAGTTCAAGCGGGATAATTTCTCCGGTTGATCGTTCGATATATTCAAGGCCATCGCCGGAATAATCAACGAATACCTTGTCGCCGCCTTTGTGCACCATGTGCATGGTTACCGAATGCGGACGATTGCGAGCGACAAAACGATAAAATGCCGAACGGCTCAAACTATCGGGATGTTGGTCCTGGTACTCTTCCCAAAGGCGTTGCAGAGTAACGTGCGGTCGGGCAAGTTCTTTCTCAAGGTAGGCTATGTCTGGCAATAGCGATGAGGCTTTCAAAGGAGACGGTGCCACGGGCGGAAACAAGGCTTGTTCAAGAGCCGTGTCTGTCAACGTGTCCGGTAATGGCCACGGCAGCTTCGACCGGTCGAACCGATCAAGGTAGTTTATCACGCTGCCTTTGGATAACGACAGCGCCAGGGCTGTCTGTTCGGCACTGATGTTTTTCGATAAGCGGTATTCCAGAACCAGTCGAATTTTACGCATAGACGTTCGCTCCCTGCTCATACGGTCCCCTTTCATGGTTTGAAAGAAGACCGAATATGGCACAATCCGCAACGCCTTCCGTAAAAAATCGTCCGGTCAAATAACCTGGGATTCAGCGGTCATTTTCAGTGGGATTTGCCGGTCAAATTAACTGGGATTGACCGGTCATTTAACGTGGGATTAAACGGTCATTTTGAGTGGGATCGGGCATTCGACATTTCGACTTCCTGATCACGGATAATTCCGCGTCTTACGTTCGGTTCTTTGTGCTGTCCGACAAGATGATATGCCATGTTGGATTTTGCCAGGATCACGAATGTAACACCAGTCGTATGCAGTGAATGAAGCCAGCCAAAATCTGTGTAGCCTCGATCAATGGTGAGGATGCTGTCCGGCGGAAGCGCAGGAAAATCATATTCGGCATCTTTCACCACCCGAATGTCATGGACTTTCCCGTCCGTCATCCGGATAAACGACGGTAGGTAACCGTCATGGTCCAGAAGCATATGAAGTTTCAATCCACCTTTGCGCCTGCGATACCGTGCCCATGGAAACGATGACAGACATACGCTGATCAAGGTTGAATCATGCGTAAATACCGGAACCTTTACCCGAAAGTCATGACGAGGTGCCAATCGCTGGCATTTATCCAGAAACTGATAGAAAAGATCTTCAAACATCTTGTATGGCCGGAGAGCGAGTGCATCTGCCAGTGTACTGCGGGCTACACTCGCAAGACCAATATGTTCCCACTTATCCGCATTGCTCTTCAGACACGCTTCTACATCCCGAAAGCTGACCAAATCCTTTACCAGCGAAAAGAGCAAAATCTGCATCTCCTGCCAGCAGGTCATGCTCTTTACGTACCTGTCTCCTTCGTACCGATTAACAATGCGCCAGAATCCCTTCCGATTCAACAGTTGCGTTATCTGATTGAATATTGTATTTCTTCTGTTCAAGGGCTGCCTCCTCTTTTTAATCGTCAAAAACTAAACCTTCAACGATAAAAATAGGTTGGTAGCCCTTCTCTTGTTGTCAATTTAACCGGACACTACTGAACCGATATATCGGGTATGCAAAAATCATTTGCAATTTTGCGGTGAAATTTGAATTGATCGAGCGGAACCCGCTTAATAGGTTTACAAAAATACAAGAGGTTGGTCGTGATAGAATTCTATCGGAAGAAGAAAACTTACGATTGCTTAATACACTGGAAATGTTTGCACCTCATTTAAAGCCTGCCGTCGAATTTGCAATGATGATACCGATAAGAAAAAATGAATTGGTGAATTTGAAAAAAGATTCATTGGACCTTATCAATAACGTCATCAGATTGCGCAACGGCACCACAAAAAACAACCGGGGAACATTTATTCCAATTCCACCGGACATGGTACAATACTTTCGGACCATACCGGCAGAGAGTGAATATCTGTTCTATCGTTTTGAGCATGGTCGATATTTCGGGCTTGGTGATTTTAAGAAGTCCTGGCAGAGAGTAAAACGGCTTGCGGGCATAGGCGACTTCCATTTTCACGATCTACGGCATATATCGGCAACGGAATTAATCGACGCAGGCACGCCGGAAAGGGTAGTGCGGGAAATAGCGAACTGGAAAACGGACATGCTAAACCGCTATTATCATCTATCAAGTAAGAGAGTGCTTGAAAGCGTCCAATTTAAGCCGAAATTGGTACACTCGTTTGTACACTCACCGGAGCCGATAGTTGCAAGTAATTGAGATACAAGAAAAAGCAAAAGGAGAGCATCAGGCTGGCAGTCTGGGGGCCGTCGGTTCGAACCCGTCCAGCTCCACCATTTTAAAAGCCTTAATAACCGCGAAATTTGAGTAAATTTCGCGGTTATTGGGCTTTTTTCATTTGTCCCGCATTTTCTTCAAGTCCCCCAATAGTATCCGATCTTTCAGGAACCTGCGCAACGTGTTGCCTCATAATAAAAGGTAACCGAAGGGTCAGATTCGATGCCTCACAAATGAGGTAACCGTAACAAGGTTGAAAATGGTTTTGAGTTTTCTTTCGATAGTCTTTTTTAATTGGAATGGATTGAGAGCACGGTGGGTCAGTTCAAGGCTTTGCTTGACTTCTGAAGCTATGTAAGGTGATTCAACGATTCTTTGATAGGGAGTTTTCGGTTCTTCATAGGTCTTGCGGTATCGAGATCCTATCCGGATTTTAGATTTGAGTTTCAGCGATGGACAGAAGTGGTTTTGATAGAGAGACCACTCGTTGGCATAGAGGTCGTTAATGAGGGGAAGCGTGTCGGGGTTTTCGATCCGATCATAACCAAGCATGTGCTTGGCCTGCGCCCAGTTTTTCTGTTCGACATGGGCGTTGTCGTTTTTCTTGTAGGGACGTGACCGGGTGAACTTTACAGGGTCTTGTCGCACGGCGAAGTAGCGTTCGAGATGATAGTTGAGGAACTCGGACCCGTTATCACAGTCAAAGCCACGCAGGGCAAAAGGTATTCGTCGTTCGATGTCTTTAACCTGCTCAATGACACCCTGGGAGCCCTTATTCCACACAGCACGGCCTTCGGTCCAAGCAGTATGGATGTCAGTCATGATAAGGCTCCACACAAATTCTCCGGCAAGGCTGGTGCCGCAATGGGCAACCGTATCCGCCTCCATGAATCCAGGCTGGGTAATATCCCAGTTGTCGGTACGGATGGGGATTTGATTGCGCAGCATGGAGCCGGGCTTGGTGCCGCACAATCCCTTGCCCATACGCGTACGTAAAGGGCATAGGACGCGGTCAAGCGTGGAGCGGCTGACAGAGAGGAGCCGCGCACGGACTTCCTCGGAAAGCAGTTCAAAGGATTGTTCGTAGAATGGCAGCCATACTGGAATGACAACCTTAAGGCGGCGAGAGCACATGAAATCAGAGGCTTTCCAGATGTACTGTAACGCCTTAATAAAAAGCGGTTCAGCATATAAGGGTCTTCTTCCACGCTTGGCTTTTTGTTTCTGTTTGCGTTTTCCAAGTAGCCGGATAGCGTACTTGCGATTGTATCGGCAAATCGCACAAAACTCATCGAGAATCTGCTTTTTGCCGGCTCTGTTGGAATGGGCATATCGTTGTCGTATCGCTTCCCGATATGCTTCTTTTTCTTTGTGCCCCATAGTGGTAACCCCCTTTTTTCTTGGGTTACCTTAATTATGAGGCAACGAATCAATTGGTGCGTGTTTCGATTAAGCCTTCGGTTACATTTAATTTGAGGCAATGCGGCAATTCGCTCTCGAAATTGATTTGTTGATATTTGGAACGGCGCATGGGATAATATGAGAGTGTCTCGCAATGTCCTTCTTGACGGCAAAGTAAAAGTCCGCTCGAGAAGCATGGGCAAAAGGAATGGTATTGTGAAAATTGCGACGATTACGCTTGTCTTGGCAATGACCCTTCCGGCCGCCCAGCCATCTGATACGTGCAGGCAGGGCACATGGGTTACCAATGGTACGGTGCTGGCCGTTGCTGCTGCCGGGGGAAAAGTTTACATCGGCGGCAGTTTTACCAACGTGGGGCCTTACACAGGCGGCGGAGTCCCCCTTTCCACTTCAACGGGCGCACCTGTGTCCGGATTTCCTAGAATCAGTGGAACTGTCTATGCAGCTTGCTCTGACGGCAAGGGCGGATGGTTTGTCGGTGGTGTATTCACATCCATCAATGGCATGGCATGCAAAAATATTTCACATATCTTATCCAATGGAGCCGTGGACCCCGGCTGGAACCCAAACGCGGACAGCGCCGTCTTTTCACTGGCCGTAAGCGGGTCGATGATTTATGCAGGAGGAAATTTCCACAGTATTGGCGGTCAGAGTCGAAACCGTATTGCAGTATTGGATGTGACAACAGGAAATGCCCTCGGTTGGGACCCGAATGCGGACAGTGCAGTTTTCTCGCTCACGGTGAGCGGATCAACGGTATACGCAGGCGGGAGTTTCCAAAACATCGGCGGCCAGAGCCGTGGCCGCATTGCCGCGTTAGATCCGACAACTGGGAATGCGTTGCCGTGGAACCCGGATGCGAACGCCAGCGTTCGTTCACTTGCGGTGAGCGGGAGTACGGTGTATGCCGGAGGGTATTTCACCGCGATTGCCGGGCAAAACCGCACGTGTGCCGCCGCGCTGGATGTGACAACAGGGAATGCCTTGGGTTGGAACCCGAGTCCGGACAGCGTGGTGTATTCGCTCGCAGTGAGCGGGACGACGGTATATGCGGGAGGACGTTTTACCAGGATTGGCGGGCTCAACCGCAATTATATAGCCGCATTGGATGCAACAACAGGTAATGCCTTAGCATGGAACCCGGATGGGGACAGTGCTGTCTTTTCACTCGCCATGGACGGCACGGCGGTATACGCTGGAGGGTGGTTCACCAGGATTGGCGGCCAGAATCGTAACTGTCTTGCCGCATTGAATGTGACAACAGGGAATGCCTTGGACTGGAACCCGAATGCGAACGGCGCTGTGCTTTCACTTGCCGTGAGCGGGGCAACGGTTTATGGCGGAGGCTGCTTTACCAGCGTTGGCAGTCAAAGCCGCAACCGTATTGCAGCATTGGATGCGACAACAGGAAATGCCCTGGACTGGAACCCGAATGCGGGCGGCACTGTCTATGCGCTCGCAGTGAACGGGACAACGGTATATGTTGGAGGGTACTTTCTCAGCATCGGAGGGCATAGCCGTAACTTTGTCGCCGCTTTGGATGCGGCATCGGGGAACGTTCTGGACTGGAACCCGATTGCAAGCAATACGGTTATTTCTCTTGCGGCGAGCGGGAGTACGGTTTATGCCGGAGGGTACTTTTCTTACATAGGCGGCCAGAGCCGTAGCAAAATTGCCGCACTGGACGCGACGACGGGGAATGCCTTACCCTGGAACCCGAATGTGGACAATACAAACGGCGGCTGCGAGGTCACTTCACTCCTGGTAAGCGGGGCAACGGTTTATGCAGGAGGGCATTTCAACAGCATTGGCGGTCAAAAACGCAATAATATCTCGGCGTTGGATGCCACGACAGGGAATGTCCTGGCGTGGAACCCAAATGCGAGCGGCGATGTCCTAGTGCTGGCTGCAAGCGGAGCAACAGTATATGCCGGTGGAGCTTTCACCGGGGTTGGAGGCCAGAGCCGCAACTACATCGCTGCACTGGATACGATAACAGGGAATGCGACGGCATGGAACCCGAATGCGAATAGCTTTGTCCATTCACTTGCTGTGAGCGGGACAACAGTATACTGCGGAGGTTACTTTACTGGAATTGGCGGACAGAACCGCAACTACATCGCCGCATTGGACGCGATTACGGCGAATGCTTTGGCGTGGAATCCAAATGCTGACAATACGGTGCAATCACTCGCCTTGGACGGCACGACTCTCTATGCGGGAGGGGACTTCACGAGAATCGGCCAAGGGCTTGGGCTGCCCTATTTTGCCCAGTTTGACAGCCTGTATCAATCTTCCGTGGCGCAACCGGTCCTACGGCCTTCCGGTTTAGACAATGTCAGCTTGTTAATAACCAACCTAGACGGTCACGCATTGGTGAAGGTAACGTATATGCTGCCGAGTGCCGGGCATGTCTCCCTGCGACTGTACAGGATCAACGGGCAAATCCAGTCTGAGCTTTTGAACAAGTTTGAGGATAGGGGATACCATGAGTTGATCGTGCAAAGAGGCAATCTTGCCGCCGGGCTGTACCTTGTTGCGTTCAGGGCCGGAGGTTATCATCAGGAAAAGATCATTTCTCTCATGAAATGACCTGCGTGCTACAGAGGAAATTTATATAAAGCCATTGACATTTTATCCTTATATGTGTATATTATACACGTATTGCGTGTTCAATATCCACAAATGGGATTGGCAGCATGATCCCAGAGATAGGAAATAGCGATATCAAAAACAAAGCTATAGACGAATCCGGTCTCACAAGAAAACAAAAAATGGTCCTGGAGTTCATCGAATCCCGGTATGTGGAAACCGGCAGGTCGCCAACCTATGAGGAAATTGCAACGAAGTTCAAATGGAGCTCTGTAAACTCGGTCACCAACCATGTGACGGCGCTGCGCGTAAAGGGATACATTGCCGAAACACGCGGCAAAAACAGGACTGTCACGCCCACACGCATAGTGCGTAGTCATGCTCATGTGGGGTCGCGCATACCACTGCTCGGCAGCATCGCCGCAGGCCTGCCAATTGAGGCCATAGAAAACGTTGAAACGTGGTTCGAATGGGATGCGCTCGGCGTCGCCAACGAGCGGGGCGATAAGTTTGCGCTACGTGTCAAAGGCAATTCCATGATCAACCGCGGTATCCGCGACGGCGACGTGGTCGTGGTGCAACGTCAGTCGTTTGTCACGCGGCGTGACGTTGCCGCCGTGCGCGTCGGCAACGAGGTAACGCTCAAGTATGTAAAGCAGGAGGCGAACAGCATAAAACTCTTACCTGACAACGACTTCATGGCGCCCATCACGGTCGATCCTCGGGACGATTTTGCGATTATGGGAAGGGTGATAAAGCTGTTTAGGGAAGATGTGTGAACCAAGATTTTTGATGGGGGAAATCAGGAATAGAGGATCTAGGCGCCCCGCCGAAGACGGCGGCGGCCCTCTTTCGGGCTCGGCCGGTCAGCCTCGTTGCCGGACCGCCCTATGCCTTCGGCCGGGTCGGCCGGCAATGTGCTCCAGCACACCACTCCAGTCCGGCCTGGCGCAAAAACCACCATCATGCAATGAAGCGTAAAGCGCGGCGAGGAGGCTGGGGGCCAGGGGGAAACGCGTAGCGGTTTCCCCTCCAGGAAAAAGAACATTAATTGATATCAAGGAAACAAAAGCCTCAAATGAACTTCGTTCATCTTCACACCCATTCCGAATACTCCTTCCACGCAGGCGTGCCAAAGATAAAAGAACTGGTCGCTGCAGCAAAGGCCAATGGCATGCCGGCCCTGGCGCTCACCGATACCAATCGCATGAGCGGGCTTATCGATTTTTACCTTTTGTGCCGGGAGAACGGCATAAAGCCCATTCTCGGCGTCGAACTCACAGACCCCAAACACCCCCGCGACTATGTTGTGGCGCTGGCGAAAAACAAGACCGGCTATGCAGACATATGCGAGATCATCACGCAGCGCCAGTTGTACTCCGAAACGTTTACGTTTGCAAACATCTTCGGCCGCGACTATCCGGACCTGTTCCTGTTCACTTCCTCGCCGCGCGTGCTGCGGGAGCTTGCAGCCACGCCGAATAGTGCTCACCTGTATGGCGAACTCGTGCACCTGGACGCTGCTTCACGCGACATTGCAAAAAAGCTGGGTGTGACTGCGCAGCAACTCGGCATTCCGCTTGTGGCAACAAACAACATGCATTTTATTTGCAAACAAGACTGGGAAACGCACCGGATTTTAAACGCCATCGGCCATTGTTCCACATTGTCGCGCTTGCGCCCTGAAGAAACAGTGACCGACAACGCCTATTTTTGTACGGCAGACGAAATGCGCGAGCGTTTTGCAGACCATGGCGAAGCTTTCTGCAACACGAATCGCATCGCAGACCAATGCGTTGCCGACCTTGAACTGGGCACGTGGATATTCCCAAAAATTTCCGTGCCCGATGGCTTTACCCCGGAGCGCTACCTGGAAAAAGTCGCACGGGAAGGGCTTGATCGCAGATACGCAGGCACGCCCTCGTACGAACAGGCAAAGGAAATCCAGGAAAAAGAACTCAACGTCATCAATAAACTCGGGTTTGCCTCATATTTCCTTATGGTAAAGCAGGTACGCGACTGGGCAAACAACCGCTACGCTTCAGGGCTTCGAAAATCCACAGACTGCACGCTCATGCGGGGTTCTGCCGCAAACAGCATCACGTTTTTCAATATAGGCGCAAGTGATTTAGACCCCGTGAGATACAACCTGTATTTCGAGCGGTTTCTAAACGAGGATCGGGCAAGCCCGCCGGACGCAGACCTTGATTTCGGCTGGGACGAACGCGATGCAGCGTTCGAATATTTTGTAAACACGTGGGGACGCGACCGCGTTGCCGTTTTATGCACTGTCAACCACATGAAGCGCCGCGCAGCGTTCCGCGAAGTTGCAAAGGTGTTCGGCTTCAGCGAAGAGCAGGTGACCGGCCTCATGAAAAAACCGCTGCCCAAGGAAGACCAGGATATTCAACGCATACTCGCATACGTAAATCTTGTGCAAGGCAAACCGCGTTTTCTGGGTCAGCATCCCGGCGGCATCATCGTCACCAATCAGCCCGTGTGGCGCCACGTTGCCTGCGAATATTCCGGCGGGGTCAAGAACAGGATCATCACGCAGATAGACATGCATTCGGGTATAGACGACCTTGGCCTCATCAAGTTCGACATTCTCGGCAACGGCAGCCTGTCTGTTCTGCGCGATACGCTTTTCCAGATCCACGAGCAGGGATACGGCGACCCGCGCGTGTGGGACAGCGAGCATGTGCAAAACGATCCGCTGGTGCTCGACATGATAGAAAAGGGCCGCACGCGCGGCATTTTCTATATAGAATCGCCTGCGCAAATGAAACTCAACAGGCAGGCGCTCGTGGGCAGCTTTGAGGAAATAGGCATCACGTCGAGCGCGGTGCGGCCCGCGGGCGCACAGTATACCAAAGTGTTTGTAGAGCGCCACCGCAAAATGAAACAGGGCATTGTCGACTGGAAATTCGTGCACCCGTCGCTGGAACCCATACTCGGCGAAACGCATGACTGTCTCGTGTACCAGGAAGACGTGGTGAAGATCTGCCACGACATCGCGGGCATGAGTTTCAAGCGCGCCGACCGCGTGCGCAAGATGATGAACAGCCAGCACGACGGCATGCCCGACGATTACGAGGCGGTCGCCGTGGAATTCATTCAGGGCTGCATGGCGCACACGGGCCTGTCCCGCGCCCAGGCAGGTGAATTGTGGGAACGGGTGAGCTCGTTCGTCGGTTTTTCCTTTTGTAAATCGCACAGCCTGAGCTATGCCATCCTTTCGTTTAAATGCACGTATCTCAAGGGCCATTATCCCGCCCAGTTCATGGCTTCGGTAATTTCGAATCTGCACGGGTTTTACTCGCAGGATACCTATATCAACGAGGCGCGGCGGCTGGGCATCAAGATCAACCCGATCCACATCAATACGAGCAGGGTCAAATGCTGCGGCAAAGGACGGTTTTTGTCCGTCGGCCTCATGCACATCAAAGGAATGTGCTCCCGCACCCTACGGGCCATTGTCGACGAGCGCGACAAAAACGGCTCGTTTCGCAACCTTGTGGATTTTATCCGCCGCACCAACGCGGGTAAGAGTGAAATCGAGAAGCTGATCAAGGTCGGCTGCTTCGACGGGTTCAACCTGAATCAGCCCGAACTTCTGGCGCTGCTCGACGTCGCGTACGCCGGCGCGCGCGACGCGGACGGAGATATGTTCGGCGGCCTGCGCTTGTCGTCTACCGAATTGCATCCAGGCCTTGCCGATTATTCGCTTACGCAGAAATGCCTGCACGAACTCGAACATCTCGGGTTCATCCTGTCTGGAAATATTCTCGACATTCTCGATCTGCACCCTGAGGCCGGCAATGCGGTGCAGTGCAACGAGATCGCCCGGCACGCGGGGCGCGGTGTCAAGGTGTTCGGCTGGCCAATCACCTCGCGCGTGCATACGGTGCCCGGCAGGGGTGACATGCAGTTCATCACCATCGAAGACAAGTCGGGCTGCGCAGACATCGTGATGTGGCCCGATGTGTACAAGCAGTTCGCGGACGTCACCGCGCGGCCCGGACCGTATGCAATTACCGGATTTGTCAAGGAGAACTTCGGCACCCATGCCGTGTTCGCGCACACAATACGCAGCGTAGAATGGTCGCCGTCCATCGTGGATTTCGATCTGGCGAGCAAGAGGCTGCTGCGGTCGTATAATGAAGAGTTTACATATAGAGATGTGGTTAAAGCAGCGTGAATATGAACTGGTATATCGCCATACATATTCCAGATTTTCCCGCCCAATCATACGCCGCGTATCATCCGGAAATGATTGGCATGCCGTACGTTATTGTACGGCAGCGGGCCGACAGCCATAAAAGCGTTGTGGTATCGCTGTCGTCCGAGGCGCAGGCAAGGGGTATATACCACGGATTTCCTGTCCCGCGGCTCACCGAACGCTTCCCGGACATCCATGTTGTGCAGGAAGACCCGGCACTTGCCGCCGCTATTTCCGACGACCTCGCAACCGTGCTGGCCGCGTTTTCGCCCGACGTGCGCGTGTCGGCCCGCGGAAGCGCAATTGTAAACGTGAGCGGCATGCAGCGGCTTTTACAGGCGCGTTTTTACACGCTGCCCGACGAAATCAGGAAAACCGTGAAATCTGCGCTTGCCATAGGCCGGTGCGCGTGCGGCGCAGGCGCGTCGCCGTATGTGGCCGCTATGGCCGGCCGTGCTGCGGCGCCCGACGGCATTACCGTGTGCGAACAGGGAACGGAAGCCGCCATGCTTGCTCCGGTTGCGGCATCGGCCCTGCCCGGCCTGTCCGACAGGCTGAAGCAGCGGCTCGCCGATTATAATATTCTGACAGTTGGTGATATACAGCAGCTATCTCAGAACTTCCTTAAAAGCAGATTCGGCGAAGAAGGCTTGCGGCTGTACAACATGGCTAGTGGTGTGTTTCTGGAAGCGCGGCCGTCCGCAGTCCTTGCTGAAATAGAATCCGGTCATACGCTTGTGCGGGACGAAAACGACAGCGCTGCGCTCAAGAGCCACATACGCTACATTGTGGACAAACTCGTGTTCAAGCTGCGTGCTGCACATAGCCAGGCAGGCAGCATCGCCTTTACCGTGCGCTATTCCGACAACAAGTCAACGCAACGTTCGATGCGGCTTATGTCTCCCGCCAGCGATTTTACGCTGCTGTACAACTGCTGCTGCCTGCTTTTTGAACAGGCATACACCCGCAGGATCGCGGTGCGGAAGCTGTCCGTAACGGCAAAACCGTTTTGGGAACGCGAATGCCAGCTTGATTTATTTGACAACGCGGTGCAGGTGAAGCAGGAAAACATGGGCAGGAGCATAGGGGAGATACGGATGAGGATGGGGTTTGAGGTGGTAAAAAATGGGAATGTGATGGGATATAATAAGGATGCTTTAATGGGGGAAGTCCAGCGTGTCTCAAATCTTGACAGTAGGTTTGGGCGTTCCCCTCGCCTGCGTTAAAACGCATTCTCGGGTCGGCCCTCCCTCCGTGCCACCCCTTCGGGTGCTTCCAAGGGTCGTCGGCTGGTCAGCCTAGCAGGGTGTTGAAAAAGTCTCCCTTTTGTAAACATTTATCCTTATATTATAGGGGAACCCCAACCAAGGAGTATTGATGAGAGGTTCCCAGCCAGCCCAAGGCGGTATGTTCAGCTTCGTTTCTCCGGATTCCCGAGTGCCGGCAACGCACCCGCTTCGTCGTGTCAAACAGTTTACGGACATAGCGCTGCGCCGCCTTTCTCGTGACTTTGAGGCGATGTACAGCCGGATGGGACGCCCTTCGATACCGCCGGAATGGCTTTTGAAAGCACAGATATTGATGGCTTTGTTTTCGATACGGTCGGACCGGTTGTTTTGCGAGATGCTGGACTATAACATTCTGTTCCGATGGTTTCTTGACATGGATCTGGATGCGGCATCGTTTGATCATAGTGTGTTTTCGAAGAACCGAGATCGACTTATGGAACAGGAGATTGCGCACCGGCTGATGCAGGAAATCGTGCGTCTTGCTCGTTCCGAAGAGTTGTTGTCCGATGAGCATTTCACGGTTGACGGCACGTTGATTGAAGCCTGGGCATCGATGAAGAGCTTCAAGCGAAAAGACGCGGAATCGGCGAACAAGACTGACGATGATCGGAGTAATCCGTCGGTTGATTTCCACCATGAGAAGCGAAGCAATGAGACACATCAGAGTTCGACCGATCCAGAGGCGCGGTTGGCTCGGAAGAACAAGAGAACGGGAGCGCAGCTGGCGTATTCCGGTCACGTGCTGATGGAAAACCGAAATGGGTTGTGTGTTGATATCGCCATTGCGCCAGCGACGGGGACAGCGGAACGGGATATGGCGCTTGAGCTGATAAAGCATGAACGCAGGCGCGGAAAACGCCGGATGAAGACGGTGGGTGCAGACAAAGGGTATCATGCAACCGAATTTATCAAGAGCCTGCGACGCCTGCACGTGAAGCCTCACATTGCCGAGAAGGCCAACACTTCGCTTAAAGGGTTGGATGGAAGAACGACTCGGCATAAGGGATACAGCGTAAGTCAAAGGAAACGAAAACGGGTTGAAGAGATATTTGGGTGGATCAAGAGCGTCGGTGGCCTGCGGAAAACTCGGGTAAGAGGAATACGAATCAACCAGACTGTTGCCTACGTGGTTGCCGCAGCGTACAACTTGATACGCATGGTTAAGTTGATGCCGCAAACGGTGGGGGCAGCATGAGAATGGCCTGGGAATCCGGGGAAATGCCTCGGAACGAGGCAGGTAAAACCTCTCTGACATATGTAAAGTTGAAGTTAGGTTCATAAAAAATCAACAAGAGCGCTTCTGTTAGGACTATTTCAACAACCTGCTAGGTGCCGGACCGCCCGGATCGCCTTCGGCGAGGGTCGGCCGGCACCGCGCTCTAGCGCGCACTGCGGTCCTTCCTAACGCACGCGTGCGAATGACCGGTGCAGAATCGGAAGATAGTGAGTGCGCGGAGAATCGTTTGACGGATCATACTTGACCAACAAGACAAGGTGGCGTTGCAGAACGATCTGGTGAGCATAGTATACCATGCAATAGACGAGATGTGTCAGGGGCGACGGATAATTTCTACATAGAAAAAAAACAACTAATATCCTGCTGCGTTTCTTTGTAATCGGGTGTTTCTAGGGTGCGCCCAGCAGAAGGTTCGGGCTTGCAGAGGGTGGTGCCCGGCCGCACCCGCTCAGCATTCCAGACGTATTGTATTTTTATATTGCTATTATGTCAAACTCATCATCAAACCTAGATTTTACGGGCCAGGAAAAAGCACTTTCGGCTTCGCCGCCGTGGAAACCGATGGAAATTCCCCCCGACATCACCGCACGGGGATTTTACATAGGCACCTCCGGTTACTATTTCGACGACTGGATCGGCGTTTTTAATCCGCCCAAACCACGGCGCTCGCAAAAATCGGAAACGATTGCGGAAAAAGAAGACTTCGACCGCCTGCGGTTCTACCAGAAGTATTTCCGTTTTGTTGAGATAAACGCGAGCTTTTACATGGAACCTTCACAGCAGACCTACATGGATATCGAGCGCCGGAGCCTGGTCAACTCACTGTACGCCGTCAAAACGCATCAGAGCGTGTCGCACACCAAAGAATGGGACGCGCAGAAATCAAAGGAAACCATGGAACGCCACATTGCGGCGGTCGCGCCGCTCGTTGAGACCGGCAGGTTTTACAGCTTCCTTATTCAGCTTGAGGACCACAACGAACACAGCATCAAAAAACTCGACTATCTTCTTGCTGTATGCGAAACCGCGACACAAAGGAAACTAGACGTGCATATAGAGTTCAGACACCGCACCTGGCACAGGGAAGCGGTGCTCCAGAAGCTCAAGGACTTCGGCATAGGAATCTGCAACACGGACATCCCGCCGTTTCCGCACGTGTTTCCCCTCAAAGCGTATGCCACGACGCCCAAGGGCTACATCCGCTATTCCGGCAGGAACATGGACCACTGGTATCCCGCGGCGAAGGCGAAAACAGCACACGAGCGCCTGAGCCAGCGCAACAGCCGTTATGATTACCGATACAGCAAAGAAGAGATCGAACAACACGCGGCGGATCAGCTTACCCTGGCGCAGAAAACCAATACCGTGGCGGCGGCGTACAACAACCACTACAATGCACAGGCGGTCATGAACGGGATCGAAAATATCAAGCTACTCAATGAAAGGCTGCGGGAGAAGAAAACAGGATGATACCACAGGCGATTGCTATTTCAATTCGGTTCCCCGGACCACGATGCCCTCTCCGAATCTGTCTGTCAATGCATCGACTGCTTGCTCGGACTTTTCCCACGGCCGCTGGCCCTCGTGGTGATGAAAGAGGTCGAGTTGAATGTCTTCGCCAAAATGGGTGAGGCCCACGCCGATCAATCTGAATTTGAAGCGGGGGGGCAGCGCTTCCAAAAGCCCCACGGCATTTGAAAAGATATCGTTGGCAAGAACGGTGGGCTCCGCCAGCGTGCACCGGCGTGTGTGCTTGGAAAAGTCGGCGCCGCGAAAAATCAAGACGATGGTTCTGCCTGCAACCAGTGATCTTCTGGCCTGCCGGGCTACATCCTGCGACAAGGCCAGAAGCGTTTTCTTCAATTCCTCACGATCACTCGTGTTTTCCTCAAAGGTGTGTTCGCGCGAAATAGACCGGGAATCTTCCTGGTTCTCCACGGGCCGGTCGTCTATGCCGCGGCACAAATCGTACAGATTGCGGCCCGATTTTCCAAAGGTTCCAACCAGAGATTCCAGCGTGCGGCCCTGAAGGTCGCCGATGGTTAGGATGCCCAGGCGGTTCAACACCTCTTCGGTCTTTTTTCCCACGCCCCATAGTTTGCCCACCGGCAGAGGGGCAAGCCAGGAAACAACGGCCGCCGGATCGAACGGCACCTGCGTTGTGCCGTCCGGCTTGTTCATGTCCGAACCGAGCTTGGCAAGAAACTTGTTGGGCGCCACGCCGACGGAGGCGGTAAGATGAAGGCGGTCTTTGATGGTTTTGCAAATCGCTTTTGCAATTGTCAACCCATCGCCGAACAGCTTTTCGGCGCCGGTCGCGTCGAGAAACGCCTCATCCACCGAGACCTGCTCCACGCGCGGTGAAAACGAGGAGAGGATGCTCATCACCCGTTGCGATTCGTTGCAGTAAACCTCCATCCTGGGCCGGAGGAACACGGCGCGCGGACAGCGGCGAAACGCTTCATTAATCGGCATCGCCGAATGAATGCCGAATTTCCTGGCTTCATAGCTTGCTGCCGCAACAACGCCGCGATGTCCCGGCATTGCCCCCACCACGACGGGTTTGCTTCTGTGTACAGGATTATCGCGCTGCTCGATTGACGTGAAAAACGCGTCCATGTCGATGTGAAGAATGGTTCTGGGAATTTTTGTTTGCTGCGCTTGCTCCATATAACCAATAATACATGATACGGGGCGTCAGGTCAAAGCGTTTGCAAACCGCTCAGGTAACGTGGCGCGCATGAAACATTGCGGGGCAATCCGGTGCGGGAAAGGGTCCGGATGGGAAGGTCAGCGGGCCAACTCCACTTCGGAGCTGATCTTGACGATTTGGTCAAGGCTGCCGAGAAACGCATCAACAACCCGAGGATCAAACTGTCTGCCTTTTTCTTTCTTTATGACTTCAGCGGCGTGGTCAACGGGAAACGGGTCTTTGTAGGATCGTTTCGAGGTAAGCGCGTCGAATGTGTCCGCAAGAGCGACAATTCTGCCCGCGAGAGGAATAGCATCGCCTGCGAGCCCCCGGGGATAGCCGGTGCCATCCCATCTTTCGTGGTGGGTAAGGGCAATTTGTCCCGCCAGGCATAGTATCTGCGATTTCGCGTTTGCAAGGATTTCCGCGCCGATTACGGTGTGTCGCTTCATAATACTGAATTCATCCTGCGTCAATCTGTTCGGCGAAGAAATGATATGGTCCGGGATCCCTATTTTCCCGACATCGTGCATAGGCGCCGCGCACAAAATGGTAAGAACATCGTGCTCGGGAAGACCCATTTTTTCGGCGATGAGCGCGCTGTAGCGGCTCATGCGAACGATGTGCCGGCCGGTAAACTGGTCTTTGTATTCCACGGCCAGCACCAGGCGGTGCACCGTATCGTAGTATGCCTCCTGCAATTCGTTGTTCACCGACTTGAGAAGAGAGATGTTCTTTTGCAGGTCCTGGGCGTATTTCTTGAGCTGACGGTTGGCGGCCGCAAGTTCGTTCTTCTGCTTTTTGGTTTCCTTGTAGAGCTGCGCAAAATCGTGGGCGTACCTGATTGACTGAGAGGAAGCCAGTTGGAGCTCTTTCTTGAGCGCCCGCGTTCCCGCGGATTTGAACAGCACGCGAAAGTCCTTTTGCTTACCGGTGCAAACCGGGCGTAATGGATTCCACTCGCTGGAGCAGGTCGAGCGGACTAAAAGGCTTGATGAAGAAAGACTCCGCCCCGGCCTCGATGGCTTCTTTTTGCACCCAACTCTCGTTTGTGCCGGTGAGGACGATTACCTTGCAATGGCTCGTAAGGGGATTGCTCTTGATGGCCTTGGTCGCCTGGATGCCGTTGACGCTGCCTTCAAGCATCACATCCATGATGATGAAGTCGGGCTTTTCGGCGGTGGCGATTTCTATCGCGCGCATGGCGTTTGCCGCTTCGTACACTCTATACTCCGTTGTGTCCAGCGTGGCGATAACCAATTCCCTGATATCTTTGCTATCGTCAACTATAAGAATTTTTTTCATGGGGCTGTACATCTTGTGATAGATACGATATATAAAAGGAATTACGTCCATGGTTTGGCCCCCGCGAGAGAAGACAGGACCGGACGCACCGACTACTGATTGTAGTATTCCGTAAAATGGATGTCAATAGCCTCTATCAATAGCGGTCAAATGGACGACCGCAGGAGCGCGGCAGCTATTTGACGGCGAGGAAGCGTCTGCTTACCTCCTCCATTCTTTTGCGGTTGACGCCCATGTCCCCGTAGCCGATCCGCGATGCGGACCTGAAATCCAGTATCTTTTTTGAATCGTCGAGGAAAAACTCCACGTCGTCGACATACCGCATGAGCGCAGTGGTGAACTCGACGTACAGGTAGGTGTCGGTCCTGGTAACAATTCTTGTCCGCGGCATTGAATTGATAACTACGACAAGCCTGTCCATAGCCTGCTCCTTTGAACCGGTGTACGGAAGCGGCGGGATCCTGTGGGCATCGTCCGCGGCCTGCGTGGAGACGCAGTTGGGAGAGTGCGGGCAGGGCGCAAGCCTGCCGCCTGCCGCGCCAAGGTTCTTGGGGCGCGAGGCGGAGCATCCCAAAAGGAGAATGAGGCACCAGACGACACTTGTCAGGCAGATCAACGATTTCATACGGACTCCTTTCACCATTTACGCGCCAGGCTTTTGGCGGCCCGTGACGCCGGCGCGCCGCCGTTGAGTAGTAGGTTGTCGCTTTGCCGAGCGCTCGCGCTTCCAGCGCTCAACGTCGGTCATTGTGTCTATGTCGTATTTTACTTGCAGCAACGCATGCCGGTACCTTCTGCGTTTGCAGACGGCAATCGTGTTTTCCAGCAGCCGCGGCGAGCTCCACCCTTCAACGTCAAAAATGTCGACGCACGGGGCCTTGCACGCTATAAGATAGTAACCCCCGTCTTCCGCAGGGCCTATTACGACATCACACCCCTGATTCAACAGGCCGAATGCCCTATGGATGTCTCCGGACAGGAGGTCCGGGCAATCACAACCCACGGCGCAGATATGTGCGATCCCGGCTTCGGCCAGGCGCGTAAAGGCATTTTTGAGGCGCATGCCCAACCCATGTCCCGTTTGGGTGAAAAACGATTCCGCAGACCGGAAAACGCTTTGCAGCCCTGCCGGCGATTTCGCGCCGGTGAATGCGACATGATGGCTGACCGGCGCAAGAGCCAGTGCCGTGTGCCGCAGGAGGCGTTTGTAGATCGAAAGCGCGATTGCCTGGCGGTGCGTCGCCGCGATGCGCGTTTTGACGGTCCCGGGAACCGGAACCTTCGCGAAGACAACGGTTGACGATCGCGCCCGCATCTCTACCGTGCCTTTCCCGGCCGATTCGGCTGCCCGTAGTACCGTGTGTAGAACTCCGTGCAGTCGCCGGACAGCAGGGCGAATTTTCTTTTGACAACATACGCCAACGAAAGCCGGACAACGGCAAGAAAATTCCCGATGTAACCGCTGTTTTCCCATTTTCTGGTGGAGTTTTCGATGGTGCTGGGAAGAAACAGGACGCTGCCGGATTCCTTGAGCACAAAGGACAGCTCAATGTCTTCCATGAGTTTGAGCGCCGGGAATCGATCGCTAATTGCCTCGCGGCGGAAAAACTGTCCTTGGTCGCCGAACGATATGCCGGTGAACAGAGTGCGCATATTGTTAAGGCAGGCCGTAAGCGCATACCGTCGCCTGGACCCGCCGTACCGGGCGCGAAATGAACCCCCTGAGGCGTCCGGATGCTCGCGCAGCGAACGCACGAGCAAGGAAATAATGGCCGGGCCCGGGCGGGAGTCGGCATGCAACACGAGAATGACGTCTCCTGCGGCAGACTCCATGCCCTTCGCTATTTGAATGCCGCGGCCGGGCGGGGAGCGGACAACATTGACAAAGGGTAGCGTTGCCATTGCTTCAACGGTGCCGTCGGTGGAACCTCCGTCAACCACAATGATTTCGGTGGCCATTTCCGGGTTCTTAGGAACGGCATCGATGCAGGCGCGTATGTTGCCCTTTTCATTAAACGTTGGAATGATGATCGAAAGCCTTCGGGGATCGGCGTAGCGCACGGGATCGTTTCCCTTGCCGGAGAGGAAGTTAACCAGTGCAACCCCCGCGAACGGCAGGTACTCGATGAGCCAGACATACCACGATTGGTACCAAAGCCCGGTATGCGCATAGCGGAATTGGACGAACAATGCGGCACTGATCGTGAGATGCAAGACGATCCAGGAGGTGGAGCGATAGAATACCAGAAAGGGGGTAAGGAGCATCAGGTACCAGGGATGCAGCGTCGGCACGAAAATGACAAACGCGCATGTGGCATAATACACGGCACGAAAGCGGTTCGGCGTAAGCAGATAAATAAGCCCGAGGACGATTGCAAACCCGAACCAGGACATCCATAAGCCGCTGTTCCCCGGGAGAAAGAATGAAAGCAGTGTGGGAGCGAGACCGTTAAAATGGAATTCCGCGGCAAAAAGCACCGGACCGCTCATGAAGGAAATTCCGTGTGAAGCATAGGGAATGTACAAGGCGAGGGGGAGCACAACAAACGGTGAGGCGGGCGCATTCCTGCGGTTGACGACAACGGGCAGCAAGAAAAGAGGAGAAAGCTTGATGGCCAGCGCCATGCCCAGGAAAAGGAACATAAGGGGAAATCGCTGCTTTCGCAGGAAGTAAAGCATGCCCGCGATCCAGAAGACCAGTACACTTTCGAGATGGCCTTGTCCGGCGCCAAGAAACAGGACCAGCGGGTTGAGCGCATACAAGGCCACATGGCGAATTTCCATGGACCAGGTTCGCGCCAGGAGAATCAGGAAGAAAAGAGTGCCGAGGTCGAACAGGACAAAGACGGCCTTGAAGAACAGGGGCGACTGGTTGATTGATGCGCATATCCTGAACCCAAGTTCGGCCAAGGGCCCGTATACTGCCGCTCTGTCCTTATGGTTGATGCGGGACCAGTTTTCGTCGCGCAAAGAAGCCAGCCGCGGGTCGGAAGGCGCATGCTCGTACGGATTATATCCGCTGTTCTGAATTCTTCCCTCCCATATATATCGGGCGACGTCGTCGCTCGCCGGAAGGACCCACACTGCCGCCGCGCGAAGCACAAGGGACAGGAAACCAAGGTGCACGATGCCCCACGATCTGGGCCAGAACCGCCACGCAAGCACCATCAGGATAAACACGGCGCAGTAGGGGACAAAGAAGGTGACGCAGTCTAGTTGCACTTATCAACCTCATTGAGGGACCAGTCGTAGGGAATGAACCGCACGCTGAATCCGGGGCGGACGCCGAGTACCTCGGAAACGAACCCCGCAAAGCCGCCGGGCATGGCCGCGAAATCCTTGCCGTACCACTCGAATATCTGCGACAGGAAGAAGACAGTGCCCTTGAGCCGGTTCTTTGAGGTATCGCTCAGGAAGCTGCGGGCGGCCGCCCGCAGCTGAGCGTCGAGCTTGTCTCCGGTGAACGCATGTGACAAAAGGGCAGGGCAGCTTTTTGACGCGCACACAAGGGCACAATGAATCCGCGGCTCTCGAAATTGCTTTCTAAGAACATCGTGTTCAAGGTGGTCGAGGGATGCCGTTGTGCCCAGGAAGGGTACAAACGGTTGGCCCCAGGGGTCGCGTATGTCCCGGATCCCCTTCTTGAGGGGATAGTGCCGCGTGATCAGGACGATTGTGTAAAAGTTGTAGACGTTGATGCAATAGGCAATTTTGTCGTTGGCCGAAAATTCGTTGTATTCCGGAGGAGTGAGGCTCGACAATTCACGGCCCACGCTGTCGAGAAGAACGGCTTTTATCCTTTTGTATGCAACACCGCCGTTACAAACATAGTCCTTGAGAAATGCGTTGTACGCAGGATATTGTTTGTCGAAAGCCCAGGCAATTTCCTGAGTAAGCCACAAAGCGACCAGGACGCATAGTGCCTTGTTCATCGCACGCCTGCCGATTTCTCCCGCTCTCGATGCGCTGACACATTGTGCAGTCATTCGTACTTATCTTCGCGCCGCACGGATTACACCCGTCAGGGCACTTCCGGCAGCCCGAATTCCTTTCTCATGCCCAGATCTTTGTTCGCATGAAGGACCCAGTAGGGTAGTATGTCGGTGTGCATAAGTTCGCCTTGCTCGCCGTCGGAGCCCTTCCATTTGAGGATATGGTGCGGATAGGATTTTTCAACCCAGTATTCTTCGGTCCGTGCGCCAACCTGCCACGTCCACTTGTACGTGAGTATCGATGTGCCATTTTCCGCCAGCGATGCTTCTTCCTTCTTGATCCAGCCCCGTTGATATGCGAGAGGCTCGTGGGTAATTCGCGATTGCCAGAGAGCGGGCATGATGTTGAATTCCTTTTTGCCGCCGTTATGCATGAACTCACCCTCAAATTCACGGATAAGCACCGGGATGTCGTCTTCATACAAGTCGTTTTCCGCGGCGGGAATATAGTCCAGTTTGTCACCCTCGGCTTCAAAATAGGAGTGCATGTTCCGGTGCGCGCCTTTCCCGTCCGTCACCAGGTCTTCAAAAAAGTTGCCGCACCATTCCGTAACCGAAATGGAGATCTTGAGCGGGTAGAATGCCGGCCTCCCAAGCGCCGGGCCGAGCGCGGCGAACGTCGACGTCATCGCGGCATAGTCGTAGATGCCTGTGGTGAACCGAAGGACCCTGTTGAGCTTGACAGTTTGGATCCGGTCATCGGGCATTGATTTTCCGAAATCCTCAACCTTGATCCTCGTGCTTGTATGGATTACTTCCGGGACAAAGACCAGTACGGTGAAAGCCTTACGCAATTCGCCATAGCGGGGTTGGATTGTTTTGTACGAGGAGATTTCCGCACCGTTGTCTCCATACACGTGCCAAAACTGGTCGGAGAAAGCCCCTGTTGCAAGCACGACAATTGCCATAGGGATTGCAGCAATTTTCATGGCAACTTCCTCTGTGAGGTGCCTGGAGCGACTTGGGCCGGAACGGCAAGCCGGCTGCCTCGACACATTTATCAGCAATCCTGATGCCTGGTTTCTCCGCAGGAAATCACGAATGGGCCGGACTCCATGAGATAAACCCAATCATAAAATTAAGAAATGCCTTTGGCGGACGTCATACTAAAATTCCGGCAGCGCTATTGCAAGCCCGGGTTGGCAACGCACGCCGGCCTTTGTGTGCTGTTGACTGACAAGATGATACCGAAAGACGCCTTATAGTATATTAAAAAAAGCCCAATTGGTAAAACCAGTGAAAGGTACCGGTGCCATCATGCCAAACCAAGCCCAGCCCCGCGCACACATCCTCCTTATCGACGACGAAATGGCAATTTGCATAGGCGTGTGCGGGTTGCTTGAAACCGTGGGATTCGCAGCCAGCTATGCGCTCGACGCACAGGAAGGACTCCTCTTCCTCGAAGCTCACCCGGAAACCGATGTTGTTCTCCTGGATATCAATCTTGGCGCCGGGAAGACCGGCATCGAGATCCTGCCGGAAATACGCCAGCGCTTCAAATGCGTCCAGGTGATGATGTTTACCTCGCACGACACGCTTTCCACCGGCCTCGAATGCATGAAAAAGGGCGCGGCGGATTATCTCACCAAGCCGTTCAACGAAAAGGACTTTTTGAAGAAGATTCCGGAAGTCCTTGCAAAAAAGAACCTGGCCAGGCTCAACGAACTCTACTTCGGCATTCTCATCCACGACCTCAAGAATCCGCTCCAGATTATTTCCGGGGCGTGGGAGCTTTCCAAAACATATCTGCCCAAGACGCTTTCCGACTCCCAACAGCGGATTATTTCAACGTGCAATGCGGGCGTCCTGCAGATGAGAATCATGGTGGGAAACATCCTGGGAGTCGTGAAATTCGAAGCCGGGTCGTTTGCTCCTTCCAGGGAAAAATTTCCGCTGCGGCAGAATGTTGACGCCACACTTGCCCCTTTGCATCAGCAAATGGTATCTTCCAACAAGACTTTCAACGTTCTATTCGAGGAAAACACCCCCACTTTCCTTGTGTCGGACAAAGACCTGTTCGCGAGAGTCCTTTTCAACGTTGTTTCCAACGCGATGCGGTACACGCCGGAAAAGGGCGCAATTGCCGTCACATTTTGTGAAGCGCAAAAGGGCTTCGTGCAAACGACGGTCAGCAACACCGGGTCTTTTATCGATGAAATCCATCGCGAGGCCATCTTCGACAAATTTTCAAGCGTCCAAATGGTGGAACAGTCCGCCGGCATCCGCAATTTCGGTCTTGGATTGACTTTCAGTAAAATGGCCGTCGAGGCAATGGGCGGAGGAATACGGGTTGAAAGCGACAAAGATATTCCGCAAACCAGCTTTGTTTACACGGTAAAGAACCACGAGGGTTCCTGACGAATGGGATACGAACGAGTCTCCACCGAAGCGATTCTCAAGGGCAAGGTGCGAAAAGAATTCGCCTGGACCATCATTTCCGATTATTCGCGGTACGAAGCGTTTATGGAAAACGTCGACCGGGTGAACATCCTGGAGAAATCCGCCACGGAAGGGAAGTCGGAATGGTTCGTCACGGTGGAGGAAGCGCCCCTCAGATGGGTGGAACGCGACTTTTACGATAGCGACAACCATGAGCTGCGGTTCGAATCCATAGACGGCGATTTTGAAAATATCAACGGCAAATGGAAAGTCGAGGATTTCCAGAACGAAGGCATTAAGATTTACTTCACCATCGATTACAATCTCGGCATTCCGGTTATCGAGGAGGTGCTCGGTCATATTCTCAAGGAGAAGATGAAGACCAACATCGATTCCATGATCCACGCCATCAAGGAAGAACTCACCAGGTCGCAGGTGGACGACCGGAAATACCCCCGTCACAACATCGGCAGATACAATAATATCAACCTCAACGGCAAAGACATCCGGGCTTATATCGTTAATATTTCCCAAAAGGGAATGATGTTCTATTACGACGGGCTTTTCGACGCACCGGATGTGGTCGTGAAAATCAACGATCTGTCCATAGGCGCCGAGCTGTTGTTCAACGACCTCAAGCACAAGAACTGCAGGATCATTTTCAAAAACGCGCTGGGCGAAAAGCAGATTGCGGAACTGGTGCAGCTCCTCACCGCAACATCAACCAGGGCCCACGAACGCCGGCTTGTCGAAAAGCACACGTCGCTCATGTTCGGAGAGCGCGTTCTTCCGGTGTTCCTCATCAATATTTCGCCAAAAGGCATGCTTTTCAAATACGACGGTACCTTCGAGTGGCATTACGATCCCTTCGAAATAGGCGGTATTTCCCTTTCCGCGCGGGAAATCCATCACGATACCGCTTCCGGGACCGTCCGGATCCAGTTCGACCATACGGTCAATGAAGAGGACTACGCTTCCATTCTCAAGAAACTATGACTGCCTGCCTGATCACGGCATGCAGCGGACGCGACCAGCCCCATGACAAACGGAAGCCTCGTAAACGACGGTCGTAAAACGAAAGTGGCCTTTGTCGGCCATCCGGCCGACATGGAACTCTACAAGGCCTACATCCGGTATCTCAAGCCGGATAAGACCTACAGCGACAAACTCCTGCTCAAGCTCTTCGAATGGGCGCCTTCCTACAAGGTAACCGACTGGCAGGACCTTACCTTTGACAAAAAAGACTATTTCGGTGCACACCTCATTATGGTGCCGTTTCTGCCCGACATGAAGGACATTCGCCTGCGGAAAGTGGTGGAAAAGATAGACCAGGCGCTCTCCATAAGCGCGGACGCAGGGTGCAGCGTGGCCGCGCTGGGCGCATTTACGTCCATTGTCCTGCAAGGACAAGAGCAGGACTTTGCTCAGAAACATGAGATAAAGCTTACGTCCGGCAACACCTTGACCGCCGCCGTGATCGTCCGTTCCATCGAGAAGACAACCGCGGAACTCGGGGTTGATATGAGCAAGGCGACCCTCGGCATCGTTGGCGCCTCGGGGGACATCGGCAGCGGGTGCGTTTCTTATTTCGGAAACAAGGTAAAGAAAATGATCCTTACCGCCCGCAGCATAGGCCCGCTGGAAGCGCTTCAGGAAAGCCGGAAGGACATTTTGACGTGCAGCGTGGAAATAACAACCGACAACAACAGGGCGGTCCAACAATCCGGCATTATTATCTTTGTGACAAGCGCCTATGTGCCCATGTACTCGCAGGATGATTTCAAGCCCGGTACAATCGTGTGCGACGCGTCCTTTCCACAAAATGTGACGGTGGCAGACCCTTTGCGTAAAGACGTTTTTATATACCATGGGGGCATCGTTTCCCTTCCGTTTGCTCTTGATCCCGGATTTGACATCGGGCTTGCTTCTCCCGATACTTTTTTTGGCTGCCAGATTGAAGGAATTCTCCTTGCGCTCGACGACTCTCTGCCATGCTCGTGGGGAAGAGGCAATATCACACGCGAAAAACTGGATTTGTTTCTTAAGAAACTGAACGGCCTTCCGAACCTGGGCATATCGCTTTCCACCGGAAAGCATGTTTATACAAACGACGAACTAAACCATTACAAAAGGTTCTTTTTCGAACTCAATAAAACTAAAGAACTTGCAAGGCATCAGCGATCTTCTGATGTTGAAAAGATATTGAATGACAATAATGCAAAAGTTTTAGGCCGTCGTCTCGATCAGAATTGAGCGGCATTGCTGCAAGGATCGGTTTATCCGGAAGTGGGGGATGACATGAACGATGCAACAAGAAAAAGGATCTACGGCATCATACGGGCTGTTGTCAACATGGACCCTGAGGCCATTGACGCAACAAAGAACCTACGTGAACAGGTAAACCTTGATTCAATGCAATTCGTTGCCGTATTGGCAAAACTTGAGACCGAACTCAACATCGAGCTTCCGATTTCAGCCATGGAAGCCGGTTCTTTCAACGAGTTCCTGGCCGTGCTCGATGGAGAGATGACAAAGGCCGGCGCTGCTTCATAAGGGGACCTCTAAAAATTCTGTAAAATAGTAGATTCCAAGATCATGTTGACAGATAGTATTATTTCGCGATGTCAGGGCGTCTATTTGTCTGATAGGTGCCCAAAACTGTTCTTTTTTCGGTCCCTTTGGGGGCCTTGTGCGGTCCTGTCCCGCTTTTCAGGCGTGGCACTCAAGATATGCAAAGCGTTTTATGTTGTAAACCAGGTTCAGGAGTCCTATCTTCGCCGCGGCCCTCAGCCGCCCGATACACCTGATCCTGCCACGAAACATGATTTCTATTTGAGCAAACACATGTTCTATACGCGATCTGACTTTGGATTTCTTCCGGTTCTGTGCCAATTGTGCTTCCGTCAATGGTGCGCCACGAGTCCCTTTGACACATATTTTGCTTCTGTACCAGAGATAATCAAGCCTTTGTTCCGCCTTTTCCGAATGATACGCGCTGTCGGCAAACACGTCCGCGTTCGTGTTCTCAGGATTAAGGAGAGGTTCAAGCATATTGGAGTCGTGCACTTCTGCGGATGTCGCCGCATAGTCTCGAATGATTTTATGCTTCGCGTCTACCGACGCATGGTTCTTGTAGCCAAAAAACGTCTGATCGTTCTTCTTCGTCCATCGCGCATCAACATCTTTCTGACGAAGTTTCTCAGGGTGCTTTTCCCATTCCTGCGGCGTGCCCCCGTTCTTGATTTCTTTATTCTCCTCCCGCGTGTTTCTCTGGCGAGGTACCTCGACAAAACTCGCATCTATTATTTGGCCTTTCTGGGCAGTGTAACCCGCTTCGTTCAACTGACGACCGAACAGGTCAAACAGCTTCTTGACAACGCCTGCTTGTGTCAGCGTTTCCCGAAACAACCAGACCGTTTTCTCGTCGGGAATGCTATCCTCGGAAGTGAGTTCAAGAAACCGTTTGAACGTCAATCGGTCCAGAATCTGAAACTGGGTTTGCGCATCGGAAAGCCCATACATCGTCTGCAACACGAGAATCTTGAACATCAGGATATAATCGTACGGTGGACGACCGGCGTTGCTCTTCCGTTCCTTGCGAAAAGCCTTGTCAATAACAGGACGAAAACTCTTCCAACGTATGGCCCGATTGATGGTTTCAAGAGGGTCTCCCATTTCGGAAAGCTCGGAAAGGCGATTCTCAAGGTCAAAAAGGCCTATCTGTCCCATCGCAATATCCTCCAGACGGTAGTGGGTTCGCAGGTTTGTTGTCTGGAATTAAAATAATTGACGAAATAGCCTTTGTCAAGCATTAATTGGGCAAATTAGGCAATTTTTAGAGGTCCCCATAAGGCTTTTGCGACCAATCCGGCACAATCTCTCTACAAAGGAACCTGAAACCATGGCTTTGCTCACCGACAGGCTCAATTTCGGCAACATCTATTTCCGCGGCAAAACCTATTCTCCCGACGTGGTCCGGCAGAACATCGATTCCGTTGCGGAATGTCTCAATAAACGGATTACGTCCAACTCGCCGTTTGTCTACCTGTTTGCGCCAAATCATATCAAGATGGTGTATGCCTTTTTCGGCATAATTAAGTCCGGGAGAATTTGCGTCCTGGTGGACCCCGCCATAGGCAAGCTGGAGCTTGCCGAGATGATGAACGACACGGTGCCGGGCGCTCTCATACGCATCGGCAAAACTACGGACACGCTTGATTTTGAAAAAGAGTTTGAATTCAGGGATAGCAAGATTGAGGAGAAGCGGTTGGAGGGGCTGGAGGATGTGTGCTTGATACTGTACACGAATGCAAGCGATGGGTATGCAAAAGGGGCGATGCTGACGAATGAGAGTTTGAGGGCGAATGCGGAGGCAGTTGTAGAGGTCAACAGTGTGCAAAAAGGCACGGTTTCCTGCGCCGTTATCCCATTGCATCATTTGTTTGCTTTGCAGACAGGATTGATAGCTCCTTCGCTGGTTAAGGGAGATGTTCTTATTGAGGACATGTCCGATTTCGCAGCATTCAGAAGGGTTGGTGGTCAGCTTAAATCGCGAAAGGCAACGCACATCTACGCAGTGCCTCTAGTTTACCACTTTTTTAGACGACTGCCCGCTCCAAGAAAGACCTTCCAATCTGTGCAAAGCTGCGTATGCGGCGGGTGCAAGTTATCCAAAACGGTCTTTGAATCATTTGAAAAGAGCACTGGCATTGCCATCCGCGAAGGATACGGGCTTACCGAAGCGTCTCCAATTTGCACATGGCATAGGCCGAAGGACGCCATCAAGACGGATTCCGTCGGCCGCGCATTTCCATGTTGCGAAATCGGAATACTTGGAGACCAGGATCAGGTACTTTCCGCTGGCGAATCCGGCCAGATATGCGTAAAAGGCAAGAACGTTTTCAAGGGGTACTTCAACAACGAAGCATCGACGCGGCAAGTATTGCGAAACGGCTCGCTATATACCGGCGATATTGGCAGAATGGACAGCGACGGATACCTGTATCTGACGGAACCAAGGCCGCTCATGATAAACGTAAGCGGCAACAAAGTGTATCCCGCTGAGTTGGAACGGTTGATGATGATGAATAAGAGTATTGCGGAAGTCAAGATAAGACACGAGCCAGATGAAGTGATTGGTGCGAGAGTTGTTGCGTGGGTGAAGTTAAGAAACAAGGGTCCAGAGGCTGAGGAAGGATTCAAAAAGTGGTGCGGGGAAAATATTGGAGGGCGGAAGATGCCGACCAAGATAATATTTGAGTCTCGTAGTTATGCCGAAGCTGTTGCAAGCTGTTTCTGAATTTGCTTGAAATACATCATCTTTTTTACATAGAAATCTTTGCTGTAGATTCGTTCGTAAGTGTCTACAAAACCGGTTTCCAATTCCTGCACCGTCATTCCTTTGGGCAAATGATTAACATTGTAGCCGGTATAGTCGCCCCATTTGCTGGAAAGAATTCTGCCTTCTGCTTCCAGCCGTCTTCTCAATCGCGTACCCGGCAACGGAGTGAGAATGGTGATTGAAGCAGCATACAGGTTGTTTTCGATAATGAAATCTTCAATTCTCTTCAGCGAAGATAGATCATCGCTATCCAACCCTATCATAAAAGCTCCCATCACCCCGATCCCCAACGATTGAATATTCTGGATGTACCTTGAGTAATTCTTTAGCTGGTTAGCCTTCCAACCCGATTCGTCAATTGAACTGAGTCCCTCAACAGAAAGACTCTCCAAACCGATGAACAGAAAAGTACATCCACTTTTTCTAAATAGCTCCAAGAGTTTGCCGTCTTTGCCAATTGAAATATCTGTCTGCGCGTGCCACCTGATGTCGAGTTGCGACAGCTCAGCCAGCAGCGGCTGCAATAGCCGTTTGTTAACAAGAATATTGTCATCGGCAAATGCGATTCTTGATTCCGGAAATAGATTCTTTACCAGTTGGATCTCGTTAATGACTTGAGACAGATCCTTATTCCGGAACCTCTTGCCGAATATCTTTGAAGCTGTACAATATTCGCAATCATGCGGACAACCGCGGGACATCTGCATCCATACCATGTTGTAGTTTCCACTCTTACACAAATCAAAACGCGGAATAGGTGAATCTGCAAGACTCACCTTCCGTTCCGAATGATAAAAAGGCTTTAGGCAATGATTTTCGACATCTGTCAATAGACTCTGCCAAAGGTACTCAGCTTCACCGACAACAACAGAATTAGCGTGAAGTTTCGCTTCTTCTGGCAACAATGTTGAATGAATGCCTCCAAAAACAACTGTCGTACCTCTTCTTCTAAACTCATCCGCAATTTCGTAAGCCCGTACGGATTGCTGCGTCATCGCAGAGATGCCCACCAAGTCAAAGGATTGACTAAAATCGATTTCTTCAACATTTTCGTCGACGAAAATAACTTGATGGTGCAGGGGAGTCAGTGCGGCAACTGTAAGGAGACCTGATCCAACTCCAGACCAGTAATTCCTGTATGGGGAGGCCTCGCTGGATTTGTACCAGAATTCCTGCAATCGTTTAATGGTTGTTGAAAAATTAACTCTTGGCGAAACGAGGGCTATTCTCACGGCATTATCGCTTGTTCTAAAGATATTGGTATACTATTTTGCTAATGGCAACAATCAACAGTGGAGATTGACTACACAATGAAAATAACTGTCGCGCAAGCAATTGTTCAGTGTTTAGAGGAAGAGGGTATAGAATGCGCATTCGGAATAACAGGCTCACATTATCTGGCGTTTTTTAACGCTTTGGGGCAATCAAGTATAGAATTCATTTCCGTTAAGCATGAAGGCGCGGCAAGCCTGATGGCATTAAACTACGCAAAGTTTGCCCAAAAACCTGCGCTAATTCTTGGCACAGCGGGTCCTGGCGCCATGAATCTTCTTGCCGGAATAGCCGAAATGTATAAGGCAAATATTCCCTGCTTTGTGCTTACTCCAATAGTCCCTACATATTTGTGGGGACGCAATTCTTTTCAGGAAGATTCTGGAATTGGTAACACCTATTCAGTTTCTACTGTTATGAAAGAGGTTACAAAAAAGACAATTACCGCTGTAGATCCTGAAAATGTACCTTATCACATTAGGGATTTGTGCAGGTGTTCTTTGAATGGAAGAAAAGGGCCAGTTCATCTATTGGTTCCAACGGATCATTTTGAGAAACAGATCAGCTTTTCGCGGATTTCCAAAAATGAATATCGTTGTACAGAAAGTGGGAAGGTGGAGACAAAGCAAATTACCAAGATAGTTGAGGAGCTCAAGAACTCTGCGAAACCTCTTCTGCTGATAGGCCAAAGGTGTTGGTTCCCGAACGTATCGGACAAACTTCAAGAGCTTTTTGAAAGATTTGGCGTTCCCGTAATTGTTACCGCGAGCGCGAAAGGTCTTGTAGACGAGTTTTCTCCCTTTTTTGGCGGGGTGTTGGATTTGTACGGTCATAGAAGCGCCGAAGTGCTTATCAAGGAAAGTGACGTGATAGTTGCGATAGGTGAGGATTTTGGTGAGTTCGCTACATTAAAATTTGATCCGAATCTATTTACAGGGAAGAAATTGATTCAAGTCGATGTTGACGGGTATGACATCGGACGTAACTACCCCGTTTTTCTTGCAACAACCGGCGATCTTGGTGAAATTATCTCAAGAATCACCACTGAGCTCGGAAACGCGATTTCCAAAAGATACTATGCCGAAGACGTGAAAGAAAAAATAGCCCTGGAGAACAAGGCGAATATTGCCGAAATGAATGATTCTGTTTCGCCTTTAAAACCTCAAAGAATCTTCAAAGAAATCTCAGAACTTTTGCCCTTGGGCTCAATAACGTTTTGCGATATTGGAGCAAATGGCTATTTCTCATTGCGCAACCTAAAAACTCGAAAAAACGCATATTCCATTACTATGTGCAACTACACCATGGGTCAGGCAATAGCTGGATGCATTGGAGGAAAAAAGGCCCTCCCTGCAAAAATGGTTTTTTCGATTTCAGGTGATGGTGCATTCCTAATGCATGGCATGGAGATAGCGACCGCTCAGCAGTACAAGATACCGATTATCTGGGTTATTTTCGTGGAGAACCGTTACAATGTGGTGGAATGGGCGCAGAAGCTGATTTATGACAATCTTGAATATTGCACATCGTTTTTCATGCCTGACCTTAAGAAGTTTTCCGAAGCATTTGGCGTCAACTACTTCAGAGCGGTTGATATTATTTCGATACGATCTTCATTCAAAGACGCAATAGCGTCTTATGAAAATCAAAGATCATCCTCAATAATCGAAATTGACTATGACAAAGATGAGATGCTGCCACTAAAACCTCGAGCTGTAAAGTTCATTCAAGACATAAAGAACCTGGAGGATTTCAAGCCTACATCGGCGCTTATGAAGGCGCTCAAAAAAGTAATTCAGGAAAAGGTTTAGCATGGGATGGTCGATGTTTTTCTTGACAATGTTGCATAAACTATTATAGAATAAATCATCGCATTCCATAGGCCTTTCCGTATTCAGATTTACCTTCAACTTCCCTTTGCTTGTCAAAGGTACCCATGAAAGGTTTGTTAACCAAATTCGAAGTTGTTAACCTGATTTCCACCAGCCGGGACAGTGATGTATTTCTTACCAGGAAAAAGGAAACAGGCGAGCATTTTCTCCTAAAGTCCCTAAAGGAGCACAAAGACGCTTCGAGTGAGGCGCTTCAAAGAAAAATACGGTTCAGGAAAGAAGTTGACACCGTATCTTCGTTCGACCACCCGAACATTGCGAAGCCCGCAGAGACATTTGCCGACGAGACCACATATTCGATCGTGTATCCATACCGTCAAGGAACAACTCTTGCAAAAATCTGCGAGAATAAGAAGGCATTATCGCCCGAGGAAGCTCTCTCGTATGCTCGTCAGATCCTGGACGCGCTCGAATATATCCATGCGAGGGGCATCATCCATTGCGACCTGAACCCGCACAATATTTATATCAATGATGAACGGGGCCTGGAACTTCTTGATTTTGGCCTTTCCATGTTTGAAGATGAAGCGCGAAAGCTGCCCGAGGGCGCCATTGTAGGAACTTTGCCTTATCTTTCGCCCGAGCAAATGGGGTTTACGGATTTCAAGATTGATTCCCGCTCCGACCTTTTCTGCGCAGGGATCATGCTCTACAGGATGATCTCAGGCAGCCTGCCTTTTCCAGATCATAAGGATTCTATTGAAGAACTGCTCAAATTTACGCTCAAAACCGAAGTGAAACCGGTTAGAAATATTCCTGCGTTTCTTAATACCATTCTTCTTAAATCCTTAAAACCCTCTCCTGACGACCGGTATCAGACTGCAAGCGGGTTCAAGCACGACGTGGAACAGGCAATTCTCTGCATCAAGGAAGAAGGCAAGAAAACATTTGTTCCTGGCGAAAGGGACACCATAATAGCGGCCGGCCGCTCAAAAAGTTTTGTCGGCCGGGACACTGAAATTGACGCTCTTTGCCGCGGGCACGACCAACTGAACCAGGGGAAAGGTTCTTCGTTCCTGATCTTTGGAAAGTCGGGCGTTGGCAAAACCGAGATCGTTAACAAGTTCAAGGTAAAGGTAAACGAAGAAAAGACATTGTTCCTTTCTTCGAAGTGCAACAGGTTCAGTTCGAGCCAGCCGTATTCCGTTGTCCGCCACGTCGTACTTCAACTCCTTTCGAAAATCGCGTTTTCTGGCTCCGGCGAAAAAGACCGGTTCAGGGAAATCTTGCAGAAGGACCTTGCCGATTATTCGGGTGTCATATGCTCGATAATCCCGGAACTCCGGGAACATTTTGAAAAAGTGGGGGAGATAGACAAGGTTGAAAAGGAAAAAGAAGCTGAGCGCATCATCCATGTCCTTTCCCGGCTTTTTGCCACGATCAGCCTTTTCAAACAATCAATCGTCTTCGTAGACGACTTCCAATGGATAGACCAAATCTCTTTTGAAGTGCTCAAGAAATTCCTTGCTATGCAGCCTGCTTGCATGCTTGTGCTTTGCTATCGGACCGAAAAATCAGAAGCCGACGTTTTCGCGTTCGGCACGGATCTCAGGAAAATCGGAATAAGAAAATCTCTCCATATCAAGCCCTTTTCCAAGGTGGAAATCAAGGAGCTGATTTCATCCCGTGTAGGAGAGATTCAGGATGCCGAAGTCCTCAATGAAGCGTTGTGCACCAAAACCGACGGCAATCCGCTCACTGTTTCCGAAGCAATGCAGTATCTGGTGAACGCCTCAATACTCAAACCTTCCCCGACAGGATGGGTATACAGCAAGACAGACATCAAATCATTGCCGGAAAAATTCGACCCTGTCTCTCTAGTCCTTTCCAGGCTGGACATACTGGATGAGAACGAAAAACGATACCTTTTGATTGCATCGCTCATTCAGGGAAAAATAGAAACAAGCGTGGTGGAGAAAATCGGGGACTTTGAAAGGGAGCAACCAAGCCGGATTCTCCGCAGGCTCGAAAATCTCGGATTCATCATCAGAAAATCTGAAGACGCTTTCTATTTCATTCACGACAGAGTTCAGGAATCCATAGGCCAGCGTGTAGCCAAAAAAGACACATTTGCCCTCAATGAAAAGATAGCGCTCGTTTATGAAGAAAAGATGGCCGCGAACAGGGAACTGATATTCAATGCCGCGGAATATTATCTCAAGAGTAAAAACCTGGTAAAGGCCATTCAGGTCTGCTACGAAGCTGCGCGTTACGCCTCTGAGAAAGTCGCATTCGACATTGCCACCCGGTATTTCAGGAACACCTCCATGATGGCCTCGCAATGCCCCGGCCTCGGCCTGTCTGTTCCGGTTGACCTGATCAAGGTGCAGATGGACTTTGGAAATGTGTTGATGATGACGGGAAGGAACCAGCAGGCGTTGAACACATTCTTGAAATTGCTGGAAAAACCTGAGGCACTTGAGAAATATCAACAGTTGGAAGTAAAGTATAGGGTCGGGGCGATTTATCATAATATGGGAGAGTTTGACAATTCTATTACATACTTTACAGAAGCATTAGACCAACTTGGAGCTAAACATTCATTCAGGAAGCCCAATATATTTTTTCTGTTATTGTTTGAAGTAGTGGTACAAATTTGTTTTTCTTCAGGAATTAAACGCTTCCTTCCAAAAATAAGAAATCAAAGCATTCTTCTTTCAGTAAGAATCCTGAACAAATTGTCTTATTCCTTCTTTTTTAAGGATATGATATTTGCTCTATATGCCCATTTTAAGGCGCTAAACTACGCGGATCGTCTTGAAGATAGTTTTGAAAAAGCCGAAACGTACTCATTCCATATGGTGCCAGCATTTCAAATGTTTCTAAAACGACGGGCATTCAAATACATGGATAGGGCGATTCATATCTCGGAAGAGATAAACCGAAGAGATATCCTTGCCTTTGCAAAATTTGCTGGGGGTCTAATCCATATTTGTGATGCAAAATGGAAGGATGCGGAGTTGTTGATAGACTCAAGCCTTCATGATTATCAATCAATTGGAGATTTTGGGGGACAAATTGTTCCCATTGAAAATTTGGGGTGGCTCTATGAAAAAAGAGGCGAATTGAATCGTAGCTTGGTCATGTTTAACAAGGAAAATGACCTTTGTGCGGAATGTAATGACGCAAGAGGAAAGCTCAATTCGTTAGGTTCGAGATCATATTTGCAAGAGTTATTGGGCATTTCGCAAAAAAATGAATGCGAGAACATTCTAAGTGGACAAAATGGTGTCAACGACTCTTTGGTAAGGACGATTGCGAACAAATATTTGCTAAAAATAAACTTATTGAATAATAATTTGGCGCAATCATTGAGCGTTAGTAGTGAGATATTAAGAACAATCAAGGAGAAAAGTCTAAGTCAAGAATATGTGGCTTCATCATATTCAGATCATTGCGAGATACTAATTAATCGTAAGACTAGTGGATTGGATAATGAAAATATCTTTAAGGGTTCTAAAATTCCAAAAGGCTTGGGAAAGAATTCTGCATTTGCTTATTTTTCGGGAATTAGATATCCCGCGCACATGGGTGCTGCCCTGCGCTGCCTTGCCTGGTACAACGCTTTTAAAGGTCGCCGCCGCGTCGCAAAGTATCTGTTCCAGAAGGCAATCAAAAAACACCACACCCTTGATATGCGTTACGAAGAAGCGAAGTCCCTCCGCGACTACGGCTTGTTCCTTGAGGATTGCAACCTGCCCGGGCTCGCAAGGGACCAGTTCAACGCCGCGTACAGGCTCTTCCATCAGTGCGGAGCAGTTCTTGAGACGGAGCGCCTGAAAGATAAAGTGGATATTATCATAATGGAATACAAAAAGGATGCTCCGGAGAAAAAAGCCGATCTTCAGACTTCGATGTCGGAAGTAAGTCAGCTCCGCATTGACACGCTGTACGAAATGAGCGCGTCCATGCGGGAAATAGACAACCTTGACGCGCTGCTCAGGCAGATCCTTTCCGCCATGATCAAGGCCACAGGCGCTCAATACGGATGCATTCTTTTGGAGGCTAACGAAGAGGATGGTATTGCCGCCAAGACCATGGGAATGAATTTTGACGGGGCGGTGATGGATGCGAAAGACATGCATTATTCGGAAAAGATCATTGAAGAAACCAGGAAACAAAAGTCCATCGTTCTTGTTAAGAATGCGCCGAAAGAAAACCTTGAAAAGGCGGACACCGATAGGGTTCGTTCGGTGCTTTGCGTGCCGCTGTGCCATGGCGAATATTACATGGGCTGCGTCTACCTCGGCAATGACATGGTGAGCGGACTTTTTTCGGAAAGCGCGAAGAAAGCCGCGCAGATCCTTTCCGCCCAGGCTGACGTGCTCCTGCACAATGCCTATCTGATGGAAGAATTCAAACGCCTCAACCGTAACCTGGAAAAAAAGGTGAAGGAACAGACAAGTGATATTGAGGAAAAGAACAAGGAATTGCAGAATTTCAGCGTCAAGGTGATTGAGTCGGAGCGCATGAAAGACATTCTCGGGGGCACCATAGTGCACGACATCAAAAACTACACCTCCGGCATAGAGGGAAACGCCACGCTGCTTGCGCGGCAGTATCCCAACGACCCGAAGATCCTCAAGACCTCTCGCATTATTTCTGACTGCTGCCTGAGCATCGTGAGCCTTGCATCCAATTTGCTTGACATCGGCAAAATGGAAGACGGCAAACTGACCTTGAAAAAGGAAATGCTTACCAGGAGCGTTCTGTTCGACATGGCGGACCAACTCAAACACAATGTGATGTTCGAGGAGAAGGGCATTGCCGTTTCTGTTGTTGACAATACCAGCGACCTGTTTGCGGTTGAGGCTGATTTTTACCTTGTTGAACGCGTCATGCAGAATATCTTCAGCAACGCGGCCAAGTATGTTCCCAAAGGCGGGAGGGTGGTGCTCAGCCTCGACATTGCGCACAATGAGAACATGCTCACATTCTTCAACTCTGGAAATCCGATTTCTGATGAAGAAAAAGGGTTCCTGTTCGATAAGTATGCCCGGGTCGACAGCAAAGGTTCCCAGTATTCAAAGGGACTGGGCCTGTTCTTCTGCAAGATGGTCATGATCGCCCACAACGGCCGTATATGGCTGGACACGGACGATACCGGCAATTACTTCAAGCTCGCGTTCAAGTGTGAGATGGTCGACTTTTCTTGACAGGAATTTCTGATTGCTTAGTTGGCCTTGCCTGTCTTGCTCGTCAAGCTGCCTTTGATAGCACTACCTCACCAATATACACTTCCATTGGATAGTTGTAAAGGAGGGACGAGTGCTCCCTCCGGTTGTTGTACCGTTCAAAGAACTCCGCAAGGCCGGTGCGGCACTCGGCAACGGAGCTGTACCCCCGTATGTAGATGTCGTCGTACTTGACCGTTCGCCACAGCCTCTCGACAAACACGTTATCCAGCGCCCGCCCTCGTCCGTCCATGCTGATCCGGATACCGCGTTCAAGGAGCACCGAGGTGAACTCCTCGCTGGTGAACTGACATCCCTGATCCGAGTTGAAGATTTCCGGTTCTCCGTACTTCGCCAGTGCCTCCTTGAGAACTTCGATGCAGAAGCCGCTGTCCAGCGAGGTCGACAGACGCCATGCAAGGACGCACCGACTGTACCAGTCGATAACGGCGCAGAGGTAAGCGAAGCCGCCGTTGAGGCGGATGTAGGTGATATCGGTGCTCCACACCTGGTTGGGGTGGTTGACCACTACGCCACGAAGCAGATACGGGTACTTCTTGTGTGCCTTATTGGGCTTCGAGGTGTTCAGGGCCCGGTAGATCGCGTGGAGGCCCATACGGGCCATCAGCCTGCGAATCTTGCTGCGCCCAACCTCCAGCCCAAACTGACGCCTCATGGCCGCCCGGAGCCTTCTGGTGCCCCGCGTGGGGTCATCGGTGAATAGCTCATCGATACGATCCATGAGCAACTTGTTCATCGGACTAGTCTGCGGCGTATAGTAAATCGAGGTCCGACAAATGGAAAGCAGCGAACACTGCCTCTTCAAAGTCAAGTCCTCGCTTGTAGAATCGGCCATCTTTGCTCTCATAGCATGCCCAGCTTCCGCAAGTTTTTTTTTAGGAACTCGACATCCATGGTCAGCTCCCCGACCTTGCGTGCATACTCATCGCGATCACCGCGAACGCGCTCAAGCTCTTGCTCGGCGTTCTTGTCTCCCGAAAAAGCCATCTGCGCGTTGCCAAGAAACTGCCTGCGCCACTGAGCTATCTGGTTGGGATGGACTTCGTACCGACTTGCCAAAACGGACAGCGGTTCGGCCTCCTTCAAGGCTTCCAGAACCACCTTCGTCTTCAGAGCGTCGTCGATCTTGCGGCGGGTCCGCTTGGCGGGGTTGCCATCGCTGTTCGGGGACATCGCGGCGGCCTTCGCTTGCTGCTTCCGGTTCATGTTGGACTCCTTTGATAATGAAAAAATACCCTCGGAATCCAACTAAGAAACCATTATTTCCTGTTCAAAAATCCCGGACCATCTCAGTGGCTATACCCCCGAAAACTTGCTCATTTGAGAAGGGAGTTTTCCGAGTTATTTTAAACTAACTAGGAGGACTCATGAAAGGCAAGCGCTACAGTGAAGAGCAGATTTTTCGGATCCTGCAAGAGGGCGACCGCGGAGCCAAAGTCGCTGATCTTTGTCGTCAATATGGTATTTCAGAGAACACGTACTTCCGTTGGAAGAGCAAATACAGCGGACTTGAGCTCTCTGATCTGAAAAGGATGAAGGAGATCGAGGGCGAAAACAGCCGGCTCAAGCGGATTGTTGCAGACCAGGCACTTCAGATCGATGCAATGAAGGAAGTGCTGCAAAGAAAATAGTGAAGCGTCCTCAGCGTAGGCTGACTGTGGACGCACTAATGCGGCAAGGCCTGAGTCAACGGAAAGCATGCGGACTTCTGGGTATGACACCGGCAGGGTACCGCTATCGACCGCAGGAATCGGCTTTGAACAGCGAGTTGAAAACAAAAATGCATGAAACCATTTCATCGTTCCGTTCATGGGGCTTTCCGACGCTTTATTGGTATCTCCGCAACCTTGGGTACATAGTAAATCACAAACGTGTGCATCGGCTCTACAAGGAAGAATCGCTTCAGAAAAGCAAGCGGAGGAGGCGTCAGAAACGCAATAGCCAACGGATGCCGTTGACGCTGCCGGATCGGCCAAGCCGTCGCTGGTCAATGGATTTCATATTCGACAGTACTTCCGACAAGCGCAAGCTGAAATGCCTGAATGTTGTCGATGACTGCACCCGTGAGGCTCTTGCAATCAAGGTAGCACGTTCTATTCCAGCACTAGGAGTCTGCCAAGTTCTAGACCACCTGGTGGCCAGGTACGGAAAGCCGGAAGCTCTGTTGACTGATAACGGCCCGGAATTCCGGAGCAAAGAACTCATGCTCTGGGCAATACGAAACCAGGTAAGGCAGGAATTCATTCAGCCCGGCAAGCCCAGCCAGAATGCTTTTGTAGAATCATTCAATTCGATATTCAGGGACCAATGCTTGAATGAAAACTGGTTCATCTCATTAGAGGACGCAGAAAGAATAATCGAACATTGGAAGAACATTTACAACCGGATACGGCCACACGGATCACTAAAGGGGAAAACACCTGAAGAATACAGAGGTCAATTCAAAGAGAAAACTCCCATTTCGACTGAGAAAGTAATTGGGGTATAGCCACAAGGGCGCAAGCGGTCAAGAAACCCTTGCGGTTACCGCAGCATAGATTCCGCCAGTTTAGTACCCCTCGGTTAGTTCAATTATTTTCTTTCAAATCCGACACGCGAGAACTCGTAAAAAAGGAGAAACTGATCTTATGCCGGTAATTTTTAAAACCACCTGCCTCCTGATTCTTTCAAACGTCTTCATGACCTTTGCATGGTACGCACACTTGAAAAACCTGCTCGACCGGAAGTGGTATATTGCTGCAATCGTGAGTTGGTCGATTGCGTTCTTCGAATACATGATCCAGGTTCCTGCAAACAGGATCGGCTATTCTGCGCTCAACCTGGGGCAGCTTAAGATCCTTCAGGAAGTGATCGCGCTCAGTGTGTTTGTGCCGTTTGCAATCTTCTATATGAGGCAACCATTGAGGCTAAATTTTCTCTGGTCCGGTTTGTGCCTCGTAGGGGCAGTGTATTTCATTTTCAGGACTTGAGGAATTCGACGGGAGAATTAAAGGCAACAGTTCAGTAATGCATGGTTACTCCAACTGTTTCAGCAGCAAGCTCACCATTTCTTTGTCGAGGTTCGGCACTTCCACGATTGTAACAGCCTTATTATCATTGACTAAGGTTAACAGTTTCTTTTCGTCTTTGATTTTCTCAATCAATCGCAGTTCCAAATCCGACTTCTTTTTCGACTTCAATAAATTAATGTATCTACTTAGCCTAAATGCTGTTACAAGCTCTGAAGTTGTTAATGTCGAATTCCATGGATAGGCCGAAGAACCGTTGCCAATTTTCGGGCTAAGCCTGTCAAAAATAACTGTTTCTCTAAAGTCTGTAAGTCCTGGAACAGCATAGAACATCGATATTCCAATCCGAGTCGGCAGCCTGCCTAGAAACGCAAGGGATTCAACCACATTTTGTTTTGTATCGCCTTTCAGGCCCGCGATAAAATAGGAGAGAACACCGATTCCTTTGCCGGATATGTGTCTGACCAATGAGGCAAAACGGTCTAAAGAATGGAAACGGTTTTGAATGGAGAGAACCTCGTCGTTGGCGGATCCAAACGTGAAATTGAAACCGGCCAATCCTGCTTCGATCAACTGATCCGCCAGATCAAACGAAAGCAGGGAATGATCGAGACCGTTCTCGGCAAGGAATCTCGCTTGGGGAAATCGCGATCGGATCATGCTCATTATCTTAAGAAAATACGCTGGGTCCAGCAGCAGGTTGTCGTCCTCAAAATTGAAGAAGAGTGCCTTTTTTGGTAAAATTTCATGGATTTTCAATCGATTGAAAGCGTTTTCGAGCCTTTCGAGACCAGCAACCCTGAACTCAGTGCCATGAGAAATTGAATTGGAACAGAATCTGCACTGTTTGGGGCACCCCCTGGTCAACGAGCTCGAAAAATGTACTGAGTTTCGACTTTCATACGTCCTTGACACGACCGGTTCGATAGTTTCGGAAGGCGCTGGCACAATTTCTGCCGGTGGTACAACAATGCCGTTTTTTTTCCAAAACACGTTTGGAACTCTCTCAAACGTTAAGTGATTGTTTATTATGGTACTAACGAACGAAGGCAAGCTTCTCTCCGCTTCGCCGACAATTGCGAAATTTATGCTGCTATCTCTAATAAAATAAAGCGGATAGGCGCTAACTCCGGCACCACCCGCCACTACAAAAGTGTGCGGACTCCGTTTCTTTATATTTCTTGAAATAGCAAGCAGTTCCTCAGCATAGGAGTACGCAAAGCAACTTAGAAAACAGATTGCCGGTGAAAACGCGCATATTTTTGCAGCGCACTCATGAGGCTCAGGACCGAACAACTGGTATTTTGTGAAGAAGCTCAGACTTCCAGTTTCGTCCGGAATAACATATTTCCTCAGATAACCAATATCTTGTGGAAGATCAATCACTTTAGGGTGCTTGTTGATCGATGCGAAATCAAGAAATATGGCTTTCAACCCGAGGTTGAGCAGAATCTGGTTTACAGTTTTGGCGCCAAGCGACGAGAACCTATGACGCGTGAAATAAAAATCGCAGACCGGTGGGACTGCCACTACTGCACAAAGACTTCGGCAAAGCGGCGGTGCGGATTCCATGTTCCGGCGTGTTTCCTATCTTGATGGATGTTGCCTGTAAAAATACATCTGATTGCCTGCTTCGGCAAAAACGCTATAATTCAACATATAATATTCAGTTTGCATTATATTTGTTTCAAGCAGTGCGGGTTATTTTTGCGAACGGACGACCCTATGAAACGAATGAGCCTGTTTCTTGCGGCTATTGTTTTGGGAGTGTTTCTGCCGCAATGCGGCAGCAACACTGTGAGTAACCCCCAGGTCCCGGAAAATGACGCGAGGATAATCGGCACGTGGTCCTTTTCGCTTCGCTACAATCCTGACACCACGTTTAATATTATAATGATGTACGACAGTTCGTACGACTATCGGATTACCGTGAACATCAACGGCTCGGATACCATGGAGATTGAAACCGGTACATGGTCAATCGCATCGAATTCCTCAACTAAACAAGATACGGTTTGGATGGACCGGATGTCCTGCAAGCAAATAAACCTTATGACCCAAACGCTCGATTCCATAGACTGCGGAATTCCCAGGACGGGGATCCGTGTGGATCTGATTAGCAGCGGTTCGTGGCAAATCCCTCTGGGCGACTTTACAAAATACATGCCGCCGGGAATCATACCCGGCGGTTATGTGCTTCCCCAGGTTGTATTTGTCAAGAGCACATAACTTCCGCGAAGAATGTCCTCTTCCTTGTGCAGGCTGAGAATTTTGGGATTTCCTCCGGGGAACCGTTTTCAAAAAGTATCTTTAATGTACGCACCGGGGGTTTATGCCGCGCAGGGGACAAGCCATGGTTTATGCCGCGCTCTCCCTGGTTTTTGTTCGGGCTGGACACCATGATAACCACCAAGAAACATCCTGTTGCGGCCAAACCGGGCAAGATTTTTGTTTTTTCGGCGGCATCGGGAGCGGGCAAGACGACGCTGCTCAATTATCTGAGGGATACCGTACCCAACCTGGTATATTCAATTTCCGCAACGACCCGAAAACCGCGCAAGGGCGAAAAGGACGGCACGCACTATTTCTTCCTCAGCGAAGACGAATTCAAACGGAAGATCGCCGCCGGCGAATTTGCCGAATGGGCAATCGTTCACGGCAACTACTACGGCACGCCGCGCCGTTTTGTCGACGATGTAATCGCGTCGGGCAGGCACATTATCATGGACATAGATGTTGTGGGCAAAAAGAAATTCGATGCCGCGTATCCCCTCGCCGTTGGAATAATGGTGCTTCCTCCATCCATTGAAATCCTGCGGCAGCGCCTTAAAGGCCGGGGAGCCGACAGCGACGAAACCATCGAGCTTCGGCTTACGAACGCAGTCAAGGAAATGGACTTCGCAAAAACCGAAGGAAAATACGAATACACTGTTGTCAACGACGACCTCAAACAAACGCAACAAGAAGTCGTCGCCATTGTATGCAACGAGATCGCCGGCCAGTAGCCCAATGCCAGACACTGCTTCTTCAGGATTCGTCTTTCCGAGAACTACCGCGAGGATAACCATCGGCCGCGACCCTTCGTGTGACGTTCCGCTCAAAGGAATCGGCGCTTCGCGCCTTCACGCAATTGTACACGTCACTCGGGACTCCGTTGCGGTCGAAGATTGCAGGAGCACGTTCGGCACTCGCGTTGATGGAAAGCCGACCGCGGGAACAGCGCTTTCCGACGGTTCGATTCTCGCCGCCGGCGTGACAAAATTCAAAGTGCTGATTGACAAAGAGAATATCACGCTTGTTCCTTTCAAAGAGGCTGAAAAGCCGGCGGACAATGCTCACCAATTACAGGAGCGCGACGTCGTCACCATCGGCCGCGATCCCTCAAGCATCATCTGCCTGTCTCATCCGCTCGTTTCCCGGTTTCACGCGACATTCAAATCGGCGGGCGGACACCGGTACTCCATTGAGGATCACGCCAGCACAAACGGAACGTTTGTGAACGGCAATCCGGTCCACAACAGGTTCCTTGACGATGGCGATATTGTGCAGATCGGACCGTACCGTTTCTTTTTGGACAACGGCTCCCTTAAGAAGGCCCAGGATTTCAACAGGATCTCCATTGAGGCCTTCGACGTTAGCGTCCAGCGCGGACGATCGACGCTCATCAGCGACGTTTCCCTGGCAATCGAGCCGGGCGAGTTCGTTGCGATTTTGGGCCCGTCGGGCGCGGGCAAGTCGACGCTGGCCTATGCGCTCACCGGCCAGATTCCTCTGTCGGGCGGCTCGATTTTTTATAACGGGCTCCCTATGCGCAGGTTCTGTTCGGCCTTCAATTCGACCATCGGGTTCGTGACGCAGCAGAACCTCCTTCGTCAGGAGCTCACGGTGCTCGAGACCTTTACGGAACAAAGCATCCTGCGGCTGCCGCGCGACAGCTTGCCCGCGGAGCATCGGGAGCGCATTCGTGAAGTGACGGATCTCCTCGACCTGGCCGGCCTCAGGAACAGGAGAATTGCGGACCTGTCGGGAGGGGAGGCCAAGCGCGTTCACTTCGGCATTGAACTGCTCTCTTCGCCGACCGTGATCTTCCTTGATGAGCCGCTCGCGGGCCTCGACCCTGGGCTCACCCACAAGTTTATGGAACTGTTTCGGTCGATTTGCGATAAGGGACACACGATTCTTCTTACGACCCACACGCTGGAACAGATCGAGTTGTGCAACAAATTGCTTTTTGTTTCGCGCGGCAGGCTGGTATTCTTCGGAACGCCGGGCGAAATGCTGAAAAATTTCGGCACCGTTGCTCTCGCAGAGGTGTACGAGAAAGCGAGAAGCCTTCTGACCGCTACACCGGCGGGCCCGGCTCTCGTGCCGCAAAGAAAGCGCGGCATGGGTCGCACAACGCCCGCAGCAAGGCACGCCGCCGAGGCACGATTGTACAGGCCCAAAAGCGTCTCGTTTGTTCGACAGATGGTGCTGCTTTCGATCCGGTACTCGAGGATTCTGGTGCGGGACGCCCGGACACTCGGCCTCGTGCTTGCGCAGGCGCCTCTCATCGCAATTTTGCTGGCGTTTGTATTCAAGCCGGACAGCACGTTTCTCCCGCTTTCCTTTTATTTCTGCCTGTCGATTTCGGTGATATGGATGGGGGGAATGAATTCGGCGCGCGAAATCGCCCGCGAATGGTTGGTGATTGAAAGGGAATTCAGGATAGGCCTGTCGAAGACCGCGTATTGTCTTTCGAAGGTGGTGGTCTTTTGCGCTTTGGGCGCGTTGCAGGGAATTGTTTTTGGCGCATCCATTCACTTTCTGTTTGCCGGATTTCGATTCGATGCGGGCAGCGGATTCCTCCTGTGCGCCGCGTGCGCGGCCGGGTCCCTGCTCGGGCTGTGCATAAGCGCATTTTCGCGCAATGTCAACATGGCCGTCAGCTTCCTGCCCATCATATTCATTCCTCAGATCTTCTTTTCAGGAATTCTCATGCCGTTTGATGAAATGCCGGTCGCGGGAGCGTTCCTTTCTCATCTCACCGTTGCGCGTCCCGTGTTTTCAATGTTCAAGAAAATGAGCCTGTTTGACCAGCCGCTGTGGCAGTGCAGCGACTGGACCGACCTGTCGCTTCTCTGCGCCGGACTGCTTGTTTTGCTTCTTTCAGGAATACATTTCCGGCGATTTGTGCAAGGGAGTAATTTAATTTAGGTGATTATAAAACATCTTGCACAGGAATTATCTTGTGCATATGGGCTTTAGTCAATTAGAAACCTTTGAATTCATAGGGAAAACTGAAAACAGGGCAAAATTGTTCCTCAGAAAGTTCTGTTGGAAAAATGGCCATGTTTTCTGCATCAATTGTAACAGCCATAAAATCTATCGTTTAAAAGGTAAAAAGTTCAGGTGCAAACGATGCGGAAATACCTTTCATGACTTCTCGAATCGGTGGATTGGTCAGTGCCGCGTCCCTCTGAAAAAGCTGCTGTGGATCATTAAGCTCTTTGAACTGGAAGTCTCAGCACGCAGGATAGCAACTCAGATCGGTTTGAGCTATCCCACGGTCTTGCGGATGTGTAATCTCATCCGAAGGGCCTTGATGGTCGCTGAAAGCGATTTCTGGCTCTCTGGAGAGGTTGAGCTCGATGAATCCTACTTCGGCGGCAGGCGTAAAGGTAAACGTGGCCGGGGTGCTGCCGGAAAGGTTCCCGTCTTTGGTATCCTGGAGAGACACGGAAAAGTGAAGGTGACAGTAGTAAAAAACGTCACTGCCGAAAGCCTGTTGACTGAGACTGTGAAAATGGTCAGACGAGGCTCCATCATTTACACTGACAAATTCCGCGGCTATGACGCCCTGATGTTCTGCGGTTATCGGCATTTGAGAGTCGACCATGGGAAAAGATTTGCCACAGGCAAAGTTTATATTAACGGTTTGGAAGGCTTCTGGAGCTATGCTAAGGAACGTCTTGCAAAGTTCCATGGAGTCTCCAAAGAATACTTTCCAGGGTATCTGAACGAAATGGCTTTTCGGTACAATCATCGTCATGAAAATTTCTTTGAAAAACTTGTCAAAATGATCACTAATTTGGTGCAAGATCCTTTATAATTACCTTAATTTAAGACAAGGTCTTCTTCGACCCTTGCCTGCACCGGGGAGTTATTCATGCCGATGGAAACCAACATCAAAGAACCGGCGTATCTGCCGGACTACATCGGAAAATTCAAGATCCTCCAGATTATCGGCATGGGCGGCATGGGCGTTGTGTACAAAGCCGTCCAGGAGCCGCTCAACCGGATAGTGGCGCTCAAAGTGCTCCCACCGCAGTTGTCAATAAACGACGAGCTTTCCAAACGTTTCAAGATCGAAGCCGACGCAATCTCGCTGCTCCAGCACCAGAATATTGTGAGTCTCTACGACTACGGGGAAGACAAAGGGTACCGTTTTTTCGCCATGCAGTTTGTGGACGGTGAAAACCTGTCGGCGAGGATTCAGGGCAAAAAGGTACTTCCGGCAACCGAGATTATCGACATTGCCAAACAGATCTGCCGCGGGCTTCGCTACGCGCACAGCAAGGATGTTATTCACCGGGACATCAAGCCCCAGAACATCCTGCTGGACAAAGAGAACATCGCCCGGCTGTCGGATTTCGGCATTGCGAAGATCTTTTCCTCGGCGGGCATCACCATGACCGGCGTCACGGTAGGAACTCCCGAGTACATGTCTCCCGAACAGGCCGAGGGCGAAGATGTGGATGCCGCAACCGATATTTACTCTCTGGGAATTGTGATCTACGAAATGCTCGTGAAGAAGCCTCCTTTTCTCGCGAACAATCCCGTGGCAACCGCGTACAAGCATGTCCACGAAATACCTATTCCGCCGTCCGTGAAGCGGCGTGATACGCCGAAACGGCTTGAGCTTATCATCCTCAAGGCGCTCAAAAAAGACAAGAAAGAACGCTACGAATCCGTGGAAGAAATGCTTGAGCATCTCGATTCGGTGGACCTGAACGAGAGCGTCGACCGCACTACGCTTTCGTTTGCGGTGCACAAGGACCCGCGGGACGAAGGACAGGACGACGACAAGTACGCCGACAAGCGAATCACCGATCGCCGCTCGGGCGACCGGCGGCACTCGCGCAGGAAACAGAACACTTTCTTTCTCTTTGACAAAGGCTATTGGCTCGATCTTCTTGAGGACCAGTGGCTCACGCTGAGCCTTATCGCAATTCTGGCCGCGCTCCTGCTCAACCATCTTATCGGCCACAAATAATGGGGGCCCGCCCATGAACAGCGCCGTTCCTTTACGGGAAAATACCCGCAGCAAAGGCGCCGGCGGCGAGGACGCGGCCGCGGAATATCTTCTCTCGCAGGGCTACACCGTTCTTTCTCGTAATTATCAATCGAGGAACGGCGAACTGGATTGCATCGCGGAAGACCCGTCGGGCACGCTTGTGTTTCTCGAGGTCAAATCGGCGCAATCGGGCCGCTTCGGCAACCCTGCGTTCTGGGTGACGCGGCAGAAACAGCGCACCATAGCGAACATGGCGAAACGGTATCTTGCCGAACACCGGTACGCCGACCGCGCCTGCCGCTTTGACGTGATAACGATTTACAAGGGGAAAATTGACCATATAAGAAATGCGTTCCTGGCCTAACGTGCCCGACGTCCCGCTTCCCGGACAGGTAAAACGGGCCGTGAGTTCACTTGTGTGAGGCTTTTCAATAAATTAGTTTAGAATCCGTTCTTTCTCATGTTGAGGTGCCAAGGGAATCCCGTTAAATTCGGGAGCGGACCCGCCACTGTAACCCCGCTCTTCGCGCGCGCGAAGGGTATCAATGCCACGGCCACTGTTTCGACAGCGAAACGGGAAGGCCGATTCGCCGGATGGGGGAGCCAGGAGACCTACCTGAACATGCTTTTGTCAAATTCGTCGGCGATCCCCGAGGGATGGGATCAAGGAATTCCGATCCGTGCGAGTTTTCCTTTTCTCCGCCTGCTTGAGCGTTTCCGCCGTTGCGGCAATGCATGTCGATTCGACTGTGGTCGGACCGGACAGCCTTCGCGTTCCTCCACCAACTGAAAATCTTGACACCTTCCCGAACGCCGGTTCCCGGGCAAAAGATACGCTCCGGGCGAGTTCCGGCGGCCATCGAAACATCGGCGCGGTGAACAGGCCCGATTCATCAACAACGGTTGACAAAATGGTTGTCACCGGAAACAGAATCAAGGAATACACCCCGTCCAAGGTAACGCTGGAGGCAAAGGACTTTTCGGGCAAATATGTTGATCTGCAGTCGGTGCTGGAAACGGTTTCGGGTGTGATGATCTGCGATAGGGGAGGTTTCGGCCATTATGCCGACGCGTCGATCCGCGGCAGCTCGCCCAGCCAGGTGCAGGTGTACGTCGACGGTTTACCCCTCAACGGGGCCACGGGCGACGCCGTGGACATTTCCAAGATTCCGCTGGCGTCGCTGGAAACGGTCACCGTTTACAAATCGACGCCGCCGCTGGAAATCTTCGGCGATAATGCCGGCGGTGTGATCGATCTCACCACCGATTCTAAAAAGGATGTCGTGGCCGCCTCCCTGGAGGCGGGATCGTTCGGGTACCGTATTGGAAACGCAGTTCTCGTAAAGACGCTCGGCCGCATGACGCACCGGCTATCGGTGAACTGCGGGTGGGCCGACAACGATTATCCCTACACCGACAACATCGTGAGGTATGGAAGTTCGGCCGCGGCCGACGATTCGCAAAGAACAATGGACAACAATTTCTTCTCCACCTTTTCGTCCGCCTACTCGAACGTCTTCAGAATAAACGACCGAAGCAGGCTTACCTCGCAGATTTCGGCACTGGTCACGAACGAGGGAATTTTCTATCTGCCGCAGGCAGGCTTCAACGACGGAACCGTGCGAAACAGCAACGTTATGCTGTTGGAGTCATACACGACGACTATTGATCCCGGTTTGACGATCGCAATAAACGCAAAGGGGAAAACAGACGATCGCAAATTTCAGAGAAGCAGGCCCTATTATCTCACCACCCAGCCCATTTCAACGGACGAAACCCAGCCGTTCGGCTGTCTTGAGGGAACTGCCAAATGGACCGTGACCAGCCATTTGATCGCCACCGCCTTGCTCAGCGGCAGTTACGACGGCTACAACCGCACGGATATGCTTGCCCCGGCGGGCGAGACACAGCCGCCGCGTTACATACGCCTCACTGGCAAGGCGGGCGCCGAGGTTGATATATACCTGCTGAGAGGTCTTTCCGCCCGCATAGGTGGAATTTACAGATACCAGATCGATTCCACCAACGACAGTTTCTCAACATCATACGGGCAGGTGATGACGGGCGGCGGAATGTCCAAAAAGGGATTCCCGAATGGGTTTTCGGAAGTGAAGTACCGGCCGCTTTCCTGGCTTTCTCTTCTCGGCAGCGTTCAGTATACGAGCCGCAGCCCCGGATTTTCTGAATTGTATTCCCAAAGCGCGACCGTGAAAGGGAACTCGGCGCTTTTTCCCGAGACCAGGCTCGAATACGACCTCGGGTTTTCCGTTGTGCGGCAATGGCTTGCCCTGTCGGGCTCGGCCTTCTGGGACGATTGCAGGAACAAGATCGTATATACGTCGAGCTCCCTCATATTCGAGCCCAAGAATGTTTCGGACGTTCGGGGCTGGGGCGTGGAAGGCGATGCGGCGGTAACGGCCTTGCCGTGGCTCACCGTCTCGAATTCGGTGAGCTATATGGAAAACATCGTTCATTCGAGTGTGATTTCCGAATTGAACGGAACAGACGAGCCTCTGCAGCCGAGGTTCAAGGACGACCTGACCATCAAATTAACGTACAAGAACTGGTATGCCAGCCATTCGGCCCGATTCATCTCGCGGTATTTCACCAATCCGGGAATCACCGACAGCGTCGTGCAGAACATTCCACAATTGGACGCTGGCATCGGATGCGCGCTGGGCTCCCATTTCGACATATCGTACAGAATAGAAAACTATCTCAATGTCCGCAATTACGATTTCCAGAGGCCGTTGCCCGGCCTTTCGCAATACGCGGTCTTGAAATGCACGTTTTAGAAGGAGGAACCTCATGAATTCACGCGTACATTCATGAGCAGTTGTTCATGTGCAGCCGGACCGTACGGCTGGGAAAAGACACGTTTTGCCTATACCAACAATCAATCATCGTTCACCAAAGGAGAGTTTCAAATGAACAGGTTTCTTGTCACCACATTCGGTGTTCTTGCACTTTGTGTCGGCTGTTCCCAAAAGACCAACCCCGCATCGCCCCAAACCTCATCTGCCCAGTCAATTGTCGCGGTGACCATCGACTACGATTATTCCGCGGGCAACATGGGCTACTACAGCATTTCGGACACCACCGCCTACGCGAACCTTCTGTCGATTTGGTCCGACAACGACATCAGAACGTCCAACGGGGCGATATACGTGCTCGAACGGTACGGTAAGGACAACCTGATGCGAATCAACGGATCGACCATCGCGGAATCGACGGTCGTTTACGAAAAGAACATAGGCGCGTCCGTTGATATTCAGGACATCGCCCTTGTGAGCGCATCAAAGGCCTATGTCACGGAACTCTACGGCTCGAAAGTGGTTATTGTTAATCCCTCAACAGGCGTGCGAACGGGTAAGACGGTTGATCTATCGGGATTCGACACCTACGCTGGAACTGTCAACGCAGACAGCGTTCCCTATGCGAGCAAGGAATTGTATTATAACGGCAAAGTGTACGTTGCCTGCCAACGTCTCAAAGCTCCTGCCGGGGGATATATTCAGGCCGCGGACACCAGCAAGATTGTTGTGATTAATGCAACAACGGACACTTTAGAGAAAGCCATCAACCTTATCTATAAAAACCCGCAGGAATTATCCATCTTCAACGGAAAACTCTATGTCGGCAGCGTTGGAATATGGGGAGTGAATGATGCTGGAATTGAAGAAATCGACTTGAGCACGGATACCAATACCGGATCGATAGTCACCGAATCCGCATTTTCTGGCGACATAGCCTCAATAATTGTCGTGAGCGACACAAAGGGCTATGCGGTGATTTCAACTCCGACGTTTACGACCGAACTGCATTCCTTTAACCCGCAGGCAAAAACCGTGGGCCCCAGAATTGCCGGCCTCGATGCGCCCTGCAGCGGGCACATGGCGTTTGACGGGACGTATGTTTATGTGGGTGATCGAAGCAATTCGACGCCGGGAATTGTGGTTATAGATCCGGTGACAGATGCAAAGATCGGCACGACCAAGAACGTCGGTCTGCCTCCCAATTCTCTGGCTTTTTTGCAAACGGCCCGATAGTCCGGCTACTCAGTGTCGAACGGCATCGGCTCGCCGCTGGAACCGGCATCGCGCGGCTCATTAAGGTCGAGGATGATACGAATGCGATCTCTCCATAGCCCGCTGATTGCGGGCATGAGCATTTGGGTGGCAACCCTGGCCGGGTGCACGCCTGTGCAGCATTCCACGACCGCCACACCAAAGCGTATCATCTCGTTTGCGCCAAGCATTACCGAAACGCTTTTTGCGCTCGGTCTTGGCAACAGGGTGGTGGGAGTCACACGGTATTGTACCTACCCTCGGCAGGTGCAAAACCTGCCGCAGATAGGCGGGTATTTGGACCCTAATTTCGAAATGATCCTTTCGCTCAAACCCGACCTGGTGTTCCTTCTCAGGGAGCATTCGTCAATTGCCTCCTTTCTTGCGAAAAACGGAATTGCGTTTCGGATAATCGATGACGAAAACTTCCGGGATATCCTGCGGTCGTTTCGCACAATCGGCGGGCTTTTCGGAAAAACAAGAGAGGCGGATTCACTTGTACAATCGATAAAAGCCGAAATAGCTGACACAACTGCTGCGGCCAGCCGCCCCAAGATTTTGTTATGTGTAGATAGGGACGACCCTGGAACAGGCGCCATCGCAAAGGTGTACATCGCAGGACCAAAGAGCTTCTACGATCAGTTGATAAAGTACGGGGGCGGCGCAAACGCCTCCGCCGACTCATCCTTCGAATACCCATCGTTCTCGGCTGAGGGAATAATGAGGCTTGCCCCGGATATAATTGTGGATCTCACGACATCTGCTGCCGGCGCACTGCACGACAAGGTGAGAGATGACTGGAAAGCGCTGTCGATGGTCCCGGCTGTAAAGAACAGCCTGGTATTCTGTCCAAACGGCGATTACATGACCATACCCGGGCCGCGCATCGCATTGATTTTGAGGGAAATCAGAAGGACCGTTGAAGAATTCCGAAAAGAACACAGGAAACGCTAGGATGGCAGCAGCACCTCCTGTAATCGATGTGCAAAATCTGTCGTACTCCTACAGGGAAAAGACGGTCCTCACCGGAGTCTCCTTTTCAATCGGGGGCGGTGAGACCTGGTCTATTATCGGCAAGAACGGGGTGGGAAAATCCACGCTCATCAAATGCATAGCCGGGCTGCTTGCCGTGCGGCCGGGGAGTATCTTGATAAACGGGATCGATATCGCGGCACTTAAGCCCCGCACCAGGGCACGGATCATCTCGTATGTTCCACAGGCAACCGTACGCAGCCTTGCGCCCTACAAGGTCTTTGATTTCGTCATGCTTGCCCGCTTCCCGTACCAGGGACTCATGGCAATCCCGACTGAAGCGGACAACCGCATCGTAGAGGAGGCGCTTGCCCTGACCGACGTGGAAGGACTACGAGACCGCCTTATGACTACGCTTTCGGGCGGCGAGCTGCAACGAGTGTTCCTGGCCGGCGCCGTTGCCCAGGAGAGCAGCATCTTGCTGCTTGACGAACCCGCAACGTTTCTGGATCCTCTTCACCAGCAGCTGGTGTCCAGGACGCTCGACCGGATTCATCATGAATTCGGCTCGACCATCGTGACAATTACGCACGATGTCAATTTTGCGGTCACGAAGTTTTCCAATGTTCTGGCCCTGCTCAACGGGACACTGTTTTTTGCCGGAACAACCGAGCGGTTCAAGGAGAACTGCCCGGCGGTACTGAACGACATCTTTACCGTACGGTTTGAAGAAGCGCGCTGCCGCGGCTCGAACCGGATGATCATTGTTCCGGGGGAAGAGGTATGAAAACCGGATCGAGCTTGCTTCAACTCATGTTCCTCTCCATCGCCGCAGTCGTGGTCCTTGCAACAGCCCCTTTTGTCGGCATGCAATTCATTTCGCCACGCCACCTGTTTGCCGGCGATTTGCAGGCCACCATCCTACTGACCCTTCGCATACCCCGCGTGCTGGTGGCATTTAGCGCCGGGAGCGGTCTGGCTTTATGCGGGATGATGTTTCAGGCCATGTTTCGCAACCCGCTGGCGGACCCATTTACCCTTGGTATCTCCAGCGGCGCATCCTGCGGCGCAGCGACAACCATTCTGCTCGGCATGAGCGGCGCGGTGGCGGGTGTGCCCTACATTTCGCTCGGCGCATTTCTCGGCGCAGCGGCTTCCATGGCGTGCGTTTACGTGCTTTCGTCATTGCAGCGGGCTTCAACAAATCTCACCATGCTACTGGCGGGCATTGCCATCAGTTTTCTTTTTTCAAGCATGCTCATGTTCATGCAGTACATGAGTTCGCTTCGGGATTCGTTCCATATTGTACGCTGGCTCATGGGAGGAATTGAGGTGTTTGGATACCAGCCGTTTCTCTCCATGGCGCCATTCCTCGGGCTCGGCACCGCCATCCTGGCAGTCAAACTTCCGGAGCTCGACCACTTGCTTGTCGGCGACGACCTTGCCAAGACCAGGGGAGTACGGGTGAACCGGACGAAGAATCTGCTGCTCTTTGCCGCGACGCTCATGGTAGGCAGCATTGTTGCGGTATGCGGCCCCATCGGATTTGTGGGGCTCATGACCCCGCACATTTGCAAAATGGTATTCAAGACCGGTCACACGGTTCTTGGACCGGCGTCATTTCTTTTCGGGGGCATTTTTCTTGTCTTGTGCGATACCCTTGCGCGGGTCGTGATAGCGCCGGCGGAGATGCCGGTTGGCGTCATTACCGCACTCTTGGGCGGTCCTTTCTTCCTGTGGCTGTTATTCGTGAGAAAGGCGCGCGGGATCAGCCTGGACTAAAATAGAAAGACCTGAAAAACTGCGGGCTGCAATTCTTTTTGTCTGCCGCGCAGCATACCTGCTATTTTTCCTGGGAATGGGGCATTGCGTCGGCGCCTGCAGCGGAATTCCGGAATGTACTGTCATGAGAAAGAATAAGGAAATGATTTACTTCGACCACAACGCCACAACTCCGATCTTGCCCGAGGTCCTGGACGTCATGCGTGATGCAATGGAGGAATTCTGGGGAAATCCTTCATCAACGCACTCCGTGGGGAGAAAAGCGTTTGCCAGGCTCGAAAACGCACGTGAACGTCTTGCCGGACTTATCGGCGCATCTGCCAGGGAGATTTATTTTACCTCCGGCGGGACCGAATCCGACAATCTTGCGATACTCGGAATGATGGACAGGCACAAGAACGGCTCTGTGGTGATTTCGGCCATTGAACACCCTGCAGTCCATGAGGCAGCGCTTACCCTTTCGGCCAAAGGCTTTGAAGCCACCCAGGCGCCGGTAGACGACAATGGCCAGGTTGCCATTGACAAACTGGAAGCCTGCGTCACCGACAACACAAGGCTCGTCTCAATCATGTTTGCGAACAATGAAATAGGCACTGTCCAGCCGGTGCAGAGCATTGGGGAGATGCTCAAGAAAAGAAACATTCCTTTTCATAGCGACGCGGTGCAAGCCTTTGGGAAGATACCGGTCAATGTTGAAAAGGGGTCAATTTCGCTCATGTCGGTTTCTTCGCACAAGATCTACGGTCCCAAAGGATGCGGTGCGCTTTACATTAGGCAGGGAACACGGATCAATCCCCGCAGCTTCGGAGGCGGCCAGGAACGTCATGTGCGAACCGGCACCGAAAACCTGCCAGCCATTCTCGGGTTTGTTCGGGCTGCGGAAATTGCCCATATAACAATGGAAGAAGACGCTGTGCGATTGCGCGGTCTTACCGAGCTGCTGCACAGCGAGATCTCATCGAAAATAGAGCGTGTCTTGAGGAACGGCCACCCGGACCAGAGAATTCCGGGCACGTTGAACCTGTGTATCCCCGGCGCTGAAACGGAATCCCTGCTGGCATCGCTTGACCAGGAGGGAATATGTGCCTCGGGCGGCGCTGCCTGTTCTTCCGGGTCGATAAGTGCGTCTCGCACCTTGCTGGCCATGGGAAGGAGAAAAGTTGACGCCGTGTGCGCGGTGAGGTTCTCCCTGGGAAGAGAAAACACTAAAGATGAAGTGCATACTGCTGTTGCGATCATGGAAAAAGTGGTCAAAAGGATCAGGGAAGCTAATAAATAGGGAAGACGATGAAAGGGTTTGTTCAGGTCTACACCGGAAACGGTAAAGGAAAGACCACGGCAGCGTTCGGTCTCGCATTAAGAGCTGCAGGTGCAGGGCTTAAGGTATACATTGGGCAGTTTCTTAAAGGGCGAAACTATTCAGAATTGTGGGCTCTCCGGAAACATACAGGCTCTATCGATGTAATGCAATTCGGATCAAAGAGTTTCATAATAATGAAACCATCTCCGAGAGACATTGCCAATGCGCGAAAAGGGCTTGAGAATTGCCTGAAGGCCATGTTTTCGGGAGCCTACCAACTTGTCATTATGGATGAGATTAACTGCGCTATTAACCTTGGAATCATTATGTTAGACGATGTTGTGAAGATTATCAAGAATAGACCGGCAAACGTGGAATTGGTGCTCACAGGCAGAAACGCTCCAAAGGAAATCACACAACTTGCTGATTTGGTTACCGAAATGAAGGAGAAACGGCATTACTTCAAAAAGGGCATAAGAGCACGCAAAGGCATTGAGTATTGATTCGGATAGCAGCACATCAACCTCAATGAGAATCGGACTACTTTCGGAGACGTAATTGAGTATGTAGATGAACTACTTGTTTGAAATAGGTGCGATTGTATGTGAATTTGTTTTCATATGATCATATGAGTGCAAGCTATATGGCGCATAATATATATTATGTAAACTTTAAGTAATTTCATTATATGGACCAAATGTACACAAATTGAACGTTCAAAACGTGTCACTGCCCTATCCAGTTTTGTTGCTCGAGCCTGCGCCATTCCGAAGACTCTCTTAACATGAACACGCAAATATCGCGATAGCATCATCCAGTATTCACGGAGCCTGATTCACTGCAATGTGCAATCATTACGGCGTACAATGGCATGCTGTATTTTCTCTTCTCAGGATGTTCTCAAAAGTCTTTGCCCTGTGGAATGGAAAGAACCTGGAATGAACGGAGAACCGGGAAACCTCCAAAACGCCGCCAGCGAATCCGAGCCTGTTTTCGAGGTGGACCAGAAGGACTTTTCAAAATACTGGCTGTATCTCCAAAAACGGCAGAACCTGGCAATGGGAATTGTCGGCGGCGTTGGCGTTGCCGTCGTGTCATTGATAGTCTGGATCCTGCTTGTCCAGATGACGGGTTATAAGATCGGCTGGATGGCGCTTGTTGAAGCGGCCGCAATTGGGTTTTCGGTTCGGTACCTTGGGAAAGCGGTCTCGCCGCCTTTCGGGATCGCCGGGGCAGGCATATCACTCGTTTCCTGGATCATAGGCAATTTCATGACCGCGGCCATCAGCCATTCCCACAAGAAAAGCATCAGCCTTCTTGCCGTGCTTGGTCAAATGGATTTCCACAGGGTTCTCTATTTCTTCGTGGACGGAATCCGCCCTTTTGACTGGATCATCGGGTTCACCGCTGCCTTTATCGCATTTTACTTTGGATACAAAACGGTCACCCCGCCTCAATAATTTCCATGAAGCTCATTCTAGCACCACTTCGCGGTCACACGGATTTTGTGTTCCGAAATGCACTCTCCCGGCATTTTTCCGGCCTCGACGCTCAATTTGCTCCCTTTATCACAACCGTGAAGGGAAAAGCGGTCAGGGACTCCCACATTCGCGATCTTCTTCCGAAATACAACAAATCTCATTGCCTGGTTCCCCAGCTCATCGGCAAGGATGCGGATGAATTTGTTGTTCTGGCAAACCAATTATGTTCCCTGGGGTACCATACGGTAAACTGGAATCTCGGCTGCCCCTACCCCGTGGTTGTCAGCAAAAAGCGCGGGGCCGGCATGCTGCCGTATCCAAGAATGATTCACGATTTTTTGTCTGCGGTCATTCCGGCTGTCAAGTGCCGTATTTCAATAAAAACGCGGCTCGGCAGAGATGACCCTGATGAAATTCTGGAAATACTCCCCGTCTTCAACGATTTCCCGGTTTCCGACCTAATCATCCATCCTCGCACCGCCAGGCAAATGTACGACGGCACACCCAACCTCGAAGCCTTTGAGAAGTGCCTGAGGCTCTCACGGCACCCGGTGGTTTACAACGGCGATATCGTCGACGGCAGATCGTTTGAGGCCATCGCCCGCCGTTTCGGAAATGTCGAAAGCTTCATGATCGGCAGAGGCGTGCTGATGAATCCGGCCCTGCCTGAGGAGCTCAAGGGCATTGCTGGGACCGGCCGCCATACATTCGCGGACCGGCTCTACCGGTTTCATGAAGACCTTGTACGAGGGTATCAGGAATTCGGCAGCGGCGAGGTAACGGTGCTTGGGAAATTGAAGCAGCTCTGGTGCTTTCTCTCGTTCTCGTTCAAGAGGAATGAAGAAGTGCTGACAAAAGTCCAGCGGGCAAAGAGCATGGACAAGTATTGGCTGGAAGTGAACGCTGCATTCGAGAGGTTGTAGCCGTCAACCGGACTGCCGTTTATCGGGAGCGGAGCGCCGGCGCCTTCCCGCAACCGCTGTCCCGATCCACACCCTTATCATCATCAGGCCCCCCTCATGCCTTACCGGGCCGCAAGGGCTTCGGTAAACTTCACGTTGTCCTCGGGCCTTCCCAATATAACGAGGATGTCGCCCGCGCGCAACGCAAGGCTGCTGTCCGGGTTGGAGATTACTTCCGCCTCCCTGCGGACCGCCAGGAGCGTTATTCCATACGTACGCCGCAAGTTGATTTCCGCAATTGTCGTGCCGGCCAGGAACGACCCCTCACCTACCCACATCATGTTTACTTCCATATCGGGAAGCGCAAACCTGAGGTCCGAAAAAGACGTCTTTTCACCTGAAGGACTCCTGAACATCTGATAGCCGTCGGACCGAACCTCCGCGACGAACTGTTCGATCTTGTCTCGAGGGACAAGGTATTTCATAAGCACCCGTGTGAATATTTCAACCGAGGTCTCAAATTCTTCCGGAACTACCTCACTGGCGCCGAGTTCATATAGGGGCCCGGCCTCCTGGAAGAAGCGCGTCCGTGCGATGATGTGGACCGATGGATTGAGCTTCCTGGCGATTTCAACCGTCCGCCTCGTTGCAACGAAGTCGGGTATTCCCACGGCAACCACGCGCGCCTGGCGCACCTTCACATGCGACAATACGGCTTCCTGGGTGGCGTCACCGTAGAAAATCGGCTCGCCTGCCGCTTTTTCGTTTCGGACCGTGTCCGGGTTCATTTCGGTTATCACATAGGGAATCCCCGCCGCTTTTGCCGCCCGCGCCACGTTTCGTCCGTTCACCCCGAAGCCAATGATGATCAGATGGTCTCTTAAGGCGAGGGATTGGTCTGCGCCGGCCGCCTCATTGCCGCTTTGCAGGCCGGAGCGGATGCGTTTTGGGAACGGAAGCGACAGCAGCCTGTCGGTTATCCAGGACCCCGATGCCATGATAGAGGGCGTTGCCGCCATTGTCAAAATGGAAACCCCCAGAAAGACCTGGTAGGAGTTCCTGTCGAGCAGGTGAAAATCCAATCCCGCGCGAGCCAGGATGAACGAAAACTCGCCCACCTGTCCGAGCGCGAGCCCGACAAGAGCCATGGTACGCAACGGAAATCCGAGAAGAGCGGGTACCACCGATGCGATGAGAACTTTTCCCACAAGAACGCATGCCGCACACAGCACGATGAGAACAGGATGCTGCAGGAAGAAATCGATGTCGAACAGCATGCCTATCGAAATGAAGAATACACTGGTAAAAACGTCGCGGAATGGAAGGATGGAACCGAGCGCCTGATAGCTGTATTCCGATTCCGACAATATGAGGCCTGAAAGAAACGCCCCGAGCGCGAGCGACAGGCCGGCGCTGGAGGTGAGCCATGCAATGGAAAAGCATGCGACGATAATGGAGAGAAGAAAAAGCTCCCGGCTCCTCGTTTTTGCGACCCAGAAAAGGACGTGAGGAACAACCCATTTTATCAAGGCCACCATACACACGGCAATCCCGGCAATTTTCACAAGCAGCACGGCCACAGACGAACCAAGATTCGTTGCTGTGCCGGACATGATGGGAATGAGCAGCATCATGGGAACTACGGCAAGATCCTGGAAGATCAATATGCCGAGGCTGGTCTTACCCTGCGGACTTTCCACTTCCGCCTTTTCCTGGTACCGCTTGAGGACTATTGCCGTGCTGCTGAGCGAAAGAAGAAATCCCATGAACACGGACTGTGCAAGCGTCCGGCCGAGCAGCAGAGATACCAGGGTTGCCGCAGCCACCGTGAGGAGCACCTGAAGCGTTCCCCCCACGAAGACCGTCTTTCGGATCTGGACAAGATTCTTTAGGGAGAACTCAATGCCGATGCTGAATAGAAGCAGGACTACTCCGATTTGGGCAAGAGTTTCAACTTCTTTCTGATGAGTAACGAGCCCGAACCCCGCAGGCCCCGCAAGCACGCCGGTGAGAAGAAAACCGACGATTGTTGGAATTCTCAGGCGGTAACAAAGGAGAAGAACAAGAATGGAAAGCCCGAAAACGATAACCGTTGTGCTGAGGAATGAACTATCCATTGGAAGCAATGCGCCTTGCATGAGGTGCGCGAACGAAAATCAAAACTTCCCGACCCGGCGGCCGGGCAGCGGTTGACTTTCTCCTTGGCATGTCGGTGCTACACTTTGTAAAGTCTATTTTCCGACCGGAAGAGCTCCATGGACGACACCAATTTGAAATCGAGGCTGAATATTTTTGCCTGAATGTTCTTGTCCTGTATGTCAAGTAGCCCGAATGTGGGAGGAAAATTCTTGTCCTTGGGCCCTTTGAGATGCCCAGGGTTCATGCACAAGAGACCATCTTCGAGGGTGATGCTGCTGCGGTGCGAATGGCCGTGAAGAATGATGTCGGCGGTCATCTTGTCGTCCTTGGTCACATCCTTTTCCATGGAATGAACGAGCAGAATCCTGATGCCAAGAACATTTTCCATGATTTTTTTTGGAAGAGAGCCATTCGTATATCGTTCGTCGTAGAGCCCCGGCACCTGCACGATGTCGACATACTTTTCGGCAAGCGCTTTTACATCATCGTAATCGTCACCGAGGTGATACAACATGGCTATCTTTTGCCGCGCCGAAAGCCAATCGACTGCGTCAGTCAGATACTGCACGTTCCGGTGAGTGTCGCCCACAACCCCGATTCTCATATGAATACCTCCCTGGGATTTCGAGTCGGCATAGGGCCGGGCGGGCTTCCCACCCGGGGCAAATTCGCCGTCAGCGTTTGAGCGCGCCTGCCAACCTGACTACCAATCGCTTATGGTCCTCGTAAAAAGCCTCGATTTGCGGGACCACTGCGTCCGGCGTAAAACCGAATTTCCCCTCGAGCACCGGAAACGGCGCGGATGCGCCGAACCTCTCCATGCCGTGCACAACGCCGAACAGGCCTGCCACATCCCTCAGCGTGACGGGCAGTCCGGCGGTAAGTCCGAACACCGGGACGCCAAAGGGAATAACCGTTTCTTGATAGTCAATGGGTTGGTCGTGAAATAATCCCTCCGAGATTACCGATACCACCCGCAGCGACAGCCGCCCGGAATCCGACAGCTTTCGTGCGGCGTCAACAAGCGTTGCAACCTCGGACCCGTTTGCGATGCACACGATGTCCGGCGTCTTCGCGGTTTCAAACACGGTGTACGCGCCGCGCCGGGCGCCGCTCGCGTGATCGAAGCGCCGTACGCCCGAAGGTGCGGGCAAATCGCGCATTGCCTGGCGCGACAACAAAAGCGCCGTAGGAGCGTGATTGTTCTCCATCGCGATTTTCCACGCTATGCTTGTTTCCGCCGCGTCGGCCGGCCTGAGCACAAGCATGCTTCTCTTGCCGTCCGAATTCTTCATCTTTTCGAGAAGCCGCGCCTGGGCCTCATGCTCAATCGGTTGATGAGTGGGCCCGTCTTCACCCACGCGGAATGAATCGTGCGACCAGACATATTTGACCGGCAGTTTCATGAGAGCAGCCAGCCGCAGCGACGGTTTCATAAAATCGGAAAAGACAAAGAATGTGCCGCACACCGGTACGATGCCGCCGTGCAGGGCAATTCCGTTCATGATGCCGGCCATGGTGTGCTCTGCGACCCCCGCCTGGAGGAATCCTCCGCCGAAATCGCCTCTGGTGAATATCCTCGAACCACCCTTGAGGAACCCGTCGGTGTTGTCGCTGTTGCACAGGTCGGCCGAAGAAACGATCATGTTCTCAACTTTTTGCGCAAATACCGAGAGCACTTTTCCCGATGCCACTCTGGTTGCCGCATTCGGTTTGTGTTCGATGCTTCCGTAGTCGATGAGGGGAAGTTCGCCGGACCAGAATCGGCGAAGTTTTCCGGAAAGTTCGGGATTTTCTCTTTCCCACTGCTCCTGCCGCATTCGTTTCAAGCCCGCCTCGCCTATTTTTCGCTCGCGGACTGCGGCGACATACTCTTGTACATCAGGGAATATTGCAAAAGGATTCCCGGGATCGCCCCCGCAGTTCCGGATCGTCAGTTCCGCTGAGGCCCCCGCTTTGGAAAGCGGCATTCCGTGCGTTTCGACTTTTCCCTCAAAGCATTCGCCCTTGTCATCCAGAGCCCCTTTTGCCATTGTTGTCGCGCCGATGATAAGGGTGGGACGCGTTTTTTCCGCGTTCGCCTTCGTCAGTGCGTTGCGAATGTGTGCGATGTCGTTTCCCGGAATGGTTTCCACCCGCCATCCCCATGCCTCGTATTTTTTTGCGGTGTCTTCACTTGTCACAGAGGAGGTCGGCGTGGATAATTGAACGGCATTTGAATCGTAGAAAACAATAAAGTTCGAAAGTCCAAGATGTCCGGCAAGACGCCCCACACCCTGGGCAATTTCCTCCTGCACGCCCCCGTCGGAGATATAGCCATACGTTTTATGGGAAAGCCACTCCCCGAACCGAGCCGCAAAAAACCGTTCTGCGATAGCTGCGCCGAGCGCTATCGCGTGCCCTTCGCCCAAAGGGCCGGCCGTGTTTTCTATCCCGCGCGCAACGTCAAGTTCCGGATGTCCGGGCGTGACGCTTCCCCACTGGCGAAAATTGCGGATATCGTCCATGGTGAAATGTCCCGTGAGCAGAAGAATCGAATAAAGCATCGGGGACATGTGGCCCGGATCAAGGAAGAACCGGTCGCGGTTGGGCCATTTCATATCGTTCGGATCATACGACAGAAATTCGGAAAACAGAACGGCGATGAAATCTGCGCCGCCCATTGCTCCGCCGGGGTGGCCGGAATTCGCTTTTTCCACCATTGCGGCCGAAAGCACCCGTATGTTGTCCGCCACCCTCTGCAGCACGTCCTTCGCCATCATGGCCCCTTTACTTTGCAAAATCATTTTTCAGAAAAGCGCAGATACAACCCGCAAAAAATAGTTTATAGCTCCGGCAGGTACTTTAATAAAATGAGGTGCCGCGCCGATGGAAAGTGGACATTCGGCGTCTTCACTCGATCATGTGCGTGCCGCGCGCCGCACGCCGCACGGTACGGGTGCTGCAAGGAAAGAATACTTTCTGGAGGAATACGGTTATGCAACGGGCGAGGAAGATAACGCCAACGTTGAGTCCTTGCAAAGGCGAGGATCACCGCAGCAAGCGCATTACCTTGAGCAAAAGCAAAGGGCGGTTGATGAATGCTTTGACAAATATAGACAAGATGGTCATCTTTTTCGCTCCATTCTTCGTAACGGAGCGAGCGACTCCGTCGAGAAAAACATCCGTGAATCCCACCATCACTTCCTTGATCGCATACGACCGGTCCTGTTGCCTGCCGTAGAACGAAGCCCACCGGTCCTGATACTTCTTGAGCGATTCGTGGGAACAGGTTCCTCCCGAGAACGACTCTGCCGCCACTGTTCCGGCTGTTCTTCCGGAATAGAGCGCATACGCTATCCCGGCTCCGCTCACGCAATTCATCATATGAGCGGCATCGCCGGCAAGCATCACCCCTCCCTTGACGAGCGGTCGTATCCATTTTCCCATGGGAACGCCCCCGCAGTGGAAATCGGTGACGCGAGCCCCGGGAAACTTCTCGTTAATAAAGCTATACAGCAGCGCGCGCGGCATTCCCTTTTGGCAACGTGTACCAATAACTCCGAGACCGACGTTTGCGGTGTTACCGCCGCGATGGAACACCCAGACATAGCCGCCCGGAGCGCGCCCGGAGCCAAGATAAAAAACGCAGGCTCCGGGTTCGACCTCGTCGTGCGCAATCCTCGCAAACGCACAGGAGTGAATATCGCCGGGCGCAAGGCATGTTGTCCACCCAAGTGCACGAGCAAGTCTCGATTCAACACCCTCGGCAAGAATTACGCATTGCGCGCGAATCACGGCTCCCCTGCTCGTGCATTCATAGCCTCCGCCGGCATGCGGCAAAACGGACACTATGGACGTGCCGGGAAAGAACTCCGCACCCAGGGCCATGGCATCCGCCGTGAGGTCCTTCTCCATTCTTTCGCGATCAACGATGTATCCCTCGTAGTTGTTCGGCACGGTAACCGCAATTCCGGAGGGAGAAACCAGTTTCATGCGGGAAATTTTGCTTCGTATCCATTCCTGTTTAAGGTTCACACTTGATGCAAACCCCTTGAGGCCGATCGCCTCGCCGCAGCGGACAGGATACCCCGGCGACTTCTTGCGGTCCACGAGACATACCGTTCTTCCCCCTTTGACGGCATGCGTGGCCGCCATGATGCCCGCCGGCCCGCCGCCGATTACCGCTATATCGAAGTGCCGCGTACTCGTCACGTCCCCGTTCCTTTCTCCCGAATCGGCGCGGGTGCGCCTGCCCGGTCTGCAGTGGTGAGTGCGCCCACCGGGCACACGGCAACGCACCTGCCGCACGAAATACATTTCTTGTTGTCAATCGTTACGCGGTCGTCAAGAACGATGGCGTCAACCGGACACACACTCACGCATGTTGCACATACATCACACGTCGCATTGTCAATGTCGATCATTATATTCCTCGGTGTTATTTTTCGGAAGGCAATTTGCCAAGAAGTTTTTCCGCGTCCCTGCACATCTGTCTGCAAAAGTCGTCACAGGGGCCTTTTTCCCGTGCAATGACACTCAGGCAGGCCAGCCTGGCTTGTTCAAATGATCCGGCGGAAAAATACGAATGGGCCGTCTTTGTGCGCGTAAAAAGCGCGTTCCTCTTCGCGCGCGGAATGGAGTCGTAGGCGTCGGCGAGAATCCGGTAGGATTCCGCGGCTTCGCCGTACGAATGAATCGATTCACCGCGTTTCGCACATGTCCACTGCACCAGCCTGCTGCCCGGGTAGGCGTGCAGGAGGCCGGTGGTGATGGAATCGGATTCGCCGGTCCTTTTTTCGCGGAACGCCACTTCTCCTAAAAGCAACGTTGCCACCAGCCGGCAAAACTGAGCATTTCTGCTGCACGCACGGATGCTCCTGATGCCCGCTTCCTTGTCGCCGGAGTACAAAAAGAACGCCCACCAGAACGTTTTCTTAAGATCGGCACGCGCGTAGGTGTAGAGCCCCAGAAAAAGATCGACGTCGCAATTTGTGTTGTCGAGCCTTTTCGCCTCCCGTAATTTAGCCAATGCATCAAGGCCGAGATCGAGGCCTGCAAAGTATTTCTTTCTCCATATACTATGCGCTGCGGCGATGGCCCCTGCAAATCCCTTTACCGTAGACGAGTACGACGAAACGCCGTGGTCACGCTCGTAGGCGAACAGCACGTCGCCTGTTTTCTTGAAGGCGCCGGGAAAATCGAGCGAGTCCGTTACGCTGTCGAGGTCGAGATCGTGAAGGCCGATGGCCGACAATCGCAGCATCCAACCCAAGGGATCGGCCGGGTCGAACCGGATCAGCGAGTCGCACACGACAATGGCGCCGCTGTAGTCGCTGGCAACCATCCGTTCTATTGCCGCGTTTGCGGCCTGTTTTTGCTGCGGCGGAAGCGTGAAACCAAAACAGGGCGACATGCAAGCGCACAGCGCGGCAAAGAACAGCGTTCGTTCACGGTTTCGGCTGATCGGGGACAAGAGATGGGTACCGGACATGAAACCTCATGCGAAAATAAACCATGGTTACCAGGAGCGACAGTAGTGAAGCCGGCGCTAAATAAGGATACAGCACCGCGGCGGCCAGCATCAGAATCATTCCGCCTATCTTGTAGGTTGCTTCCATTGTTCGAACGGTGTTTCGAACAAGAAACGCACAGTAGAAAGGAACAGCTGCGCAGGCGCATGCCGCGGCGATCCAATCGCGCAAGAGCAGAGAAGAAAGAAGCCCGGCCGCGATAAACAGCGACGCGATTTTGTGGGCCGACCCAACGCCGAGGGTAACCGCGGTGGTTTTCTTGCCGCATTTCCGGTCACCTTCGTAATCGGGCAGCGTTGAACTGATGGAGCCTGCGCACATGAGAAAAAAATATGGCACGGATGAAAGGAAGAACTGAATTCCAAAGGGCGCGCCCGTCAGATACCAGCCGGCGCCAAAGGCAATGAGAGCGTAGCCGACGGCATTGGTAAGGAAATCGGCAATGAACCGGCCCGAAAGATGCGTCGGTTTTGCGCTGTAGACAAATCCGACAGCCAGCGCCAGTAAGGAAAAGACTGAGAGCAGAGGTCGTTTGCCGAGCGGAATAAGCACCGAAGCAAGAGCCAGGCCGGCGGCGGTGATCCATGCAAGCCATGGCGGAACATTGCCTCGCGCCAACAGCGGGAAACCGGAGTTCACCGCGTCCACTTCTTTGTCGGCGATCTGGTTGTACACGTATACGGCGCCGACGGAAAACGAAAATACAAACATCCACCCGGGGACGGACGGCGGAGACGTCCAGGCGGCCCAAAGGGAAGACCTGCCAAGGCTTCGCAACCCGCAAATGTACCCAAAAATGCTGAATCCCCACACCGGGATCCACAAAAGCGGCCTCGAAAGAATTACGGCATCGGCGCAACGAACGAGGAACAGGGGCCTCATGGGCGCCCGCTTTGCAACGTCATCCGCACCATCCGTTGAGAACTACAGCGGATATCGCCCCACGGGAAACGGGTTTGAATAGATCCACGCATATTTTCCTTTATAAACTTCTATTCTGTAAACTCCACTCGACGATATTGCAAATTCCGCGTTCCTGCCCCCCGCTTCCGCAACGTGTTTACCGTTGTGCACAAGACGGACAGCCGCTTTTTCGGGGATGCTCACGACCAGGCGCCCCGGCAACTTCGGCTCATCCGCGGCAAGTCCGGGATACCGGGAGCGGCCCTCTGCGTCCACAAGAAAAATCCGGGTTCCTTGCGCGTTTCCCCGCCGATAGTTGGACACAAACCCGTTGCCGTTTCCAAGCGCCGTAAGGAGCATTGCCTGCGCTGCAGCCGCGTCGTCTTGAGGCAAGGAACGATCCAGGTACACGTGGGTACGGATTCCTTTGAGTTCCACCTTGATGGGGAATATGGTTAACCTGAACGGGCCGAGCCGCATTTTCATGGTATGCGCATCAACACCGCCTATGCCGCTCACGAATCGCCGCCTGTTCAGATTGTCCCAGCGTGCAAGGAGTTCTTTCTTGACTTCCATGAGGAACCGGCGCGGGTAAAACAACTTCACAAAGTGGAGTCGGCTTCTCAGGTTCTCCAGCCAATCGGACATCTGGTTCCACAGTTCTATCCCGTCAAAGCCTGTGGCGTCCCATTCTTTCCAGGGATACGGAGGGTATTTGTCGAAATAATGGCGCACCTCAATGGGATGGGCGATAAAACCGATGCCCCCTTGGGCCTTTATCCTGTCGATATACCCTTGCGGCGTCTCGCGGTAGTTTACAACCGTGTCGCATCCGAGGGCCAGGTAGTGGTTGATGTTGTTCGCGTCGTTGTGCTCATAACCGACGCACACAAGCAGCTTGCCGGAAAAACCCTCGTACCCGGCATTTCTTCCTTCGAGGGATGCATGATCGGTGACAACGATGAAATCGAGCCCGACTTCCTTTGCCGCCGCAATGAGGGCAGGATAGTGTACGCCACCGTCGGAAAACGTCGTGTGGAGATGAATGGCACCGCACAATTCAACACAATTGAACGTTGCATGTTTCGTATCTCTTTCGTTTTCCATCGAACGCCCGGCAGTATTTGATGAAGGTGACGGGGCCAAATTCGGTCCGGAATAAAATACCTCCAAGAGCGGCCCAGTGGTTATTCTTAGAAAATATATGCCTCTGCCGGCAAAAGAAACCGCGAAGAAGCACTATTTGACAACGATTGGACGTCGGATATATTTTAAGGGCTTATATTTGATGGTGTCCCGAATCTTCCAAGCCAGCAGGATCACAAGGAGTATTCTCAATGCCTCAACACAAAGCATGTGAAAAGCATGTCCGCAAAAGCAAAAAAGCCAATCTCAAGAACCGGAGCGACTGGTCGAAACTCCGCACCGTCATTCGCGATGTCCTCGACTCAAAGGACAAGAAAGCCGCGCAAGACAGGCTGAAGATGGCAGTATCGTTCATCGACAAATGCGCCGGCGGTGGGCTTATCCATAAGAATAATGCCGCCAACAAGAAATCACGGCTCTTTATTCATGTGGGCAAGCTGCAGGGATAACAGGCCCCGTCTCGCATCTCCTCGATCAAAGTCGTCATTTTCCAGGGATGGATGATGAACAATTTTCATCTCGTGGGTGAAGAATTATACTGTGAAAATGTCGCGCTGTCGGCAATCGCCCGCGATGTCGGCACACCGGCATACGTCTACAGCAAGGCGAGCATCATAAACAATCTCGAACTGCTGCTGGGGGCGTTTGAATCAATCGACGTTCAGGTGTGTTTCTCCGTCAAATCCAACTCCAATCTTGCCATCCTCGGCCTCATGGCCCAGAAAGATATCGGCGCGGACATTGTTTCGGGCGGAGAATTGTTCCGCGCGCTCAGGGCAGGCATTGCACCCGGAAAAATCGTTTACTCGGGCGTGGGAAAAACCGCGTCTGAAATCCGCTACGCCCTGAAGAGCGGAATCGGCATGTTCAATGTCGAATCCGAAGCGGAACTCTTCGCCTTGTCCGATGTTGCAAAATCGATGGATGCCATAGCGTCTATTTCCCTTCGTGTCAACCCCGACATCGACGCCAACACCCACCACTATACCACGACGGCAAGAAAGGAAGACAAGTTTGGGCTTCCTTTTCCTGCGGCCCTTGAGCTATACAAGAAGTCACAATCCTTGCCTCATATCAATCCGATCGGCATCGACGTTCATCTGGGTTCGCCCATTTTGTCGCTTGAGCCCTACCGGCGTGCGTTAGACCTGCTCAGCGATCTTTATACTCAGCTGCATACTGTCGGCATCAACGTGCATACCATAGACATCGGCGGGGGATTCGGTATTGTTTACAAAGACGAATCTCCCTTCACGCCCGTCCAATTTGCGGGTCTACTGGCCCCCTATGCCGAAAGACTGAAATGCGACTTTGTGGTTGAACCGGGCCGGTTCGTGGTAGGCAACGCGGGCGTTCTGTTGACCGCGGTCACCTACGTGAAACAGACCCAGACCAGGTTATTTTACATCTGCGACGCCGGGATGAACGACCTTATCCGCCCGCCGCTGTACAACGCGTACCATTCGGTTGTCCCTGTCGTGCAGCGGAAAGACGCACAGCAAACCATGGTCGATATCGTCGGCCCGGTGTGCGAGTCTGCTGATTTCTTTGCAAAGGACCGCACGATCGACCGCATTATCCAGGGATCACTCCTTGCCGTCCGGAGCGCGGGCGCCTATGCCTTTTCCATGTCTTCGAACTACAATTCGAGACCGCGGGCCTGCGAAGTTCTCGTGGACGGATCGACATTCGCCGTCGTCCGCAAGCGGGAAACATTCGAGGATCTTGTTCGGGGAGAAGGATAATTCCCACCGTGCGCCCATCCGGGCAAAACCATTGTTTATTTTGTGATGTAGGTTTGCCAGAATGTGCCGGACTTTCCGGTAATTACATTTGCTTTTTTCCTTGCAATGGATGTAAAATGTATGTATCCTGTTTCCGAAGGTATCCGGTTTGCGCCATTGCGCAAACCGTCAATGCACCTATATTGCCGCACGCGTTTACGGACATGAAGACCCAATGAGCACAGCTCGATCCCATTCAAGAGGCGCACATTTGCTGCCGACACAACACGGGATATTCCTCCTCCTGTTCATTTCATTATCAATCGATGCGGCTCCCATCTTCTGGGAGCACGAAATAGCCACGGGCCTCGATTCCAGAGACAGTTCCTACCGTGAAGCCGGGATCGACGCGGCGGCATTTCAAAAAATGCCGCGCGATTTCTTTTCGTCCGATCACTACCGGCCGCTTTCCCCCGATACGGTATCACCCTGGCCTTACTTTCTGCAGGGGTTGTTTGCCGCAAAGGACAATGCCGACGTTGCCTCTGCTTGTTTCACACATGCGATTGCGGCTGCAGGAAAAGACCCTGGGCTTGCCTGGGTGCTCGCGATGGAATTCGATCGATGCGGCATGGTCGGCTGGGAAGAGAAATGCCTCAAGAAGCTCGAATTGCTCTTCCTTACCTCGGGCGCACTGTCTGCCCCGGTCATTGTTCAGCAATTGCTTTACAAATCCGCCTATTTGAACAACAGGGGAAATGCCAATGACGCTGAATTTTTTGCGGCATGGGCGCAACGGTTCGACAGGCGTTGCCTGTGGCCGTCCGTTTTCGCGCTGGAGTCGAACGGCATATTCAATCTGCCAAAAACGTTTGCACAGGCGCGCGACCTCATAGGCGCAGTCTTGGCATCATGGGAAAACCAGATCGTATTCTTCAGGGCGCTGTTCGCCTGGCTTTTTCTTGTTCTGCAATTCGTGGTGGCGGGAATTCTTGTCGGGCTCGGCGCAAAGTACCTTTCACCCGCACTTCACCTTTCTGCAGAGCGGTTTTCGGACGTTTTTAGTTCCAAAGGCAAATTGTTGCTTGCGCTCGGGGCATTCGGCTCCGTTTTGTTCTTGGGAGCCATCCCTTTTGTCTGGTGTTTCCTCTTTGTGGTCTGGCGGCGCTTCAGCGCAAAGGACAAGCACCTGGCAGAGGTTGCACTTGTCCTCTTCCTCCTCGTGCCCCTCGGAATCAAATTAAACGACATGTTCGACCAGGCGCTCTCGGCAAACGGATCACTCATGGCGTATAAGAAAGCTGTTGACGAAGGATATTATAGTCAGCTCGACTCGCTCATCGCAGCCCGTGCGCAGCACGGGGGCGGAGACTATCTCGCCCACACTGCAGCGGCCCTGTATTTGTGCAAGAAAGGGTCTCCCTTGGCGGCCTTCCCTCATATAAAAGTTGCTCAGATGCTCGCCCACGACGATCCGGCGGTCATTGTTGCGGCGGGGAATGTCTTGTACTATTCCGGCGACCTTGTTGGCGCGCGCAATGCCTACCAGCAATGCGTGCAGCTTTATCCTCAGTACGAACCCGCCTACTTCAACCTGGGCCAGTACTACTTTAACTCAATGGAAACCGCCAAGGGCATGGAGTACATCACGCAGGCAACGAGACTCAATCCCGAATATGTCGACGCATTTATCAAGAAAAACGACGAGTGCTTCTCCAAGGACTGGCCGCCGCTTCGGCAGCTTATCTGCCCCGATTTTGCCCCTGCGTATTTCTGGAAGAACGTGTTTCCCAGCTACAGCGGGACGTGGGACACCGCGAGCAAGCGGTTCGGGGGCTTGTTTTTCGGCGTTCCTCTTATTGCGTATCTGATCCTTTCGGGTGCACTGCTTGCGCTTCTTCTTATTCTGGACGCTTCTGTTTGGTCGAAAGACCTTATAAAAAAGGTATCGTCCTGCAAACTCTGCCAAGCACCCGTCTGCCGGAAGTGCAAGCGAGGCAGTATATGCAGGACCTGCTTCGATGCAACTGAGCATATCCGCAACGAACAAATCCGCCAGCGAATCATGACAAAGATTCAGGTGAGGTCGCGGCGTTCACATGCAATTGCGGCGATCCTGCTCAACCTGGTTTTCCCGGGCGTCGGGACCGTATATCGGGGAGCTCCCGCTTATCAATCTCTGCCTCTTCTGCTGGCCACGTCGATGGTCTACGCAACGCTCGTTTCGCTGGTTACCGCGACATTCGAATACCCGGCATGGGCCGTGCACGGCCTTTTTGTGCCTTTGTATGCGGTGCTGTTCAGCTACAGCGCGGTATTTGCTGTGCGCGCAATTGTCAAAAGTGTCGCGGTACTTATGAAGCGGAGTCAATAGCATGGCACTCAGAGGAAGTTTGCACGAATTTGAGCTGGCGGAAATCTTCCAGCTCATATCCCGCGACGCAAAAACGGGGCAGCTTGTTCTTTCTCACCAAGACAAAGAGGCATTCGTCATTTTTTCAAAGGGAGCGGTTGTTGCCGCTGGTACCAACGAACATAACCTGCAGACGCTGCTGTTCCGGTACCTTATGTCGGTGAAACGGTACTCAGAGGAAGAACTCAACGAACTGCTGCAAGTATGCCACGGCGAGATGGGACAGTTCTCTCAGGAATTAGTAAACAGGAATTACCTTCCTGCAAGCGAGCTGTCACTGTTTGCCCGAATGGGAATAGAAGACCTTGCCTGCAGCTTGTTTCTGTGGGATCAGGGAAACTACCGGTTTGATTCGCTCGATGGAATCCGCGAATACGCCATCGGCGGTGTAACCTTTCCCGTCGATGCGATTACCATGGAGGCGATGCGGCGAACCGACGAATGGAAACGGATACGACAACACATCAGTGATGAAACCGTGTTCTCTGTTGTTCAAAAACCTCAAGCCCTTTTGTCTCCCGCGTCACCGGTTTCGGATGTTTCCGGTTATATATTGTCTTTTGTGAACGGCACAACGACCGTGGGCGGCATCTGCAAAGAGTCGATTCTTTTGCCCTACCGCGTGTATGAAACTCTTTTCAGCCTGTGGCACGAATCCGTCGTGGCGCCGCTCGCCGTCAGCCGGCCCCAGGAAAAACAGCTTGCGTCCGCCCTGGGCAAACCGGCGCCGAACAGTATGACGGCAGTGGTATCTGTTGTCGTTGTTCTGATTTGGGCCCTTGCCCTGTTTTCGCTGTCGCACCTTGGCTTGATCCCGTCGTTTCGCAACGCAACCATAGCGAGGCAACTGGCGGTCAATGAAGTAAGAGCCGAGTGGAACACGCAAAAGGAAACAATCGCATCATTGTACTATCGGGCGCTTACGGGAAATCCTCCGCCAAATACGGCGGCTCTTGTCAAAAAAGGTCTGCTGTGTCCCGAAGACCGTGGGCCCCAGGCGTGGCAAAAGCCATGGGGGCCTGCGGTAAAGTAGCCCCTCGTTTGCCGCCGCCGTACCGAGTCCGATTTGTCATTTGACGGAAAAGTATCTCTTGTTTCCGATGATTATCGTGCCGGATATTGATGCGGATATTTTGGGAAAACTTCCCTGTCTTTGCTTGCATATTCTTTCTTTGGGAACTATATTTTATGTTAAAATATGGGTTTAGGTCAGGTTACGTGGAGCATCGACCCGCGAAGAACTCTTTTTTTCGCCCTGTGATTTAAGAGAGGTATACTTCAATGGCATCAATCAATTACGCGATCAGGGAAATAAGTGTGAAGATTGTTTTCTACGGCCCCGGGTTGAGCGGCAAGACAACCAACCTCCAGGTAATCCACCGAAAGATTCCAATCGATTACAGAAGCGACATGGTTTCGCTCGCAACCGAAACGGACAGGACCCTGTTCTTCGACTTTCTTCCGCTCGATTTAGGAAAAATCAAAGGCTTCTCAACGAAATTCCAGTTGTACACCGTTCCGGGCCAGGTCTACTACAACGCAACGAGGAAGCTTGTGCTGCGAGGTGTTGATGGCGTAGTATTTGTGGCCGATTCGGCGCAAGACAAAACACAGGAAAACCTCGAAAGCTTCCAGAATCTGCACGACAACCTTGCCGAATACGGCATCAAACAGGGCAGCATTCCAATTGTCATTCAATATAACAAGAGGGACTTACCGAACGCCTTGCCCATCGAAGCCCTCGAAAAAGCACTCAACAAGTTCGGCTACCCCTGGAATGAGGCTGTTGCAAATCAGGGAAAGGGCGTGTTCGAATCTCTGAAAATTATCGGCAAAATCGTCATTGACAGCCTCAACAGGAAGTATTCAAGGCCGGCAACAGGGCAATCACCGGAGCCGGCGCAAAGACCCCAGGTTCAGGCGCCCCCGCCGCAGCAAGTACCCCAGAGACCTGCAGCCGATCCCTACTATGCACCCTCACAGCCTCAGGTGAGAATGCAGCAGGCTCCGGTTCCGCCCCCGCGCCCGGTTTCTGCTCCGCAATATCAAGACGATATTTTTCAGGGCCCTCAACAGGGGCAACCGGTGCGACCACAGGCGCAGGCTCCGCGAATGCCTCCGGTTCCCCCTCAAACTCCCAAACAACAGCCGCAAGCGGCGCCCCGAAACGATTACTATGACTATGGGTCGATCAACCTCGAACCCATGGCGCCGGAAGCAGCTGTCCCGAAAGCGGCACCCGCCCCGCAGCCCCCTTCTGTCGACAAAACAGATCTCGATCTCGAAATCGAAAAGTACCAAAAGGAAATAGAGGAAAAACAACGCAGGCTTCGTTCGTTGCAATCGTCGCAAGCCCCGCAACAGGAGTCCGCCTCGCCGCCGCCGCCACCTCCCCCTCGTCCCCGGCAGCAGCAAAACCCGTTCCCTGCGCCTCAAAAGGGCAGCTACGATGTCTATGACCTTCCCGAAACCGATGATCAGATTCCGCAGTTTCCTCCACGCCAGGCCGCGGAGGATTCGCAGGAAGCGCCTCCGGCAGACGGGGAACAACCCCTGTATTTTACGTCGGTCAATACCGGCCAGCGAAAAAAAACAAAACGCCCCCCCGTCAATCCGAAGACAAGGCCGCAGGGTAGTTTCCTTTCGAAATTTTTCAATAAAGACAAACCCCAATGAGCGATGTAATTCTTTACAAAGAAGACATCGACAGGCTCAATTCCATCCTGCAGACACTTGTAAGCGAGACAAAGATTCTTTCGGCGCTCCTCATCAACAAGGATACTCGCCTTCTCGCCCACCAGGGAACGCTCGCGATGTTCGACATGTCTGCCCTTGCGGCCCTTGTCGTGGGCAGTTTTGCGTCCACTCAGGCCATTGCAGGCCTTATTGGCGAACACGAATTCGCAACAATGTCCCACTGCGGGAAATCGAAGAATCTGCTCATTTCTCTCGTTGACGACAACACGATCATTGCCACCATTTTCGACAAGGCGATACCGATTGCAGCTGTGTCGTCGAGTGTTGAACGCCATACCGGCGTGCTGCAGCGGGCTTTAGAGGCAATAACGCGCAACATGGAAAACCTGTTTCAGGGACCGGTTGCCATGCCGTCGCTCTCCCAGGACGATGTGGACCAGGGATTCAATTCGTTTTTCGATCAGCCGCACGGGGCCGAGGGGTTTGCAGACGGCAATGCCGCTCCGGCAGCCTCCCCGGACAAAATCCCAGCCGGTCGAAAGAACCGCGCTCGGGAAACGCAACAGGTCATTCCGCCACCGCCCGAAACCAAGCAACTTGAACATGCACCCGTTCAACAACAGACCGCCCAGCCCGCCGCGCCACGGGCCGGCGAAGAAGAACTTGTGGAGGCGGGACTTTCTAGAAACGCAATGGCAGCAGCAATGAGAAAAATTCCTCCGCCGAGCAACACCGAATATCTCTATTTCACCTCCATGAACTATCTGAAGAACAAGGCCAGAGAAGGCGCGGCTCTTCAGAAGCACAAGAGCGAACAAGGGCTCTTTTCCCGTTTCTTCAACCGTTCAAAGCGTGATTCCTAAACGGTTGGAAGAACTCATTTCCTGCTGCATTGAACGAGCATTTTTAGAAGTGTTTATGGCCGCGAAGTCGAAGCAGGACGGCTCTGACTAACGGCACAAATCAACGCGGCCGTTTGCTTTTCGGGAAGGCCATTCCTTTTTCCGTGCTGGTTGTTTTATGCTGGCAATGTGCGTTTCAGCCATAGCGTTGTTGTTTCCACTTGGAGTGGGAGCCGCCGCCGTGCTGCTGTTCGGACGCAGAAAACCTCGGCCGGGGCCCGTTGGCCTTCTTCTTCATGCGCTGTTGGAGAAAAAGGAGCCGCACTTTTCCTATTACTCTCCTGACAAGTTCGCCGCACTACTCGGTACGCTTGTCGATGACAACCGTACCTTCTCTACCGTGAGTGAAGCGGTCCGCCGGGGACACGATGCCGATAGCGGGACGCCCATTGTTTTGACCTTTGACGACGGATTTGAGAGTTTCTACTCCCGTGCGCTTCCACTTTTGTCCAGGCACACTATCAAGGCAACCGTGTTCCCCGTTGCAGGATTTCTGGGCCGGGCCTCAACATGGGACACGTTGCCGCCCCAGGCCCATTTGACAAAAGAACAGGTCCGGGAAATCGCCGCACTCGGGCACGAGATCGGCAGCCACACTATGAGCCACGCAAACCTCACGTTGCTTGGCGACACCGACCTCGCAGAAGAACTCTCTCGTTCGAAAAGTATTCTGGAAGACATTACGGGCAAACCCGTGTCGAGTCTTTCTTTCCCCTTTGGACAGTGGAACAGGCGCGTTTGGCGCATGGCGCGCAGCCTGGGCTATACCGCAGCCACGTCCTACGCCAATTGCGTGCGTAACGAACAGGGAGTGCTCCGGCTCTGGGGGATATACTCGTTCGATTCCGTGCAGGACATCTGGGAGAGGGCTCTACGTCAGCCGAGATGGTCTAATGCCGTGGCGCGCGGATATTTAATGCCGAATTTTGCAAAAGGGACGCCGATGTGGAAGTTTCGGAAGAATTACGCGTTGTTAAGGGGAGCCTGATCGAGCGCTCGGCGCGCTTTGCCGTCCAACGTGCTCACCCTCGTTGCCGAAAGTCCCCTTGAGGTTTTCACAACGTCAAAGCTCACCCGCTGGCCTTCTTCAAGAACCTTGAATCCCTCGCCCAAAATGTCGGAACCGCCGACGGCAAGTTCTGCAGCGCCGCTGTCGGAGATTATTACTCCCCGCCCTTGCCCCTCGTTGAACCACTTGACAATTCCGTACTGCATGGGGCTCAGGCGAGCACTCGGGCGATAGATTCCATGAACGGGGGAAGAATGATCCCTTTGTCGGTGACAATTGCCGTAACAAGAGCACCAGGCGTGACGTCGAATGCAGGGTTGAACACCGACACGTTCTCCGGAGCAGTTTGTGTTCCGAACCCGCAAGTAATCTCCCTGGCCGGACGTTCCTCAATAGGGATCGCATTCCCGCTTGGAAGGGACAGGTCGAAGGTGGAAGAAGGAGCCGCCACATAGAACGGAATGCGGTGCGCTTTTGCCAGCAAGGCCACTCCGTAGGTGCCGATCTTATTTGCCGTGTCGCCGTTGGACGCAATTCTGTCCGCGCCGACAACCACCGCGTCAACCATGCCCCGCGCCATGACCGTGGCCGCCATATTGTCGCATATCACGGTAACCGGAATTCCGGCAGCCATCAGCTCGAAGGCGGTTATGCGGGAGCCCTGCAACAGCGGCCTGGTTTCGTCTGCAAACACATGGATACTCATTCCATTTTCCTGCGCCAGATAGATCGGGGCAAGGGCTGTTCCGAATTCGCTCGTTGCAAGCCCGCCGGCGTTGCAATGAGTGAGTATCGCCTTGCAGTTCCTGAGAAGCTCAAGACCGTTCTTCCCTATTGCACGGCACATGCGCCTGTCTTCCTCCAGAATCTTTTTCGCTTCGTCAAGCATCCTGCTTTTCTTCTCCGCAACGCCCGCATCACCAAGAGACTCTGTAAAATCAACCATTCGGCGTATTGCCCATGGCAGGTTGACCGCCGTCGGACGCGAGGAGATGAGGCGCCGCGCCTGCGTGTCGAGTTCCGCCGTAAAAGCATCAGTTGAAGCTGCGTTAGAAATGTCCCGTATTCCCAGGTAAAGCCCGAACGCGGCAGCGACGCCGATGGCGGGCGCTCCCCTAACGCGAAGAACTTTTATGGCCTCGTACATTTCCTCCGATGTTCGAATATCCCTGTACACCAGCGATTTCGGAAGGAGGGTCTGGTCGATTATGCGCGCACAGTCGTTGATCCATTCGATGGTTTTCAAACGGGCCATTGTTGCAGCTACTCCTTTTTTACGTCGCGAAAGCAACAGCTGTTCGCTTTTGTTACGTCCAAATTGCAAGGGGCGACCGAAGATCGCCCCTTGGTGGCCTTTTCCTGAAAAAGAAACCTGTCTATTCCTTCACTTCCTGAATGATTTGCTTGGAGGCCTCGATGATCTTTCTCGCCACTTCGGTGGGAACCGGCTCGTAATGAGAAAACGTCTTTGAAAAATAGCCCCGCCCTTGCGAAAGCGCGCGCAGCGCCTGTGAATAGTTCTGCACCTCAGCCTCAGGCACTTTTGCAACAATAGTCTGGAACTTGCCTTCCGGCTCCATGCCGCCGATCTTGCCGCGGCGCGAAGAGAGGTCTCCCATCACGTCGCCGGTATAATCGTCGGGCACGGTGATCCGCATGTCCGAAATAGGCTCAAGAAGAATCGGACCGGCCTGCTCGAACGCGATCTTGAATACTTCGCGCCCCGCGATCTGAAACGCGATATCCTTGGAATCGACGGGATGGGTCTTGCCATCGACAAGGTACACCCGAACATCGACAATAGGATACCCGGCAAGAATACCTTCTTCAAGTTTGGCGTGAACGCCTTTGTCAACACTGGGTCTGAACGATTGGTCGATGACCCCGCCAACTATCTTGTCCACGAATTCGTACCCGGAACCGCGGGGAAGCGGTTCTAAGTCGATTGCCACCTTGGCGTACTGGCCTGCCCCGCCGGACTGTTTTTTGTGGGTGTACTCCACGTATTTTACGGTTTTGGTGATTGTTTCCCGGTAGGATATTTTCGGTTGCTTCTTCTCGACCTCCACTTTGAACCTGCTCTTGAGGCTTCCCAAAATGATATCGATGTGGATATCTCCCATCGCCGAAAGTATCGACTGTTTGATGTCGCCGTGGAACTTGTAGCTGAAGGTCGGGTCCTCTTCATGAATCTTGGTGAACCCCATGCCGATCTTGTCCTCATCGCCCTTGTTCTTCGAAGTGATCGCCACGTTCACCAGGGGCTCGACAAACTTGACGGGCAAAAATGTATACGAGACGCCCTTGTCTGCGAGCGTATCGTTTGTATGGGTGTCTTTCATTTTGAGCATTGCGCCTATGTCTCCGAACCCGATTTCCGCAGTGTCGACCCGTTCGTGGCCGCGCATGAAATACATATTGCTGATGCGCTCCGACGAACTTCTTGTGAGATTCTGAACATCTTTACCCGTTGCGAGTTTGCCGGTGAACACACGCACGCAATTGAAATCACCGATGTGCTCCTCAGAAATGGTCTTGAAAACAAAAGCCGATGCCGGCATGGATTCGGACACGGGAATATTCTTCTTCTCTTCCCCGGCCACGACTTCCACATCTTTCCGCGATAAAGGAGACGGACAGAGACTGACGACCATCGTGAGCAGAACGTCGGTCCCCATGTTGAGAAGCGCGCTGCCGCACAGGAGCGGAGAAATCGCGCCGTCGGAGAACCCCTTGGCAAGTCCCTGTTTCAGCTCCTCAAGCGTCAGTTCGCCTTTTTCGAAGTAGGTGTTCATGAGGGTCTCGTCGGTTTCGGCCACCGATTCCATGAGCGACGACCTGAGGCCGTCAACCCTGCCGGAAAGCTCGGCCGGAATATCGATCTTCTTTCCGATTCCACTGCCCTCCCGGGTGTATTCAAACGCTTCCCTGTTGACAAGGTCGATGACCCCCTTGAACGATGCGCCGGTTCCAAGGGGAATAGAAAGCGGCGCTACGGTGTTGCCGTAGGTGTCTTTGAGATTTGCAAGCGTCTTTTCGAAATCGACATTGTCTTTGTCCAGGTCATTGACAAAGAAGAGCTTCGGCATCTTTGTCTCCTCCACGAACCGCGACATGAGTTCCGTGCCCACCTGCACGCCGTCGAGCGCGCTTACCAGGATCACCGCAGACTCCACCACCCGAAGCGCCGCCTTTGCATCGCCCTGGAGGTCGAGAAAACCCGGCGTATCGAGGAAATTGATCTTTGCGTTGTTCCATTCGCAGAACCCGAGCTTCATGGTGATCGTCATCTTGCGTTCTTTTTCATCGGACCGCGCGTCGAAAATGCTGGTCCCGTTGTTTACCTTGTTCAGCTTGGTTGTGCCCTTCGACGTGTAACAAACGGCCTCAAGCAGCGTTGTTTTTCCAACACCGCCGTGGGAAAGGAGACATACGTTTCGAATCGAATTCGCCTCGTACTTCTTCATGCATCCTCCGATGTGATACCAGATAAGGTGTGCACCGTTGTGCGAAAACAAGAAAGGTCAAACTGTTGCCACATTGAAGACAAGAAGTTTAAATATAAAAGAGTTCTTTATTATGGGGCAACAAAAATGAGGCGGATTTCCAGGGGAAAAATCTCAAGGATCCATGTTGGCATAGAAAATGCGTGCTGTTAAAAGGAGAGGGAGATCAAGTGGATGCAATCCATAAGAGGTCGATTCGGACCAACGTGTTATTAAGAATGCTGCTGCAGGCTTCCGTCGGCATAGCTGCACTGGCGGGCCTGCAGGGATGCATGCGGTATCTCACTCATGACCGCACAAAAGTTCTGCTTGCGGGCGTAGATATAGATCAGACACTCAAGATCGCCGCCATGGAAATCGATAAAGGAACTCTGGGCTGCGTACTAGCAGGTTGTTGAAATAGTCCTAACAGAAGCGCTCTTGTTGATTTTTTATGAACCTAACTTCAACTTTACATATGTCAGAGAGGTTTTACCTGCCTCGTTCCGAGGCATTTCCCCGGATTCCCAGGCCATTCTCATGCTGCCCCCACCGTTTGCGGCATCAACTTAACCATGCGTATCAAGTTGTACGCTGCGGCAACCACGTAGGCAACAGTCTGGTTGATTCGTATTCCTCTTACCCGAGTTTTCCGCAGGCCACCGACGCTCTTGATCCACCCAAATATCTCTTCAACCCGTTTTCGTTTCCGTTGACTTACGCTGTATCCCTTATGCCGAGTCGTTCTTCCATCCAACCCTTTAAGCGAAGTGTTGGCCTTCTCGGCAATGTGAGGCTTCACGTGCAGGCGTCGCAGGCTCTTGATAAATTCGGTTGCATGATACCCTTTGTCTGCACCCACCGTCTTCATCCGGCGTTTTCCGCGCCTGCGTTCATGCTTTATCAGCTCAAGCGCCATATCCCGTTCCGCTGTCCCCGTCGCTGGCGCAATGGCGATATCAACACACAACCCATTTCGGTTTTCCATCAGCACGTGACCGGAATACGCCAGCTGCGCTCCCGTTCTCTTGTTCTTCCGAGCCAACAGCGCCTCTGGATCGGTCGAACTCTGATGTGTCTCATTGCTTCGCTTCTCATGGTGGAAATCAACCGACGGATTACTCCGATCATCGTCAGTCTTGTTCGCCGATTCCGCGTCTTTTCGCTTGAAGCTCTTCATCGATGCCCAGGCTTCAATCAACGTGCCGTCAACCGTGAAATGCTCATCGGACAACAACTCTTCGGAACGAGCAAGACGCACGATTTCCTGCATCAGCCGGTGCGCAATCTCCTGTTCCATAAGTCGATCTCGGTTCTTCGAAAACACACTATGATCAAACGATGCCGCATCCAGATCCATGTCAAGAAACCATCGGAACAGAATGTTATAGTCCAGCATCTCGCAAAACAACCGGTCCGACCGTATCGAAAACAAAGCCATCAATATCTGTGCTTTCAAAAGCCATTCCGGCGGTATCGAAGGGCGTCCCATCCGGCTGTACATCGCCTCAAAGTCACGAGAAAGGCGGCGCAGCGCTATGTCCGTAAACTGTTTGACACGACGAAGCGGGTGCGTTGCCGGCACTCGGGAATCCGGAGAAACGAAGCTGAACATACCGCCTTGGGCTGGCTGGGAACCTCTCATCAATACTCCTTGGTTGGGGTTCCCCTATAATATAAGGATAAATGTTTACAAAAGGGAGACTTTTTCAACACCCTGCTAGGGGTTTGGGCAATTCGTGACCAGGTTGTGACCGTCGCCCAAGCGGCAAAAATCAGTGACCTCTATTTCTCACATGTCGGCTTGCTCAAGCAAAGTTTCAACGTATGGCACTTGACGTGGGCTATAGCCGACCTCTATGAAAATGGCACCGAGGCAACTCGAGCCGCGCTCCAAAAGGCCTACGGAGACGCCAAAAAGCGGGCGAAGTCGCTTGGCGGCCTGGCCAACAGATTTGTAAATGGAGACAAGCTCTACATGGGCGATGCCCATTCCCTGGGGCGGCGCTATGCGGAAACCCATGTAGTCGTTCCCGGAAACCCGAAGTATCTTCAGTCGTTCGAGGAATATCTCAAGAAACACCAAAAGAAGCCAGATAGAAAAGCCCCTCCATCTTCCTGATCAAGACCCGCTAAGAGACGGCGCTCCTGGCACAAACTTCCGGCCAATGGTCCCAATTAAGAGCATCTTTTCAAGATCTGCATCGGGCGTTTTCCTGATGGCACAAACTGAGGTCTTTAGTACAGTTCGATCCAGCTACAATCAAGATTAAATAATGTGCTTTAACTCATAGCGCATCAATTAGTTATTAGCCATAAAATACACAACAGTCTATTGGCTTCACGGCAGCTCTTAATCTCGCGTCACAACAGTTTCCGAGCCAAAGTCTTTTGAATGCCTCGGCCCGCGCAATCCCCGCACTTGACGCGGAGGGCCGGGATTCTTCAATAGTGACGCACTTATTCAAAACAAGATGCCTATTATGCAATCTATTGTGGTAATTTAGTTCTTGACATACAAGCGGTTGTTGGGTATAATGGAATTGGGCAGAATAGCGTAGTTGAGTCCGAACGAGGTTCAGAAATCATTCGTTTTCCACTGAGGAGGAGAGAAGAATGCAGCGCATGAAAATTACGTGTTCTCAATGTCCGCACCACGACTCCTGTCCGCAGAAAACGAGGATGTTTATCAACTATTGCGGATCACGATTTCAGAATGTTGAAGAAAATGTTCGCGCGGCAGTATCGGAATGCAGGGCCAAACACGGTTACCTGCTTCAAAGTGCAATTTTTCGTCCTCAACCCCATGCAAGTTTGGTACAAAGGCCTTGAGAATTGTAATAGCACCTGCCTGATTGAAAAACTCCGAAGCAAGCTTCGGGGACCGGATGCGATCCTTTGAAGTCCCCTTGTGGAATACGCCCCAATAAGCAGCCTGCAATTCGCTCGCAACGGGATTCATTTTCCACCACTATTGCATTATTTTGGCCTGCGTGATATACTTTAACGCAGGGAATAGAGTCGAAACCACGCGCGTTCCGCTTTCGATCTGTCGGCAGATGACGCTATTGTTTGCGGTGCGGAAGGCGCATGTGTTGCATTCGTCATGCCTGCGAGGTGCTCTTGACGTACCTGCTTCGGACGAGAAGAGAATGTCTTTCCCGGAACTCCCCAAGGGCGGGTTGTCTGAGAATCATGCGGACGTTCTGTCTGGTCTTCGCCGGATGCTTCCTGCCGATAACCGGATGCGCTTTTCATACAAGAATGCAGTCAGGGTCGTTTGTCAGCCTGAAACCCGACTCTGTTTGGAAGTCGGCCGCCGTGCCGCTGGTGCCCGGCGACACGGAAGTAAACGCCGACAGCTTTGTGGACAAGTATGGCACCGGTGTACCAAACGCACCGGAATGTTCCGAAATAGATTTTCTTCTCGAGAGTGCGAAAAGCGCCTGCAAAGCCGACAGTTTTGGAGAGGCGCACATTCTTCTCCGAAAAGCACTCGCATCAATCAAGGAAAAGGAAGGGGATGACAGGTCGTGGCCCGACGCGGAAAACTATTCCAACGAGGCGGCGCGTGTCTACGCGGAAGAGATGCCTCCGGAATACGCGGACAGCATTCCCGACGAAATTTCGATGCTGGTATTCCAAAGGCAATTGTCCCAGTCTCTGGACACGCTCAGGCTGTCTCCCGGCGACAGCATCGTGCTCAAAAAACTTGTGTGTCAGAAGGGAATTTCGTACAACTTCCCCATTCTCTGGAATGACAAGGTCTACCGTTCGCTCTGTTTTTTTGCGCGCTCCAAAAAAGGTTCCCTGGACAAGTGGCTGACGCGCTCCGCGTACTACCAGCCGTTCATGGAACGCATGTTTGCCGACAGCGGCCTTCCGACGGACCTTTCGTACCTGCCGCTTGTTGAAAGCGGATTTGAACCATGCGCCTACTCCCGCAGGCACGCATCCGGCATGTGGCAGTTCATTGCATCAACCGGCACTCGGTACGGCCTCAGGAAGAACTACTGGATCGACGAACGGCGCGACTTGGTGCAGTCTACCAAGGCCGCAATCAGATACCTCAAGAAGTTGTACGACCAGTTCGGCGACTGGCAGCTTGCCATCGCCGCATACAATTGCGGGGAAAACGGCGTTGCAAGCGCCCTGGGCAAGTCCTCTTCTTCCAGTTTCTGGCGTCTTTGCCTGCCTCGCGAAACAAGAAACTATGTTCCTGAGTTCATTTCGGCCATTATCGTAGCCAAAAACCCCGGTTGTTTCGGCTACGCGCTCGCCCGCAGCGACACGTTTGATCTCGACACCATGCTCATTGACGAATGCATCAATATTCAATCGGTTGCGGACTCTCTGGGAATTCCCGCGACGGACCTGCGCGCGATGAACCCTCATCTCCTTCACTGGTGCACGCCGCCGGCGCTTTCCCAAGTACACCTGTATCTTCCCAAAGGCCTCAAATCCCGCCTTGCACAGGCACTAAACAGGCATCCGGAAGCGTTCAAGGTTGTCTGGTATGGCTATCAGGTGAAACCTGGAGAGAACCTATCTTCAATTGCGCGGCAATTCAAAGTCCCGCTTGAGGCTGTTAAATCGATCAATGGTTTTAACGATGCGTGCCGTCTTGCCGAGGGCCGACATGTGCTGATTCCGATTCCCATTCACATGTCTACCGCCCAGGCATACGCAATTGCCGAAGATCTGAAACACAATGAATCGTCCGAAGCGCAGAAGCCCGGCAAAAACGGCGTGGTTCGGTACCGGGTGAGGTCGGGCGACACCGTGTGGGAACTCGCCGACCTTTTCCATGTCTCCGCGGGTGACATTTGCACCTGGAACAATCTCGCCGACCAACGCGTAAAGGCCGGCCAGTGCCTTGTTCTGCACCCCGGGAAGACGCGCACAACCGCCACCGTCGCCTCGCCTCGAGTATCAAGCCCGCCGGCGGGACAGAGTTCTTCTTTTGCAAAGTACCGGGTCTTGAGGGGTGAAACATTGTTTGCCATCTCGCGGAAGCTCTCGGTGTCCGTGAGCGACCTTATTACGCGGAACGGGATGGACTCAAACAATCCGGTTATTTTTGCAGGCCAAAATTTACTTTATGATCGGGAACATCGCGTCGCTGCAAGGTCCCGCCAGCCGGATACGCTGTTCTACAGAGTGTGCAAGGGAGATAACCTGTATTCCCTTGCCTCATCGTTTTCGGTGACCGTAACCGACATCCGGCACGCGAATAACCTTGCGCAGTCGTCGGTGATCAAGGCCGGCGACCTCATCAGAATACCCGTTTCGAAGCGAATTTCTTCGGGCGCTTCAAAGTCTTATCCCGCAACCGTCGCGTCAAATGGGGAGCACCCGTGACAAAAAGCCAGCGAATTTTGGTTATCGCCGTCTGCTGCCTCCCGGTCCTTTTCGGATTGTGGCTGCTGATCGCACATGCCGCGCCCTCGACCATGCCCTCCAGGGCCTTCAAGAAGATCGGGCTCGTGGAAATAACCGATGTGATCCTTTCGTCCGAAGCCACGGTGAAAGAACTCCGAGCGCTCCGGGAAGACGACGCCATTGCGGGGGTCCTGCTTCGCGTCGACTCGCCCGGAGGGGCGGTTGCCCCGTCGCAGGAAATCTTCAGCGAAGTGATGAAATTCCGTGTTGCAAAGAAGCCGCTCGTGGCCAGTCTGGGCAATGTCGCAGCTTCGGGCGGTTATTATGTTGCGTGCCCTGCCCAGAAAATATTCGCCAATCCCGGTACGATAACCGCCAGCATCGGGGTTATCTTCAGGTTCCCGCAGTATTTCAAGCTCATGGACAAACTGGGAATATCGATGCAGGTGCTGAAATCCGGTGACGTGAAAGACATGGGCAGTCCTCAACGCGACATGACGGTACAGGAGAAGAAACTCTTTCAGGACATTCTTACCGACATTCACAATCAGTTCATCAGCGACGTCTCCAGGGCGCGATCCCTTGATGCCGATTCGCTGCGACTTATTGCCGACGGCAGAATAATGACCGGAAAGCAAGCCCTCCGCGCCCGGCTCGTGGACACGCTTGGAAGCTTTGACGATGCCGGCGATTATCTCAAGACGTACTTGGGGCTTGCCAAGAGCACCGCGGTTGTTGAAAAGAAACGACGGGAACCTTTCTTGCGAACCCTGCTTTTTGGCGAGCTTGCAGACAAATTTCCGTTTCTCAAGAGCACTTTCTTCCCTGCCGGGTCCTATTTTCTTTGCGACAAGCCATTCTAATTCGACCCCTTCCCCGCGAGGCTTGCGTACTTTTCTCCAGGACTGCAGAAGAAATTCTTTAGCGCACGAACAAGGCGCAATTTATTTATTACTCCGGCAACTAAATATGCACAAAACAAAGCATCGATTTCATAGTACAGCGGCCGCCAATTTTGGGCGCGTATTACTGCCGGAGTAATAATAAACACGAAGGGTCTTGTTCTTCCACACCATAAAAGGAGCAGACGGATGAGTCTTCAGAAACTACTTGACGAAATTGAATTACTGAAAGCCGAATTCGAGAAATTCGAACGAGGCAACAAGTCTGCGGGTACCAGGGCCAGAAAAAACCTTCAGAACATCAAGAAGATCTGCCAGGAAATACGGATCCAGATCCAGGACGCAAAGAAGAAGGAAGGCGAATAGCCCCGCCCGGGAAAGCCGCCGGCTGCGGCATACAAGCGAACAAGAGCGCGTTGCCTATCCGCGCGTCTTTTTCCAATAGGCAATCTGTTTCTCGAGATCCACGGGCGAAACTTTCTTGCACGTCACGAGAAGCGTGTCAGAGATGAAGGGGAAAAACCCTGACAGAGATCGAGAAATGGGGCGCGACCATCCGAATCTGTAAACGATGGGCAGACTGATGCTCGTGGGAATCACATCTCTAATCTGCAAACCTGCAAAATTAAGCGCCTTTTCGAGAGTTTGATAATCGTACCCCTGTAAATGCAGATCTCCAAGGTTTTCCGGTTCAAAATAATTCTCTCTCCTGTTGCGGAACTTGACATATCGGTACACTTGCCCCAGCGAGCATAGGTTGGGCGTATGAATGACCAGCGTTCCGCTTTCCTTAAGCAACGCGCGTATTGTTACCAGGCCGCGGGCCGGACACCTGAGATGTTCAATGACATCCATGAAATAAATCAGGTCGAACGAGTTTTCCAGTTCCTTCGGCGGATCGCTTTCGACATCAAGCAGAACGGTGGAAATCCCTGCGTTCACCTGCCGTGCAAGTTCATCCGCCTGCTCAAGAAACGATCTGGAAATATCTGCGGCCGTGACCTTGTGTCCCTTGAGCGCAAGTGCGACGGACAGCAAACCTTCGGCGCAGCCTATGTCGAGCACCTCAAGGCCTTCGCCGATGGATTCCGCGATCCCCGCAAACCGAGCTACTTCCTCTTTGTCACGTTGTTGCGGGATGACGGAGGCGGATTCGTAATACAGCTCGTAGTTGGAAAGAAGACCCTTGTCCACAAATCCTCCTGTCGCCCGAATAAAATAGGAAGATGGCTGCACCGAGTCAAGAAATGAAAACCGCGGTACTGGAAACCGGAAGCAACCTGGCGCACCTTATCCATGCAACTTCTCAAGGCAATATTTTTTATGCCGGAGCGTAGTAACCATCCTTGTGTGCCATATAGAATGGCATGCTATTACTTGTCTTGACACCATGCCTTTCAAATATTCATATTTAAGCTTCTCAAAATTGGGAGCCGGCCTGCGGCGGTCAAAAAGCCGCGGTTTCCAACGCTGCTGCGCCTTACGAAAGCCGTTGTTTCCGTGAATGGAGATTCCAAACAATATCAGGAATACATGCAAGGGGGCATTATGATTTCACTTTTCCACGGCGGTGCACTATGAGTCCGGCAAACGATTCGGTTATGCTTGAGGTAACAAGCCTCTGCAAGAGATTTGGCAGCGTCCAGGCCGTAAAGAACCTCACCTTTGAAGTGAAGAAAGGCGAAGTTCTGGGCTTTTTGGGTCCGAACGGGGCGGGCAAAACAACTACCATGCGCATCATCACCTGCTTTATCCCGGCGTCAAGCGGAACCGTAAAAGTGTGCGGCATGGACACGGTGGAGCACGATCTTGAAGTGCGAAAAAGGATCGGGTATCTGCCGGAGAACAATCCATTGTATTTCGATATGACGGTCCGCGAATATCTGAAGTTCGCCGGCGAAATCCGGGGCCAGACCGGCGGGCGTCTTTCAAACCGCATCAGCGAGATGTTTCAGGTGTGCGGCCTCACGAAGATGGAGAACCGCCAGATCGGGAAGCTTTCAAAAGGGTTCAAACAACGCGTCGGGCTGGCGCAAGCCATGCTCCACAACCCCGATCTTCTGATCCTCGACGAACCCATGTCCGGCCTTGACCCGAACCAGATCATCGAGATTCGTCAGCTCATCAAGAAAATGGGCGAAGAAAAAACGGTGATCTATTGCTCGCATATCCTTTCGGAAGTGGCCGCAACCTGCAACCGGATCCTGATCATCAATGAAGGAGCCATTGTGGCCGCCGGAACGCCCGACGAACTTACCGCCGGCGCTTCGACATCCAGCGGCTTTACCCTCAAAGTGAAGGGCGACAAGGCCTCGGTGCAATCGAAACTTTCCGCCATCGACGGCGTAACGGGCGTCATTGTCCACGAAGCCGGCGAATGGCTTGAGGCGTCCGTCACGACGGGCAAAGAAGACATTGGGGAGAAGATATACAAATGCGTCTCCGAGAACGGCTGGAGCCTGGCCGAACTCAAACGGCATTCGGCGAGCCTCGAAGACGTTTTTACACAACTCACAAGGGGTTAGGACCATGCAAAACATCTCGGCCATCTTCAAAAAGGAATTCAAGACATACTTCTTGTCGCCCATTGCGTACATATTTATAACCGTGTACCTGATCACCACAACGTTTCTTTTCTTCCAGGGCTTCTTCATTATCAACCAGGCGGATATGCGCGGCTACTTCGACCTGCTGCCATGGGTGTTTCTGTTCTTTGTCCCCGCAATAACCATGAGAACGTGGGCGGAAGAGAAAAAAGTGAAAACCCTTGAACTGCTGCTGACGTGGCCTGTGAGCGACGTCGAAGTCGTTCTCGGCAAATTCTTCGCAAGCTTTGCGCTTCTTGCAATCGTGGTTCTTCTATCGGTATCCATTCCCATAACCATTGCGATCATCGGCCACCCGGACGGAGGCCAGATTGTGGGGCAATATCTCGGCGCCTTGCTCCTGGGAGCAGCCTACCTTGCAATAGGTTTGTGGGTGTCGTCCATGACCGAAAACCAGATCGTCGCCTTTATCGTCGGCGTCGTCGTAACCTTTGTGCTGTTCATTATCAGCACTCCGTTCGTCACGATGGTGCTGCCCTCGGTGCTCGCTCCCCTCTTTACCTATGCGGGACTCGGGAGCCATTTTGAAAGCATCAGCCGCGGCGTCATAGACAGCAGGGACATTATCTATTATCTGTCGGTTATCGGTTTCTTTCTTTTCTTGAATATCTGCTCGCTCGGCAGCAGGAAGTGGGAGTAATACCATGGAAAACAGAAGAATAAGGAACAGCTCGCAACTCGTCATCTACGCGCTTGTCATCTTCGGCTTCATCTGCGTTGCCAACTACCTTTCGACCAAGGTTTTTGTGCGCGCCGATCTCACCGAAAAGAAGATGTACAGCATTTCCAAGGCTACCAAGAATGTGCTCAGGAAACTCGACGACATCGTAAGCGTCAAGGTCTATTTTTCGAAAAACCTGCCGGTCAACGTGAGAACGCTTGAATCGGACGTGCACGACATGCTGTCGGAATACAAGGCCTATGCGGGCAGGAACCTGCAAATCTCCTACGAAGACCCGACAAAGAGCGAGGAGGAAAAACGCAAGGTTACGCAGATGGGCATTCCCGAGCTGCAGATGCAGTCCTACGAGAAAGACAAGGCGCAGGTTGTCAATGCGTTCATGGGTATTGCAGTATTGTACGGCGCAAAAAAGGAAGTTATGCCGGTGGTTCAGAACCTCACCAATCTCGAGTACGACCTTACGCAGGCGATCCAAAAGGTGTCGAGAAAGGAAAACCCGAAAATAGGCGTACTCAAGACCGATACGCTTCCCTTTATTCCTCCGCAATACAGCCAGCAGATGCCGAACAACCCGGAGGAAGTCCACGAGAAATACAAACCCATTTTCGAAAACCTTGAAAAGAACTATACGGTTGAGACCGTCAATGTTTCCGATGGAAAACCCGTGGACTCCGACATAAAGACACTCATAATTCCCGGCGGGACAAAATTCACAAACCGGATGCTTTTCGAAATCGACCAGTACTTTATGAAGGGCGGTGCGCTCATCGTATGTCCGGACGCGATCCGCGTGAGCTTCCAGTACGGCGCCTTTGCCGCCCCGCAGGACCCGGGAATCCTTAAACTCCTGGAGCATTACGGTGCCCGTGTGGAGCATAGTCTTGTGTGCGACGCTGCCTGCGGCCAGGTCCAGATCCCGCAAAAAGTTGGTCCGTTCCAGATGAATGTGGCAATGAGCTACCCCTATTTTGTGAGGGTGATCCGCGAGGATCTTAACCAGAACAATCCTGCCGTATCCACGCTGAATGAAATGGTTCTTCCCTGGGTGAGTCCGGTAACGCTCTTGGTTCCTGAGAAAGGCGCCAAGAACGCAAAAGACTCGGGCTCGGTGTTCGGGACCGTACTCATCAAGTCTTCGCCGAAAAGCTGGGTGGTGGGAGGCGGGTTCGATCTAAACCCGCAGCAGAAATGGACTACGCCCCCTCAGGGTTTCAAGCAGAGCAACCTCGCCGTGTATCTCGATGGAGATTTCAAGAGCTACTTCGCCGGAAAACAAGTACCTCCGGTCAAGGAACCGGACATCGGCGCAGCCTCGGATTCCCTTCACAAGATTTCCTTGTTTTCAGACACTTCCGCCAAGAACCGCACTATTGTAACGGAGAACAAAGGCCGCCACCTGGTTGTGATCGGCGAATCTGCCTTTCTCACCGGCCAATTTGCCATGGAAGGCAACGTAACGTTCCTTCTGAACATCGTGGATTGGCTCTCGACCAACGACAATCTCATTAGTATCCGCACGCGCACCATGGTGGACCGGACCATTTCGAAGGATAACCTCAAGGAAGGTTCCTCCATGTCGAATTTCATCAGGTACACCAATATCCTTCTCATGCCCGTGCTCGTGATAATTGTTGGCCTCATTATCTTCTTCGGGCGGCGCGAACTGGTCGCGGCACCCGCAATCCCAGAAAAAACGGAGGAGAAAGCCAAATGAATATGAAGCATCTACCTTTGCTTGCGGTTATTCTTGCCGTGATTATCGGCATCATAATCGTTGCAAACCAGTTGAGCAACAAGCGGCCGTCGGAACAGTCGCTCGCCTGGTTCCCCCAGTTCTCCGAAGCCGGTTGCGGCATGATCTCAGTGAGCGATCAGAAAGATTCGGTATTTCTTGTCCACAGAGGCAAGGATTGGGTGGTAGCGAACGGCAGGCCCTCGGACAACGCGGCGCCGTCGTTCCTTTCTGCCGACACGTCAGGGAAAGTCAGGAAGATTTCCGAATATCCCGCAGACAGCGCTTTTATTCAGACGGCTATCGACAAACTGAAGGCTTTGAAGAAAGAGGACCTCATTTCTCAGAATCCGCAGAAACAGGTCGAGCTCGAAGTGGATACTATTCAGGGGACGAAAGTAACCGTGTACAACGAAAAGCTGGCGCCCATCGGCACGTTCTATATAGGGAAAAACGGCGCAGACTGGAGCTCCAACTTTGTCCGCATGAAAGGCTCGGACGACGTCTACCTCGCCGGCGGAAGCCTCAAGTACTCGCTCTTTACCGACAGGTCCAAATGGAAAAACAAGATCATCACCAAATTCGACCGCTCTTTTGTGAAGGGCATAGAAATTGCCAAGCGCGACAGCGCCTCCATTGTGTTGTCGCTCGCGGCGCCTTCTCCAAAGGACAGCGCGGCGCGTCCCGTGTGGAACATCGTGTCGCCGGTGAAAGACAGCGCGAAAAATTCCGAGGTGGACAAAATCCTCAACACCCTTGCAAATTTCTCCGCGTCGGACTTCGAAGAAAACGCCGCACTTTCCCCGGATAGCCTTGGATTTTCCAAGCCGTACCTGCGGGTTACGCTTTCATTTGAGAACGGGGACAAGAAGACGGTTCTCGTGGGCAACGAGAAAGGATCCGAAGGCAAACGATGGGTGCGCACGCCGGAGAAACCCGCAACGTTCCTTGTTTACAAATATAACATCGACAATGTGGACAGGAGCGTGAATGCCCTGCGCGGCATTCCGGAGAAGAAGCCCGAGCCGGCGGCCGCAAAGGCCAAGCCCGCGTTAAAGAAGAGCAACAAGAAACCGGTCGGAGCAAAGGTCAGGAAATAGCCCGTTTGCACGCAGCAACCAACTTGTGAAGGGCTTCCGTCTCATGCTCGAGACGGGGGTCCTTTGTCTTTAGAAAGCAGGCCCGATGTCAACCATTACCTATTTCGACAAGCCAGGTCCGGCCAACACGAACGAAACGCTTGCCCTTGCAGCGGCGCGCACAAAGGAACTCAACCTCACCACCGTTATTCTCGCTTCCTCTTCCGGTGCAACAGCCCAGAAGGCCTTGTCGCTTTTTCCAAGAGGGACGATCGTGTGCGTTACCCATTCTACAGGGTTTGAAAGGAAAGACGTGCAGGAACTGCTGCCGGGGCATAAGGCGGATCTTGAAAAAAGCGGATGCCGCGTACTCACCTGCCAGCACGCACTCGGCGGCATAAACAGGGCGGTCCGCCGCATGCTTCACACCTATCAACTTGACGAGATTCTTGCGTACACGCTCCGCACCATGGGTCAGGGATTCAAGGTGTGCGTTGAGATTTCACTCATGGCGGCAGACGCGGGAATGGCATCGACCAAACGGGAAGCCCTGTGCATTGCCGGAACCGGAACCGGGTGCGACACCGCGGTGATATTGACACCTGCGAATGCACAGAGTTTCTTCGAGCTGAAAATCCACGAGATTATATGCAAACCGAGGCTGTAAAAAGAAAGAAACAAAAAGCGGGAGACGAGCATCGAACTCGCAACCTTCACCTTGGGAAGGTGACACTCTACCGTTGAGTTACTCCCGCTTGAATGTCTCAGCCCGCGCTCCATCCGGCAACGGGGCCTGGACCAGCCCTAAGATAATTTCTATCTGCTTTTGTTGTCAACACTTTCGCTTGTAGCCAGGCACGTTATGCAGTATTTTATGCACCTCCGTCCAAGGGAGTTTTGAAGGATTCCGCCCGTGTCGGCTCGTTCGGTTTAAGGCACTTGTCTTCGCTCGATCACAATCCTTGGAATCGGTCCGTCATCCATAAACGAATTCAGGATATCACAAAATGAATGAAAAGATTGTTCAAAAAGACGGCAACCTTGTGGTTCCCGATTGCCCGATAATTCCGTTCATAGAAGGCGACGGCATCGGACCCGACATCTGGCGCGCGTCACAACATGTTTTGGACCAGGCCGTGCAAAAAGCCTACGGCGGCGCGCGTTCGATCGGATGGAAGGAAGTGCTCGCAGGCGAAAAGGCCTTTACAAAGACAAAGAACTGGCTGCCGCAGGAAACGATTGACGCCTTTAGGGAATATCGTGTCGGCCTCAAAGGCCCGCTTACCACGCCGGTCGGCGGCGGCATCCGATCGCTCAATGTGGCACTCCGCCAGGTACTCGACCTGTACGTGTGCCAGCGGCCTGTGCGGCATCTTCCAGGCGTTCCCTCCCCTGTGAAAAACCCCGACAAAGTGAATATGGTGGTGTTCAGGGAAAATACCGAGGATGTGTACAGCGGCAAAGAGCTTGAATCGGGCGCCGAGGGCACCAGGAAACTGCTGTCCTTCTTAAAATCCGAATACGGCTGGAACATCCGGGAAGACTCCGGCATCGGCATCAAGCCCATTTCGGAATTCGGATCAAAAAGGCTCGTGCGCGCCGCAATCCGTTATGCGCTTGAAAACGGCCGCAAAAGCGTAACCCTTGTTCACAAGGGGAATATCCAGAAATACACGGAGGGAGCATTCTGCCGGTGGGGATATGAGGTTGCCAAAAAGGAATTCAGCGGCGCAATCGTTGTGTGGGAAGAGTGCAAGGGCGCTGTCCCGGCAGGAAAACTTCTCGTGAAAGATGTCATTGCCGATATCTTTTTTCAGCAGTCGATTACCCGGGCCGATGAATTCGACGTGGTTGCAACGATGAACCTGAACGGTGATTACATTTCGGACGCTCTTGCCGCGCAAGTGGGCGGTATAGGCATCGCTCCCGGCGCAAATATCAACTATGACACGGGCCACGCCATCTTTGAAGCCACACACGGCACGGCGCCGAAATATGCGAACCTCGACAAGGTCAACCCGACGTCCCTTATCCTTTCCGGCGAGATGATGCTTCGCTATTTTGGGTGGACCGAGTCGGCGGATCTCGTGATCAAGGGCCTGGAGAGCGCCCTGGGCAATCGCTCGGTAACCTACGATTTGGCCAGGCTCATGGACGACGCCACCGAAGTCTCGTGTTCAGAATTCGGAAAGACCGTCGCAAAAAGGATGTAAAACGCCTGAGGATGTTGTTTGGGCACGACGAAGGAATTAGTTTTACTGGTGCGTCCAGACTAAACCGGCGGTATATCAATGGTCCTTGCCCTTGTCGGAATAATGCTTCTCCTCCTCGCCATGCTCGTGGCGGTCAGGATAGGCCTTAAGAGCGGCAAAGCGGAGACGGATGCTCCTCCGCCCATCATTCACGGCAGCGGCATCTATTCGATAATCCGACGCACCCCTCGGGAAAACATAGGCGACTACAAACCCTCCCAGGAAGAAATTCGCAAATATCTTTTTGATAAAAACGTAAATATGGGTATGAGCGTTCCTGATAAGGAGAAGCTTATCGACGCCTGGAACGGGCAGATGGAGGCGAACATTGGGGAGATCGAAAAGGGTGACAAGGAGGGAACCGAGTTTTACTACTTCGATTTCAAATGGGATGATCCGGTGTGTTCTAAAATCATCCACAAGGGACGGTTTGTCACGAGGGAACAGATATTCCAGTATCCTCAAGTTATCCCCCCGTTTCATCTAGGTTGCGGGTGTCAATTGTGCAAGTACCAGGGAAAAGACAAGCTGCGGGAAACAACCGAAATAGGAATGTTACCCTTGTTTCGGAGCGGAGAAATTGTTCCTCTACCGGAGTGGAAAGAGATCACCAGAATTGAGACCCCATTTTCGACGAGTCCCCGCGAGGGTGGATATAGGAACGGATAGGGCATACTGCCTCCACATATGTTTTTGTGCGGCCTTCGCACCTCGTGCATTCGTAAACCAAAACCACACAATGAGACCGTTGTGCATTCCGGCTTTTCCCGGCAGCGGATGCCGAAAAATCGACAAGGAATGAACGAGAGGTATTGTGCCATGCGATTCTCTGTTGTGAAATGCTGCGCCGGCCTCATCGCCCTTCTCGCTCTTGTTGCCACGACATGGGCGGTCGGGCAATCGGCAGTCATCACCCTCGTGTTCCCGCCGGGCGCGCGCGCCACAGGCCTCGGCGAAGCGTTCACCGGCGTTGCCGACGACGCAAACGCGACTTTTTTCAACCCCGCCGGCCTGGGCCAAGATCCGATGTCCAATACCTGGAGAGCCTATTCGATGAGCACGGGCGACGTGCTTACCGCAATTGCCGCAAAACGCAAGAAGACATTCGGCATGAACGAAAAGATATGGGCCGGGACCAACCACGGGGTGCTCCGGTTCAACGGGAAGGCATGGGAATCATCTGAGCGGCATCTCATTGTGCAGGGCGATAATCTTCAGTCCATAGCCAGGAAGTATCTGTCCGTAGACAACGACGCCCTTATCCGCCGCGCGATCGTTACCCTTAAGAAAGCAAACAACATCGAAATGAACAGGACCGCAGCCCTCGAACAGTATCTCCGCAAGGAAGTCAGCGATTCCATTCAGAAGGCGAAGAATTACTCGCTTACCGACCTTGCAGAGGATATCATGTCCCTTGCCAAGTTCGAGAGAACGGCAACGCAGATTTACGCCAAGATCGCCGTCAAGGTTGATTCTCTCAAGGCAAGCAAAATGGCGGATGATATCCTGCAGATTCTTTCAAAGAAAGACACCCAGTTCGAAGATCTGGTGGAGCTCAAGATCCCGTTCAAGATTGCAGTCGACGAAGGCGTTACATCCATGGTGCTCGATTCGCTTGACCGGGTATGGATCGGAACCGCCCACGGTTTGTGGCGCTACGACGGATCGGTATGGAACTACTACTCCGAGGCCGACGGCATGCCTTCGAACAACGTGAACGCTCTTTGCGTAGGCCGTTCCGGAGCAGTGGCGGTGGCAACCGACGCAGGTATCGGGATTTACGAAGACGGAAAATGGACGCTCGTCGGAACCTCAAACGGGCTTCCGGATTCTGCGGTAACCGCTATTGCCTACGGCAAAGGCGATGTTTTGTACGCAGGAACGGCGAAAGGACTGGCCGTCCGCAAAGATTCGTCGTGGACGGTGTTCGACACTTCAAATGGCCTTCTGAGCCAGGGCGTGATGGCCTTGTATGTCGATTCGAAGGGCAGAGTGTGGGTGGGCAGCGTGGGCGGAATTTCCATCTACAATGAATCGGTGTGGAAACGGTACAAGTTCCCCGGCAGCACCGTCACTTCGATTATCGAGCATCCGAACGGCACTATCTGGATAGGTACTAACAGGGGCGCGATCTCCTTTCGTCAGGGCCCGACAAGAACGGACTCCCAGGGCAAGATGCATGAACCTCCTCCCGAATGGAAGGTCTTCCACTCCAAGAACGCGCTTAAAGGTGATGACGTGAAGGGAATTTCGGTACAGGGGAAAGACATCTGGCTCGCCACAAGCGAGGCCGTAAACAAGTACGCCTACGCCGACCAGCAGGTGTTCATGTTCTACGAGCCGCTGCTCCCCGCGTTCAAGATCCCCGATTTGTGGCATGTATACCTGGCGTATGTTCTGCCCACCGAAGACTGGGGAACGCTGGGCTTGACGGTCAACTTTATCAATTTCGGCACCAACACTTCCACCAACGACCAGGGCGTGGAGATTGCGGAGTACCGGTCGTGGGAAGGGGTATTCGGCCTTTCCTACGGCCTGCTGGTCGCGCACGATTTCTCGATAGGCGTGAACATCAAGTTCGCAAACAGCGCGCTTGCTCCGGGCTATGAAGGGAACAGCGACGAAGGCACCGGCCGTACTTTTGCCATCGACGCGTCCTTGCTTAAGAGGAACCTGTTCATCAAAAATTTCGACGTCGGCTTTATGCTCCAGAACATGGGACCGTCGATTTACTACATTTCCCAGGATCAAGCCGACCCGATTCCATTCACCGTGCGACTCGGGCTTTCCTATCAACCGATCCAGACTTCCTTCATCGATCTGCGGCTGGTGTTCGACGCCGAAAGGGAGATTGTAAAGAACTATCCGGACAAGCAGCCCGACCCTTTCTACACGGCGATTTGGACCGGCCTGCTCGACGATAAGTCCGATTACCCGACGCTGGAATCGAATCTCGAGGAGACGGTCCTCCATGGAGGCATTGAGCTTTGGTACGCGAACATGCTGGCATTACGCATAGGGCACTTGTTCGACTACGCAGGACAACGCTTTGAACTTACCCTCGGCCTGGGCATAAAATACGCTAACATGAATTTTGACTGGTCGTTCATCCATTCGCCCGAAGGCTTCATGCAGGGCATCGTGGCAAACGGCAGCAACGGTTCGCGCGACGGGCAATGGAGAGCGTCGTTCATGTTCAATTTTTGAGGACGATTTTTCCCCGGCGCGCGGCAGCGCCGGTACGGCGAGATTCTTCCTGGAAAGTCAGAATGAGACCGCCGATGGCCCTTGTCGGCCACCATCATCAAACGACGTAAAAAGTTCATGACGGGATTCCACACAGTGAGCCCAAACCGCATTCATCGCTCCATCGCGCTTATCCTCACCATCGTTTTACTTGCTGCGCTACAGTCCGGCAGTGCGGTCCCTCCTCCGAAAAAGCTGCCGAAGCTGGGAAAGTTCTTCGGCGCGTCCTCCAAGAAACGCCTGGTGGAAACATCGGCAGACCACAACGGGTCGTTGCTTTTTAAGAAAGCCTCGGTGGATACCGACGTGATTCATATCATGGCGTTCAGGATGCAGTTCGCATACGACACCACCCCTCTTGCTACGGGAGACGGTCGGTTCAATATAGAACACGACCAGCAGGAGCAGACCTACTACTCCTCCGGGGACTACAAATACGACAATCTGCCCCACGGTCTGTCCTATTTCAACAGCCAGCTCGCCTATGTACAGAAATACTTCACAACGGTTTCCCGCGGTAAATTCAAGATAGACTTTACCGTATTTCCCGATAACGACAACGTCATAGACTCTGTGCCCCATACCATGAGCTATTACTCGCCGGGATACAAACCGGCCAATGAGACAAACGACAATTATTACGAGCGCAAAACCGTTGGCCTGATGAAATTCGTTGCGGATGCAATCAAGAGTGCAGATCAAAGCGCGGACCACTTGAGCGGGCCTTTCGCATCGCTGCACCAATCCAACGGGGTCATTTATGATTCATTGGGGCACAAGACGGTGTTCATGATCCTGCATGCCGGCGCCTCATTCCTTACCGACGGCGGCGCTCAGGGTTCCGCCGCGGCAAACACGCCTTCAGACATGATTGATGCTTTTGTAACCCAGCAGTTTTTCTCTTTTTTCAAGGACACGATCAAGCTCGATACGACAGGCGTGCTGGTAAGCGGAGCGGGCGGTTCCAGCCTTCTCATCGACGAGGTGATGATGTCCTCCGAGACCTCGAACCAGGACTCCCTCAATTTCGGCATCCACGGCATCATGGTGAACCAGATTGCCAGACAAATAGGAATTCCGGACCTTTTTTCAACGTCGAGCGGCGAAACGGGCGTGGGCGGTTTCTGCATAATGGACCCGTACGGGTACTCGGCTGCCAACGGCTTCATCCCGCCCTGGCCCTCGGCATGGGTGCGCGCCTTCATGGGCTGGGACTCGCCTATTCCGGTTCGAACGGGCCAGGCCAGTGTCTCCAGGATCAAGGCGCTGAGCGCCGCTCATGCGGGTGATACGACCATTTTGCAGGTTCCCATCAACGACCACGAATACTACCTTGTTGAAAACCGCCAGCGGAACCTCGGGGCCAACCCCGGCGTTTTTATCTGGGACACTGCGAAAGGCCCGCCCGACACCATTATCATCGATCCCAATTCCTGGGTGAATATCAATTCGCCTCTTGTGGTCGATTCGGTTTCCAACGATCCATCTCATGTGGTTCTTTCCGCCGCCAATTACGACGTGGGGCTCCCCGCTTCCGGAATTCTCGTCTGGCACGTTGATGAGAATATCATTCGCGACCGCATCAACTATGATTTGCTCAATGCGGATTCAAATTACAGGGCCGTGTATCTCGAAGAAGCGGACGGCGTCCAGGACATTGGCGTCATGGGAGAAAACGTCTTCTACCAGGCCGTATTCGATTTCGGCGGCGAGGAGGACGTGTTTCCGCACCGCACAACCGATTCCACGGGCAGGACGTTTCTTGTTGACAGCATGGGTCCGTGGACAAGGCCGTCAACTCATGCCAACGACGGCGGCCAGACCTATTTGTCGATGAAGTTCGGCGTGATCGACACGACGAAGAAAGAGACGGAATTTTCCGCAGCGCACGGCCATCTGGTGAGGGATTTTGCAGACAGCGCTTTCACACTAGCGGTCCGATGGGATTACCTTGCCCCGGGCTGGCCAAGGCGCACGATACCCGAGAAATTATTCGATCCCGCGGTCTTTGGCACCGGAACATCCAAGAAGGTTGCCGTGCTTTCGCAAAGCGGCAGGCTCTATGTGTGGCCCTCGGGCACCGGCTCTTTGCATCAATCGAAAACCGGCGCCGTCCCCTACCTCACCCTGCGCGGCGCCGGACCGACCGCGGCACCGGGTGCCGGGTTTCCCTACGATACGGTGTCCTCCGATCCGGTCACCTACGATTCCCTTGCCGGGGCATACACATTTCCGACGGTGATCGACGGCAAGCTCGTAATTCCGTCGCAGCGAAAGTTCTTCTACCTTGTCTCCAGCGTTTCCGATTCCGCAATAGCAATCGACTCTTCCGCCCCGTTTTTACAGACGCCGTCCACGTACCTGTGCAAACTTCCGGGACCCTACTGGGCAATGGGATGTTCAACCGGCGTGGTGCTTGTCGGCGACACGGGCAGTTACTCGGTGGTCCGCGATTCGATTCGGCTGGGCACGCGTTCCCCGGTCAACGCGGTTGCGGCCCTGGCGAAATTCCCGGACAGTCTGGTGTGCATTCAGGCGAACGACACCCTCTCGCTTTTGCATATCGGCTCGTCCGCTCCCTCGCTTGTCACAAAGCTGGACAGCGGCATTGCGCCGTTTTCCCTTGTTACCGGCGATATGAATAACGACAATCTGCCCAAAATTGTCGTGTGCGACAGCCGCAAGGGCCTGTGGGAATACACGAGCGATCTCACGCCTGCTCCCGGGTGGACGCGCACGCCCAACGACTGGGCGTCGGCCCTCGACACGTTCCAAAACCGTCATCTGCTCCCGGTGAACCTGGCGCCGCCATCGCTCGCGGATATCAACGGCGACGGCTATCTCGACATCATTGCGGGCGGCACGAGCGGGGTCTACGCACTCAACTACAAGGGTGTTTCGATTGCCGGATGGCCAGCCATCCTCGACAACCGGTTCTGGCGGGGAAACATCGCCTGTTCGCCCGTGGTGACAAAGTCTACAGGCTCCGGTAATTCACTCGTGATATTCAGCTCGGCCTCGGGTGAGAACGACACCTGGGAAGTCGATTCCATCCTGACAACAAACAAGACCGCGGGCACCATCGTGTACCTTCGGCGCGACGGCACCAAAGACACGCTTTCCGGCGTTACCGCGGGTTTCATCGATTCGGCCCTGGTATTCGGCGATTCCCTCGTGCTTCCGATCGTGCTCCCCGGCGGCTTTGTGGACGCTCTGGACAAAACAGGAAAGCGGCCCAAGTACGCCATCGGCGCCAACCAGTTGTATTCACGATGGCCGCTCACCGTGGGCGGCCCGATGGGCGCATCGCCCCTGCTCGACGACATCGATGGAAACGGCACCATTGACCTTGTTGCAATAGCCGCCAACGGGTGGGTATACCGCTGGAAACTGGGAAATTCGGTGATCGGCGACTCGATGATCTGGCAGCAGACGGGATATAACGGGACTCGCTGTTTTGCGTATCTGGGGTCCGCTCCCAAGAATACGCTGGTTGAAAACGCTCCGATAACGTTCTTCACCTACCCAAATCCGACAAACGGCAGCGCGTACGTGTGGTTCAAGTACAAATTTTCCGCTGCAGCAAGGAATGTGCGGCTCGACGTGTTTACCATGGCGGGACTGCATGTGCTTTCCAAAACAGGAATTTCCGGCAGCTTTCCCGACTATAACGAACTTCCGCCGGTTTCGCTTTCAACCTTCGGCCCGGGTGTGTACCGGTGCAGGATTGAAGCGGTGGTTGGGGGAACCAAGTACGTCAATTACTGGAAAATGGCGGTTGTAAAGTGAGGAATTCTCCCGGCCGCAGGCAGTTCCGCCCCGGTTCCCTTTCCTTTGCGGCGCCCCGTTTTCTCGCGTCGTCCTGCGCTCTTGCCGCGCTCCTCTTTTGCGCTTCCGTGTTCGGCCAGGAAGAAAACCTCAATTGGAACGCGTTCGGCACCAAGGTCTTTACCATCGAAACCGCCCATTTTTCCATAAGTTTTACGCAGGGGTTGGAGAGCGTCGCTCGCGAAGCTTCGGTACAATTCGAGCATCTGTACGGCATTTTTTCCAAGACGTACGGCCTAACCTTGCCGGCAAAAACCAAGGTGCTGGTCATGGACGGCGAAATTACCAACGGATTCGCGGACCCGTATCACAATTTCATCACCATATGGATCCACGACTTCGACATCAACGAGCGCGGAACGCACGACTGGCTCAAGGGCGTGATCACGCACGAATACGCGCACATTCTTTCCATAACGTCAAGTTTCAAGTTTGCACCGTATATTCCGTCCATCCAACTCGGGTATTTTAGCCATCCCAACGAGCCAAACCGCGTCGAAGCGCTGCATGTGTTTCCCGACGACATTCTTCCCCCCTGGTTTTCCGAAGGGATTGCGCAATACGAAGATTCGAGGTATGGCACGGATTCGTGGGACACTCACCGGGACATGATCCTTCGCAGCCTAGCCGTGTCGGGCAACCTTATGTCGTGGGAACGCATGTGCGAATTTGCCGGCACGGGCCAGGACTTCGAAAAAACCTACAATCACGGCTTTTCCCTGGTACGCTACATTTCCGACACCTACGGGTACGACAAGGTTTCGGCAATTCTGCATGATTGCGCCCACGTGTACCGGCTCGACTTCGATAAAGCCGTGAAGGCGGTTCTGGGAATTACCGGCCGTCAATTATACGCCGAATGGAAAAAGTCTCTCGAACTGCATTACAACGACCAGGTGAAGAAACTGGGAACGCAGGTGTACGGCGTCAAGATAAATAAAGACGGGTACGACAACTACTGGCCCAAGTTCTCCCCGGACGGGAAAAAGATCTTCTTCATAAGCAACGGCAAGGCTGATTACTCCTTTTACTCCAAGAGCCTGTACTCCTATAGCTTGGTTGATTCGGTAAAGGACGACAAGAAGATCAAGCACGAAAAGGGAATATCCACATTTTACTCCATCAATCCCGTTTCCGGCCTTGTCGCATATACCAGCATGAAATCGAAGAAGTCGATCGAGGCTCCGGACCAGGGCGGCGATCGACTCTTTGACGCGTTCATCGACACGCTTCCGCCGGAGAAACCGAAATTTGACCCCTTCAAGCGCAAGACCGAACGGCAGATCACCCAGAAACGCAGCGTTTTCGGGGCGGCCTTTTCGCCGAGCGGCAACAAACTGGCCTATGCGCGCAGGATCACAGACAAATTCTACTTGTGCATCATGGACACAAGCGGCTTGAACAGTATAACCGTGTATCCCGACACCACGCCCGCAGCCAAGGCACAACCGTTCAAATTCATCTACAGCCTCGACTGGAGTTCCGACGGCATTCACATCGCAATCAGCTCCATAGAGAAAGGCTTTCGCAAGATCGGCATCTACGATACCCTGTCGCATGAGTTCACCCAGATGAAAAATCCGGGCCACGACGACCGGGACCCGCGTTTTGCCGCGGATGGGAAAAGCCTCTATTTTTCATCGGACAGATCCGGCATTTTCAATATTTACAAGTACAACTTCGATGCGCACAGCCTTGCCCGGGTAACCAATGTGTCCGGGGGCGCTTTCGCGCCCGACATATCAAAGGACGAGAAGAAACTCGTTTTCGCCAACTATGACAAGGACGGCTACGGCATTTACCTTCTGGACTCGGTACGCGCCCTTGAAGAAACGCACGCCGACACTCTGTTTATTCCCTCCGTTCCGCTCCGCATTCCCACGATAAACGAGGACGTTGCCGGTCCGGCCCGTCCTTATTCCCGGTTCCCCACCATGTTTATGCTGGTCCCTACCATGATCATGGAAGAGGACGTGCCGCAAATCAACAACGTGTTCCAGGGGCAGATGGTCTTCAAGGCGGGCGCTCTCGCCTTCCTCGACGATCCGCTTTCGGCCCTCGACATGGGTTCGCAGCTGGGCGCGTATCTTTTCCTGGAACCCAACAAGATTTTCCAGTTTATCAACTTCGACCAGGGCTTCTTCGGAAGGCAAATCAATTATGATCTGGGAGCGTTCGGAACCACCAAGGCCCTGCCCGTTGACCTTACCTTTGATTTCCAGCAGCGCGCCATTACCGAAAGCGACTATTTCTACCTGACGGACGACTCCCTTGGTACTGCCATCGAACAGCAGCTTGACTATCAGATAACGCTGCGCTACGTCGATCTCATGCTTTCGCACCCGCTTGCCGAAGGTTTAAACTTTCATCTTATCGGGAGCTACAACTGGTACGAAGTGTACCTCCTTCTGAGCGAAGCATACGCCGTGTACGCACCCGGGACCAAAGATTTTTCCTACGATGTTGCCCAGGGGTACCGCGCAGGGGCTTTTCTGTCGCTTTTGATGCCCGAACACGACCAGCGATCCTTTATTTCTCCGCGCGGGCTCGTTGCACGCCTCCAGTACGATTACTGGAACCAGTACCTGCTTAACCAAAAGGGAATTACCGTCGTCAACGGCATACCGGTCGAAAACTACGACACGTTCAAATACCACGAGCTTGACGCCACGCTCAAGGCCGGCATCACTTCGCCCTGGTACGACAAACACGATATATACGCGGAAATCCAGGCTACTGCCGTTTTACCGAACGAGATGCTAACCAACAAAGTGTTCGGCACGCACTACGCTGAACAAAGCCTGCCCTCCTATTACCAGCCGATCGAATGGATAAAGGGCTACACGTATTACTTCAGGGACACGCTGCGGACCGCCGGGGGCAACGACTCAATCATCTTCGACACGGTGCTCATTACCGGCAACGCTGTTGCATCTGTGAATCTTTCCTACCGCTTCCCGTTGTGGCCCACAACCCAGATCGGCGGAAAATTCTGGTTTCTCAACATAGACCAGTTTTACGGCGCCGTAAACTTTGCCAGCGGCGCGGGCTGGCAAAAGCCGTCGGACATGCTCACGTTTCGCAAGCAGGACTGGCTTTCATCAGCCGGTACGGAGCTGCGCCTCAAGGCCAGATCGTTCGGCCTTCCCATGGCAATCGACCTGCGTTATGACTACGGTTTCAACAGGCCCGCTCCCTTCGGCGGCAGCCGCATCACGTTCGGCCTTGGTTTCGATTTCGACGACTGGGATCTGATCGACCAGCCGGATTACTACACGAACAGGCTTTCGATGAAAATTTCCCGCTGAGTTTCCGGGTCTTGCCCGGCCCCAAACGGCGCTGGCCATGACCCCACCGGTTTGACGGGAGGTCACGGCCAGCACTCGACCCGTAATCGACTTCCTGGGAAGCAGGCTCCGCTCTTACTTTCTTTCGAGCACTCTCACCATAATTATTCCTTCGATGGCCTTGAGCTTCGTGAGGGTGGATTCGCTGATGACGTTATCGATATCGATAATGTTGTACGCGAGGTCGGCCCTGCTTTTGTTAAGCATGTCGGCGATATTGATCTTTTCCGCGGCAAGCAGAGTACTGATCTGTCCCACCATATTCGGAATGTTCCTGTTCCCCACCAGGATTCTTGTTCTTCCCGACGGGTCCATTTCGCAGTCCGGAAAGTTCACCGAATTCTTGATATTACCGAACTCCAGGAAATTACGGATCTGTGTTACCGCCATGATGGCACAGTTGTCCTCAGCCTCGGGCGTGGACGCGCCCAGATGCGGGATGGGTATCACATTGTCGAGTGCGAGCAGGTCCTCGTCCGGAAAATCGGTGACATAGGAGGCCACAATGCCGTCTTTGATTGCCGCCTTGAGGTCTTCGTTGTTGACAAGGCCGCCCCGGGCGAAATTGAGGACCCGCACCCCCTTCTTCATGAGTGCGAACTTGTCCTTGTTGAGAATGCCCTTGGTTTTGTCGTTGAGCGGAACATGGAGCGAAATGTAATCCGATTTGGAAATGAGGCTATCGAGCGACAACGCCCGTTTGACGGTACGCGACAGCTCCCACGCAGCCTCAACCGAAATAATAGGATCGTAGCCGGTAACCTCCATGCCGAGGGAAATGGCGTCGTTCGCCACTTTGACGCCGATGGAGCCGAGGCCGATCACGCCCAGGCGCTTGCCCTTGATTTCCGGGCCTTCAAAATTGGTCTTGCCCTTCTCAATAAGTTTGGGCACTTCATCTCCCTTTCCTGCCAGTCCCTTTGCCCAGATAATGCCGGGAACGAGCCTGCGCGATGACAGGAGAAGGCCGGCGATGGCGAGCTCCTTAACACTGTTGGCATTGGCCCCCGGCGTATTCATCACCACAATGCCCTTTTCGGAGCATTTGTCGATCGGAATATTGTTGACGCCCGCTCCTGCGCGCGCGATTGCCTTGAGCGTGTCGGCGAATTGAGTCTCGTGCATGTCTGCGCTCCTCACCAGCACTGCGTCCGCATGCATGATTTCAGATGCGATTTCATAGGTATCTCTTGGAAAGATCTCAAGACCGACGGTTGAAATCTTGTTGAGCGTTTGTATTTTGAACATGGGGTTTCTCCTCTAGGTTTAAAAATTCAAGATGCTTCACCACGGAGGCACAGAGAACACGGAGAAAATCAAATTTTTAGCGATTCCCTGCATTTTCTTCTCTGTGTCCTCCGTGGTGAACATATTTGTTTACTTATTGACAGCTTCGAACTTCTTGAGAAATTCGACTAGTTTCCTTACGCCGTCCACCGGCATGGCATTGTAGATGCTGGCGCGCAGACCGCCGACGCTTCGATGCCCCTTGAGCTGTACCAATCCATTCAGCTTTGCCTCCTTAAGGCATTTGTCGGTAAGCTCGTCCGTTGGAAGAGTGAAAGGAATATTCATGATGGAGCGGTCTTCTTTTGCCGCAGTGCCCTTGAAAAGGCCGGAGTCGTCGATAAAATCGTACAAGATGTTTGCCTTGTCCTTGTTGATTTTCTCCATTGCCGGGACGCCTCCCCTTTCGAGCATCCATTCGAAAACCAATTTGGCGATGTAAATACCATAGGTAGGAGGAGTGTTGTACAGGGATTTTTCCTTGGCATGCGTCTCGTAATTGAGCATCGTCGGCGTTATCGGCAATGCCTTGCCGATAAGGTCCTCGCGAACAATGACCACCGTGACTCCGGCAGGCCCGATATTCTTCTGCGCGCCAGCGTAAATCAAGCCGAACTTGGCCACATCCATCACCTCGGAAAGAATATTGGACGACATATCGGCAACGAGCGGCACTGCGCCCGTATCCGGGAACGCGGCGTACTTTGTTCCTTCGATGGTGTTGTTGCTGGTGATATGCACGTAGCTTGCCGCAGCATCGAATTTTTCCTTTGGCACTTTGGGAATATAGCTGAAATTCCTGTCTTCCGATGTGGCAATCACGTTTGCCGTGCCGTAGCGCTTTGCCTCGGAAATCGCCTTCTTGGACCAGGTCCCCGTGTTGATGAAATCGGCTTTGCCGCTCCTGGACAACAGGTTGAGCGGCACCATGGCAAACTGGCTGGACGCACCGCCCTGCAGAAAAAGCACCTTGTAATTGGCAGGAATATTCATGAGCCTCCGCAAATGCGATTCCGCGCCGTCAATGATGGCTTCGAAATCCTTGGAGCGGTGGCTCATTTCCATGACGGACATTCCGCTTCCATTGCAATCGAGCATTTCCGCAGCAGCCTTTTTGAGCACCGGCTCCGGCAGCACGGCCGGACCGGCGGAGAAATTAAACACGCGAGCCATGGGGGCCTCCTTTGGAGATAGGGTTTGGTGAAAGAGCGGGTATTTGAATACTCGTGCTGTAATCGTCGTCCAAGGCCTCCGCAAGACAGGACGCGATGTTTGTTTTAAAAATCTTTTTCAAAATCCGCTCCGGGTTGTTACTCGACACTACTTTCGCGGAACTGCAGAAGTGTTGACAAAATCATGCATTCGCCGAGAAGATCGAGATGACGGATCATGACATTGTTTCTCGCCTTGATTGCAACAGGTGAAAAATTAATGATTCCGCGTATGCCGCCGTCAATGAGACGGTCCGCGGTTTCCTGGGCAGCGCGGGCAGGCACCGCTATCACGCCTATTTCAATCCCTTTCTTCCCTACAACATCGGTGATTTCGTGCGCTGGAAACAAATCCACGGAAGTGGTGATCGTTTCCAGCTTGTTAATGTTGTTGTCGAAACCGGCAACCACAGAAAATCCGTTCTGCCCCAGATCTTCGTAGTTAAGAATAGCGGTGCCAAGCCGGCCAAGACCGACCACGCACGCTCTTCTCTTTTTGTCTAACCCGAGTTTTCCGCTGATATGATCCTTCAGCCTGACCACCTCGTAACCTGCACCGAAGTTTCCTATTTCTCCAAGGTAACTCACGTCTTTTCTGATGCTGTCGGGCTTGAAACCGAGGATCTTGCCAAGCTCGGATGAAGAGACCGAGGTGACGCGTTCCTGTACGAGCTGCTCCAAAAGACGGTAAATTGAAAGAAGACGCGTGAGAGAAGGCAATGGGATTTCGGATTTGATGCGTTTGGGCATAGTTGCGCCTCAATTGCACTGTGATTTGATTCACTAAATATACCGTTCGATGCGATAAAAGTCAACAAGTATTTTGGCCTATCGAAGGATAAATTGATGTATTTTGTAATAACTTAGATAATTGATATCTGTAACACATTATATTTGATGTTATTATGTAATTACTAACAAACCACCATCACTCGAGGCGTTTATTGGTACTTTTTTCACAAGTAAAAGTATTATTAGTGTTTTGAATGAACTTTTATGCTACTTTTCCAGACAACCGGGCAGATCATTTTCGAGAAAGCAAGAGGTCAATTTACAAGGAGATTGAATCTTTGGGGTGAGAATGACAAGGCAGGCGCCCCGGCAAACGAGTCTCTTTAAAGGGTTAAGAAAAGCGGTTTACTCGATCTTGGCTTGATGTCTCTTCCGAACGTCAATCTATCACATCATCGGCAACAAGCGCACTCTCTTTTGGTCTTTAATTTTGTATCTCCATTTTCCCTACGTTGAAAAGAACCTGCACGCCCCGCATTCCTCATGCGTTTGCCCGCTTCTCAAGAGCGCAATCGATCTCTTCAACAGCCGTTCCTGCTCTTCAACCGTATTTTCCAGAAATGAAACCGGCGGGCCGTTGTCACTTGCGCATGCGAACATGGTTCCCTCCTTCTTTATGCTCAAATAGGTGCCCGCCAGACGGCATGAGTCTTTTCTTCGGCTGGCCATAAATTTGGCAAGAGAGAACGCCAGATATTCCCGCTTATTTTTGTATTGCCGGCTTCCGCCCAGCACCGATTTGATCTTCTCACCCTTATGCGCGTCGGGGTACTCAAAGTAAACACGGTTAGCCTTGAGGACCGATCCTACGCTGCCGAGAACGTCGAAGGTCGCGGTGTCGAGCGGAACAACTTTGTTCTCCAACGATTTTGTCCACGGAACGAGCCATTGAATCTTGACGCCGTCTACGCCGATGGAGCAGAAGCGCTTTGCAAGATCCGGCAAGAGCGGCAGCGTAGATTTCATGGCGATGGCGGTGACGAACAACCTGGGCCACGGCCTGCGCCTTCGCAGCTTCTTTGCAAACGACTCAATATTGCTCAACACCGTTGCCAGCGCATTCGGCGAACAGCCGCACAGGTGCGAATACAAGGCGGGATCAACCGTGTCTACGGATACCGACACTTTTGACAAAACGGATTGTGCCAGGATGTCCTGCGCCCGGTTGTTGAGAAAAAAACCGTTGGTGACAAGGAACACATCCAGACGCGCCAGTTCTTTGTTGACAACCTCAACTATTCCGCCAAGATCGGGATGCAACAGCGGCTCGCCCGCACAGGATAGCGAAACGCTCCAGCACATCTTCTTGAGCACGGGAACCAGTTTTCTGAACACATCCAATTCCATGGGGCCGGCCTGCGTGTTAGCATTTCCGGCCTGACCGCGATAGCAATACATGCAATTGTAGTTGCACGACGAGTGGATGTCGAGATAGGCCTGGAGAAGTTTCATGAATAAATCCCGTATGAAGAAACGACGAGTGCCAGTCCCTGAGAAAAATATACCGTTTTACCGGGTTGTGTAGTAAGGAGAAATGCAATCCCCGCTCGGTTGCCTTCACCCCACGGCGCAGAACTATTTTCTCAACCAACGAGCGCCTTGATGAAATCCCTCATTCGGGAAATCCGCCATGAAGACCAACCAAACGTTCCTGTGCCCTGCCTGCGGCGGCGAAGTAAAGAAGGGCGCGATCGCGTGCCCGCACTGCGGCTCGGACGAGCGTACCGGCTGGAGCGACCGGACGTATCTTGACGGGCTGGATATCGGCGACGATATCGACTACGAAGAACTTCGCGAACAGGAGTTCCCTTCACGGAACCCGCCAAGGAGAAAGCTTTCCTGGATTGTTATTGTCGCCGCGATACTTCTCATTCTTGCCGCAGCGGGTTTCATCAAAATGCTGCTGTGATTGGCGTCTGACCGTTGAAAATCTCACGCCCGCCTTTTTGCCGCATCGTGTGAAAATGTATTTTGAAGCCTATGCTTCAAACGCGCCACGAGATACTTTCCGGGTTCAAGGCATCGGCCGTTGTGCCGCACCCGCATATGGCGGGCTTTGAGACATTCGACGGTCTTTCTTCGTGGATGCCGCAGGGCGTTACCGTGGAATTGCCCCGGGTGAAAATAGAGATACGTCGAATCGACTACCTTCGCAACGTGTCTATGCAGCCCGGCTCTCCGGAAACCATGCTCAAGTTCCAGCAGGATTGCTACCGGCTCTGGTATCAGGTTGACGGTCTAGGAATTTTGCAGAACGCAACGCGCAACACGTTCGGCGCCGCCGCGCCGGGGCTGCTCGGCGTTATGGAGTGCGGTGAACGGCACACCTATTTGCACCAAAAAGGGCCCTTCGAATGTTTTCTCATGGAATTTGCCCTGCTTCCTTCGCAGCAGGCAAAATGCTATTGGAACTCCGAGGTTGAGGGCAAGACTGTGCTTGACGGAAACGACAGGCTCTATTTTGAAAATCTGGTGTTCGATTGCATCCATGTGATCACCAACCGCAGGGAAATCCTTGGGCTGGCCTCCATGTCGCGTATCATCGAAATCCTGGTGGTGCTGTTCAAGAAGGGTATACTTGTTATCGAGGAGAGCCAGTTCCCTAAAAATAAACAGAGGAGCCTTGTTGCAAAAGCAAAGAACTTTATGAAGTTCAACTACGGCTCGCTGCATCATCAGCACGCCCTGTCGCATGAGTGCGGGGTGGACATCAACTATCTCAACCTCATCTTCTTCCGGGAAACCGGCACAACCCTGTACAAATATCTGGTTGACATCAGGATGGAGCATGCAAAATACCTTCTCGAACAGAACGCCGCTTCCGTTGCAGAGATTTCATCGAAGGTCGGCTATCCCAACGCGAACTCGTTTACGCGGGCATTCAAGCGGCGCGAGTCGATCACGCCCACCGCGTACCGGCGGAACCAGGTACGAACCGCTGCGCAGACTTCCGCACCTTAACTTACGGAGCACGCCTCATGGAATTCATTGTGTGCAAATTCGGCGGCACTTCCGTCGCCACCAAGGAATCCCTTCAGCAGATAGCAAAGATCCTCGACCTCAAGAGCACCAGACGCTGCGTCGTGGTTTCGGCGCCGGGCAGGGCAAAAGGAATATCGGTGAAGGTCACCGATCTCCTCATCAAAGCGGCTCAAAAAGCGCTTGCAAACCGCGACGCGAAGCCTGAAATCGGAGATGTAAAGGCCCGGTTCCGGGGCATATACGAATCGCTTGGCGTGAAGAAAGAAATCGTCGAAGGCATCATCGAAGACCTGGACGCCCGCATTTCCGCCCCCAAAGACCACCCGGGAAAATTCCGCGACCTCGTTGTGGCTGCCGGTGAAGACGTAAACGCCAGACTGTTCGCCGAGTACCTGAAGCACACCGGGAAGAAGGCGGCCTATGTGTCGCCAAAAGACGCGGGCATGATCGTAACGGCCACCTTCGGCGACGCCCAGCCCCTGGAGGAGATTGAACTGAAACTCGCCGCGCTCAAGAAAATCTGCTCCGAACAGATCGTGATATTTCCGGGTTTTTTCGGCGTGACGCCCGAGGGCGACGTCGCAACGTTTTCCCGCGGCGGTTCCGACCTTACCGGCTCTATTCTCGCGGAAGCAATTGACGCAGTGGAATACGAGAACTGGACCGACGTGGACGGCATTTTCTCCGCCAATCCCAACACGGTGGAAAAACCCCTGCAGATCCCGGCATTGACCTACAAGGAAATGCGCGAACTCTCCTACATCGGATTCAACGTGCTGCACGAGGAAGCGGTCCGGCCCGTGATGCGCAAGAAGATCCCCATCCGGCTGCGCAACACGTTCAATCTTGACAATCCCGGCACCCTTATCGTCTCGGAACGGCTTCCCAGCCAGCGCGACGTCACCGGCATTGCCAGCGGCGGCGGGTACTGCAGCTTCACATTGCAGAAGTTTCTCATGAACCGTGAAAAGGGGTTTGTGCGGCGGCTCCTGTCCATTCTTGAAGAGTTGAACCTTTCCTACGAACACTGCCCGTCCGGTGTGGACAACATTTCAATTATTCTGGATCAAAGCCAGCTCAAACCGGAAGACGTAAACAATATCGTCCGCCTCATCGACGAGACCCTCAAGCCCGACGATGTCAAGACCGAATTCGGCATCGCCCTCGTCGCGGTTGTCGGGGAGGGATTGCTGCACAAAATCGGCGTTTTGTCGCAATCGGCCGCGGCGCTTTCGAACGCAGGCGTCAACATAAAGATGTGCAACCAGGGAAGCTCGGAGATCAGCATGATCTTCGGCATCGACGCCTCCGACGAGAAGAAAGCAGTGAACGCGCTGTACAGGGAGTTCTTTAAGTGACGGGCCGCGGCTTGCAACGGATAGACGGCGAGCAGGAATTGTGAAAAAGAACGTACTTTTCAAGGTCGCTATACCTCGACTTCACCAATGATCACACAAGATCAAGCTCTCGCCCTCCTCCGCAAATACAATCTTCCCGAATCCCGCATCCGGCATTGCCGAGTAGTGGCCTCGTTCGCTTTCGACCTTGCCGGGCGGATCCACACGCGGAACCCTTCTCTTGACGTCAACCCCCAAAAGGTGCGCATCGCCGGGCTGCTGCACGACATCGGCCGCGGCAGGGACGGCGATCACGAAATCAATTCGGTTGCCATCCTCAAACAAGAGGGCCTTGAGGACATTGCCGGAATCGTCATGCACGGCAGCATGTACGAAATTTCGGTCTTGCGCGGCAAAACCGACGAATCGCTGCTTCCCTCAACCCTGGAAAACAAGATCGTGGCCTATGCCGACGCCCGGTGCAAAAACGCCGTTGTCCCGCTGCGGGAAAGGTTCGCCGAGATCCTCGCGCGCCGGGCGCTTGAACGCACCAAAGTCGCGTCTGTTACAATGGCCCGCAAACGGTACGTTGATCTCGAAAAGGAACTGCTGGAGCTGTTGGCATGAAGGCCCTTGTGTTCGACTCCGGTCTTCGCCTCGCAGACCTCGCCCCGCCGGAGCGGAGGCCGGGCGAGGTTTTGATCCGCGTGACAAAGGCCGGCATCTGCAGCACCGACCACGAAATCACCAGGGGATACATGCCGGGTTTTCACGGCATTCTGGGCCACGAATTCCTCGGCATCGCGATGGACGCGGATGACCGCTCGATTGTAGGCTGCCGCGTGAGCGCGGAAATCAACTGCGGCTGCGGCGCCTGCGACTTCTGCAGGCTCGGCATGGGCCGCCACTGCCCCGACCGCACCGTTATCGGAATTCAGGGGCGCAGCGGCTCGTTCGCCGAATTCATTGCGGTGCCGAAGGAAAACGTTGTTGCGGTCCCGCATGCCGTTCCCGACTTGACGGCGATCTTTGTGGAGCCGCTTGCTGCTGCCCTGGAAATTTGCGACCAGATTCCTCTTGAGAACCGAAAGGTGCTTCTGCTCGGCGACGGGAAACTCGGCTTGCTTATTGCAATGGTTCTGAGTGCCGTCGGGTGCGACTCTCTGGTGATAGGCAAGCATGCCGAAAACCTCGACAAAATTGACGGGCCCCGGATCACAACCGGGCTTCTGGCCGACTTTACGAAGAAACAATTCGACGTTGTTATTGAAGCATCGGGCAATCCCGAGGCATTTCCGCTTGCGCTCGAATGCGTGAAGCCGCGCGGCACGCTTGTGCTCAAGAGCACCTACGCGCACGGCCTTTCGTTCAATCCCAGTCCGATTGTGGTCAATGAAATCACGGTGGTCGGCTCGCGGTGCGGCCGGTTTTCCGGAGCGCTGGCGTTTATGGAGAAATTCAGGCCGAATTTTTCGCCTATGATAGCCCGGGAGTTCCTCTTTGACAGGGCACTTGAGGGCTTTGAGTTCTCACAAGGGCCGGGCGTGCTGAAGGTCGTGCTGACGTTCTAACGGGCTAGTGCGCCTCACTCCAGTTTTTTCCCGACCCGGCCTCCACCAGAATAGGCACATCGAGCTTGTACGCGCCGCTCATGGTGTCGCACACCCACGTCTTGAATTCGTCCGCCTGTTCCGTGTCCACTTCGAATAGCAGTTCGTCGTGCACCTGAAGGAGCATGGTGAAACGGAACCGCGATGCAGCGGTTTCTTGCGCGATGCGAACCATGGCGATCTTTATGATGTCGGCGGCCGTACCCTGAATGGGTGTATTGATTGCGGTTCTCTCCGCAGCCTCCCGTACCTGCCGGTTGTCGGCGTTGATTTCCGGCAAGTAGCGCCGCCTGCCGAGCAGGGTCTCGGAATATCCATTCGCCCGGGCGAGCTCGATGCTTGCCGTCATGTACGATTGAATGGTTGGAAACTGCTTGAAGTAGGTATCGATAAACGCGGCGGCGTCCTTGAAGGAAATGCCGAGCTGGCGCGACAGGTTGACCGGCCCCATGCCGTACATGAGCCCGAAGTTAATGGTCTTTGCCGCGCGCCGCATCTCGGCCGTTACGAATTCCGGGGCCACTCCGTAGATGGCCGACGCGGTTTGCGTGTGAATATCCTTGCCATCCATAAATGAGCCCACGAGGAAAGCATCTTTTGACACATGCGCCAGTATGCGCAGCTCTATCTGCGAGTAGTCGGCCGAAACGATGCGCCGGCCCTCGGGCGCCACAAACGCCTCACGGATGATGCGTCCCGCGTCGGTGCGCACCGGGATATTCTGCAGATTGGGATTCGCGCTCGACAATCTGCCTGTGGCCGCGATGGTCTGGTTGAACGTGGTATGCAGCCTGCCGCTCTCGGGAATCACCTGGGAGCCGAGCGTGTTGATGTAGGTTGAAAGAAGCTTCTGCATTTCGCGGTATGCCAGCAGTTTTGGAACCACAGGGTGGCTTTCCGCGAGTTTTTCCAGAGCATCAACGTCGGTTGAAAGGCCGGTCTTCGTCTTCTTGGACCTGGGCAGGGCAAGCTTCCCGAACAGAACCTCGGCAATCTGCTTGGGCGAATTCAGGTTGAATTCCTCGCCTGCCAGTTGGAAAATTTCCCTCGAAATGTCGGCCAGCCGGCGCGAATACTCTTTTGAAAGGCCGGCAAGCAGGGTGTGGTCGATTGTCACGCCTTCCCACTCCATGTTTGCAAGCACGCTCACGAGCGGCATTTCGATATCGCGGAACAAAGGGGTTTGTTTCCGCTCCTCGAGCACGGGGTCAAGAACATCCTTGAGGTGCAAGGGAAGTATGACGTCTTCGCACGAGTAAATAGCTGCATCCGCGATGGGAACCTCGTCGAAGCACACCTGTTCCTTGCCTTTACCGATGAGCGATTCGATGGGAATGGTGGAAGCGCCGAGCAGTTCGGCGGCCATGGCGTCGAGGCCGTAATTACGTTTGCCCGGATCGACAACGTAGGCGGCCACCATGGCATCAAACGACAACCCCTGCATCAAAATGCCGTGGTTCCGCAACACCTGGTAATCATACTTAAGGTTCTGGCCGATCTTGGCAATGGAGCTTGACGTCAGGACCGGTGTCAGGGCGGCAAGGACCTTGTTGAGCGGCAGGTTCCCCCTGCCGCCGTCGGCTTTGTGTCCCACTGGAACGTACACGGCTTCGTCCTTTTCAACGGCAAGCGAAATTCCCACAAGATTCGCCTGGCGGGGCACAAGGCTAGTGGTCTCGGTATCGATGACCACAAGGCCCTTTGTATTGATTTTTACAACAAACGATTCAAGTTCCTCAATGCTTCCGGGAACCACGGTCCGGTATTCCAAACGGTTCTCCCGGGCAAACAACGGGTTTTTGAGAAGCGACGCGAAATCGAGTTCTTTGAACAGCTCTATGGATTCGTTTTTGTTTACGGGCCTTGCCGCCAGCCCTTCAATGGTCACGTCGTAGTCGATGTCCCAATGCAGTGTGGCAAGTTTGCGCGACAGGAGGAGCGTTTCTTTGTTCTCGATGATTTTCGTCTGCAGTTTTTCGCTGCCGATGCACCCGGGGTTTTTAAGCAGATTGTCTATGGTGCCGGCCTTTTCCAGGATCTTCAGCGCGGTCTTTGGACCAACGCCCGGCACGCCCGGAATATTGTCCGACGAATCGCCCATAAGCGCAAGAAGGTCTCGCACCTGCTCGGGAGGAACGCCGAGCTTTTCTTTCACTTCCGTTGGACCGAGCGTTTCGATGCCGCCGCCCGAGTTAAACGAAAGCATCCGGACCCCGGGCCCAACAAGCTGCATCAGGTCCTTATCGCGCGTGACAAGAAATACCTCGAATCCCTCCCGCACCGCGCGCCCGGTTATATGCGCGATGATGTCGTCGGCCTCCAGGCCGGGCCTGATGAGCGCGGGGATATTGAATGCGTCAACCAGTTTTCTGATGAGCGGAATCTGCGATTTCATGCCGTCGGGCATTTCCTCGCGGTTGGCCTTGTACTCTTTGTACAGCTTGTGGCGAAACGTGGGAACCGGGCTGTCGAACACCACCGCCAGGTAGGGACACGCATAGTCGTTCATGAGCCGCAGCAGATAGTTGGCAAATCCAAGCACTGCGCCGGTCGGCTGGCCCTTCGAGCTGGTGAGCGGGTTCTTGATAAGTGCGTAATATGCACGGTAGGCGATCGCGTGGCCGTCGACGAGAAATAGCTTCTTGGGTCTATCGGGCATCGTATGCACTTCCATTACTTCACCGTGAATCCCGCGTCTTCAATGGCCGCGGTTATCTCCCCGATGTCGGCATCTCCGGTGATGGTCGCGGCGGAGTCCTTGACGCTCACCGACACATCGAGAACGCCTCGTACTTTGTTGAGAGATTCCAGAACGCTCCTGGCGCAATTGTGGCACGACATTCCCTTAATGGAAACAATGCGCGTAACGGGCCCCGCACGCGCGCCTTTACGTTTTTCGGCCGTTATCTCGCGGACCTTTGCAAACAGCTGGCGGCCGAGAGACAGAAACATGAACGCCAGAAACACGCTCGACAACGAAATGGCCCACCCTGTTGTGCGCCCAGAGAAATCCTGAATGATTCTTCCCTTAAACGATTCCGTTCCCACGAGCCCGAACAAAGTATTGAGCACAAATCCCATGACAACAGACAATACCGTAAGAACCGAAAGGTAAACGGCAAGTATCTTCTTCCCCATCGCGTCGGCAATCACCAACATAAACGAGATGTTGGTGGCGGACCCCACCGCCAGAAATACGAACGCCGCTCCCGGCGACAGTCCCTTGAGCATGAGCGCAACCGCGATGGGAATTGACGCGGTTGCGCATATGTACATGGGCACGCCCACCACCACCATCAGAAGCATTGACATTAGCTCGTTGCCGATGGCCTTCTCGAAAAAACCGTTGGGCACGAAATAAGCGATGACGCCGGAAATAATGATGCCTATTGTCAAATGCACCGAAATATCGTCGAGAAAATCGGCAAAGGCATAGGTGAACACGCGTTTCGACTTGTACCGCAGCGAATGGGAATGCGGCGACCGTTCAAAACACAGGGTACACGAAAAATGCCGCGACTCTGACGGGTGCGCGGGATGCGGGGCCCTGGAGAAGGGAATGGTGGCGAGCCCGCCCGCAATTCCCATGACGAGCGCTGCGACCGGCCTGAACAAGGCAAACACCGGCCCAAGCAAACCCCAGGTGGCTACAATGCTGTCAACTCCGGTTTGCGGCGTTGAAATAAGAAAGGACACGGTTGCGCCATCGGAAGCCCTGCCCTTGCGAAGCGACAAAGCAACGGGCAAGACTCCGCAGGAGCACAGGGGAAGCGGCACACCGAACAGCGCGGCCTTCACCACCGACGACACCGTGTTGCCTCCCAGATGCCGGGCAATGAAATCCTTGTCGATAAAGACGTGAAGAATGCCGGCGAACGTGAGCCCGAGCAGCATGTACGGCGCCATGTCCATAAACGTCATTGCAATTTCTTTTGCTACGCCCGGAATCATTGAGACCTCTCAGGGGGACTGCCGTTATGCCAGCAAAATACTTGTTTGCTTGCGACAGCATTCCGGTTTTGAGGGTGTGAAAGCGGATGAAAGGCAAACTTAATGAGGGCACAGACCGTTTGGCACCGCCGAAGGAATGTAGAGACGGTGAACCCGGGACATTAGTTTCCGCACAATATCGCCATGGCATCACGCACATTCATCACCTGAAGATGCTGTTCTTCAAGATACGCCAGGAATCCCTTAAACGCCGATTCGCGAACATAGTACGTGGGGATCGCCGGCGCAGTGTCGGCCAGGATGCTATGAAATCCGATGATCACCAGGGGCGCGCCCATGCTACGCGCCTCTTCGACGCGAACGATAATATCGTCGCTTGTAAAGCCGCCCTTCACCGCAAAATATCCGAGATCCTGCCTGTTCACGCCGTTCAGGTAGTAGTAGTCGTGCGAGGTACGGATGTTGACAAAGTATTTAGCCACGACCGCCTGCACCGTGTCGTTGTACATTCCCGACGCATACGCATAGCTTTCATGACACAAGCCGCTGTCTACAAGAAAATCGTAGCAGGCCTTCACCAAGGCGGTCATGGTGTCGGGCGGCAGAGACGACAAATTGTCGTGCCCGATCCCCCCGTGTCCGCCGGTTTCCCAGCCGTAGCGCTCCATCTCCTTTTCCTCCGCAAGCGTAATGTATGTCGGCTGGTCAAGATAGCTTTTGGGGAAGAAATGAGTGGCGGTCCACGTTGTGTCCGTAGCCCGCATCATCCTGAAACCCTTGGTGTAGATTGACGAGTCGGCGTCGTCGAACGTTATCACAACAATGGGTGCATTCTGCGAGGTTTCTAGGGGTAGAAAAGGATTGGTGGTGCAGGTAAGTGCCAGAACCGCCAAGACCGCGAGCACGCTTGGTTTGACCATAAGAAACCTTGTCAATATACAAACCAGACAATCGCCGCAACCCGGTTGAGGTGCGCGGACCCCGTTATCGTCGATTCCCATCCCAGGCGGACAAGCGTGCGGCCGGCACAAGGCACTATCGCAATTCCGGCCTCGGGAACCTGGGATCCGGTGCTCATACTCTCCTGATACTCCAGGCCGGCGTAAACACCGAGCCATCGGATCGTCATATATTGTGCGTCAAGGCCGCATTGCAGGGTCTGCAGCGAATACTCGAGCGTCGCGGAAGGGGCGCTCACAAACAAATACCCTTTCCTGTAGTTCTCGTAATAAGCCATTGCGCTCAGCGAAAGCCGCGCCAGAGGTGCATATTTTCCCTCGCCAAAGAATTCAAACTGGTCGCCGGGCAAGATGGTCGGGTTGCCGTATCCCTGGTAAGCGGTGTACCCGGCGCTCACGTGCGCCTTTACGGTCGGGAAATCCAGAGTAAAATCGTCGCCGACGGTAAGGCTGTTGTCCTGATTCTGCAGATTTGCGGTCTGAATTCCCACTAGAACGCGATTGCAAACAACCGCATTATGCACGGCAGTCCACAGGACGTCCGCGGCTCCGTTTTCGTTGGTGTTGATGGTGGCCGCTCCGGCGAGGGCCATGCTTCCGAGACCGGCATCGGCGCCAAATCCGAAACCATAGGAATCCCAGACCGCTGACGTTCGCGTGAACTGATTGAACACCGAAAACGGCTTGTACAGTTCGGCGCGTCCGATGTGGGTACTCAGGAAGCCCGCTCGTGCGGTAAAGTCGCCCGCGCAGTATCCGAGCGACGCCTCCTCGACAAACGGCGTTGGAAAAGACGGCGTGCCTCTCAGGTACAGGCGACAGAAAACAGCGTCGGTAAACGAGTGAGTCGCCCAGGCGTCAATGATGCCGGATTCGGAGCTCCTGAGGCCGGCCGGCTCCTGGTCCGACACCAGCAGGCCTCCCCATACCTGCGCATGTAACGTATCAGGCAGGCCAAGGACTGCAGCGCGCGCGCCGATTGCAAGCGTGATAAGAAATACGAAAAGCCTCACCGCAAACCTCCGCACTCGCTTCTTCACAAACGTGAAACAATTCGAGCCGGCGGCGATCCCGCGCCGGGTTGTTGCCCGTGAGAATATACCGCCTCCGGGCATATCCTGTCAAATCCCGGGAAACAACGTATGAGGCACATTGGCGCGAAGTACGGGACTTTCGCACCACCTCGGTTTACTCAGGAGCTATTGACAACCGAAACCGCGTGCATCGTGGGAAAAACGTGGCACACGGCCGCACCCGCAGCGTATCTTATTTAGTCCCAAACATTCTATTCTTGACTTTGCATCTCTCACGTCTAACCCCGGAGGACAAAATGGACAAATTTGAAAACGTAACCGTCGTGAAGAAGGCAAACGTTTACTTTGACGGCAGGGTGACCAGCAGAACCGTTCTGCTTGCCGGAGGAGAAAGAAAGACCCTTGGCATCATGATGCCGGGCGATTACGAATTCGCCACGGCCGACAAGGAGGTGATGGAGATCCTGTCGGGCGACCTGCAGGTGCAGCTTCCGGGAAGCGCCGGATGGAAACCCGCGCACGGCGGCGACACGTTTGAAGTGCCGGCGAATTCCAGGTTCAAACTGAAAGTATCCGGCATTGCCGATTATTGCTGCTCGTATGTAAAGTAGAAGCAACCTCACCCCAACCCATCTTCCACAGGAGAGGGGCTTTGCAGAGCGCGATTCAGTTCCTCGTCATCATTTCGGAGACTTCGAAGCCGGATCGAATTCGGCCGCATGACACCCGCGGCCCGGCGGGTCGGGAAATAAGGTCAAAACGTTGAACCGGATTGGGCTTTCAGCTGTTGAAGAGTAAGACGGGGCTGATCGAAGTGGAGCAAAGCTACCGTTCGCACTTTTCCTTTACCGCCAACATTTCCTTGCTGTAAAGATTGAAAATATCGTTCTTGTAGGTGTCGGAAATGCGGGTGACAACGATCATTGTTTCCTCGGTGGTACTGTAATCGACCTGATTGACCAGAATGATGATCGTCCCCAACGACGGATTTTCAATTCTGATAAGCTTGTTCTTTTCGTATTCAACCACTTCCCAGGTGCTCCGCGAAATGAATCCTTTGAACTCCGTCACGTTCTCGAAAAGGACCCCTTTGCCCTCCTTGACCTTGGAAATGATATTGACCTGCTTGTGAAATTCGGGAAACAATCTGGGGTAGGATTCGAAATCGGACACAACCGAAAAAACCCTGTCCGGCATCGCGGCGATGGCAACTTTCTTCTCAAACACATACGTGTTCTGGCACCCGCACAACGCCACAACACAGAGTGCGGCACAAAACGCCACGATCCGCTTTGTCCCTATTTCCATTCCCATACGGTTCCTCATACTAATTATAGCCTCGGTCTTTCCGAAATTGCCATATCTTTCTCGGCAACAGCGAAGTGCCGCGCGTCGAAGTGCATGCCCGCATCCCTTATAAACTAAAAAATCACCGCAAGAATTACAAGGGACATGATTTATATTACTTTCTTGCTTTATGCAATCATCCCGACACGGCCCCGACGCAAACGGTATCCTTCCACTCGACCTGGTGAGCGGATCCGCGTGGTTATTGGGATCGATCCTCGGCAGGACCTGGCGGTACTCCATTACGGGTACCCCGGAGATAAACCCGTTTCGGGACCGTGACAAGGGCGTGATCTTCTGCTTCTGGCATTCCCACATTCTTCCTCTGGCATACATCTTCCGGGGTGCGGGCGTCACCGCGGTGGTCTCTGCGAGCAAAGACGGCGACCGAGCCACCGCCGTTGCACAGCGATGGAACCACGACACCATTCGGGGATCCTCGACCCGCGGCCAGGTTGCGGTGGTCCGCCAGTGCATGCGCGCCCTTGCGCGCGGGCGAAACGTGGTCATCATTCCCGACGGCCCGCGGGGTCCGCGCGAACAGGTAAAGCCGGGGGCTGCGATGATCGCTCTCCTGTCCAATGCGCCTGTTGTGCCCGTGATCGCCAGACCGCGCAGGGCCTGGCGCCTTAATTCGTGGGACCGCTTCGTCATTCCCAAGCCCTTTACACATATCAGCGTTGATTTCAAGGATCCCTTGCGCCCCGCGCGCGCCGGCGAGGGAGACAATCGCGTGGAGCTGTTCATGCAGCAATTACAGGCGGCGCTGGTTCCATGACGCCGCAGCCGGCAGGGTGGCCGCCCGAGGTCTTTGTTTTGATACCGGCGTACAATGCGGCACTGTCGCTCAAACGGCTGCTTCCCCAACTCCTTGCCACGGTTCCCGGTTCACAGGTGTGCGTCGCGGACGACGGCTCGGCCGACGGCACCCGCGAGGTGTGCAGCGGTTTTAACACTCTGTATATCTCCCATCTTGTAAATAAGGGCAAAGGCGCCGTTCTTGCAAAGGGGTTTGCATACCTCGTTGCGGAAAAAAGAGCGCTGTGGATAGTGACCATGGACGCCGACGGCCAGCATGCGGTAGAAGACCTCCCGCGCTTTCTTGAGGCGATCGCCGCGACACCCGGCGCGGGAATCATTGCAGGACGGCGCGAAGCCCGGCCGGGGAAGATGCCCCCGGCGCGCATCGTTTCAAATACGCTCACCTCGCTGGTTCTTTCGCTGCTCACGGGAAGGCGCATTCTTGATAGTCAATGCGGGTTCAGGGCATATTCCGCGCGCCTGCTCTCCGCGGCACCCTGCAGGTTCGAGAGGTTCGAAATGGAATCGGAACTGCTTATGCGCGCGTGCAGCCTGGGATTCTCGGTCGATTTCATAGACGTGCAAACATTATATTTCTCTACCCAAAGCCACATTTCCCATGTTGCGGACACGGCACGCTGGCTGAGGGCGGTGATTACTGTTTTTCTAGAACTGCGGCATCACAACCAGTGACATTACAAACGCTCAGGCCGGAAATCGCGAGCGAACGGCTCATCAGGAAAATGCGCGAAAAAGGCATTTCCGACGAAAACGTTCTCGACGCATTCCGCAAGGTTCCCCGGCATCTTTTTGTTGATAGAATGCTCTATTCCCAGGCGTACGACGACAATGCCCTTCCCATCGGAAGCGGCCAGACCATTTCACAGCCCTATGTCGTGGCGCTCATGACGCAGATCCTGCAGCTCGGCAGGGACCAGAAAATCCTTGAGATCGGAACCGGTTCCGGGTTCCAGACCGCGATTCTTGCCCGGTTCTCCCGCCGCGTTTACACCGTAGAACGCAACCGGGACCTTGGCACGCGTGCCCTCAAACGCCTTCGGGACATGGGATACGAGAACATCGTGTTCAAGGTGGGCGACGGCACGCGCGGGTGGGCGCAGCACGCGCCCTTCGACCGCATCATCGTGACCGCGGGCGCGCCCGTTGTCCCGCAGGAACTCATCGACCAGCTGGCGCCGGACGGAAGGATGATCATCCCGGCCGGAGACAGGTCTGTTCAAGACCTCGAATTGTATGAAAAACGGCCCGACGGGGTCCGAAAATCCCTTGCGGGAAGCGTCGTGTTCGTGCCGCTGATCGGCGAAAAGGGCTGGAGCGATCCGGACAAGAAATAACCATGCCTCACCATTTCCCTTTTCGGTGAATTTCCTATGAGCATTACCGCCTTTATAGCCGAGTACGCAACCAGACTCATTGACGCGTCCGGATACACCGGTGTATTCGTCCTCATGACAATGGAGAGCATGGTTCTTCCGGTACCCAGCGAAGCGGTAATGCCCTTTGCCGGGTTTCTGGCTGCCACGGGCCGGTTCGGCATGACGGGAATAATCGTCGCATCGACGCTGGGGAGTCTTGTCGGATCACATGTTTCGTATTGGATCGGCAGATGTGGAGGAACGCCTTTTGTCAATCGATGGGGCAAGTACCTGCTGCTCAACCGGCACGATCTCGACGTTACGGAATCGTTTTTCAGGAAACACGGTTCCATCACGATACTGCTGTGCCGGTTTGTTCCCGTGGTTCGCCACCTGATCTCCATTCCGGCAGGGACCGGAAGGATGAACCCCGTCACCTTCTTCATCTACACCGTCGTGGGCGCCGGCCTCTGGAACGCGTTTCTTGCTTTCTGCGGCCTTTTTCTCAAGCAGAACTGGGAAGCGGTAATGAAATACAGCCACCTTGTGGACATCGCGGTGGTGCTCATTCTGCTGGGCGGCGTCTTCTACTTTGTGTCAAGGCATTTAAAGCGAACGTAAAACGATAAAGCAATCCCCTGCTCTCTAATGCGAAAAAGTAAGAAATGCACATGGATAGCCGTGCCGGGTGCGCCCAGGCACCTCCCTTGATAACATCCAATCACCTGCTGGGGGCACCCTTGGAGAGCGGCTGGACAGTTGAGAACCGGAGTGGTGGGTATTGAACGATTGCAGCGATGACAACCTGTTGCCTTCCAGCAAGTGCTGTTGGGCTCCGTCCAACTGCACTTGCTGGGTGCCTATAAAATCTTCGTTCAATATTTTCTCCCTCGCCCTTCGGGAGAGGGCGGGGTGAGGGTTTCCTATGATTCTCGCAAATAAACTTTCTCGGGGGGGGGGGGGGGTCACCCGGCTCAGCCATCCAGATATTCTTTCTAAATTTTTTGTTCGTATTTCTTGCCTGAAATCAAGCAAAGCGCAATTCTAACTCTTCAACAATTCAACTTTTCAACTCTTAAACTTATTCATTCGTATACCGGCACGATATTGTATTCCTTTATCTTCCTGTACAGCGTCTTGGGGTTGATTTCCAGGATCTTTGCCGCTTTTCCCTTGTGTCCCTGCACATGCTTGAGCACGCTGATGATATGCCGGCGCTCGATATCGGAAAGCGGCGCCATGGATGCGTCGCCGGTCGCCGGCGCCGCATCGCGGCCCTTTTCTTCGGGCTTTGCCCGGACCCTGAGAAACGACACGTCGGCGGGCGTGATGGCGCGGCCCGGGTACAGGATGCAGGTGCGCTCCACCACGTTCTTGAGCTCGCGGATGTTTCCAGGCCAGTCGTAATTATTAAGCACCTCGAGCGCAGGCGCGTCAAAGCGGCTCTGGAATCCCTGGGACCGGATCACGTTCTCCACAAGCAAAACAATGTCGCCTTTGTGCTCCCGAAGCGGCGGGACCGTTATGGAGAGCACGTTGAGCCGGTAGTACAGGTCGTCGCGGAACAGCCGCTGCTCCACAAGCCGTTCCAGGTTCCCGTTGGTGGCGCACAATATTCTTACGTTGAGGCTTATGTCTTTTGTCCCGCCCACGCGCCGGATTTCCCCCGTTTCCAGAAAACGAAGCAGCTTGGACTGGAACGCCAGCGGCAGTTCGCCTATTTCGTCGAGAAACAACGTTCCGCCGTCCGCAATTTCAGCTAGCCCGCGCTTTTGGGTCTTCGCGTCTGTAAATGCGCCCTTTTCGTGGCCGAACAGCTCGCTTTCCAGAAGGTTTTCCGGGAACGACGCGCAGCTCACCGCCACGAACTGCTTATCGGCGTTCTGGCTCTGTTCGTGGATGGCACGCGCCACAAGTTCTTTGCCGGTGCCGCTTTCGCCGAGGATCAGCACGTTCGACTGGGTTGGCGCCACGCGCGAAATGATCGTGCGGAGATCGTCTATCTCCCTGCTTGCACCGATGATTGCCCCGCCATAGGCCGTTTTCCGCATCTCCTCCCGGAGCATCCGCCGGTCTACCTGCGTGCGCCGGTGCTCGATGGCTCGGTCGACCTGGATAAGGAGTTCGTTGAGCTGGTACGGTTTCTTGACATATTCAAAAGCGCCCAGTTTCATGCATTCGATGGCGCTTTCGAGCGTGGCGTTTCCCGTGAGAACGATCACTTCGCTCGTGATGTTTTCCGCCCGTATCGTGCGCAGTACCGAAATGCCGTCGATCACCGGCATCACGATATCCAGCAACATCACATGGTAGAAATCCTCCCGCACCCGGTTGAGGGCCTCTTCGCCGCCGGACGCGACGTCGACCGCATACCCGGCGCGCGTCAATTCGTTGCCGAGGAGCAGCCGCAGGTTCGCCTCGTCATCCACCACAAGCAGCTTCCCTTTCCTGGCCATGGGCTTCGACTTCCTCTCTATGCCGCACCACCGACAGGCCCGGACCGGCCTGACGGAATGTCAAGGGACACGACCGTGCCTTTTCCCACTTCGCTTGAGATATCTATGGCGCCGTTACATTCCTCCATAATGACGTGGCTCATGGCAAGCCCAAGTCCCATGCCCTGACCCACTTCTTTCGTTGTAAAGAAGGGGTCGAACACCTTCGGCAGCACGTCCTGAGGAATGCCGGGGCCGTTGTCCGAGATGCTCATCCGAACGAACCGCCCGTCGTTCTCCGCGGAAATGGCCACCGAGTTTCCACCCGAACAAAAATCGAGAGAATTCGTGAGAATGTACACGGCGGCCTGCTGCAGTTTCTGAAGATCGGCTCTTACGCGGGTTCCCCGCGGAATGGATTCACTTATCGTGACCCGCTTCTTCGCCGCAGCGGACTTCACAAGTCGCAGTGCCCCCTCGACGCATTCCGCAAGAAAAAAATCGCGAATCTGCACGTCCCCTTCGCGCGCAAACCTCGACAGGTTTTCCACGGTGTCGCGGCACCTGAGCGCCTCCGCATTGATGATCGACAGGTACTGCGCGAGCTCATCTTTGTCTATGTCCTCTTCTTTCTTTGCCCGTTCCAGGATCGCGCCGGAAAACCCGAGAATGGCCGTAAGCGGGTTGTTGAGCTCGTGCGCAACGCCGGATGCAAACGTCCCGATGGATGCGAGCCGGGCCGAACGGTAGAGTTGGGAACGCGCCAGTCTTTGTTCCCGTTCGAGCCTCACATTGTGCGTCACATCTTGCATGGTTATCATGAATGACCCCTCTAAACCTCCGCCACCCATGCTCATAGCGCTCAAGCTCAGGTATACCGCCTCGCGCTCCCCCTTCCTGGCAATACCCGTAACCATAGGGCGTGACGGGGGCAGGCTCCCTTGCGCAAACAAATCCAGAAACGAGGTGATCATCTTGTGATCTTCCGCCAAAAAGAACGACAGAAAGCCCGCGCCCGTCACCTCCGACTTGCCAAGGCCGACCATAGAGCAAAACCGGGCGTTGCAGTCGGAAACGATCCTGTTCGCATCAATGACGACATACAGGTAAGGGGAATTCTCGTAGAGAAATTCATAGCTGCTTTTCGATTCAACCAGCTCGCGGTGGATAAGCCGCATCCGAAGCATGACCCTGATGCGGCCGAGCACTTCGTCCCGACACAGCGGCGTGGTGATGAAATCGTCGGCGTACCCGAGGCCCGCCGCATTGTCCTGAGTTTGGCCGGAGGCGCCCACCAAAATAACAGGAACGAAATGAGTCGTGCCGCATGCGTCCCTCAATTGCCGCGCGGTCTCGGCGTCGTCTTCTCCGGGCGCCGTCGCGGCAAGAAACACCAGGTCTGCGCCGTGGTCCCGCACAACATCGAGAGCTTCTTTCCTGCCCGCACATACGCTCACCGCGTATGCCTGGACGCGAAGCATCTCCGCGAGTTGATCGGCGGCGCTTTTCTCCCCGCCGATAACCAGGATCGCCGTGCTAGCAGGCGACCCCATGTTTTCCAAATCGTTCATCCAGGCTTCTCCGAAGCGCGGCAAGCGCTTTCCCCCTGTGACTGACGGCGTTTTTCGTCGGCGCGTCGAGTTGCGCAAACGTTTTTTCGAATCCCGCGGGAACGAACACCGGATCGTAGCCGAAACCGTCGCTGCCCGCGGGCGCAAACCCTATTCTCCCTTCGCAAACCCCCTCCGCAGCAACTTCATCCGAATCGGAAACCTTAAGCACCACCGCGCATCTGAACCTCGCCCCTCGTCCGGAGGCCGCGCAATCTGCGAGCGCCGCAAGAAGTTTGTCCAGATTCTCCTTGTCGGTTGCGTGTTCGCCCGCGTACCGGGCGCTGCGCACGCCGGGCAATCCGCCGAGAAAATCGACTTCCAGCCCGGAATCATCGGCAAGCGCCCACAATCGCTTCTTGTCGAATACCCAGCGCGCCTTGGCCCGGGCATTTTCGAGGAACGTTTCTCCGGTTTCAGGAATTGACGGAACGGGATTCCAATGATCTTTGAGCGCGGTCAGATTGAACGGCAAGCCGGAAAACACTTGTCTGATTTCCCGGAGTTTGCCCATGTTGCCGGTTGCGACTATTATTTCGTTCATTTCCATTTTCAAAAGTGAAGCATCTACCCGCATAGCGGATAGTTTATTGAGCACCCTTGAAAGGTGCCACGTGACAATGCTTGTTTCCTTTAACCTCACCCCATCCCCTCTCCCGAAGGAGAGGGGCTTGACAGAACATTCATCTGACGCCCCTTCTCCTTGTGGGAGAAGGGGACGGGGGATGAGGCCATAAGGATACACAAATGCAAGAGTTTACGTGTTGAACAGCAAAAGATTAGTTCACAGACCCCTCGGCATAGCCGAGGAGTCTGTGAACTATTAGACTTCAATGGCCAGCCGGAAAGAAAATGCTATCCAACCACAATATTCACCAGCTTCCCCGGCACCACAATCACCTTCCTCACCGTTTTCCCTTCAATATGCGGTTTTACCTTGTCAACCGACAGAGCCAACTCCTTCAACCGGTCCTGCGTTGCTCCGGCCGCCGCGGAAAACTCTCCCCGCAGCTTGCCGTTCACCTGCACCACCACCGTAACCGTAGTGTCAACCGTAAGCGCTTCATCGTAGGCGGGCCACGTCTGGCTGAGAACAAACCCCTTGTTCCCCAGCATTTCCCACGCCTCGTCGCAGAAATGCGGCGCATAGGGACCGAGCAGCAGAACGAGCACCCTGAGGTCCTCGGCCGTCGCTCCCTCGGACGAGAGTTCGTTGAGAAATTCCATGAGCCGGGCGACGGCCGTGTTGAATTGCATTTTGTCAATATCAGCGTTCACCTGCTTGATGGTCCGGTGGCGCAGGCGCAGGTGCGGGTCGTTCTGCGGGGCCTTTGCCTGGTCGAATTCGTCAACGAGCCGGAAGATACGGCGCAGGAAACGGTGGCATCCTTCTATGGCGCGCGGGTCCCACGGCTTGGGCGATTCGAAATCGCCCATGAACATTTCGTACAGCCGCAGCGTGTCCGCGCCGTACTGCCGTATCACGTCGTCGGGGTTGATGCCGTTGAGCTTCGACTTGGCCATCTTTTCCACTTCACTCTTCAGCTTCTCCCCTGTTGATTTCAGATGGGCGTGTTCGCCCCTGAATTCGACTTCCGAAAACTCATGGTATTTTTGCGAAGCGTCCGCAAATGTCCGGGCCAGCACGGTTCCCTGGTGCCGCAGTTTCTTGAACGGTTCCCGGGTGGAAACGAGGCCGAGGTCAAAAAGAACCTTATGCCAGAACCGCGCGTACAGCAGGTGCAGAACTCCGTGCTCGGCGCCGCCCACGTACAGGTCGATATTCATCCAGCGCCGTTCCTCCGCCTTCGCCCAGGGTTCCTTGTCATTGTGCGCATCAAGATAGCGCAGATAGTACCAGCACGACCCCGCCCATTGCGGCATGGTGTTGGTTTCGCGCCGCGCCGCGCCGCCGCAGCGGGGGCACGCAGCGGCCACCCACGATTCGATTGCGGCGAGCGGCGATTCGCCGGTGCCGGATGGTTCAAATTTGTCAACCTCGGGCAACAGCACCGGCAAACGGTCCTCCGGCACCGGCACGGTGCCGCACTTCGGGCAATGGACCAGCGGAATGGGTTCACCCCAATAGCGCTGGCGGGAAAACAGCCAGTCGCGCAGCCGGTACGAAACAGCTTTTCTGCCGAGTCCCCGCGCTTCAAGTTGCGCGGTGACCTTCTCCTTCGCCGCGGCCGTGGGCAGGCCGTTGAGATCACCTGAATTCATGCTGACGCCCTCACCCACGTATGCGGCAGCGGGCAAACTCGTTTCAACGCCGGCCGGACGGACGACCTCCACTATCGGAATTCCATATACCGTCGCAAATTCGAAATCGCGCTCATCGTGCGCGGGCACGGCCATGATCGCGCCCGTGCCGTAGGTTGACAGCACGTAGTCGGCGATCCACACGGGCGTCTTGTCGCCGTTTACGGGATTGACCGCATACCCGCCCGTAAACACCCCTGTCTTTTCTTTTGACAGTTCGGTGCGCTCCAGGTCGCTTTTCCTGCGCGCCGCCGCCTGGTAAGCCTGGACGGCGGGCTTTTGTTCGGGCGTCGTGAGCGCGTCCGCAAGGGCGTGCTCCGGAGACAAAACCATGTAGGTTGCGCCGTACAGCGTGTCGGGTCGCGTCGTAAACACGGGCAGCTCCGCGCCGTCGGACGGCCCGCCGCAGACCTTGAAAACCACCTCCGCCCCTTCGGACCGGCCGATCCAGTTCTTCTGCATGAGCACCGTGGACTGCGGCCAGTCCAAATCCTTGAGGTCTTCGAGCAGCCTGTCTGCGTAGTGCGTGATGCGTAAAAGCCATTGGCGCAGCGCCTTTCGCTCCACCTGGGTCCCGCACCGGTCGCACAATCCGGCTTTCACTTCTTCATTGGCAAGGCCTGTCTTGCAGGAAGGGCACCAGTTTATGGGCATTACGCCTTCGTAGGCGAGCCCCTTTTTGAAAAGCTGAATAAATATCCATTGCGTCCACCTGTAATAGAGCGGGTCGGTGGTGTTCACCTCCCGGTCCCAGTCGTAGCAGAACCCGACGGAATCGATCTGCCTGCGAAAATTTGCTATGGATTTCTCTGTTGTGATCCGCGGATGAATGCCGGTCTTTATGGCGTAGTTTTCGGCCGGAAGCCCGAATGCGTCCCAGCCCATGGGATGCAGAACATTGTATCCCTGCATTCTTTTCCAGCGCGTGATGATGTCCGTGGCCGTATATCCCTCGCAATGCCCAACGTGCAAACCCGACCCGGACGGATAGGGAAACATGTCGAGTGCGTAGTACTTGGGTTTGGCAGGATCGTAGACTGTTTTGTGAAGATTTGCTTCCCGCCACCGCGCCTGCCACTTGGGTTCTATAACCTCGGGTTTGTATTCGGTCACTATGGTCTCCTTATGCCTTCGTTCGAAAATCAAGATTCACCGCAAAGACGCAGAGGACGCCAAGAACCGCAAAGAAAAACAATAATTCATCTTTGCGTACTTTGCGCCTTTGCGGTGGACTCTTCCGGGTTTTGCATGGTTCCTTGTCATTTGGAAAGCGAAGCCTTGAAATACTCTATCGTCTTCTTCAACCCTTCCGCCAGTTTGATCTTCGGCTCCCACTTCAGATGTTCCTTTGCAAGCGAAATGTCGGGACACCGCTGCCGGGGGTCGTCCGACGGCAGCGGCTTGTACACGATCCCCGACTTGCCGCCGGTCAACTTCACCACACGTTCGGCAAGTTCTCTGATGGTGAATTCGTCCGGATTGCCCATGTTGACCGGCCCGATAAAAGCGTCCTGGTTCATGAGGCGGTGCATGCCTTCAATAAGATCGTCCACGTAACAGAACGATCGCGTCTGCGACCCGTCGCCATAGAGCGTAAGGTCTTCGCCCCGGATGGCCTGCACGATAAAATTCGAAACGACCCTGCCGTCATGAGGGTGCATCCGCGGGCCGTAGGTGTTGAAGATGCGCATGACGCGGATGTCGACATTGTTCTGGCGGTGGTAATCGAAAAACAGCGTTTCCGCGACGCGCTTACCTTCGTCGTAGCACGACCTGATGCCGATCGGATTGACGTGACCCCAATAATCCTCGCGCTGGGGATGCACGTTCGAGTCGCCATACACTTCCGACGTCGACGCCTGCAGCACCCGCGCCTTCACCCGCTTGGCAAGTCCGAGCATGTTGATGGCGCCGAGCACGCTCGTCTTGATGGTCTTTACCGCATTGTACTGGTAGTGGATCGGCGAGGCAGGACACGCGAGATTGTAAATCTGGTCCACCTCCAGAAACAGCGGGACGGTCACGTCGTGCCGGATGAGCTCGAAGTTATGGCAATCGATCAGGTGCTCGATGTTCTTCTTGCGGCCGGTAAAGTAATTGTCGAGACACACCACATCGTTTCCTTCTTTGACCAGCCTGTCGCACAGGTGCGACCCGAGAAACCCCGCGCCGCCCGTGACAAGGATCCGTTTCGTCTCGTTGTAACCTTTCATATCGCCTTCACCTTCACTTCCTCCATGAGTTGCCACACCTCATCGCGAGTTACCGCCGCCGGCCCGCGATGCATCGCCTTTGACGCGCCGCAGGCTATCGCCATGCGGCACATCTCCGAAAAAGAGAACTTCCTCGAATACCCGACAAGAAGGCCGGCCACAAACGCGTCGCCGCACCCCACGGTATCGACCACCTTCACCGAAGGAGATCCGCACAAGAGACAGTCGTTTTCGTGAACGGCTATCATGCCGTCGGACCCGAGGGAGACGAATACGTATTCGACGCCCATGTCAACCAGCCGTTTGGCTTTGAGCGCAATATGATGCACTCCCTGGATCTGCTCGCCAAAAAACTGCTCAAGCTCGTCCAGATTGGGCTTTATCATGCGCGGCCTGGCGCGCACGCCCACCTTGAGTGTGTCTCCCCTTCCGTCAAGTAAGGTGGAACAGCCCTTTTCACGGCAAAACCGGATGAGCTTCCGGTACGAATCGCTCCCGAAAGCGGGCGGCAGGCTCCCGGAAAAAGCCCATACGTCGCCTTCCGCCATGTACGACCGGATACAATGAAGCGCCTCGTCCTGCACGCGCACGGTAAGGGGCTGGCCCGGGCTGCTGATGTGCGTGGTCCCGCCGGACGCGCTCTCCAGGATCGTCGCGTTTACGCGCGCGCTTCCCTTTGTGGGAAACAGACGGGAGCCGATGGCCTGCGCCTTCAGGTAATCCGTGAATTGCTTGATCGAGTATTCGGGAACAATGCCGGCAACGGTGACGTCCTCGCCGAGCGTCTTGACGACGGTCGCGATGTTGATGCCTTTTCCCGCCGGGTACATGCGGCTTGCGGCGTCGGTGACGGTCGCGCCGACAGTCAGGGACGCGACATTGTAGATCACGTCAAAGGCGGGGTTTAGGAGGGTGGAGAAGATCAAGAAGGGAATGCTCCTTGCATTATCATTTGTCCTTCAAATACTCCATGATCTTGTCGCCGAACCGAATGAGATCATCCAAATTTTTTGTTATGACGCTCACCACAATGGCAATGTTCAGTTTGTCGTATTGGTGGACGGCCATGTTCCTGAAACCAACCATCTTCTTCAGCCTATCTGCGAGCGATCTTTCAATGACCGACCGGTTACAGAGCAGATCGAAGCTGTCGGCGCTCGAATTGGGCAAGCCCAGTTTGTAGGTCGTAACCATGTAGTTGGCAAGATCGATGGCCTGCTCGCATCCGCGCAAAATGTTCAAGACGGCAGCATCCTGCACGGAGAAATCCTCGGGAAACCTTTCCGGATTCTTGTTGTATTCGGCTCTCGCCCGCTCAACGCAGCGTTGAATGCTCTGAATCTTATTGATGACAACGTCGTTCATACGTCGTATGCCCTCTTTGTCAAATAGAAATTCTCCAAAATCTTCCGACGTTCTTCTCCGAGTTTTTGGTAGAACGACAATACAAGCATTTCGAATTCCCGTTTCGCCGATTCGTCACCCACATATTCCAGTCTGCCCGAAAAAATAATCTGGTGCTGAAAAACCGTCTTCACCAGCCTCATGTTTACCAAGTCCACCGGGTTTCCAAGCGCATCCTCCAACGCAAACCGGCATTCGGAAACTGCAAGCATGTCCTCGCGCTTTGCCATTTCAAACGGAAGAAGCAAACCGATATCAACGTCGCTGTCCGAACGCTCCGCCACAGACCCGTAAGACCCGAACAGGTAAATCGCCTGGGTCCTGGGATAATAAGGGAGAATTATGCTCTCGATGTCCATTGAATGCCTCAGCCCGCGCAATCCCCGAGACTTGGCGCGGGGTGAGCGGGCGAATTACAAATATTTTTTCCTAGGGCAAGGAAGAATCCCCGCCACTTGGGGCGGGGTTCTTCAATATGCCTCTGGTGTGCTTCAACGTCAGGCATCAGGAAAGGGCCGGTGTTGAAGCTTAGGATTTCGCGAAGGTTCCGGATAAGAAAAAATACAACACTGGAAATTCATTAGTGGGAAATAATGCGGGAATCGGGCAAAATGTCGAAATATGAGTTCAAAGCGGTGTGCCTTACCCTCCTAAATCAAGCGAGTTGCCGTTTTCTGGGCGCCCTCTTCGCACCACCCGACAAAAAGTATATTTGTGCCGAGCTTCGTCGAGGCGTTGAGCCGTGCGGAAAAGGCCGGATAAGTCAAGCATTACGTGTTTGGAACAGGTCCACCATGAATGACAAACTTCAACCGTACAGAAGACCGTCAAACTATCTCTGGACCCATGTTTTTGTCGAACTGACCAATGCCTGCAATTTTCACTGTGATTTTTGCCCCAGCGATTCGTTACATCGACCCCGCGCCAGAATGTTCCCTTCAATGTGGAAGAAGATACTCGTCGAGATTGCCGAAAAGAAACTGTCCGGCACAATTTGCTTTCATCAATTGGGAGAACCGTTACTTCACCCGGACATATTTGACGCCATCGAATTCGCGAACAGCCTGCGCCTCTCGGTGATCCTGTTCACGAACGGCGCTCTCCTTGACGAGAACCGGTCGCAACGATTGATCCAGAGCCTTAAACAAGGAATTGTCGTTCTCAGCCTGCAGGATATTCGTCCGGAAACATTTGCTTCCCGTTCCCGCAACGTGTTGAGTTGGAACGAATATTTCAAGAGGCTCATGGATTTCCTGGTAAAAGCGGATGCAGCCGGCCTTTCCGTCCAGCTGGACTGTCTTGCCGATCTTCGTTCAATCGGATGGAGTTTGACAAAATATCGCAAAGAAAAGAGGGAAATTCAGCGATTTTACGATGACTTGAGCCGTTCCCTGGGCAGCCGGCCATCAAAAATAAGCATCGTGAACCCCACGGTTAATTATCCGCTCGGGAAAAAATCAACGTTATACATCAAACCAAAAGGAACATGGGACAATCAACTGAGGCCGCCGGGAACAACCGTCATAAAGAGCATGCATGGCCGTTGTTCAATGATGCATGATACGTTTGTGATACAGTGCGACGGTACGTGCACCTTCTGCTGCTGCGATCATGAAGGCATGCTTGATCTTGGCAACGTGAATCAATCTTCATTGGAAGAGATCTTTCTTGGCGACAAATCGCAGCGGATCATTCTTAACGAAATGGAAGGACGGCTGGTTGAGGAACGTTGCAGGGAATGCAAAGGCCGCCTGATCGACATCAAGACAAGAAAGCGGGTCTTGGACCGGCCTTTCTACGCCGAATTCTATTATGTGCGCGACCACCTCGCTCGATACGGCTGGAGGGAACTGTGGAAAAAAGCCAAGGGGAATTTGCGGCGAAGACTTCTGACTATTAAATGACGAGTGAGTTCACTGCTATTGTTTTGTGAAGCATACATTTTTGTTTGATTTTCATTTCGGTTTTCATCTGCGGTTCCATTTCCATTCTTGATTTTATGATCAGAGAATTGCAACAATCCCCGCGGCCCAAAGGCCGCTTCCCCCTTGGAAAGGGAAATATATACTTGATTACCTGATTACAGTAAACAGTCCAGTACCGCCGCTTTTGATAAAGTAAATTCCAGGGATCTGTCCTCGCCGTCCGGATGAAGATACCAATGCTCCTCTGATATTATAAACGCGTCCTTGGGGTATTACTCTTGCTTGAGGATTCAGCTTCTGGTGGGACGATGTTACAGCCGTTGCTGGTGTAACGGTGATATGGAGTATAACAAGTGCTCCCCATTCATCAACTCCAACCACGGTGTAGATACCAGGGGTAAAGTTAATGAAGGTCGCTGTTGGTGGATTACCGGCCCAATATCCTGTGTAACTAACCTTGCCGGTCATTAGAATCGACTCAGGTGGCAGTGGGTTGTCGTAGGGATAGATGGCAGCTGTATCGCTTAACGGTTGAAAATTGTAGGCACTAATTGCTAGGATCAATGGGCAATTCCATGGCATATTCGGGTCGTAAAGGTTGAGCGGAGTGATGGAAGACACGTTTGTCATATCGTAGTATCCTTGCAGGATAGATATTCCAAAAGGATAATTTGCCACGCAAGGTCCTCCCATGCTTGAACCTTGAACAAACCACGCATTAGCTGCTTCGATGCTGTCTTTCGTTGCCAGGGTGTTCTTTTCAGTAATTGAAATAGAAATCTGCTGTCCCGGCTGATAGGTCGTTGAGTCTATCGATAGGGTGAGGCTCAGCCCGTTTTCAGAGACAACGGTAGAAGAAATTTGAGTGAAGGTAATCGGAATCGCTGCTGAAGTGGTGCCGTAACCGAATAAGAACAGTAGACCCATTAGAAGCCAATTAGAAGTTCTCATTCTGTCTCCTTTTGAGTTGTTTCAAAACACTTCTATTTTGCTGTCTTGAGAAAAACTTTGGCATTTTGATGATTTTTCGTGTAGATTAAGGGTGAATGGTGCTTGACTAAATGGCAGTTCACATTATTCACCCGGAAGGTGTCATGCCAAAGCCGAGAAAGTTGATAATCACGGAGACGGACGAGTTTCTGACCAGCCATGGTGGAATGGCAATGATCGGGATGCTTGCGGAGCGATCCGGTTTGCGCGAGCGTGTTTCGCAGGTTACTCCGGACAAGAAGAGCGGGAGTATAAGCACCGCGGACGCGCTGCTGACCATGACGGGGCTTTTGTGTCTTGCCAAACCAGACTTTGACGGGGTCGAGCAGTTTCGTGAAGACGACTATTTTCAGGAGATGCTTGGATTGAAAGCGGTTCCTTCCGAGGCTACACTGCGGCAGCGAATGGACGAAACGGGCCTGACCGTTCAAAACGCAGTCCTTTCCGCTTCGGCGTCCCTGTTGAAAAAAGCAGCGCCACGGCTCACCGCCTGCTTTGGACCGTATATTCCGATTGACGCTGACGTATCTCCTTTTGACAACAGTGGTTCTCATAAGGAAGGCGTAAGCTGCACGTACAAGTTGTTCGAGGGATATTCTCCGATGCTTGCCTACATAGGCGTGGAAGGCTACCTGCTGAACGCGGAGTTGCGCGAAGGGAAACAACATTGCCAGGAAGGAACTCCGGAGTTTCTGCGCAAGACCATAGCCCTTGCTCGAAAAATAACGGATCGTTCGATCCTTGTGCGTCTTGATGCCGGACATGACGATATTGAAAACATGCGAGTCTGCCGCAAGGAAAAGGTCGATTACATAATCAAACGGAACATACGCAGGGAATCTATTGACGAATGGCTCGTGGATGCTCAAGCGCTCGGTGACTGGCGTCATCCTCGTGAAGGCAAGACCGTGTACGTTGGTGAGACAATACGGGAAAGAAACGGCGAAAACATGCGCGTTGTGTTCGAGGTGATCGAACGGACAATCGACCGCGACGGAAACGCCTTGCTGCTGCCGGATGTAGAGGTTCACACGTGGTGGACGAGCCTGAGCAGACGCAACGCCGGCCCGGACGACGTTATTGCAGCGTACCGGGATCATGGCACCAGCGAGCAGTTTCACTCGGAGCTGAAGAGTGATATGGCGCTGGAGCGGCTTCCCAGCGGGAAGTTCACGACCAACGCATTGGTGTTGACGTTGGCGGTTCTTGCGTTCAACATGCTGCGGCTCTGCGGCCAAGTTGGAATCGACAAGGGGTACGTGCCGCGTAAGAAAGTTGCACGCCGGAGATTGCGGAAGGTCATTCAGGATCTTATGTACATAGCAGCACGCGTGATAACGCATGCCCGCCGGTTGATGCTTGCCCTGTCGCGGCGGAATCAACTCCGCATAGCGTGGACGCAAACGTATCTGGCGTTCGCCACGGATGGCTGACCTAACAGGTTGTTGAAATAGTCCTAACAGAAGCGCTCTTGTTGATTTTTTATGAACCTAACTTCAACTTTACATATGTCAGAGAGGTTTTACCTGCCTCGTTCCGAGGCATTTCCCCGGATTCCCAGGCCATTCTCATGCTGCCCCCACCGTTTGCGGCATCAACTTAACCATGCGTATCAAGTTGTACGCTGCGGCAACCACGTAGGCAACAGTCTGGTTGATTCGTATTCCTCTTACCCGAGTTTTCCGCAGGCCACCGACGCTCTTGATCCACCCAAATATCTCTTCAACCCGTTTTCGTTTCCTTTGACTTACGCTGTATCCCTTATGCCGAGTCGTTCTTCCATCCAACCCTTTAAGCGAAGTGTTGGCCTTCTCGGCAATGTGAGGCTTCACGTGCAGGCGTCGCAGGCTCTTGATAAATTCGGTTGCATGATACCCTTTGTCTGCACCCACCGTCTTCATCCGGCGTTTTCCGCGCCTGCGTTCATGCTTTATCAGCTCAAGCGCCATATCCCGTTCCGCTGTCCCCGTCGCTGGCGCAATGGCGATATCAACACACAACCCATTTCGGTTTTCCATCAGCACGTGACCGGAATACGCCAGCTGCGCTCCCGTTCTCTTGTTCTTCCGAGCCAACCGCGCCTCTGGATCGGTCGAACTCTGATGTGTCTCATTGCTTCGCTTCTCATGGTGGAAATCAACCGACGGATTACTCCGATCATCGTCAGTCTTGTTCGCCGATTCCGCGTCTTTTCGCTTGAAGCTCTTCATCGATGCCCAGGCTTCAATCAACGTGCCGTCAACCGTGAAATGCTCATCGGACAACAACTCTTCGGAACGAGCAAGACGCACGATTTCCTGCATCAGCCGGTGCGCAATCTCCTGTTCCATAAGTCGATCTCGGTTCTTCGAAAACACACTATGATCAAACGATGCCGCATCCAGATCCATGTCAAGAAACCATCGGAACAGAATGTTATAGTCCAGCATCTCGCAAAACAACCGGTCCGACCGTATCGAAAACAAAGCCATCAATATCTGTGCTTTCAAAAGCCATTCCGGCGGTATCGAAGGGCGTCCCATCCGGCTGTACATCGCCTCAAAGTCACGAGAAAGGCGGCGCAGCGCTATGTCCGTAAACTGTTTGACACGACGAAGCGGGTGCGTTGCCGGCACTCGGGAATCCGGAGAAACGAAGCTGAACATACCGCCTTGGGCTGGCTGGGAACCTCTCATCAATACTCCTTGGTTGGGGTTCCCCTATAATATAAGGATAAATGTTTACAAAAGGGAGACTTTTTCAACACCCTGCTAGGTGATACCTTGCTAATTGTGGATGATGAACCACAGCATTTGGACTGGTTATCAGAATATATAGCGGCTAAAGGATTTAAATCAATTTGGGCAAGTACCTTACAGGAAGCGGATAGATTGTTGAGAGAGACTCACTATCGCGCAGTTATCGTTGACCTTAACATTCCAGCGCAAGACTCTTTCGAAAGCATCTTACGTGAAAAGGGAAGCGTTTTTATCTCTTATGCCGGTTTATATGTAGCGGATCTAGCAGGGTGTTGAAAAAGTCTCCCTTTTGTAAACATT
>CAVSQB010000011.1:0-179732 GCA_963729895.1 uncultured Fibrobacterota bacterium | reverse complement strand
CTTAAGCCCATGATATGCTTTGATTGTTTTGGTGGAGAAATTTGCAAATTTAAAATAAGGAAAACCATGAAGACAATTCTGCGTATTAGCTCAATCATCTTTCTGCTCAATGCTGGCCTTTCACATGCTCAGATTATTCTTACCCAAAGCAATATGCCGGTGGTCGGAGATATTGCAATCATTGCCGATGACACCACCTGCACAGCTCCTGTTGGTAATGCAGGTGCAAATCAGGTCTGGAATTTAGCTACCCTGCACAACCATAGTGCAGATACCCTCTATTTTGTTGATCCAAGCTCTACTCCGGCCCATAGCTCTTTTCCCGCCTCGAATTTGGCGGAAAAGCGCTTTGATAGAGGCACAGGTTCTTATTATTATACCTATTTTACGGTCACGCCGGAATTCAGCGACGTGTTGGGTTTCAATTACAGTTCCGTGCAAGGTACCACAACTGTCGCATATGATCCGCCGATGAAGTCGATAGTATTTCCCTTTACCTACAGTACTACCTTTACCGATACAACTCACTATTCTATTTCATATGCTTATCCCGTTCCGCCTTACGACTCCATGCGAGTCAGTTTTTGCATCATTTATAAATTATTCGCGGATGGCTGGGGCGCCGTAACGACACCTGCCCACACCTACAGCAATTGTCTGCGCTGGTCCAGAGCTGATAACAATTTCGACAGTACTTTTTATCATAATTCTGCAACAGGCGTATGGTCATTCAGCGGTTACGCCACTACAGGTCTTGATACCACGTATGAATGGGTCGCAAACACGGTGAATTTTCAACCCGCTAACATCAGCCATATTCCTGGTGTAAAACCCGCATCAACAGCAAATTATTTGTTGTCGTTTATTCCGCTTGCAATACATGCTTCTTCCGGTCAGAGCACGATGCCTTCTTTCCAAACGGCTCACGGGGCATACAGGCTTTCAGAAAATGCAACGATGGCAATCTGTGATCTTCATGGACGGGTGGTAAAGCAAGTAAAGGGCGTTGCTGGACAGACCATATCTTTTCAGCGTAGTAACCTGCCACATGGAATCTATTGCATTCGCCTTATGCAAGGCGGGCATCAAATCACTTCGGAACTGTTTGTAAACGTCAATTAAGATGGCCTCTTGCTCTTTGCTTCAATTTCTACCGGTCTTCCCGCATATGCAGACTTGTACGGTCACGATCATCCCTGATCGTGACCGTCTGTAAATATCCCTGTTGAGTCCGACAAATATGCCCGGCTCTCATTCGGCGTTTGCGACACTGGAGACAACATGAAAACCATCATTACGGAACTCAAAGCGACAATCGTCCTTTCACGCGCATCATTCCTCTTTGTTAACTTTTTGCTATGCCCGTTCATGGCACGCGCTGCGGACCAGCCTGATCCCGGCCTTGCCTTTGTCCCTCCCGGATACACGCTCGTGTTCAGCGACGAATTCAACGGGGACTCGATAAGCACCGACCGCTGGATGAAGACAAACGCCAGTTGGCCGGGCGGCAGTTACGGCATCGAACATGTTACCACGGACGGCAGCAATCTTGTCGCCGGCAACGGAGCAATTACCATCGAAGGAAAACAGGACTCGTCGTCGGGCTATTTTTCCGCGGTCCCCTCGTTCAAGCACGGCTATTTTGAAAGCCGGATCAAAATGAAAGTGACCCAGGGCGCATGGCCTGCGTACTGGCTGAGTTCCACGTCGCGCTGGCCGCCCGAATGGGACATCTTTGAGTTTGCGTCCGATTCCCTGACGTGTTCCTGATTCCGTGAGATAAGGTTATTAAAAACAAATTGACGGCGTTGACAAGAACGAATATGGTTGCTAAGGCTTCTTGATAAGTTGTTGCCGGGGTGATTCCACTATGATTTGCGCTTCTGACCCCATGGTTGACAAATACACTCAACGTGTCGGTGGCGACGTTTGTTTGGTTACGGGTCTATTTCCGTTTATTGCTCTCCTTAGGTCAGCCATCCGTGGCGAACGCCAGATACGTTTGCGTCCACGCTATGCGGAGTTGATTCCGCCGCGACAGGGCAAGCATCAACCGGCGGGCATGCGTTATCACGCGTGCTGCTATGTACATAAGATCCTGAATGACCTTCCGCAATCTCCGGCGTGCAACTTTCTTACGCGGCACGTACCCCTTGTCGATTCCAACTTGGCCGCAGAGCCGCAGCATGTTGAACGCAAGAACCGCCAACGTCAACACCAATGCGTTGGTCGTGAACTTCCCGCTGGGAAGCCGCTCCAGCGCCATATCACTCTTCAGCTCCGAGTGAAACTGCTCGCTGGTGCCATGATCCCGGTACGCTGCAATAACGTCGTCCGGGCCGGCGTTGCGTCTGCTCAGGCTCGTCCACCACGTGTGAACCTCTACATCCGGCAGCAGCAAGGCGTTTCCGTCGCGGTCGATTGTCCGTTCGATCACCTCGAACACAACGCGCATGTTTTCGCCGTTTCTTTCCCGTATTGTCTCACCAACGTACACGGTCTTGCCTTCACGAGGATGACGCCAGTCACCGAGCGCTTGAGCATCCACGAGCCATTCGTCAATAGATTCCCTGCGTATGTTCCGTTTGATTATGTAATCGACCTTTTCCTTGCGGCAGACTCGCATGTTTTCAATATCGTCATGTCCGGCATCAAGACGCACAAGGATCGAACGATCCGTTATTTTTCGAGCAAGGGCTATGGTCTTGCGCAGAAACTCCGGAGTTCCTTCCTGGCAATGTTGTTTCCCTTCGCGCAACTCCGCGTTCAGCAGGTAGCCTTCCACGCCTATGTAGGCAAGCATCGGAGAATATCCCTCGAACAACTTGTACGTGCAGCTTACGCCTTCCTTATGAGAACCACTGTTGTCAAAAGGAGATACGTCAGCGTCAATCGGAATATACGGTCCAAAGCAGGCGGTGAGCCGTGGCGCTGCTTTTTTCAACAGGGACGCCGAAGCGGAAAGGACTGCGTTTTGAACGGTCAGGCCCGTTTCGTCCATTCGCTGCCGCAGTGTAGCCTCGGAAGGAACCGCTTTCAATCCAAGCATCTCCTGAAAATAGTCGTCTTCACGAAACTGCTCGACCCCGTCAAAGTCTGGTTTGGCAAGACACAAAAGCCCCGTCATGGTCAGCAGCGCGTCCGCGGTGCTTATACTCCCGCTCTTCTTGTCCGGAGTAACCTGCGAAACACGCTCGCGCAAACCGGATCGCTCCGCAAGCATCCCGATCATTGCCATTCCACCATGGCTGGTCAGAAACTCGTCCGTCTCCGTGATTATCAACTTTCTCGGCTTTGGCATGACACCTTCCGGGTGAATAATGTGAACTGCCATTTAGTCAAGCACCATTCACCCTTAATCTACACGAAAAATCATCAAAATGCCAAAGTTTTTCTCACGGATTTAGGGTGTTATCAAACGCCGCACATAGCCGCGGGAGGTTTTGACACCTGCGCCGATCTGGCAAGTAACAAGCTGAGCGAAAACAACAACGTCTATCACATTTATGCGCTCTTGTGGACAACCTCTGGTGTCACCTGGTACATAGACGGGAAAGCAACCAAGCATTGCGCAGTCTCATCCGACAATACGAGTGATTTCATGTGGCTCATGTACGATGTGGCGATCGGCGGCTCCTGGCCCGGCAATCCGAACGGTTCGACCGTGTGGCCCATAACCTTGACAACCGATTATTCCCGCGTCTTTCAGGACAGCAGCGGATCGATTCAGAATCCGGGAGTCGGCTATTGGGGCTCGGCCCGGAAGACCAGGCAAATGATTGATCCGGCAACGGTCCTTACATCAGTTCGCACGCCGCCGCGCGCAACCGCGGAAGAAAATACACCTGCTCTTGCAGTCAGCTTGGCCATATCCGGCGTGACGTTCCACCTCCTGCCGGGAACCCCGTCCTCCGTTATTTGCATATATGATATCCGGGGACGGATCGTGGCGCGGGTGCCGGTGCACGGTACTACGAACGTGTGGCCGGGTACGAATGCCGACGGCGCGCCCCTTCCCGCGGGAAGCTATTTTGCGCGGCTGACAGGCGGGAATCAGGATGTTACCAGGGCGTTTGTTTTTGTCAGATAAGCGTTTTCGGCAAAGGACCTTTCATGATTCGAGTCCCGGCTCTGTACGGCTACGGACCGCTGGCCGTATTTTGCGTCCGGAATTTGGCGGCAACGGTCTGGACCATGGCAACCAATTCGGCGCCAAAGGAATATGTCGAGATACGGTAGCGAACGGCAATCAGCAACAGGAACCAAGAACATGATAAACTGGGGAATCCTCGGCTGCGGCGCCATTGCCGGAAAATTTGCCGATGCATTACAAGTAATTCCCGATGCGCAATTATATGCCGTTGCCTCGCAGAGCGAAACAAGGGCCCGCGCCTTTGCCGCGAAACATAACGCCGTCGCATGGCATGTCGGCTACGATGCCCTGGCGGCCGATCCCGGGGTGGACGTGGTATATGTGGCCACGCCGCACACGTTTCATAAAGCCCACACTATTGTATGCCTCAACGGCGGCAAACATGTCCTCTGCGAAAAACCCTTTGCCATCAATCAAAAAGACGCCCGGGAAATGGTCGCCGTTGCAAAGGCGACCAAACTTTTTTTGATGGAGGCGATGTGGACGCGGTTCCTGCCGGTTGTCCGCAAAGTGCTTGACCTGCTGGCAGGCGGCGCCATCGGCGACATCCGCATGATGACCGCTGATTTCGGCTTTCGCGCGAATTTCAATCCCCGGTCGCGGCTTTTTGATCCGCTCCTCGGCGGAGGATCGCTTCTGGATGTGGGCGTCTATACCGTGGCAATGGCATCCATGATTTACAAAAGAAAGCCGTCCGCATTGGTGAGCATAGCCTCTCTCGGCACAACCGGCGTGGATGAACAGGCTGCCGCGATTCTGCGTTACGACCGGGGCGAAACGGCGCTTTTATCCAGCTCTCTTTGCGCTGCAACCGCCAACGAAGCGCAGATCTTCGGCGCCGCCGGTTCCATCCGGATCCCGCAATTCTGGCGTGCCGTGACGGCCACGGTTTTTACCGGCGTGTCAAGAGACATTTCAATCCCCTTCAGGGCCAACGGTTACGAGTACGAGGCCGAAGAAGTGATGCATTGCATCAAGGAGGGAAAACTGGAGAGCGACATGATGCCGCTCTCGGAATCGCTCGCCGTGATGGGGACCATGGATGCCATTCGAGCCCAGTGGGGACTTGTGTATCCGATGGAGAAAGCCTGAAAGGAAAACACAGACATGCAACCCGCTCACGCGCGGGCGGCATCGCTGCAGCCCGGTTCTATGGTCCAACTTTCGGAAGTGCAAAAAAGAACGTGCTCCCCTTGCCTTCCTCCGACTCGGCCCAGATCCTGCCGTTATGGGCCCGAACGATTTCCGCGGAAATGGCCAACCCAAGGCCGTTTCCTTTGCTGGCCCTCGAAACCGCATCGTCGCCGCGATAGAATTTGTCGAAGATTTTCTCCAGGTCTTCTTTCCTGATGCCCGGCCCGCGGTCGCGGACGCTGACAACGACGAAACCATCCAGTTCCCGGACCTCGATGGATATCTTTTCGTCCTTGGGCGTGTATCGCAACTGATTGCTCAGTAGATTGATCAACACTTGCTTGATCTTGTCGCCATCTGCGCGGAAGGCAGGAAAACCCTGCGGTACGTCGGCCTCCACGTTGACGCCGGCAGGTATCTCGATGCTCGCGAGGGACTCCGTAATCAGCTTCGAAATGTCCACGGAATCGATTCGCATGTTGAAAACGCCGGCCTCGAACCTGGCGAGTCCCAGAAAATCATCGATGAGCCTCACCAGACGCTTCCCCTCCGATTCGATATATTTCAAGTAAACGTCACGCTGCTCTTGGGCCGGCTTCAAAGCCAGTATGGTCTGCGCAAACCCCATCATGGTTGTCAACGGGGTCTTCAGCTCGTGGGAAACAAAAGAAACGTACTCGGACTTTCGGTTGCCGGACTCAACCAGCTTCCGATTGACATCAGCGAGTTCTCGTTCGATTTCAACATTGAAGATCCTGATCATCCGGATGATTGAAAGGAATGCGAGCACGGCGATAAGCGCGCGGAACAGTTGGACCGGGACATGCACTACGGAGAAGAAGGAATCGGTGTTGAGCCAACGTGCCGGGAAGAAACTGCCCGGGGCAACCACCAGTCCGCCAAAGAATGCATACAGCAGGAAGGATGCCGCCACGATCAGGCACCAAGGCCCCACCCTGAAGGCATCGAGCGTTTCCCTTTTGCGCAAATAGTACGAAAGCATGCCGATACAGACAATGACGCCCGCGGGGAACCCGAACAGGTACCTGGCACAGATATTCGCAACCGTCCAGACGTCCTGGCGGGCAAAGGCAAAAACAAACACGAGACAGGCCGTCACCGGCGCCAGCATCCACCGTGCGCGGTCGATAATTGCCTGTTGCCAACTCAGAGGGCCGGCGTCGGATATACGAAGCAACTCCTTGCCGAATTCAAAAAGAAATACGTACGAAAGGACAAGCGTAATGAAACGGGCCGCATTAACGCTCGTGTTTTGGCCCTTGATCAGCACCCACATGTCAATTAACTCGTTGGTGCCATGAAGGATTCCGAACAACGCCAAAAGCCACAGCGTATCAGTCAGCCTCAGGTGACTCGCCTTTTTCGGCTGAAGCAGGATGGCCATACCCATCAGGAGATACGACAGTCCATATACGAAGTAGATGAAATCAAGATTCTGCGTAAAGAAATGTTGCATGAGCGCCTTTAACCGGTTACTTTCAAAAAAAGATACCTATTGCCCACGCGATATGCGATCCCTCGTTTCGCGTTTCCTCATTTTAAACCCTCCTGTGCCTTCCTGCAAGACTACGGGCACTTACGACACTAAATTTCTCTGCGAATCTTTCCCGGAATCCTCGGTCACAGGTTTGCATCTCCCGCATGATTGACTAATTTTTGCGCATAGGTTATTTTAAAGCTCCATAATTCATTTTTTCGGAGGTGGTTTGTGAAAGAGAAAATTCATCCCAAGTACGAGGTGGCAAGCTTTACCTGTTCGTGCGGCAACGTGATTGAAACCAAGTCGACCATCAAAAGCACCCATATCGACATTTGCAACAAATGCCATCCATTCTATACCGGCAAGCAGAAGCTTATCGACAGCGCGGGAAGAGTCGAGCGCTTCCAGAAGCGCTACGCCGGCAACAAAAAAGAAGCGTAGCTATCGCCGGTCATTCAAACGGGCAGAAGGAACCGCTCCTTTACTGCCCGTTTTCCGTTGGTGGAACAAGACCCGACATGAAGAAACATCCGTATCTCACGTCAATGGCCCTTTTCCCCCTGTTTCTGGCCCGGACTTTGGTGCGAAAAACCAGGGTTGGCGGCCAGGCTGTGATCGAGGGCGTTATGATGCGGAGCAGGCAAAAAATCTCATGGGCTGTGCGAAGGCCCGATGGCGAGACCGTCATAGAACGGTTTCCCTTTATTTCTCTTTCGAAGCGGCACAAATCGCTCTCCTTTCCGGTGGTACGCGGTGCAATTAATTTGTACGAATCGCTCAAGATCGGCTACAAGGCTCTCACCCGCTCGGCCCAGATCGCGGCGGACGAACCGCCGGGCAGTCTCCGAACCGGAGACAAGGCCGCCTATGTTTCCAGTTTTGTCATCGCCCTGCTCGTGTGCCTCGGCGTGTTCATGTACTTTCCAATGCTTGTTTCCCAGGTGTTTTTCAAGGATTCCGTGATCGCGTTCAACGGCGCGGCCGGCGCCATCCGCATTGTCCTTTTCCTGCTGTACCTTCTGGGAATCAGCATGTGGAAAGACATCCGCCGGGTATTCGAATACCACGGCGCGGAGCACAAGGCGATCTTCGCATTCGAAGACGGAAAGGAATTGACATTGGATACCATGCGCCGGTATTCGACGCTCCACCCGCGGTGCGGGACCAGTTTTCTTCTGCTGGTGGCGGTCATCTGCATCTTTCTTTTCTCGATCATCGACGCGCTCGTTGCATTCACGGTCGGTCCGTACCCGAACGTTTTTGTCCGGTTTCTGGTCCATCTCGGCATCGCCCCCCTCGTTGCAGGCTGCTCGTACGAAATGCTCAGGCTTTCCGACCGGTTCCAGCGCGTTCCGGTAGTGCGTCTCCTGATCATGCCGGGCCTGTGGCTCCAGAAAATCACCACCAAAGAGCCGGATGACGGACAACTGCAGGTTGCATCGGCTGCTTTGAAAGCTTCCCTATGATCGATAAGGTCCGGGAACTTATTGCGCGCCAAAAGGAATTGGAAGAAGAACTCGCCTCTCCCGGAGTTACCTCGAACCCCGCACTCCTGGAAAAACTCGGCAGAGAATACAATTCGCTCAGGAAGAACATGCCCGAGTATCTCCGGTACGTCGACATAGTCAAAAACTTTGCGGACAACAAAGAACTCCTGACGACCGAGCCCGATCTCGAAATTCGTGAGATGGCAAAAGAGGAAATCGGACGGATTGAGCAGGAACTTCCGGCCCTGGAACAGAAAATAAAGTATTATCTGGTGCCCAAAGACCCGCGCGACCTCAAGAACGCGCTGGTGGAAATCCGCGCCGGCACGGGCGGAATTGAGGCCGGAATTTTTGCCGCCGATCTCTACAGAATGTACACGCATTATATCGAAAACAGGGGCTGGACGTTTGAGGTACTCAGTTCCAGCTTCGGGGACATCGGCGCCATCAAGGAAATAATATTCCTGGTGAAGGGCGACGAAGCCTATGGCACCTTCAAGTACGAATCCGGCGTCCACCGGGTGCAACGCGTGCCGCAGACCGAGGCCCAGGGCCGCATCCACACGTCGGCCGCATCGGTGGCGGTGTTTCCCGAAGCGGACGATATAGAGGTCACCATCGATCCTTCTGAAATACGCATCGACGTGTTCCGGGCCGGGGGCAAGGGCGGCCAGCATGTGAACAAAACGGAATCCGCGGTCAGGATCGTCCATCTGGAAACGGGGCTTACCGTTTCGTGCCAGGACGAAAAATCGCAGCTCAAGAACAAGGACAAGGCCATGAAGATCCTTTCTTCAAGGCTGTTTGATCTGCGCCAATCGGAGAAACAGGCCGAGGAATCGGCCAGCCGCAGGACGATGGTGGGTTCCGGGGACAGGAGTGAAAAGATACGGACCTATAACTTCCCGCAGAACCGCCTGAGCGACCACCGGATCAACCTGACGCTTTACAAACTGGATGCCATCATCAACGGCGACCTGCAGCAGGTGATTGATGCACTGGCCGCCGCGGACCTCAACGAGCGCATCAAACTGGCCGGCTCGTCGTCGTAACCGTTTCGTCTTCCGTCCGGAGCGGCACACCATGACCTCAACCGTCCAGGCAGTGTTGCGATCCCTTCGGGACACGCTTGTCCCGGCGGCGCAGGAAAGCGCTCTTGCGGAATCGGAGCTTATCCTCCAGCACGTGTTGGGGTGCGACAGGAGCACGCTCTACCTTCGGGCGGCGGACCGCGTGCTGGACGAGCGGGAAAGCGCCCGGGTCGATTCCATCGCATTGCGCAGGGGTGCAGGCGAGCCCCTTGCGTATGTTCTGGGGGTGGTTCATTTCTGTTCGCTCGAACTTGCCGTGAGTCCGGACGTTCTCATACCCCGCCCGGAAACCGAAATCCTGGTTGAGGCTGTTCTTGCGAACGAGCAAGCGCATAGAGCCCGCTTCGTGGACATGGGTATCGGCAGCGGGGCCATTTCGGCAGCCCTGTTGAACCAACGGCCTTTCTGGACCGGAATAGGCATCGACAGTTCCTTTGCGGCCCTTCGCATCGCGCGCCGCAATTGTCCCGCGGACCGCCTTGGCATCCTGAGCGCCGACGTATTGTCTTGTGTAAAGAATCCCCGGTCCAAAGACCGGACGGCCGCCGCCAACAAAACCTTGTGCGCAACGGAGCGCGGATTCGATTTTATCGTCAGCAATCCGCCTTACGTTTCCGATGAGGAAATGTTGCAACTCGACGAAAGCGTGAGGTTGTTCGAACCGCGGCAGGCATTAGCCGGGGGCAAAGAAGGTACGGACTTCTACGCCATTCTTGCAACAAAGGGTAAGGACATTCTTAAGCGCGGCGGCAGATTGTATTGCGAGATCGGATCGACCCAGGGCGTAAAAGTTCCAAAATTACTGGGGGACAAACACTGGGAAAACATCCGGGTCTTAAGCGACCTCGCGCAGCGTCCAAGGGTTGTGATGGCTGTGTGCAACAACTTGTAATAACAGAAGCTACACAAACAATTTAACATCATGCTTAAAACAAGTATTCCCTTTCCGGAACCGCTCGGCAACGGCATTGTTCCAGGCTTTCTGTCGTCCGTGTACCGCGGCGGCATTGCGATGAGGAATCTTCTTTACAACCGCGTGCCGGCATTGTCCGGGGAACCCGGCAGACCAACCGTGAGCGTTGGCGGCATCCACGCAGGAGGCACGGGAAAAACTCCACTGTCGCTGCTCGTGGGAAAGTACTTTGTTGAGAAAGGGTTCACCGTGGCCTTCCTGAGCAGGGGTTACGGCAGACGAAGCCGGGAAACCGTCATATGCAAGCCAGGCTCCCGGGCCTCGTGGGAACTGGTGGGCGACGAGCCCGCGCTGCTTCACGCGGCAGTCCCGGAATCGTGGCTTGGAGTTTCCCCGATCCGCACAAGAGCGGCGAATTCCCTGTGCAGCGTGGTTCCTCAAAAAACAGTTTTCATCATGGACGACGGCTTCCAGCATCGCCGGATGAAAAGGACCATCGACATTGTGTGCCTGCCGCCCGATCCCTTTGCCGACACACTGATTCCCGGCGGCACGCTTCGGGAGCCGCTCAAGAATTGCAATCGTGCGCACTGCATCTGCGTTATCGGGGAGCGGCGACTGGCGGACGAACTCGGCCGCACGCGGGAAAAGCTCGCGCCGCTATTTCCCGGAAAGAACATACACATTCTTTATCAGGTCCCTACCGTCTGGCGCAACCTTGGTACGGGTGAAACATCTGCGGACCTTCCGCTCAAGCGGCCCGTACTGCTCTCGGGAATTGCAAGGCCGGACCGCTTCTCTTATCTCGTCGAACGCATGGGAGTCCATCCGTCCGAATCCCATTTCTTTCGCGATCACCATGCCTTTACAAGAGAGGAGATTGAGAAGCTCTGCGGGAGCGCGTGCGACGGGATAATAACCACCGAGAAAGACGCATTCAGATTGAATACCATAAAACTTGTATATGGTCCGGAAATTTGGTATCTTAAAATAGATTTGTGTTTTTCCGACGTTCCGTCCGAAGAGCTTTTTTTCGCGCGCTTGAACGATTCAATTCAGTCAAACATCCCAACGAGGAGGTATCCTTCATGAAGCAGTCGATTGTATCCCTGTTGTGCTTCTTCTTTCTGTTGGTCTCCTTTTCCCCTTCCCGCGCCGCAGCCCCAAAGTACGTGGAGATCAAAAATCCCTTTGTAAATGTCTACGAGTTTCTTGATCCAAAGTCGAACGTGATCACCCAGGCGAAAAGAGGGGACCATTTCGAGCTCGTGTATGAGGGCAAGGCCTGGTTCCAGATAAAAATCAAAGACAAGGTCGGCTGGCTGGACAAGCAGGCCGGCGTTGTGGTGAACAATCCTCAGTACCTGCCGCTCGGGACGTTCCTGGTTTTCGTGGTTCTGTTGCTTGGAACGCTTGTCGGCGTGTCGATGTACATTTACAAGCAAAAAACCGTTGAAGTATGACCCATGCCCTATGACACAGTGTTGTGCCGTACGATGTGCAGTAGCTCTCCTGTTCTTCACCTGTGTGGTTTTTTGCGCCGATAATTATGTGGTGGTGTCAAAAGACGTAGCCCGGGTCGTCCTTCTGCCGTACGGTGATGCAAAACTGGTGGGCATGGCAAAAAAGGGCGATCTGTGCAGGATAATTTCAAAAAAGGGTGATTGGTACAATATAGAGTTCAAGGGCAGCATCGGATGGATTTACCAAGCCAATGTCGCCACACCGGAATCCGCAGTTTTCCCCGCTTCATCCGCCGTTTCCACTCAACTCCAACAGAGTTCTTTGCAATCCAGACAGGCGACGCAGCCGGTCCAGGCCGCACCGGCCCCGAAACCTCCGGCCGGTGCGCAGGGCATCCTTCCTGAAACTTCACGCCAGCAGTCCGCCGTTGAACAGCCTGGGCTATTGCTCGAAGAAAAACAGGAAGGAAATCTTGAACAGGGGCAAAAAAGGGGCCAGCGAAAACAGAAGAAACCCCAAAATGTAGCCGTTGACCTGCCGCCGGCGTCAGTGATGCCGATGACCTCAAGTAAACAGCCATCCCCGTATTCGTCCTCAGAAACCGCCGCGGTTTCGCCATTGCCTTCTCAGGCCGCGCCCCCCGGTTCAAAAACCCCCGGCCAAACCGCCCAGAAGTATTTCGAAATAACGGAAAGCCCTGCGCGGATCCTTGTCACCGTGAGCCCCGAATCTCCCATTCTGGGCATGGCGCATAACAACGAATGCTATCCCCTCCTGTACGTCGGCACGTCGTGGTGCAAAATACAGTTTGGAAAGAACCCCGGCTGGGTGGACCGCCGGTACGGCAGGATCGTTGATGCCCCGACGGCAACAAAGGAAATTTCCCGCATTGTTCTCTTTTCCGCCCTGGGCGGCGTTGGGCTCGTCCTGCTTGCGCTCCTTGTGATCGTCGCAGTCATCTCGCTCAGGAGCAAGGCGACGCGCAAAGTGGCGGTAAAAAAGGACCTCCTTATAATTGCTAAAGCGGAAAAGGAAATCCAGTATTCCCTTACCAATGCAACAACGACCCTTGCGAAATGCTTTTCGGAGATCGGGTTTCAAATCAGCTATGCAACGGATCTCGACCACGCACGGAATCTTCTGGCGCATTACCTTCCCGATATCATCGTGGTGGACTGGCAAATCGGCGACAACGTGGTGTCCGCCGTGGAATCCGTTCTTGTGAACAGGTCGTCGACGTCAAACATCCTTGCCGTTTTCTACAACGTTCCCGACACCGCAGCCGTCGCCAGGCACAAGGCGCAGCCCAACGTTCATTTTCTGGGCATTGCGTTCTCCGACAGAGACATTTTCCGGCTTGTGACGCCCCTCATCATCACCCAGACGGAGACAAAATCGATCCGCAAGAGCGTTGAGACGTCGGCCCTGGGCGGCGAGATCGGGCCCGGCAGCCTCATTGAGGTGATGCAGTTTATAGAAATAGGCCGGAAGACCGGCTGCCTGTACGTGGTGACCGATAAACCTTTCGGCCTCATCTACTTCGAGCAAGGCCGGCTTGTTTACGCCGCGACGCCGAGCCAGCAGGGACGCAATGCGGTGTATGAAATGCTCGACCTGAGCAAGGGACATTTCCATTTCGTGCTTGATAAGACGACGCAAACCAGGAACGTAGACCTCTCGACGCTGGAAATCCTCATGGAATGGACAAAGACGGTCGATGAAGCTCATCGGAATTGATTACGGGAAACGCAGGATCGGCCTTGCGATAACCGATGAAACCGGCCAATTCGTCCGGAGCCTCCCTACCCTGGACAGAAAGACATCCCCGCGGTACGTGAGCGCCCTGCGCACCCTTATCGAACAGGAGCGGGTTTCACAAATCGTAGTCGGGCTTCCTCTTGACTCCTGCGACCTCGACACCGCGATGTCGCAGGAAGTCCGCGCCTTTGCCGCGCGCCTGGAGCGCGAGGCCGGCCTGCCCGTTCATTTTGTGGATGAAAGTTTGAGTTCGAAAAGGGCCCACGACATACTCCGAAACCGGAAAAAAAAACACCGGCGCAACAAGGAAAACATCGACGCCGTCGCCGCGTGCCTCATCCTCGAGGCGCACACAAGGGAAAAAGAATGACCCGCCTTGCACCCGAAGGATGCTGAGTGGCAACACTGTACATTGTTTCCACTCCCATCGGCAATCTTGATGATATCAGCATCAGGGCAAAAAAGGTCCTTGGCACCGTCGCCGCCGTTCTTGCCGAAGACACGCGCCGGTCGCGGATACTGCTCGCTCATATCGGGGTTTCCCCCACCCTTATTTCGTTTCACGATTTCAACAAGGAAAAAGCCGCGCCGCGAATCATCCGGATGCTCAAGGAAGGCAACGACCTGGCGCTGATCAGCGATGCCGGGACGCCGGGAATTGCGGACGAGGCATTTTACATCGTGCGCGAGGCCGCGCGCGAGGGCATACCGGTGGTGCCCGTGCCGGGCGCGTGCGCGGCAGTTGCCGCGCTTGTCTGCAGCGGCCTTCCCACCGACAGGTTCGTCTTTGAGAACTTCCTGCCTGTAAAGAGCGGACGCAGGCGCCGCTTTCTGGAGGACATGAAACAGGAGGGCCGGACCGTTGTCTTCTACGAATCCCCATTCCGCATTGTGAAGGTGCTTTCGGACATGGGTGAGATACTCGGCGACGTTTCGGTGGTGATCGGCCGGGAGATCACCAAGGTCCACGAGGAATTTCTTCGCGGCACGCCCGCGTCCCTTCTCGCTCATTTTGCCGCAAAGCAGCCCAGGGGCGAGATGGTGGTGATGTTCAACAACCGGGTTGCGCCGTTTGCGCCCCGACCCGTGGGCGATCCCGCCGGTCCCTTGTCTTAAGGGAATTTCAACCCCAGTTTTTCCGACAGCGCCGCCATATCCCGAGGCACGGGAGATTCGAGCGTCATCCTCTGTCCCGTTGCAGGGTGTCGGAACACAAGGCGCATGCAATGAAGGGCCTGCCGGGGAAATTCGAGTTCCCGGCTTTGCGGATCGTTTCGCCACGCAAGGTAGGCGTCTTCGCTCAGTCCGTACAGTTTGTCGCCCACCACCGGTATTCCGATGGCGGCGCAGTGTATCCGAATCTGGTGTGTCCTTCCTGTGGCCGGCCGTGCGAGCACAAGGGAGTATTCGCCGTTGCCGCTCACCCATTCGATGACCGTGCAGGCGTTTTTCCCTTTTTCGGGATCGACGCGGAACTTGTAGGAAATCTGCGAACCCGTGTCCGGCCCGATGGGAAGGTCCACGGCGCACAACGGCCTATCGGGCGCATGGTGGACAATAGCAACATATTCTTTTGCCACCGCCCGGGCGGCAAAATCACGGTGGAGTTTTCGGAGGCTTTCCATGTCCTTTGCAAACAGCACAAGACCCGAGGTTTCCCTGTCGAGCCTGCTCACCGCATGTACCGTGGCCCAACGGGGATTATCCGAGGCATGACGCAGGAGAAAAACCAGGTTCCTGGTGATCGATTTTCCGGCTTTGTGCACCAGCAGGTTGCCGGGCTTGTTCACACCCAGGATCCATTCGTCTTCGTACGCAATGCTGTACCGCGTGTCGGCGTCGGGTTCCGGAAAATCGGGCATCAGGTATGACACGATATCGCCGGGACGCAGGACAGTCTCGGCGGCCGACGGGACTTGGTTGACCAAAACGGAATGCGAGAGTATCCGGTCACGCCATTGTTCTCTGGAAAGATAGGTAAAGCGGTTGGAAAGATACTCCACAAGGGGCAGGGCCTTATGGCCTTTGGTAATGCGTGACGAAACTATCATAATCGGTTTACGAACAAAGGCTTACAGCCTGGAAGATTTTCGAAAGAGAAATCGTCGATAGTCACTCTTGTGCCGTCGTTCAAGTCAACGTCCACGACACCCGCTATTTTGTCGGGGTTGTCGTTTGTCCAATATCGTATTTTGATGGCCTATGGCCAGGATCGGTTCGCTGCCCAAAGGCCTGCTCGGCACGTTTCCCCGCCTCCGGGATTGGCTCCGGCTCCCCGGTTTTGTCGCGTGGATCGCGCTGTCGTGCGGACTGGGTGCGGGATACTTTCTGGTCCGCTTCCCCGGTATTTATTCGATATTGTATGATCCCGCTTTCGTCGTTGCAATCATTTTGTCGCTGTGCATCGGATTGTTCTCCTCCCGCCTTCTCCTCCGCTGCGTTTTTTTCTGCGTGGCGGGCGCCGCAACGCTCTGCCATTCCTACTCGGTGCAACAAAGCGAATTCCTGCGTGCGCGTCCGTTTTTGTCCGGAAACGTCCACGCGCGCCTGTCCGGCGCCCTCATTTCCGTGCCCGTGCTGTCGAACGGATCCTATGTCTTCACGGTCCGCAGCGATTCTCTCTTTGTAAAAGGGCATGCCGGTGTTCTCAAGCACAGGGCCATCGAATGCCGCAGCGGACGGATGCCCTGCGCCGCCGGAAGAATTGTTTGCGCGGGGAAATACGTCCCGCCGCGGCCTGCAGCCAATCCCGGCGCATTCGACGATTATTCATATTGTTTGTCAAGTGGAAGGTGGGGCAGGTTCTTCTGCGATTCCATCGTCGGCCTCGCGGAGAGTAAGTCGCTCTGGAATACGGCGACCCTGTACGCGCGCACAACGGTGCTCAACGCCGCTTCCCGGATTCGAAACAGCGACTACCGGGCTATTATTGTCGCATCGTTTCTCAATGACAGGACCGACCTTTCCGCGGGTATTCGGGACCTTTTCTTCCGGGCCGGGATCTATCATCTGCTGGCCCTTTCCGGATTCAATATCGCAATCGTGTCCGCGGCTCTTTTCGCATTCCTGTTTCTTTTCCCTGTGCCGCGGGAAGTCAAGGCGGTACTGGTGCTCGCTTTTGTCTGGTTGTACCTCATGTTTATCGGGCCCATTCCCTCTTTGTTCCGGGCGGTTGTGATGACGAGCGTCGTGATGCTTTCGTTTGTGTTCCAGAAGAAATCGCGCGTTCTCAATTCGCTCGGAATTGCCGGCACGGTGTGGCTTCTTCTTTCACCGTTGTCCCTGGCGACCGCCGGCTACCAATTGTCGTTCTGCGCAACCTTCGGCATTGCCGCCCTGTACCCGGTGTTCTCTGAGGCGTGGAACAGGGTGCCGCACAGCCTTGCAAAGACGATTGTGTCGCCCCTGTCTTCTCCCTTCTTTGTTTCGCTTTCCGCGTTTGCGGCATCCGCGCCTGTCCTCGCCTATCATTTTGGAACGCTGTCGCTGGCGGGAATTGCAGTCAATCTTTTTGCAGTAACACTCATGTCGGTATCAATGTGGCTTGCGATGATCGGATTCCTGCTTCAGATTGTTTTCCCGCCCCTTGTCCCGTTCATCATGTCCGCCGCGGAGCACTGCGTGGAGTTGATGGTGGTGTGCGCCGGCTTTGTCTCACGCATGCCTTTGTCGACGGTACAATTGCCGCGTTTACTTCCGGCTGTTTACACGCTGTACGCGCTTTTCCTGGCCGGGTTGTGCGCAGTGAAAACCGGGTTGCTGCGTCGCTACGTACTGCGAGGGGGCGCCGGGCTTGTCGCGCTTTCGTGTGCGCTGGTGCTCTGGCAGCAACACAATTCGCCTGCCGAGCTGACGCTGTTCCAGATCAAGAAGTCTCATCTGGCAGGCATACGATGGCCCAATCACGTTGTCTGGCTTGCCGGTTTTGACGGCACGGAGATTTCGAGTACAACATTTGCCCGCGTTGTTGATCCATGGGCCCGGCTGGTCCCGGGAGAAAGAATACGGACCGTGGTGCTTTCCGGTGACGCATGCAACTCGATCCAGGCGCTCGAGCCTCTCCTTAAAAGCAAGCAGGTGGATACCGTGGTATCCTTCGACAGCCTCGCGTCAACCTGCCCGGATTTTCAGTTGTTTGCAAGCGAGTACGGAGTACATTGTCCGCCCGCGCATTCACCCTGTCTTTTCTCACCAACTCCGGGTTGCACCTTTGCAGTACTGCGGGACAGCAGCCGGCTCGATCAGCCGGATTATTACAGGTATCGGGTGTCAATTGCGGACCGATCGGTTACGATTCCGGACTCGCTCCTTGGACCGTCGGACCAAGAGGGCGCCGCCATCATCCGGTTTGAAGGCCCGGGGCAGGTGCGGATCGAACATGCTATTCCATCCTGGCACCCCCTGGCCATGGCGATGCGGTGACCAAGCGTCGGGCCGGACAATGTATTTTAGGCGCTCCGGCCTGCGGACCCGACACCAAGAGTAGTCAGAGGAACCATGCTGCCGCGCGATTTCAAACACGACACATCAAGCATACTCGTAACGTGTCCTCAGGGATTATCACCCTATGTCCGGGCGGAACTGGAAGAACTCGGCATGCAGGTAAACGGTCAGTACCGCACGGGAATCCGCACGCACGGGTCACTGCACGATTGCATGCTCCTCAATCTCTCGCTTTTCACCGCACACCATGTCCTGTACCAGGTACTCGCGCAGGACTGCACAACGCCCGACCAGCTCTACGCCGCGGTTTCCTCGCTCGATTGGGAGCGGCTTATTCCTCTCGACACGACGCTCACGGTGACATCGACGGTAAAAACCGCGTGCATAACGGACACTCGCTTTGCCAACCTCAAATGCAAAGACGCCATTGTCGACAGGCTTGCGCATGCAACCGGCGCACGGTGCAACAGCGGTCCCCGCAGAGACGGCGCGGTCGTGCACCTCCACTGGCAGGACGACAAGTGTTCCTTGTATATCGACACGTCAGGAGAACCGCTTTCGAGGCGCGGTTACCGGTTCCTCCCCGGAAGCGCGCCCCTGCAGGAAACGCTGGCGAGCGGAGTCGTCCGGGCAACCGGATGGCGCGGGCAATCTCATTTTGTCAATCCCATGTGCGGAAGCGGCACCCTTGCGATCGAAGCGGCGCTGTTCGCCCTGCGCAGGAAGCCAGGAACCTTGCGAAAGAATTTCGGATTCATGCACCTTCTTCCCTACGACAAGAATGATTTTGATGCGCTGCGAACGGAATGCGCGCAGGGGGAACTCACCGGCGCAAGGGGCGCCATTGTCGCAACGGACATCGACGCGAAAGCCTTATCGGGCGCAAGGGAAAACGCGAGGGCAGCCGGCGTGGAATCATTCATCACCTTTGACGAATGCGAATTCGACGCCACCCCGGTACCGGAGGGAGGCGGCATCGCGGTCTTAAACCCCGAATACGGGATTCGCATGGGTGATCCGGAGCAGCTTCCGCTGGTGTACAAAAGGATCGGCGATTTTCTCAAACGGCGCTGCATGGGCTACACCGGCTACGTCTTTTCCGGCAATTTCGACCTGGTAAAGAAGATCGGCCTCAAAGCCGGGAGAAGAATACCGTTTCTAAACGGCACGATTGAATGTAGACTGTATGAGTACGAGCTGTACGCCGGAACCAAAGAAGCGCAATAGCCGGCCTTTCGCGTCAATCGCGAACGGATAGCGATTACCGTTTGCGGCACGATAGATAATTATTATTTTAGGTACGGTAGTGCCGTGCACGCACCCGCTGCGCGGCATGCCGACCTTACCCATCGTTTTCACCATTCCACGGCGCATCGCCTAGAGAGTGGATACCATGGAACAAACCACAACAAAAGTTTCTGCGGAACCCTGGAACTCATGGAACATTGTTGCCATTGATGGTAAATTCGTCATCAAGTTCGTTGCAGAGATCAGAAAAGTCCTCGAACCCCTCAGAGAGAAACCTTGTCCCCAGGTGGCGCTTGATCTCACCAAGACCACCCACCTGGATTCCAGCGCCATGACGCTTATGCTCAATTACCAGAACCGCCTCAAGGAAAAGCAGGGCGGACTCGTGGTATTCGGTGCGAATGAGGACATCATGGGAATAGTTACCATCGTCGGCTTTGACTCCTTTGTTCCCATTTACCGCTCCCGGGCCGATTTCGAACGCGCAATGAGCGTGGAGCAGCAATAGATTCCTGCCGTAGGCCCGCACCGGACCGGCAATCCCCGGCAGAACCGCGTCATGAAACATTTCTTTCTCGCCAGCATCGCTGTTCTCCTGTGTTGCCAGAAACAGGTGGCAATGCCCCAGCAGGCAGCCGAACTGTACGGACGGTGGTTTGTCTGCCCATCCACTGCCCTCACCGATTCCCTGCTGTCGTACCGGTACTTCGTGGATAAACAGGATTCACTTGCACAAGCGGCCATGCTGGCGTCCCGCGGTCCTTCGGGCGCTCATACCACGGTGCTCGCCGACACATTCAACTCATCATACACGCTGGGGTGGAAGACTCCCGCTTCCTTCAGGTTTGATACGCTGTATCCCCTGGTAGTGTACCTGCACGGCGGGACCGGCACCACCCTCACCACAAAGGGAGAATTGGCCTACGATATGCTTTCCGCCCTTGCGGATTCGGTCAATTTGTTTCTGGCAAGCCCTTCTGCAAACAGAGACGCGCCCTGGTGGAGCGCCGCGGGCATGCAAAGGATTCTCCAGACAATTCGTTTTATGTCCCTCTGCTACCCTATCGATCCGGACAAGATCTTTCTCGCGGGCGTTTCGGACGGCGCAACCGGGTGCTATCTCGCCGCAAATACCCTGAGCGACCCGTTTGCAGGATTCATTGCGGTGTCCGGATACGGAGGAATGCTTTTTTCTTTCGGGCTCAAGCTCTATCCCCAGAACCTGATGCAGCGGCCCATTCTCAACATCAATGCGGGACAGGACCGGATCTATCCTTTTCCGCAGGTAATGCAGTTCATTTCATGGTTGGAACAAAACGGCGTTGCGGTGGAACACAGGGAATATCCGGAGGAAAAACACGGCTTTGACTATCGGGAAAAGGAATACGGAAACCTGACGAAAATCATCCGCCTATGGAGCAGACCGGTCACGCGCAAATCGGTTTCGTGGATTTTTACGCCGGGATTGCCGAACCTTCCGGAGAACTGCATCGGCTGGGAAATTGAATCGAATAGTGCGGAGGCTTCGATCAACGCCTCCTGGACCCTGGACACGCTTCGGGTACGCGCGACAGGCCTGAAATGGGCGGCCTGTTCGTTTCCCGGGCCGGCAAGAGAACCCTGTTTCGTCTCTGTAAACGGATCAGCCGCACGCCGGATCCGGCCGGAAAGACCGGACGCCCGAACGGTCCTCGCTCTCGCCCTTCACCAACTGTCCCCGCGGGTACGGCAGCGGGAAATCTTCAAGATAACGATTGCACGCTGACCCGGAACGCCGTGCTTAATGCTTGATGCCGATGTTCAGGCGAATGTTCTGCGTGGTATTCTGCGCCGGGTCTGAAATGGTAATTCTCGCCAGGTACGTGCCGGGGGCGGCCCACGACCCGGTCCTTGTTTTCCCGTCCCAGCCCCAGGACAGCTTCGGACCCGAAACGGCAGTGATATCCAGGAACATGGGGATCCTGTTCACAACCACATTCCCCACCGCGTCAAAAATGCTTACCGTTCCCGTTACCTTGTCGCCAACGATTGCGGGAATGAGCAGCACTTCGATCCGGGTGCCGGTTGCAGGCCCGCCGTTCCTCTGATTAGGCGGAATGATGCTCTTCCCAGGCATGAACGGGTTGACGGTTGCAATCGACTTGACTACGATGGAAACATTACCGCACGTCGACAAGTGGAATGCGGGCCTGGCGCCATCGACGATACTGTCGAGACCGGACAGCGTGTTGCTGGGGAATACGTACACGAGCATATCGGCATGCACGGACGCCGGAGGATTGTTTGCCGCAAACGGATATTGTCCGCTGCTTGTAAACAACAAAAAGGCGTTGTTGGGATCGATTGCCGGGTTGAGGCCTGCAATCGGACTGCTGTACACCACATGGAGGGTGTCCGCGCCCGGCATGGGTGCAAAACACACGCTCCTGATAACGGGCCGGGTGCCGTTTACGACGGCGGTAACAACAAAGGGACTGCCGCTTGTCGACATGGGCCAGTTCGTAAGAATGATTGACGGGTTGGGCTGCCACGCCGTCTCATACACGTTGCCCGTATTTTCCGAGAGGATAATATGGATTGTCTTGTTTGCGAGGTCCGGCTGGATACTCACCGCCGTGAGGGTCACTTTCTGGCCGTCCAGCGTCGTGATCTGCAAGGTTTGGATAAACTGGGCAACGGTAGGCATCACCTGGTTGATGGTCGAAGTGTCCGTCCAGGTGATATCTATTCTGTCAATATGCCCGTTATGGTTGGTGTCGAGCAGCGTTGCGGTAACCGGAATAGGAAGGGCGGGCCCGTTGTATTGCTGGCATATCTCGCCCACGCCGGGCGGTAGCGTGGCTTGCGCACTTTGCTCGACATAAAAATGGACCGCGACGACGGTGTCCTGAAGAATATTGGTTGTTGGATTGACATAGCGATAGGTTATGTTCATAGTAAACGGCGTCGGAACATTTGCTATGGGAAAACTGTCGGTAAAGAAGAAGGAACTGTCTACATAAACTGTGGAAGTGATGTTGTTGAGCACCATCTTGGTTGGATTGCCCGACAAGAGAAGGTTGGTGACAACATTGTTCATCAGGAGGGTCATGAGATTGGTATAGCTCACATTTGCCAGGGACCAGTAATTGCTCTTTGGATTTGAGGTTGAATAGGCGTTGGTTTGGATATTTTGCGTCATGGTGACGATGTCAGCCGGGGCCGCGCCGCCGCCCTTGAGGAAAAACACTGTAAACGTGGTGGGCATGTTGGCGGTACCGGCAGGGGTATCAAACCAGTGTGGATCGAGACCTGCCTGAGCGGCTCCTTCCGGATCGCCATCGGACATGAAAATGACATATTGATCGTCTTTTGGGTTTTTTGCGCTCTGGAACGCCTGTTTTACACCAATAAAAGCGCCGTTTATGTTTGTCTCGCCGCCCGTCGGCTCGGCCCAATTCGGCTGATACACCAGGTCGTCACCCGCCGGATCTTGGGTGAGAATGTCTTTTATGATGTCGATTCCCAGCTTGCCGTCATACGTTTGGTTGAGAGTCATGAATGGAAGGTATGCCTGGTCCGGCTGGTTGTCCAATACCGTGTTAAGCGTCTTGAAATATTTGGTGTAGTACTCCGTGGTTGTGGTATCGAAAAACAGATGTTCTCTGAATACTACAAGCCCGACTTCCGTTTGAGGTGCATGTGCAAAAAGGGTGTCGAGCAGGGCTTTTGTTACCGTAAAGCGCGCCCCGGTGGGATCGTTTCCGTTGGCCCCCTTCATGCTTCCCGTATTGTCAATAACGAAGACAATTGAACACGTGCCGCCGCCTCCGCCCACCGTTATCGTTTGCGATGCATTGCACGCGTGCACCAGCGACGAAATCTTGACCACATTCTGCGGGACCATGATGGTGTCGCCGTTGAATGTTTGCGGGCAGCCGGTGAAGGTAAGATTACATATTTCGGCCGCAGGCAGCGACGCGGCAAGGATTGCCGCGAACATCAGGACGCGCTGGAATAAGGTACTTGCGTTGGAAGATTCAACCATAAGATACTCCTGGCTGATTTTGCACATTATTTACTTTGGCACGCCCCGTCCGGTCGGGCCGAAAAAAACAGGGCTCACGAACGTTCACTCCCGATATTCATAATATAGGTAGCTTTTTTGGAATATAGGTAGGTTTTTTGGAAAAAAGCAAGAGGAAATAACGGTTTACCGGTATTGAGGCCGGCGTGGAGATATGGTATGGACCATTTTGCGCCGGCGTGGACCGTAGTGTATCTTGATACTGGTACGAGGAAATGAGGAGAATTTCGGGAGGAGGCCTTCCATGAACAAAACGGCAATGATCATCCTGGCCGACGGGTTTGAAGAGATCGAGGCAGTGACGCCGCTGGATCTGTTGAGGCGGGCGCACATCGAGGTTTCTCTACTCGGTCTTCTATCCCCGGAAGTCACAGGCTCCCACAATATAGTGGTGAAGACCGAAAGAGTTCTTTCTTCAATTCCTTCTTTCCCCGACGCGCTCGTCCTGCCCGGCGGACCGGGACACAAGAACCTTATGGGCTCGGAGTTGGTCATCGAATTCGTTAAGAGAATGTTCGGCGCTGGAAGATTATGCGCGGCGATTTGCGCCGCGCCTTTGGTTTTCGCCAGGGCCGGAATCCTTGCGAACAGGAAGGCCACCTGTTTCCCAGGCGACCAGGACAAGCTGGAGGGCGCGGTATTCGTCGAGCAACCGGTGGTCATCGACGGGAACATCATAACCAGCAGGGGCGCCGGCACCGCGGTCCCCTTTTCGCTGGAGATCATTTCCTTCCTTGCCGGACGCGGCACTGCGGACGCCGTCGCCCGATCGATTGTCTACGGGTAGACCGGGCGAGATGGATTCTACCGCCTACAAATATTTCATCAGCGATTTCCGCCAAAAATCCGGACTGGAATTGAAGAACCTCGTCCCACGGGACGAGGAATCTTCCATCCCTATGGAAAAAGAACATGTCTATAGTCGCTCGCTAACCCCGAAGCAAGCTTCGGGGAATGCGCTCGCTATGGGATTCACGAACATACCGATGACTTTTATCACGTCGCCCGTCGCCCGGACCGAGGAATCGCTCTCTGGCCTCGCGCAATTTCTTGAGACCATCACCCGGTCGAACAAGGGCGGCGGGCGGATTGCGCTTCCGAAAATACTCACCGCACCAGGGAACTTCTTCGGGCGGTTGTTTCTTGAAGCGCATACGGCATTGGCCGAGATTGCGGCCGGAGCGGAACCGATGTCCCATCGGTTCCGCTCCAACGGCTCCGAGCTTGTCAAGTTCCTCTGTTTTTGCGCCCACGGTAAGAGCGCGGCCGTTGCCGTTGAAGCGGACGGTGCGGATCTGGCGATGTATTGTTTTCTGCTGGAAGGCCTGTTGGATGCAGGTTGGTGTCCCGATTGGTGTGAAGCGATCGCAAAACGTTCAGCGCGCTCCTATTTCGTCGCACTCAAGAAAGGACTGCACGGCCCGGGCCGGACCGCGCCGGAAACGATCCTCTGCTACATGTGGGGTGCCTGGCTTTTTGCGCAAAGAACGGAGGGTGCGGGCGGCACCGCCGTCAAACCGCATCCACCGTCGACTGAAGTCTTTGCTTGGCACATGGGCAATGCTTCGCATTCGTATGTCGGTCTGAATTCCCTCAAGCCTCCCGTATTTCACGTTCTGGCCAGAAGTTGTTCATGCTTGCCGCATCCAATTACCAGACTTTGCCTGGACGGTCGCCTTGGCCTTACAGTCTACGCGAACGGCGAAGCCGTTTGCCCCGTAACCTTGGAAGAAGCCTCGGACATAGTCCGTCCTAATATCACGGGGAACAAGTTCGCGTACGCGTGCAGCGCAGCATCATTGCCTGCAGTGCGATGGACCGCGGTATTTCTCGTTTTGGAAAGCACCACGTATCGCATTGACATCGTAAGATTCCCGCCAGCCGCAAAGCCCCTGGAAGTCCTGGGGGAACTGCGCCTCGAAAACAAAGTGCACTTGGACCGGACGGGACCAGATTGCTATTTGGGAACAGACGTTGAGAACATGGTGATACGGTTTGTGGAGAACCCGCTCAATCTTCAGTTTGCCGGGCAGGAGGAACCGGAGGTAAGTGTTTTCCGCTCCGCAGCCCCCGCCATTGCTCCCGCCGCGCCGATCACGATTGTCACCGCGTGGTCCCGCGGCAAGGGGATCACCGGCATAAGCGAGACGAAACTCCTGGGGTTGTACGACTAGGCCGGCGGTGAAGAAAACGAATGGGTTTTTCTTTCATTTGCAGGCACGCTGTTGCGATGTATTTTTTTTAAGTTGCATGGTTGTCGACGGCTCCTTATCGCCCGGAATCATGAAAAGAACATTTCTTTACAACTCCCACATTTCTCGCGGCGCCGCCATGGCGCCCTTTGGCGGCTTTGAAATGCCGATCCGCTATGAAGGCATCGTGGCTGAGCATTTTGCCGCGAGAAAGGCTGCCGCGATATTTGACACCTGTCACATGGGAGAATTCTCCATAACGGGGACGGCGGCTGCGGCCGATCTCGACAAGATCGTATCGTGCCCGGTCGCCTCGATGAAGACCGGACAATGCAGGTACGGATTTATTTGTAACCCGCAGGGCGGAGTGCTTGACGACCAAATAGTTTACAGGCTCGGCGAAACCGAGTTCTTAATGGTTGTTAATGCGTCAACACAAGACGCTGATTTTAAATGGATAAAATTAAACATCTCACCCGAAACATCACTAAAAAATATTTCTTTGGAAACCGGCAAAATTGATCTGCAAGGGCCGCTTTCCGTAAAAATCATCAACAAATTGCTCGAACGACCGGTTGACGACCTCGGCTATTATCATTGGATGCATAACGAGTATAAGGGGCAAACCATCCTCGTGAGCCGCACAGGATACACCGGTGAAATCGGATTTGAAATCTATCTGGACGAACGGCATACGGTATTGTTCTGGGACGATTGCATTGCGATGGGCGCCCAACCGGCCGGTCTTGGAGCGCGCGACACGCTGCGGCTCGAAATGGGATTTCCGCTGTACGGACACGAGCTTGACGAGACAAGAAATGCGGCGGAGTCCGGGTTCAAAAAGGCGCTGGCACTGCACAAGGAATTCATCGGTTCGCCCGTCGTGCTGGATTTCCGCAACGTTCGCCACCTGTTGTGCGGGATCAAGCTCGACGGCCGCCGGACCGCGCGCACCGGCGACGTTATCCGCAGCGCCTCCGGCGAAACAATAGGCGCCATCACAAGCGGCAGCTTTTCTCCCTCTCTGGAATGCGCCATCGCGATGGGGTACATCCGCACCCACGACAGCGTCAAGGGAAACAAGGTGATCGTTGCCGCGGAAAGAAGCGACCTGGCAGGGATTGTAGTAGAGATGCCGTTTTACAAATCGGCCACTGCAAGGCAGGCTTTGTCCGCCTTTCTGGCCTGACCATACCATTGAAAACCAAGGAGGAACCCATGTCACCCGCACCGACGCCCGGCGACAGGAAGTACGCCAAATCGCACGAGTGGGTAAAGATCGAAGCCGACCTTGCCGTAGTCGGGATTTCCGACCATGCCCAAAAAGCTCTGGGAGACATCACATTCATCGAATTGCCGAAAATCGGGAAGAAGGTCGGGAAGGGCGAAAGCTGCTCGGTCATCGAATCCGTGAAGGCCGCGAGCGACATCTACGCTCCCGTGTCCGGAGAAATATCAGAAGTAAACTCGTCGCTTGACACCAAGCCCGAGGCGATAAACAAAGACCCCTACGGATCGGCATGGCTCTTTAAAATCAAGAATTTCGACCCGGCAGAGGTCTCCGGCCTCATGGATGCGGCAGCCTACGACGCCTTTGCGGAGTCGGAGAAATGAGCTACATTTCAAACACCGGGGCGCAGCAGGCGGAAATGCTCGAAACATGCGGCGTTTCGTCGGTGGACCAACTCTTCGCCGACATCCCGCAAAACCTGAGGCCGAGGTCCTTTGCCCTGCCCGAAGGCAAATCGGAGCAGGAGGTTTTTGCGGCGTTGTCCGGGCTCGCTTCGCAGAACTATTCGCACCTTATCAATTTTATCGGAGGCGGGTTCTACGACCACTTCATTCCGGCCGCGGTGGATGCGATTGCGGGGCGCAGCGAATTTTACACCGCCTACACTCCTTACCAGCCGGAGATCTCCCAGGGAACGCTCCAGGCCATTTACGAGTATCAGTCGGACATATGCCGTCTCACCGGAATGGAAGTGACCAACGCATCGATGTACGACGGCGGTACCGCGCTCTACGAAGCGTGCCAGATGGCCATACGGGCCACGGGGCGCCCCAAGGTCATCGTTGACGGCGGCGTAAACCCCATTTACCGTAAAATGTTGTACTGCTATACTGCCAATTTATCAATCGAATTCCACGAGATTCCCGTTTCCCACGGGCAGAGCGACAGGGCCCGGGTCTTTGACGCGCTGGACTCGAACACCGCAGCGGTCATAGTGCAGAACCCGAACTTCTTCGGCGTGATGGACGACCAGAGCGACATCGTCGCCACATGTCATTCCATGGGGATCCTTGCCATTCAATCGGTCTATCCGATCGCGCTCGCGCTTCTCAAGTCCCCGGGGGAGATCGGCATCGACATCGCAACCGGCGAAGGCCAGTCGCTGGGATTGCCGCTGTCGTTCGGCGGACCGTACCTCGGGTTCATGGCAACATCCAGGAAACTCGTTCGCAAAATGCCCGGAAGGCTGGTGGGGAGAACGGTTGACGGTACAGGAAGGCAGGGTTTTGTGCTCACGCTCCAGGCGCGTGAACAGCACATACGGCGGGAAAAGGCCGCGTCGAACATCTGCACGAACGAGGCCCTGTGCGCTTTGCGGGCCCACGCCTACCTGAGCCTTCTTGGAAAGCAGGGCCTCAAGGATGTGGCGTCCCTGTGCCTCAACAAGGCCCGGTATGCAAAGGAAAGGCTCAAGGCGGTTCCGGGTGTCAAGCTGATGGAATCGAGCCCGACCTTCAACGAGTTCACGCTCAGGCTCCCCATCGATGCCGCCGAGGTGGTCGGCAAGATGATAGAACACGGGTTTGCGCCGGGATTTCCGCTCGGCAGGTATTACCCCGAAATGGACAATTACCTCCTTGTTGCAGTAACGGAAAAGCGGACGAAATTTGAAATCGGGTCGTTTGCCGAAACCCTGGAACACGTTTTGATGACTATGTAACGCGGCGTGAACCATTGTCTGCAAATGCACGACTATAGCAGTGAGGAACAAGAGAGAGATCATGGACATAATCTTCAGGAAATCGGTGAGCGGGAGAAAAGGCGTGTCGCTCCCCGCACTCGACGTTCCGACAACCGTCGCCGTTGAAGAAAAATACCGCAGGAAGACCGACGCCGATCTGTGCGAATTATCGGAGCTTGACGTGGTACGGCATTTTACGGCTTTGTCGCGCATGAACTACGGCGTGGACACCAATTTCTATCCTCTGGGCTCCTGCACCATGAAATACAACCCGAAGATCTGCGAAAAGATCGCCCAACTCGAAGGGTTCTGCTCGCTCCATCCCCTGCTGCCGCAACTCAGGCGGGGCGGCATGCTTACCCAAGGCGCGCTGGCCGTTCTTTACGAACTGGAACGTCTCCTGTGTGAACTGTCGGGCATGGACGCGTTTACCCTTCAACCCATGGCCGGCGCGCACGGCGAACTGACGGGCATGATGCTCATCGCCGCGTATCACCGGGACAAGGGCAACGACAAGAACGAGGTGCTCATCCCGGACGAAGCGCACGGGACCAATCCTTCCAGCGCGGCAATCGCCGGGTACCGCGTGACGCCCGTTCCCACAAATCCGGCAACGGGCGTCATCGACCTTGCCACGCTCGAAGCCATGATCGGCCCTCACACGGCCGCCGTCATGATGACAAATCCGAACACGCTCGGGATTTTCAATTCCCAAATCGGAAAGATCGCCGACTGCGCGCATAAACACGACGCCCTGCTTTACTACGACGGCGCGAATCTCAACGCCATTCTCGGCAAATTCCGGCCCGGCGACGCCAGTTTCGACGTGATGCACATCAACCTGCACAAGACGTTCGGAACGCCCCATGGCGGCGGCGGACCCGGCGCGGGTCCGGTGGGCGTCAAAAAGTTCCTGGAAGAGTTTCTTCCTGTGTCGCGCATCGTGAAGCGGCCCGACAACACCTATTCGCTCAATTACAATTTTCCTAAGTCAATTGGGTACATTGCCCCGTTCTACGGCAATTTCGGCGTATGCCTTAGAGCCTACGCCTATATCCTGCTGCTCGGCCGCGAAGGCCTTGCCGAGGTGAGCAATAACGCGGTGCTCAATGCGAATTATGTTATGAACTGTTTGAAGAAGTCGTACCATGTTCCCTACCCGAGAACATGCATGCACGAATGTGTGGTTTCGGCAATGGGGCAGGCAAAGGCAGGCATAAGCGCTTTGGACATCGCAAAGCGGCTGATCGACTTGGGGTTTCATCCGCCGACGGTCTACTTTCCACTTATTGTCCGGGAAGCCCTGATGATCGAGCCGACCGAAACCGAAAGCAAGGAAACCCTTGATGCATTTGTTGCGGCCATGAACTCCGTTGCCGGGGAGGCTCTTCTGAACCCGGCCCTTTTGCACGATGCGCCGGTAACAACACCGGTGGGTCGTCTCGACGAGGTCAAGGCCGCCCGTGACATGGACTTTTCGTTTTGCGGCAGTTGAACGGGAAAAAGGAGGTAACGGCGACCGTTTCTCACTTGCTTTTGTTCCATAAATCATTTATAATTAGCAGAGAAAGTGTCTTGAGGCGTATTTAGAAAAGGAGAAAGTTATGCGGTTAAAAATCACGACGGTTATCCTGATCGGACTTTTTGCAAGCCTTGCGTTCAGTGCAAAGGACGCCCAAAGGTTTGTGACGCCCACCAAGGAAGATGTCGGCGTGTTCAAGAACGAAATCCGCGAACTCTACGAGAAGCCGGTGTTCACGGTAGGGACCAGCGACAAGCTGGTCGTTCTGTCGGAAGGCAGGCAGCATTACAAAGTGCAAAAAGGCGACGGCGAAATCGGGTGGGTTGAGAAGCGGCTCGTGGTGGCTACCGGCAAAAGCAAGACTTTTGTGTTCGACGATGCGGATGTTATCGGATATCTCGATAATCCGACTCCGGTTTACATCATAGACGCCGATAACCCCAACGCAGACCCCATCAAGCTCGATCGATCATTTGCGGATGCGCTTCGCGAGAACGTTGACAGGGAGACGGTGGAGCGGCAGACCAAGTAGGTTCCGTTCTTGCAGTATGGAAACAAAAGAGGAATGGAAAACGTGTCCATTCCTCTTTTGTTGAGCCGGGCCCGGCGGGATCCTACTTGAAATTCTGCTGTTCTTTCTTCTTCATCAGCAGCCGCCAGATTTTTTCCACCAATTCCTTGCCCGAGAACGGCTTGACAATAAAGTCGTCCGCCCCGGACGCGAAACATTTCTGAATTTCGCTGCTCTGCGATCCGGCCGAGAAAAACGCGATGGGAATGCCCTTTGTTTCATCCTGGCTGCGCAGGATCCTGCAAACCCTGTAGCCGTCCATTCCCGGAAGAAAAGAATCAACAAGAATCACCGAGGGCAGTTGGTCGAACGCCATGGTGAGCCCGATTTCACCCGTTTCGGCGACGAGAATTTCAAACGCGTTCTCCAGCACCATCTTTGAGATCTCAATCGCTTCCCTGTCGCTGTCGATGAAGAGGATAAGCGGCTTCTTCTCCACATTCTCCTCCGCGGAATCCCTTTCCCGAATCCTCTCCTCGTGAAGCTCGGCCAGTTTGATGGTGCGCGTTTCGTCGTCGTCCCATTCGATGGTGGCCTGTATGGGCAGGATCACGTGAAATTCGCTCCCGGGAAACTTGACGGCATCCGACGGCCCGTCGCTTTCAACCCACATCCTGCCGCCGTGACGCTCCACGATTCCTTTGACTATCGACAAGCCCAGCCCCGTGCCGCCTCCCATGAACTTGGAGAGGTCGGTGCTGTGCCGGTTTGCGTTCGCCACCTCGTAAAACGGGTCGAAGATCTTCTTCTGTTCCGCTTTTTCTATGCCGATCCCCTGGTCCTTCACAATTATATGAAACTCAGATTTATTAAGCAAGCCGATTTTCACCTCAACGGTAGAATTGTCCGGAGAGAATTTGAGGGCGTTTGAAAACAGGTTGGCAAACACCTGCTGCATTCGCATAGTGTCACCGAGGAAGACCGGAAGGTTCTCCTGGACGATGCATTCGAACCTGATGTTTCTTTTGGAGGAAAACTGTGAAAGCTCCTCGATGCATTCGCGGGCAACCACCGCAAGTTCCATTGTTTCAGGCTTCAGGCGCAGGCGTTTCTGTTCGATCCGCGTGACGTCCAGGATGTTGTTGACAACCCGGTGGAGCCTGTCGGCGGCGCGATTGATGCTCTCGATCATCCGGAATATGCTCGCATCCATCTTGTCTTTCATGGTGTCGATGATGATGTCGGAGTATCCCTTGATGGAGGTAAGCGGCGTCTTGAGTTCGTGCGAGGCAATGCTGAGGAAGTTCGATTTCAACTCGCTCACGCGTTTGAGTTCCGCGTTTGACCTGATGAGCTCGGTGTTGATCTTTGCCATCTCGATGTTTTTACGTTCAATCTGGTCGACCGACTTGATCTCGCCGGTGACGTCCTTGAACTGAAGGACGAACACGTTCCCGTTTGACGCGCCGGTCCCGGCTGCAAACGCGTGGAGGGAGCAGGCAAGCTCGGCCCCGCCTTCACAGAGCAAGAATACCTTTGCCTCGCACACTGCGTCGCCGGCGAGGCGCGCCTGGAGTTCCTTCCAGGAGATACCGTCGCCCGTGTCGGACAAAAGGGACTCCATCGTTTGGCCGTTCAACGAATCACGGGAGAGCTTGAGCTCATGTTCGGCACGGTCGTTTGCGTAGAGAATAACGCCCGCGGCATCAGTCACAAGGGTGATGATCCATGTTTGCTTGACAATGAGGGACATCAGGCGCGGGTCGTTCTCGATGTCCTTTGTTCTGTCGCGCTTGCCGAAAAGCATGTTCTTACTTCCGTTTCACCGGGTACTGCGTGGTACAAAATAGTATTTTGTCAATGTGCAAGAACGGCGGAGCAAGGTGCAGGGCGCCACGGGAAGGACTCATCTCATTGCTGCTCCAACGCCGCTATATCTTTCTGAAGTTTCTCCGCCTCGGCAAAATTCTCTTCCTGGACCCGGGAAATCTTCTTCGCGTAAAGTTCAAGCAGCTTGAAGTGCCTTGAAGTGAGCTCGTGTTCGTCTACGATGATGGATACGATGGAGTCGATATCCTCTTTGTTGCGGTAGTCGCGCAGAAAATCCCGGAACTGCTTTTCCGCCGCGCCGAATACTTTCTTCTCCTTGCGGCAATACAGCATGTTGGGTATAAATTCCTTGAGTATCTTCTCCTCAACCTTGGTGTCGGACGACACCACTCGCTCGCGGGCAGGCGCGTTCCTTTCGATTTGGGCGATGAGCTGCTCTATTTCGTTCCGGACGGTGCGTATCTCCTGTTCCCTGAATCGCGCCTGATACAGGATGGGAAGGGAATTCACGCTCAGGATTGCATTGCCGATGTTCTTGAACGAACCGGCGAAGTACACGTCCCCTTCCTGGGCAAGCACGTCCGTTTCCGAATGAAACGGAACGATCTTGGCGGGCGTCGGAATAAAATCTTCCAGTTCGTCTATGTTCTCTATGCGCTCCCGCAGTTTTTCCGGGTCGAGCGCGGATTCCAGTCCACCCAGTTTGTCAAGGAAGTCCTCGAGGCCTTCCTCGATCGACAGACCCATTTCCGACTTGAGAAAATCCCTCAGGTTGTTCTGCTCGCGGTAGTTGCCCTGCGCCACAAGAAGCCCGTTGTGGACCATCGACGCAATAGGATGTTTCAAGGAGAGAAGATCCGAGGGGTCGATATCGAGAACCGCGTACACGGTGAGACGGCCGTCAAGCTTGTTTGCGTCCCCTTTCTTCTGCTGGATTCCAAGGAGCATGCCGGTTTTCCCTATTCCTGGATGTCGGGCCTTTTGGCGGATCGGGAGGTACGTTGAACGCCGCGGAACATGACAAACGTGGAAATGAGAATCAGGACGTGCCATGTCCACGCCACAGTCGTTCCCGAAAGGGCGACCAGATTCGTCCCGACATACACAGGTGAGGCGGCGAAGCTGGCAATCTTGAGAAATTCTCCCCCGCGCCGCGAACGTTCGAGTCTAAAAATATATGCCGCAAATGTGAGAAAGGCAATACTCACCAGGAAAACCCCGGCATTCGTCACACCGGTCCACATGCAATAAAATAAGGCCAGCCCCCCTGCCCATTTGAGCAGTACCTTCCGAAGCGCCTGTTCTTCCATGACAAGGTCTGTCCCGCCGAGCAACTCGGAATAATTCTTGCTGTATGAGAATGGGGAGCCCGGATTCACCGTGAGAGAACGGGCGGTCAGCAAGAACATGGTATTGGGGCTTACGTGAGACAACGCCTTCGCGGACGTGTCGACGATCACAAATGAATCGGGCAGATGGGCGTACGACCGGGGCAAAAAAAGGAGCGCCTCCAGAAATCCGGACACCAGCAAACTTTCGGGAACATAGGGGGTTTGCCGGTAGGGCAGGAGCGCTCCGCGCGAAATTTCCATGCCGCCAAGCGCCGCCGCAGCCCGTGCGGCAAGCCCGGATGTCTTGTCGAACGCGTAAAACGTGTGCGACAAGCCGCAGATGAGAGCGGTTCCGAGGCAGACCAGAAACAGGAATTTTACGACACCCCGGGCCCGCATCTCCACGACATCTTTGTAGAACTCTCCTGAGAAAATGCTTTTGTGCAGGGCTACAAGACTATTCAAGCATCCGTCCAGTCGTCCTTTAATGAAGAAACAGGCGCAAAACGGCGATGCGCCCCGGGCTTTCTGTTTCGAGCTTCCCGAATCAACCGCGGCCCACCGCTACGAAAGCAACTTGCCCACCGGCGGGGCGGAAATGCGATCGTATTCAGGCATGGCTCCCACAAGCGGGCCCGCGTACTCTTTGAATGCCTCCGTGACCGTCGAGTTCTCCGCGTCGATAAACCCGTCGGCCATTTTCTTGGTGTCGCGGGCAACGGTATCAAGCGGCGTGAGAAAATAGTCAACCGAGTACTGGCCCGTCCTCCGGATGGCTACGCTGCCGTCGGTATCCCCGCACACCGAAAACTGGACTGCCTTCTCCCCCACCTCGCGCGCTTCCTGCGCGTCAATTTCAGAAACAACACCCAAGAAACTCCGCTGCAGATAGCCGAACGTGTCGCAGCGCACGCGTTTGATCTTGAGTTTGTCTTTCACGAGTCCCGCCAGCGCGTCGCCCAGGGCGCCCGTGCCGGACAGCTGCACATTCCCGTGAGCGTCCTGCTCATTACTCTTTGTCAAAGCCGCGATGATCGGCGTTCCGTCTTTGTCGGCGATGCCTTCCGACGCGGCGATGATGCATCTTCCGTACTGTTTATAGTATTTGTCGACATCGGCAAGGAACTTGTCCTGGCTGAAGGGTTTTTCCGGCACGTAGATGCAATGCGGGCCGTCGTCCGGGTACTTCCTGGCGAATACCGAGGCCGCGGTGAGAAATCCGGCGTTGCGGCCCATGATGACGGCGATGTACACGCCGGGAAGGCTGCGGTTGTCAAGGTTGAGACCCGCAAAAGCCAGGCTCACGAACCGGCCGGCCGAGCCGAAACCCGGGCAGTGGTCGGTGACCCGCAAATCGTTGTCTATGGTCTTCGGTATGTGGACCACACGCAATTCGTATCCCGCCTTCTTTGCGTTTTCGCTCACGATCTTGCACGTATCGGCGGAATCGTTGCCGCCGATATAGTAGAAGTACCTCACGCCGTGAGCCTTGAGAACCTTGAAGATCTTCTGGCAGTATTCCTCGTTGGGTTTGTCGCGGGTGGAAAGCATGGCCGACGAGGGGGAAAGCGCGACTTTTTCCAGATTGATCGTCGTTGCCTGCGCAAGATCGAGAAAATCCTCTTTCACGATGCCGCTCACGCCGTGGAGCGCACCATAGACGTTTTCGATGCAGGCGTACTTTCTCGCCTGGAGGACCGCGCCGGCGAGACTCTGATTAATGACCGCGGTCGGACCGCCTCCTTGTGCGATGACTGCCTTTCCGACTAATTGTGCCACGATAGAGCTCCTTTGGAAGATTCGTGAATGTTTTTCTTGGAATACGATGATTGGGGAGTCAGAAAAATACCAGATTGGCCGGAGAATAACAAGCGTCGGGAATATAAAGTGAACCCCTGGGTCGGCGGGCAACGCCCGTACACATCGGGCATGTGCGTTCGGCTATTGGCACATGCCCGATGTGGCGGTGCAGCGGAGCGATCAGCGATGCAGAAACCGGAAGGTTTGGGAACCCATTCCGTTTATCGTTGTTACCGCAAAGTAAACTCCGGGTGAAAGCTGAATGCGCGAGGCAGCCAGGCATTCATCGACCCCGGTGTGTCCGTTGACATGAACGATATCCGCAACCTTACGGCCGCTCAACGAATATATGCACAGACTGCCGCCAGGAATAAAACCTGCGACCTTCCCACTCGACATGCTGTACCGTTTTTCAATAACGGAAACCGGTACTATTTGAAAACTGTCCGGAACACAAAAGAGAGAATAGTTTCTGCTGCTGCTCACTCTCCAGAACCATAACCCGGGGGCAAGGTCTGCCAGAGGGATAAATGTGGTATCGGAGACAAGCGTGACCAGCGTATTTGTGAACAGCGGATTGTTGGCCATTTCGATCCTGTAGGCAGTTGTCTGGCTCACCGAATACCACGAAAAAGTAGGCCGAACATTGTTCACAAGACCTCCATTGAAACGTACCAGAAATGGAACGCTGTCCGATTGGATAACGAAGTTGTCCGGCTGAGACCACCGTGTGCCGGTATTAAGTCTTACGCGCCAGCGAATGGGACCGATTGGCAGGTCGGCGTCAGGAGCGTAAACCGTGTCGCTCAGGGGAAGAAGTATGACGGGATTTGTAAAGGAGGCAGTATCCGAAACCGCCAGGGTATATTGTGCACCCAGAGAAACCGGATGCCAGACGAATCGCGGCCGCCGATCAAGGGTTACTTTGGGAACGTACGGCACAACAACGGGCGTCGTTGAATCAGTGAGATACGTCCCACGAAAGATCGAGTCCACCTCGCTGGCCGACAACGCCCTGTTGAATATCATCACTTCATCAACCGCACCTTTGAAATAGTAGGTGTTGTTCGGCAGCTTTCCAATGTACAACGGATTCACCGAATTGTCAATCGGCGGAGTTATATACTCGGTCTCCGGCTGCAGCACGCCATTTTGATAAATGTGCATCACACTGCCGTCCCACGTTCCAACAATATGATTCCATTGATTCATTTGGAGCGGAGTTTGTCCGTTTGTGTAGGTCTGATTGCCGCCTTTCCAAAGTGTGAAGCAAATGCCCCCGGCCATTGCCTCGCCGATACCCCAACAGTCATCGGAATTGGAGCTATTGGATTTTCCCACAACGCGATACCACATATTGCCGAGCTCAGGCTTGATCCATGCGCAAATGGAAAGGCCATTTGTTATTACAAGCGAACCTTTGTCCTGAACGCTCACATAATCGCCGGCCCCATTGAAGTGAAGCGCACTGCCATAATACCCGGTTACCCACGTGGGGCCGTAAATTGTTCCATTGTTGCCGTTGTTGCTGTAATCCATTGCATCGCCATCAAAAGGATAATACGCGATGAGTCCGTTGGGCAACGAAAATGCAGTTGTGCACAGCACAGCCAGCACAAGAACGGAAAATGGCACAAGCCCGACTGTCGTTTTCATGACGATCCCCCTTGGCGATTTTGGCATCACGGGACGCAACGTTTTCCCCTCCCTTTCAACGAATTCCACCTCTTGAATATAGAGACAGATACCGAATTTGTCAACTTAAAACTGAGCGCATGCAAAGAAAGTGTTTTCCGGCAGAAAATGCCAAAACCATCTGTAGTCAGCATTTCGCACGTTGGGACTAAGAATACCGGCGGCGAGTGGAGTATCGACCAGACTTCCTTGTTCCTCGAAGCATGTTTCGCTGAGGCGCTCGGGTGCAATTGCGTTCGAGTCCCATCAACTGTCGAATGCTTCATTTTTGCCGAGATTTGAAGCCTGCGGGTCACTTCGGCTTCGTGAAGACCATGTAAACCGCCCTGGAAAACAGGTGTTCAAGCTTGAATATTCCCTTGTCTTCAAAACAGAAATTTCCCTTGACGAACCGTAGGAACCAGAACGAGAACTTAACCGCCAAATTGCACGGAAGCCCCGGCCAGAAATCCAAGGCACCGTACAGGAATTTTCTCTTGACGACGGCAAGCCCTGAGTCCTTTGCAAGCTGAGACAGTCTGTTGGCAGTAGTGACAAAATTATGGGAATAGTCCACGTCGAAAAAAAGTTTTCCCATGTCATTGAAGTCCGGCGAGACTACAATGAACACCCCACCGGGGACAAGAACACGATTGATTTCCTGAAAGAGTCGTTGCGCAGTCGGGAAATCGGGCATGTGTTCTACGACGTGGGTAGCGATTACAACCTGTTGCGATGCGTCCTTTTCAACCAGAGGAGGCGCCATTCTCCGGAAAACAGAGATCCCTTTTCCCTCAAGCCCTGCCGCCAGCGCAGGACTTGCTTCATAGGCGCTATACTTTGTCGACGCATTGAGCAAGTCGGCAACCCTGCCTTCTCCCGGCCCAATCTCAATCACCGCATCGCCGTCCTTGCAGCGACTCTTGACTTCTTCAACGATGAGGGTGGCGAAACGCCTGTTGAACCATTTTCCAAGGCGGCTCACCTTCCTGCTCTCGTAATAATCTGAATATGGCATCCTTCTTTGTTCCCCCTGCGACCAACGACGTCAAATTACATTTGAAAGTAAACGCCAGAAATGAGTATATTTAAAAGCAAGAAGACCCCGGATTCTTGGAACTTGCGGTCCTTTGATACCCCGGTTCCGCTGCACAAACGCTTTTCAAAATATACATATTTTGAACCTCAGAAACTTCTCCCAAACTTCGATTTTTAAGATAGTCCGTTTGTTGATCGCACTCGTACCCATTGTTTGGATTTTCTCTAAGATCAATTATTTGCAATTGTTTCACGCGTTGGCTTCGACCGCATGGTGGACCTTTCCCCTACTCGCCATAGTCATCCTCACCAGTATGTTCCTGCAAGGTATCCGCTGGTGGCTTCTCATGCGACCGTTTGCCGATGCGCTTACCCTGGCAACAACTCTCAAGGCGCATTTTGTGGGGCTCTATTATTCAATAGTGCTTCCAACTTCCGCGGCGCAAAATGTGGTACGTGCGTTCATTCTTTCCCGGAGCATGGACTATTCCGTCACATGGGCGTCCTCCTGGATTTCCGGGGTGCTCGGCTTGCTCGCGATGGCGGTTTTGTCGATATATGGCCTCTTTCACATCGAGCGGTCTATGCTGCCGTCTGGTTTTGTAGAGTCGATTGCATCGGCGTTCACAGCACTTCTTCTCCTGTTTGCCCTTTCATTCTCGAAGCGGTTCACCGGCCCGTTTCGCATCATTTTTGGAAAAGTTCTTCCCAAACGAATCCTTATCGCCATCGAAAACATCCGTGAAGCAATTTATAAGTACCGGGGCAAAGGCGGCACCCTTGCTTTCGTTTCCCTGCTTACTCTCATTATGCAAGTCATGATCACCGGGGCGGGCTGCATGGTGATGTACGGAATTTCCGGCAAAATCCTCGTGGCCGAATCTCTCTTGTATCTACCTATCATTGAAATCCTCTGCATTGCCCTCCCGCTTGCGCCAAATGGAATCGGAATACGCGAGGCCCTTCTGGCCCTCATGTTCAGACAGGTCGGCTTGTCAACTGAGCAGCTGGGGATTTACATTGTTTTCGGTTACTTTTCGATATTGCTCAAACTTGTCGGCGGCTTTCCGCTGTTGTTTGGGGCAAGCGCAGACATTCGTCAAGGCGCGGAGAAGGCACGAGAACATTGACAAACGCACGTGCTGCCCGGCATTGGGGCTGCCGGCGTCTGCCGTGTGCAAGGTTTCCCGAGGCAGGCTTACTTTAAGGCGCGGATGCAGATTCTTCTTTTTGCAAGATCCCCGATAATCGGAATGTTCATGACCGCTTTTTCAAGAATGCTGAACAGGGGAATATGGGTGGATTCGAAGTAGGATTCCTTCATCGTAAAACCGGACCGTTCAAGAATCTCCCTGTACCGGCCCATCGTACGCAGTCCAACATGCGATTTGTCCTCTTTTAGAATGATGTTGCGTTTCTTTAATCTTTCAAAAAGGTGGGTGCGGCTCGGTGTGTACAGTATAAACCGTCCCCCGTCCTTCAATATCCGATGCACTTCTCGTACCGTAGGAACAAGCAGGTCATCCTCAAGATGTTCGGTAAAATCCACGGCCATGACGCCGTCCACCGATCCGCTCCGCAGCGCCAGTGCGCGGCCGTCGCAGCAGACTCCCTTAAAGGAGCGGGTCGGCTCTTCCCTGGCAAAACACGCTCTGGCAAGTGACAGGGAGTCGGGTGAATAATCGATGCCGATGATGGTTGCCTCTGATGGCGCAAGGAGAATCATCATGGTGCCGACTCCACAGCCGAGATCGACGATGCGTTCGCCCGCAGCAGGTCCCAGCAGCGAAGTGACCCGTTTGATTTTCACCTTGGTGAAGCGATCTTTTTTCTCAAGGCGTTCCAGGTGTTTTGAATAATAGGCAGGGTTGTAATACGTGCTGGTGATAACTGGTGCATTGTTTGACGGCGCGATCATGCGTCCCCCGACTTTCCTGCCGGCGCACGAATCCGGCCGATTCGGCACGCGGCGTTTATAAAATAATTATTGCGGCTTTTGTTTGGTGGTGACCCAATTTTTCGCGGGATGAAATTACCTGTATCAAATTCATATTCATGGTGTATTTTCCTGTGCGGGTCACGCAAGCAAACCGGGCCTTTTTCGTCTATGAACATCACCGTCTACTGTTACGACGACATACACAATCCGCGCTGCGGCGGCGGCGGGGCCTACCGGGAATTGTCGGTCCACCGGGTTATTTCCTCACGGCATTCCATCCGCTTTTACACCGGAAATTTTCAGGGCGCACGCAACAGCGACGAACCGAATTTCCGGTATCGCCATTTAGGCTTCAAAGCCTCCTATTTGTTGAGCAGGGTCTCATTTTCCCTTTTCGCAACAATACATTCGTTGTTCTCCCGCGCCGACATCGTGGCGATTCCCTATTCCATTTATTCGCCGGTGCTGACCTTTCTCTTCAAGCCGCGCAAGACCGTTGTGCTGTTCTTTCACCGTACCGGCACCGAGGCTGTCACAAAGTACGGCACGGCAGGGTTGGTTCCCCTTCTCATGGAAAAGCTTGTGCTTGGCACGGCGCGCAATTTCATCACCCTTACCGACAGCATGGCGGCCGAAATCCTTGCCGGCAGGCCGAACGTCAAGGCGAGGGCCGGCTACGTGAGTTTCGATACCTCCCTTCTGACGGAGAAGCCCGCGGACGGAAAATTTGTTCTCTGCTTTGGCCGTATCGACATTCACATGAAGGGAATTGATATTCTTGTTCCGGCATTCGAAAAAGTGGCGGACAGGTTTCCCGAACACCGGCTCGTTGTGGCGGGCAGAGGAAAAGAAACCGACACGGCATGGCTGCAAAAGAGGATCAACGAGTCTCCTTTCCGCGGCAGAATAGAGTGCGTGGTCAACGCATCCGACGAGGAAAAAAAGAGACTGTTCAGAACGGCGACGATCGTGTGCATGCCCTCGCGTTACGAAGGCTGGAACATCGCCGCCGTAGAGGCGGCCGCAATGGGAAAGGCCACCCTTGGAACACGCATACACGGATTGCAGGATGCAATCCGTGACAACGAAACGGGACTGCTCGTGCCGCCGGGAGACGCCGGCGAACTCGCAAAGAAAATGGAGGTTCTTCTTTCTAATGTTGGCCTGCGCGAAAAGCTGGGCGCAAACGGCCGCGTGTGGGCCCGGCGATTCACGCTCGACCGGGTGGCGGGCATCCAGGAGGAGTTCTACAACGAACTGTATCTTGCGCACAGGACATAGGCCGCTGCACGGCCGCACGTCCTCACTTCATTTCTTTTTACGCCGCAGCCGGACCGCCGCAATTCCGATCCAGTAAATTCCAAACAGAACCATCAGCGGATAGGACACGATTTCCGCTTTCTTCAAGTACAGGGAATGCGGCAGCATCTCAACCATGTGGCTTCCTTTTGTTATGTTCACCGCCATCCATGCCAGGTCGGCGCGATAGATTTTTGCGGGATTTCCATCGATGCGGATTTCCCATCCCGGATAGTAAACTTCCGAAATCCTGAGAAACCCGTCTGCGTTGACCGACACTTCCGCTTTCCTGTAATTAGGGGTGTAGGCCTTCCATTGCACCGAGGTCTGAGCAACAAAAGACGAGTCAACGGCTGCCGGTTTCTGAGCAGGTTCCGCACATAGTCCTACCGCCTTGCGATAGTCATAGGTCCCGTTCCTCAGGGCATCGTCAATGTGGCCGCTGTCCAGAACAACGTAGCCCGGCGTAAACGAAATTCTTTGCAGCGCGCCCTCGTTGGGAATCTTATACAGGGTTTCTCCCTGTCGAACGAGATAGTACTTTGCATTGGCGATATTGAGGAAGGAGTTTCCATATTTCAGGTTTTCGGGCCTGAGAAAGGGCCTGCCGTCCTGCTGGACGCCCAGCAGATTCGTGTAGTAATTTCTGTCTTCCTGATCGCCCCGGAAATTTCTGTACCAGCGAAGTTCGTTGTCGTGGAAGCCGCCCACGCCTTCAAGCCCCATTATTCCCTCACCGCCCTTGGGAAGCGCCCCGGGCAGCACGAAGCAGCGGAACGGTTCCTGCTTCATTTCGTTTTGCAGGTCCACGATTGTCTGTTCTGCATAGAAATAGGGCTTCGGATTGACTGTGGTGACAAAACGCGAATCAACTCTGCAGACGTCGATAAGCGCAATCGCCGCGACCGCGATAAGAAAAGCGTTCTTCCCTACCTTGTTGTTGATGACGCCCAGAAGCAGCGCCATGGATATTCCGGCAAAGAACCACCATACCCAGAGAAACGGTACGAAATTCTTTGCGAAATTCCTTTCGAATATCGAGAATTTCTGGGTATCGGAGAGCGCGGTGGTGAAGACATTCATGATGCCCGCCACAAATCCCTGCACCGAAAAGAGCATCGCAAGGAGCGTGACGGAGCCAAGGGCGATGAGAAGTCCTTTTGTCCATTTCTTCTTCTCCGCGTCGGACATACGGGAAAAATATCCGGCGATCGTGTCCTTGAAGAACAAGCATGACAAAAGCACCGTTGCAAACGAGAACCAGAACATGAGCATGCTTGCCGCGCGAAACTTGCTGACACCCGGAACAAGATAATAGGCTGCATAGAAAACGGGCGTGTGCGCGCCGAGCGAATAGAGAACCGCACACAGCGCAACTCCTCCCCAGAAGATTCTCCAAGGCCTGGGTTTTTGGACAATAGCGAAAATCGCAAACAGCAGCGCGATTGCACCGGGATACTCGGTGTTGAGCTTGAACGGGTTTTCGCTCCAGTACGTCTGCACATCGCCGATGTCAAAACCGCCGAAATCCGGCACCCACAACGAGAACACCTCGGGCCAATGCAGGGACCAGGAAGCAGCGTACTCGAAACCGCGCTCGACGCCTCGCACCGAGAACGCCTCGCGCACGAACATGAATGGCGGGAGAAATTGGATGAGCGAAAGGCCGAATCCGAGCAGAACGGCAAGCGCCACAAAGCCGCTCACCCGTGCGAGAGGCAGCACTTTCTTCTCTTTTGTCCACATGAATACGACTGCCGCGAGCCAGTACAGGGCCACTCCCCACATCATGAAATAGCACATTTGAATCTGCGAGGTGAACAGACACATTGCAATGCCGAGCGAAAGCAACGTCGCGTTGAGGAGCTGCGGGGTCTCGACCAGCGATTTCAAACGCCACATCACGAACGGCAGCCATGCGATCACGAACATCTTTCCGTCGTGCCCCGGGTACACGTGTGAAAAGAATTCGGGATTGAGCATGTAGAGTGCACCGCCGATCCCTGCCACGAAGGCGGGCATTCCGAAGCCGCGCCGGAGCATCAGAAAAAAGAAAAGCCCCGCCAGAAACACGTGCAGCACGAGCCGCAGGCCGAGCGCCCTCGCTATGGGCTGGACCGCGTCAATCAGGAGCGTGGGAAGGTACATGGCGTCGCCGAACAGGGCGTCTATGGAGGGCATGCCGCCGAGCCTGCTGTTGAACCACAGGGGGAACTGGTGATATTTCTCTATGGACGTCTTGAGGAACACGCGGGAATCAAGCCCGCCCATGGTATCGGAGCCGAACAGCATCTTGTCGGAAAACAAAAACGGTGCAAAGACGATAATAACCAGCAGGGCCAGCACGCCTACATAGAACAGGTCGTTTGAGAAAAGCGAGGACCGCGCGACACCGTTTTTTCCTGCGGTCATGTCGACGTTTTTCTTATCCACACATTCTCCTTCCGGTCACAAAACGGTTACGATCTGTTCCACTGTTTCAAAATCAAAATTGTCCGGGGAATACCTGCTCCTGATGATGTAGCTTCGCAGTTCCGGCAGGTCAATACGGTCCGATTGTTTGTCGCCGACCATGATGGACCTCGACAGATCGATATCCAAATCCTTTGCAGCCTTGAGGAACATGCCCGGCCGCGGCTTGCGGCAATCGGAGTCCATTTTGTACGCCTCGACGCTGGCGTTCTTGTGGAACGGGCAATAATAGAAACCCGCGACCGGTATTCCCCTTTCGAGGAAGCGCTCCGCCATCCAGGCATGCAGCGAACGTACGTCTTCTTCGGTAAATTTGCCCTTCGCAACACCGGCCTGGTTCGTAATGACAACGATGATATATCCCTTGGCCAACGCCTCCCTGCAAAGATCAAAGACCGCCGGATTGAATAAGATGTGCTCGGGTTTATGCGGGTACTCGCTGTCCTCGTTGACAACGCCGTCCCTGTCGAGAAAAAGCGCCTTGTTCTTTTGGACCATGGTACGACTATTTTTGCCCGTTTGTTTTACAGGGAAAGATTATTTTAGGAAAAACGCCTGCGCCTTGCAAGGGATAAAATACCATGAAGCGTCGGTCCGTCGCAATCACCCTTTGTTCGTGTGCGTGCCTGGTTATTGCCTCGTGCAAAGAACAGCCCTCCCCGCCTCCGGACGCCCGGCACGGCCCGGCCGCATCGTCCGGGCAAGACCTTCCTCCCCGCGGCATGGCGTCGCCCGATTCCGCCGGCCTCGATTCGCTCCTGCGTATTCTTGTCAAACTGGAGAACGGCGTCCGCGTCTCATCGGCCGACAAGAATGCCGCGCAGCTCCTGCTGAATGTCTCGTTCGATTCGGCGTCCGGCTGCTTCATGGTTGCGGGAAAAGGAACAGGCAACCCCTCGCTCCCCCGGTCCGCCCAGGTTGCCGGCCGCCGCGTGGCCGCCGCGTACGACGCCAAGCGCTGGTCCCTGTACCTGAAGGCGTTTCGTGACGACCGCAACATTTCTTTTGGAGAAAACATTTCAGGGGAGATTGCCTACAGCAGGACCCTGCTCGAAAGAACGGTCGGCGATACCCTGCTGCTCCTGCTGCAGGTTCCCGCCGGAAGCATCGTGGTCAAATAGCATGCCCGCCGTCAACACGTGAACAGCACGATTTCGGCCGGTTTGAGCGTAAGGGTGCGGGGAACCGCACTCTCCCTGACCGGACTTGTGAGCACACGCAGCATCCTCCTGAACGACGCCGCTTCCTCGGGAACGTCGTTCGCGCTCACCTCCTGCTGCGCCTCCATGTCCTTATTGACGCACACAAGAACGGGCTTGGCGTTCGCGTCAGATTGCTTTTTAAGAAATACGACGTCACGTTCGTAGGGGGTCAGCGCCGTCCACGACCCTTCCTCACAGAAGACGGGCGTGGCGGCCTTGAGTTCGTTGATTTCCTTGATCCACGCGGAAATATCCCACTGCGGCGGTTCGACATCCTTGGGAGAGGCCTTCACGACATCGATCCTTTTCCGGGCGCCGTACTCGAAACCTGAAGGCATGAGAAGCCCCTTGGAAAACATCGAGGCAAACGCGTAGCGCATTTTCTGCACGTCGACGGTCCCCGGCTTTTCATCCGCCAACCGCGGCGTGTCGTGCGACTCGGGGAAACTGATGGAAGGTGCGATCTCCTTGTTGCTCTCGTGCTGTTCCAGACACCAAGGTTTGTCGAAATTCCAATACTTGGACGAATTGAAGAGATAATCGAACCCTGTGCCTTTGAGTTCGGCAATCTGGTCCAGGGTGCAGCCCAGCGTTTCGGCAAGAAATACGGTTCGGGGATAGCGTTTCTTAGCCGATCCGATGAGAAATTTCCACAAGTCGGCCGGGACCTGATAGGCTGCGTCGCACCGGAACCCGCGAACGCCCATTTCCTGAAAGTACAGCACCAGTTTGTCCCAGTAGTCCCACAGCCCCTTTCTGTCTTTACTTTCGAGATTGTCAACTTCCGCAAGGTCTCCCCATACGGTGACGTTGTCGGCATTTGCCGGGTCTATCGCATGCGGACTCACCAGCCTCCCCTCCGAGTCGCGCTTAAACCAAGCGGGGTTGGTCTTTACAAGGAAGGAATCAAACGCCGTATGATTGACCACCAGGTCCATGATCATTTCTATGGACGAATCCCTGCAGGCCGCCACGAACTTCTTGAGCGGGTGCCAGTCGGACGTGTCCTGGCCCTTCTTGAGGAAAAGCGGGTTGAGCTGGTAGTAGTTCTTGATTGCATACAGGCTGCCCGAAAGCCCCGTCATGTGGAACGGGTTGACAAAAATCCAATTGAAACCCATGCCGCGAACGTGGGGAATGCAGGAAGCCCATTCGTCTATGGTTTCAAAATGGCGGGGAAAAAGATTGAAGATAAGGGGAATTGCGGGGGCGGCGGATGGATTCAAAAGGTACCTCCTAGTACGACATTGTCAATAAGTCTTGTTTTGGTCAGGTTCGTTCTCACCGCGACCGCCGCGAGGGCCGGCGAGCGGACCGTTGCCAGCGGGGAAACCGTGTTCATGTCGACGATCTCGATGTATTCAACCGAAAACTGAGTTGCGCGACGGCAGGCCGCTTCTACTGCCCCGCGCAGGCGTGCGGCGCTGCGTTCTCCCGATTCATACAGGGCGACCGCTGAAGAAAGTCCTGCGTAGAGAAGCGGCGCGTCGCGTCGCTCCTCCGGCGAAAGATAGGAATTGCGCGAACTCATGGCAAGACCGTCTTCTTCCCGAACCGTTGGCGCAAAGAGGAGCTTCACGGAACTATTGAGATCCCGAACCATCCGCCGGATGACAAGGCACTGCTGGGCGTCCTTCTGTCCAAAGACCGCAGCCTGCGGGGCGACAATATTGAACAGCTTGAGCACCACGGTGGCAACGCCGGTAAAATGGCCCGGCCTGGCTGCGCCGCACAGTACGCCGGTGATGTTTTCCACATGCACGTAGGTGGCGTGGTCCGATGGATACATATCGTCTTTGGCGGGCGCGAACACCACGTCGCACCCGCTTTGCTCGGCCACAGAGCAGTCGCTCTCGAACGGCCTGGGGTATTTGGAAAAGTCTTCTGCAGGCCCGAATTGGATGGGGTTGACAAAGATGCTCGTGACAACCATGTCGCAATGCCGCTGCGCGGCCTTGATAAGCGACACATGGCCTTTGTGGAGCGCTCCCATGGTAGGCACAAGCCCGACGGTCTTCCCCGCTCTCTGGAACGTGATGGAAAGATTCTTCATTTCTGCGGGATTCGTCACTATTTTCATGGGAAACATGCGCCCGGTTGGTTTGTGCGGCGTTTAGAAAATACTTTTGTTCGGCGGGGAACAAAAGGTAATTGCTCAGCGACGGCTTTGCCGGACCGCTTCGGCCGACAGGACGAACGCTCCTGTGGCCCTGCTTCCACGGGGATGCTCGCGTTATTTCTCCCGCTTTTTCTTGTTGTCAAGAAACGATCTGGTCTTCGAATCGAGGGGCTGGTAGAAATTGCTGCCGGGAGAAGCCTTGCAGATCTCCTTGACCACTTCATCGAAATCGCCCTCGTATTCCACAAAGTCGATTTCGTTCGTGTTGATGATCAGGAGAGGAGACTGGGTGTAATGAAAGTAGAAGTGATTGTACGCCTGGTTAAGCTGTTCCAGGTAGTCCTTCTCGATGGACGATTCGAACGGCCTGCCGCGTTTCGCAATTCTTTTGAGAAGCACGTCGGTGGACGCCTGAAGGTACACGACATAGTCGGGGGCAAGGACTTGTTTTTCCAGGATCGCCGCGATCCGGTTATACAGGGGAAGTTCGTTATCATCGAGGTTGAGCGCCGCAAATATCTTATCTTTTGCAAACATGTAATCGAGAACGCTCACCTCCTGGAACAAATCGAGCTGCGTAAACGCCTCGGAGAGCTGGCGGTAACGGGAGAGCAGGAACCACAGCTGCGTTTGAAACGCATACGCTTTCCTGTTCTTGTAGAACATGGGAAGGAATGGATTTTCTTCGCCTTCTTCGAGAATAAGGCGGGCGCCTAATCGCCGGCTGAGGAGGTTGCACAGCGCGGTCTTTCCCACTCCCAGAACGCCTTCGACGCAAAGATACCTGATGTGCCGAGGAAGTTTCGGGCCCTGAGGAGCCATTATGGTGAATCCCCTTTGCGCGTTCGCGCCTTACCAGGACAAAAAAACAATCCTTTGAGCTTTTACCCGTTGTGCCATTTTCCCGTGGTGCCGGGCAAACGAGCGTCCCGTGCCGGGAAGCCTTTGTGCCGGAGCTATCTCCCGCAGGCCTTCGAGACAGAACCGCCTTCTTAATAGTTGCGGATGCGGAACGGCCAGGTTCTTTGTCGCTATCCGGCGGTTTCCAAATAAGAGAATGTCGATGTCGGCGGTCCGGGGTGCAACCCGCTGTGTGCGTATCCGGCCCAGGTCTGCTTCGATGGCATGGCATTGCGCAAGCAGCATGCGCGCCGTGCCGCAGTATCTTCCCGACACGATGCAATTGTAAAACCATCTTTGCTTCGAAGGAACGTCAACCGGTTCGGTTTCCATGAGGCGGGAGATTCTTCTGGGAGAGCGCAGAAGGCGGCTTATACGCCCGATCATTTTGTCGATGTTCAATCGCCTGTTCCCCACGTTGGATCCAAGGCTGAGAAAAACAGTGGCCATACTTTCACGGCTGAGCGGTGAACCGAGCGTAGTAATCGGGTCGGAATCGTGATGATCGACCGTTATCGATTCGATGAATTGTCATCCGTTTGCTGCTCTCATTACACCATACCATAAAATAGATCGGGAGTTAAAAAAGCCGCAACGCATATCCGCGGGATAGCGCTCCGCGAATATACGAAAGCCCGGTTACACCGAAGACCGGAAATTGACGGTTTGCACGGAACCGTACCGCGCAAGCGCCGCAGCAATCTCTTCCTTCTTGCCAACCGCGACAATGGCAAAGCCGGGCGCCGAAAGATACTTCCGGATGGCGAGGTTCACCGAATCGACGGTTATCGCCGATATGCGCTCGTTGAAGCGCTCGACATACGATATATCCCGTCCGAACTGGCTGAGCCACAAAAGTTTTTCCGCGACATTCACGATGCCCTCCAGCTGAAAGGCCATGTTGCCTGTGGCGAATTGTTTTGCCTTGTCGAGTTCCTCCTGCGTCACCCCCTTCTCCGAAAACGTGCGGTATACTTCGAGGATGGACTCGATCATTGCCTGGGCCTGGCTGTTTTGCGTCGACGTTGCTATGGAGAAAATGCCGAAGTCTCTGCTGCATGAAAGCTGCGAAGAAATACCGTAGGTTTTCCCCTGGGTGGACCGGATGTGCGCCATCAGCCTCGACGAAAAATTGCCGCCCCCCAGAATGTAATTGGCAAGGGCGAGCTCATTGCGCATCGGATCGAGTTCGCTGCAGGCCGGATGGCCCAGGATAAGCGACACCTGCGAAAGATCCTTCTTGTCAACAAGCCGCAGTACATTCCCGGACAGGGCGGGCAAGGGCCCCGCTGCGGCGGCCTTGCCGCTCCGCCTGCGGTCCCACGATTCAAAAAGTCCCCGCCAGCGCGCCAGCATCTCGTCGGCGGCAAAATCGCCGGCAATCACGAGGGCGGCATCTTCCGGCGAAACAACCGCATCGTACAACGACATGATGTTTCGGACCCCGATTTTCTTCACCGATCGTATCGTCTGGAGTCTTCCCACCGGATGGCCGGGGCCGCAGAGCACGGAGCCAAAATGCCGGTTCGCAATTGACGCAGGGTCTGCGAGTTCGGCCCTCAGTCCCGTAACGGTCTCTCGCTTGAGCCGCGACAATTCTTTGGCCCTGAACCCCGGGTTGCGAAGCACGTCCCAAAACAGCGGGAGAATAAGGTCGGCGGACCTGGCGAGCATTTTGCAGCCGATGATACAATACTCGTCGCCCACATCGGTAAAGAGGCCTGCGCCGGCATGTTCGAGCCTTTCCGAAAATTCCTCAGGCGAGAGCGAAGCCGGCCCCTTAAGCATCACGCCGATGGTAAGTTCGGTTGTTCCTTCGAAGGACAAAGGGTCGCAGAATTCTCCGAACGGCATCTGAAGTGCGAGCGTGATGCCTTCCTGTTCGTGGTCTTCTACGAGCATCAGATGCAGACCGTTGTTCAACGTTTCCCGCCTTATGGAGGGAAACGTGTAGATGCCCTTGGCGGCCATAAGCGATTTCCGTAATGGGTGAATGTGCGACGACCAGTTAACGCTTGGGAGCCAGCTTTCTAAAGATTCCAAAGGCGAACAAAAGCGGGTTCACCCTTTTTGGTTTTAAGTACAGAATCTGACGTCCCGACTCGTCCCAATAGCGCCGGGCTGCACCGATAAGCGCATCCATGTCGAGCGATTCCAGCGCCGCAAGCCGGTCCACCCAGCATTTATAGTTTCCTTCGATGGCCTCCGAATAGGCCAGCTTCTGGCAGATGTGGTCTGCGGAATACAATTCGAATACCCTGTTTGTCAAGACCGTGTTCTTCACCTTTTCCATTTCCGTTTTGGATATTCCTTCCAATCTCACCGCTTCAACTTGTTTGACAATTGCTTCCTCGACCCGCCGTTGAGGCACGTTCGGCGTAAAAATTGCAAAGAAGAGGGACATGCCGGCCCGCTTGAGGCTCTGGTTCATGCCGCCGGTCATGATTGCAATTGACTGGTGACGAACGATTTCCCGGTGCATTCTGGATGATTCGCCTTGCGAAACCACAAGCTGCAAAATTTCGAGCGGCAGGGCGTCTTTGTCGGATGCGGGAGGCGCAGGATACCCTACCACGCACACGGGCACATCGAAATCCACGTCGCGTTTCATCCGGAGCGTGCGATGAGCAGGCTGTCCGACAGCTGTCGTCCGGCGTTCGCTCACCGCCGGATGCCGCCCAAAATGCTGCGCCGTTTTTTCAAAAACGGCTTCACGGTCTTCAAAATCCCCCACAACAACAAGGATCGCGTTGTTCGGGGCGTACCACCGCCGGTAATATTCCATGCACTCGTTCACGGATATTGTTCGAATATCCTCGATCCGGCCAAGGGCCGAATACTCGTAGGGATGGTCCTTAAAAAATTCTTTGCGAAATTCCAAGAACGCTTTGGTGAGCGGATTATTCATGTATGTCTGGAATTCCTCCACAATCACGTTCCGCTCGGTCTCAAGGATTTCCTCGCTAATGACAAGGTCATTCATCCGGTCGGATTCGAGCGAAAGCACCATGTCGAGGTGCTCTTGGGGAACGCTGTTCAAATAGGCGGTAACATCCTCTGCTGTAAAAGCATTATAGTGGCCGCCGACGTCGTTGATCCGGCGGGCGTGCTCCTGCGGCCCTACGTTCTTGGAGCCGCGGAACATCATGTGTTCGAAGAAATGTGAAATACCCCGGATGCCGATGTGCTCGTGCGCGCTGCCCGTCTTGTACCACATCTGGACGGCTATGACAGGTGCGCCGGGTTTCCTGAGACAGATAACCTTGAGACCGTTTTCAAGGGTCCTGTCGGAAACGTCGGCAAGAAGCCTTTTTCTTTCCATGCGAGAATGCGAATTCTTGGTTATGATGATACCGGGATCCGGCACCGTACCTACCCCGGTGGTATAGGGGAAGAAGAACCGGGAAAAGAAAAAAATCGGAGTGAGAGGATTTGAACCTCCGACAACTTGGTCCCGAACCAAGTGCCCTAACCAGGCTGGGCCACACTCCGTTTTTTAGACATTTAAAATATCTTATCACGAGGGGCCTGTGCAAGAGGAAAGGACGTAACCCGGACCGGAGGTCCCGGAGCAAAATCAGGACGAAGCGTACTGGATTACTTCCGACATTTTCGCCTCGCGCCGTCCGGCCAGATACCCGGACCATTTGTACAGCATGTCGGCGAGAGCGATGACGGCAAGAGCGGCCATGGCAGCCACGAGGCCCGCGTCGAGGTTGAAGTTAAACTTGTCGGCCGCGAGAGCGGCAATCATGGCCTTCTGCCGGAACATAAAGAAGAGCTGCCACGCTGCGGTGAGTGTGGTCACGAACATGAACACCATGGGCACAACCGTGACCCACATATACTTTACCTTATGGTACTTGATGATTACCGTTGTTCCAACGCCCAGCGCAATTGCCGCAAGAAGCTGATTCGACACCCCGAACATAGGCCAGATGGTGGAAATGCTACCTTGATAAATAAGATAACCCCACGCCGCAACCACAAGCGCGCTCGTGCCGAGCATCCCCGGCGCCCAGCGCAACCGCGCGAGCGGCTTGTACAGATGTCCGCCCAGTTCTTGAAGCAGGAATCGCGCAACGCGTGTGCCCGCGTCGACTGTTGTCAGGATGAAAAGCGCTTCGAACATAAGAGCAAAAGTGAACCAGTACGGCATGATGCCGCGCATACCCGGAATGTGCGAGAGGATGGTGGTCATGCCTACGGCAAGCGACACGGCGCCGCCCGGCCTGCCCACAACATTCAACCCGACCATGGCCGAAAGGTTTCTTATCTGGTCAACCGGGAACCCAAGGGCCGCAATCTGGTCAAAGGGAAGCTTGGTATTGATTGCAAAGTAGTCGCCCGGAATGAGAATGGTGGCGGCCACCAGCGCCATTATCGAGACAAAACCTTCCACAACCATGGCACCGTATCCGATGAAGCGGAGGTCTTTTTCGGACATGATCATTTTGGGAGTGGTTCCCGAGGCAATAAGCGCATGGAAACCGGAAATGGCGCCGCACGCGATGGTGATAAACATGAAGGGGAAAACCTTGCCGGGAATAACGGGCCCCCCGCCGTGAACGAATTTCGTCACCGCGGGCATCTGCAGAACGGGGGCCATGAAGATAACTCCCAGCGCGAGCAGGCCGATGGTGCCCATCTTCATGTATGTTGACAAATAGTCACGGGGGACCAGAAGCGTCCACACCGGGAGGACCGACGCGACAAACCCGTACGCGACAAGCGCGACGACCAGTTGCTTGTCGGTGAGCATAAAAAAGTGCGCAATCGGCCAGTGCGGCACTCTTCCGCCCACCACCACCGCCAGCACGAGCAGGATCACGCCGACAACGCTCACCTCGCCCACTTTCCCCGGCCTCAAGAACCGCAGATACACTCCCATCAGAAGGGCAATGGGTATCGTGAGTCCTATGGTAAACGTTCCCCACGGGTTCTGCTTGAGCGCGTTGATAACTGCGAGTCCGAGACCGGCGAGCGCGACGATGATGATAAAAAGAATCGCCACCGACGCCGCAAACCCTCCAACCGGGCCCACCTCGTCCTTGGCGATCTGCGCCAGCGACTGTCCGTCTCTCCGTACCGAAACGGTGAGCAGCACCAGGTCGTGAACCCCGCCCGCAACCGCGGAGCCGATAAGAATCCACAGGAACCCCGGCAGGAACCCGAATTGCGCTGCCAGCATCGGCCCGATAAGGGGGCCCGCGCCGGCTATGGCGGCAAAATGGTGTCCGAAAAGGACCCACCTGTTTGTGGGATCGTAATCGAGCCCGTCATTCAAACGCACTGCCGGCGTTATCCGCCGTTCGTCAAGCGAGAGCACCTTCGCGGCAATAAAACTCGAGTAGAACCGGTAGCTTATCGCAAAAAAGCACGCGGCCGCCGTAACCACCCACAGCGCATTCACTTTTTCGCCGGGATTGACGACGCCTGCAACAATGCCGAACGAGAGCGCCGCAACAAACGACACCGCCACCCAGATGGCCTTCTTTGCACTGTTCACGCTAACCGTCTCCTTCCCTCACGTGACGGTCGAATCATCCTGTCCGTCAAGCTCCGATGCGTTTCGTAAGACCCCCAGAAATTCATCGATGTTGAACGGCTTTGCAATTGCCCCGCAAAACCCGTAGTCACGGAAATTCGCCATGATCGGGTCGCTGGAATACCCGCTGGAAACCACAACCCGTGCCTTGGGGTCCATGGCAAGCAGCTCCTTCACGGCATCCTTGCCGCCCATGCCTCCCGGAATCGTGAGGTCCATCACCACGACGTCAAACGGGGTCCCGGCGTCTCGCGCTGCGCCGTAGGAGCGTATGGTATCTTCCCCTGACGCCGTGCACGAAACGGAATATCCCGAGTTCTTGAGAAGCTGGCTTATCACGGTCCTCACTGCGCCGTCGTCGTCCATCACCAGCACCTTTAACGGCCGTACAACCGTGGAGGCCGGACCGGTGTTTGTTTCCTGTTTGGCCGGCGTTTTTGCGACCGGAAGATAGAACGAAAACACCGTGCCTCTTCCGGTTTGGGAATCAACGGTCACCGCGCCCCGGTGACTTTTCACAATGGAATAAACAATGGTGAGCCCCAGCCCGTTGCCGCCGGGTTTCGTGGTAAAATACGGATCAAAGATCTTTTCGAGATTTTCCCTGGATATCCCCACGCCTTCGTCGGACACCGAAACCTTCACGTAGTTTCCATCGTGAAGTCCCGGGATAAGCGCCTCGGGAGGAGTTTTCCCTGAGTCAACCGTCGCGGCCTGCGCGGCCACCACCACGGTCCCTCCGTGCGGCATTGCCTGGTCAGCGTTGATGATAAGGTTGTTGAGTACCTGGTCTATTTGCCCCTTGTCCGCCTCCACCGGCGGCAGGTCGTCCGCCACCTGCAGTTTGTAATTAACATTAGACCCCGACAAGCAGAAACCGATCGCGTCCTCTATCATCTCCTTCAGGAAGACCGCTTCCTTTACAGGGGCGCCGCCTTTTGAAAACGTCAACAATTGTTTCACCAGTTTGCTTGCTTTGAAGCAGGCCTTTTCCGCTTCGGCAAGGAGCTGGTACGCATCCGCGTCGGCCTTTGCCTTTACCTTGGCCATAAAGAGGTTGGTAATCACGCCGGTGAGAATGTTGTTGAAGTCGTGCGCGATGCCGCCTGCCAGCACGCCCAACGACTCCAGTTTTCTTGCCTTGTAAAGCTCGGTTTCCAGCTTTTGCTTTTCGGTAACGTCCCTGAACACAAACACCAAGCCCGCGGCCGCTCCCGTACCGGCGGCGATGGGCGAAACGCTCAGGTCCACGAGCTTCACGTCCCCCTGGGCGGTCCGGACCGAAACCCGCCGCTCGTCCTGGCGCCTCCCCCGCGCATCGGGCGTCCCGGCGCCGCGTCCCGGGGGCGGCACCGCGGCCTGATCGTCCAGAAAACAAATCACCTCATCGAAAGGCTTCCCCACCGGGTCGGCCGCATGCCTGCGGGCAAGCGCAATGGCATTCCTGTTTATCGTCAGGATGTTGCCTGCCGCGTCAACGGAGATAACGCCGTCGCCGATGCTTTGCATGGTGACCGACAAAAGTTCCTTCTCCCGGGCCAGCGACTCCTCCATTTTCCTGCGTTCCGTGGTTCTAAACAGGGTCCCGATAACGGCGGGGCTTCCCTCGAACTCTATAAGACCCACGTTATGCGTCACCCAGCCGGTTTCGCCGTTTTTCTTGACATATTTGAATTCGTACTCGCCGGTCACCGGTTCGCCCCTCATTCGGGCCTTGTACCGGTCCTGCACGATTGTCCGGAAATCCGGGTGCACGATTTCCCAGAAGTTCATGGTATACAGTTCGTCCTTGGCGTAGCCGAGTTCTCTCTCGATAAATGAATTGACATAACAGAATTTGAAGTCCTTCACGATAAAAATGCCTGCGCCGGCGGTCTCCGCAAGGGTGCGAAATTTGGTTTCGCTCTGGCGCACTTTTTCTTCGGCCATTCTTCGTTCTGAAATGTCCCGCACGTGTTCGATGACCCCCTTTACCTCCCCGGTGGCCTTGTCGAACACCGGAAACGCGTACAGGTCCTGCCATCCGCGCACGGCCCCGTCTTTGCCGTGCAGGGGAACAACTTCGTAGGCAGCTTTCTTTGTGCGAATCGCCACCGTGCTGGGACAGGCGCGGCACGGCTCCGACCGGCCGTGGTACACCTCGTAGCACTTTTTGCCGGCCATGGGCAGCGCATGCTGATACCATTCTTCCATCTTCGCGTTTACGCGCACGATCCGCAGGTCGCTGTCGAGAACGCTGATGCCGTCCTGGATGCTCGCAAAAACATCGGACAGAAATTTTTCGCGTTCAACCAGAACATCACTGGCCTTCTTTTGTTCCGTTATGTCGCGCGAAATTCCCATCAGAGAAGTTATTCGATTGTCCGGGCCGCGGATCGGGACCAGGACCGTGTCGAGCCACAGGGCGCCCTGGTGAAAAACGACCTGGTTCTGGTAGGTGAGCGGGACTCCGGACTCGACCGCGTCAAAAAGGTTCACGTTGTCCAGGCCTATCCGGGAAAAAGGCACAAAATTCCGTACATGCTTTCCAAAAATTTCCTGTTTGGTTACCTTGAGGAATTCCAGCGACGCCTTGTTGGCATAGGTGATCCGCATGTCCCTGTCGAAGATGTAAATGAAATCGCTGGCCGATTCCGCAAGAAGCCGGTACTGTTGCAGGCTCTCGCGGAGGACTTCCTCTATCTTCTTCCGTTCCTCTATTTCGTGGTTGAGTCGCTCGTTTGCCGAAGAAAGCTGGGATGTCCGCTCCGAGACCTGCTCCTCCAGCTGCGTTTTCACGCGTTTCAATTCGCCCTGCGCTTCGGCAAGATCGTCCATCATCATGTCGAGGCCGCAGAGGACCGTGGTGAAATCGTCGCCCGGCGGAAGGCCCGAAATATCGATGCGCTTCGAAAATTCGCCCATGGAAATATGGGCAAACACCTCGAGCATCCGGTCGAGATTGTCCTGGATGTACTTCCTGTATTCTTCGGGACTCAAAACCGCCATCTAATGTCTCCGGTCAAACACATCACTCACTCGGCCGTTGCGCCGCAGGAAGCTCGCTGCAAAACCTTCACCCTGGACGCCCGTCGCCTCCCTCAAGCGCCCGGCGAGGAGCCCCTGGCATTCTTCTCGCCCAGCGCCTCGTTCATCGCACCCGTCCGGTATCCCCTTGTGTCAACCGCCACATAGGTAAACCCGGCCTGCTTGAGCGCGTCTTCAATCACCCGCCGCTGCTGCCAGCCCTTGTCCATTTCGGTCTCCACAAACTCAAGCCTGGCCACATCGCCGTGGCTGCGAACCCGGAATTGCGTGAACCCCATCAGGCGCAGCGTCTGTTCGGCCATTCCCACCCTGTCCAGCTTGTCCCTCGTGATGCGCTCGCCGTAGGGAAAACGCGACGCGAGACAGGCAAACGAGGGTTTGGAGGCCGTGGGCAGGCCGGCCTGCTTCGAGTAGGAACGTATTTCATCTTTTGTCAATTTTGCCTCGATCAGCGGCGACCGGATGCCCAGCTCCGCGAGCGCCTGCCTTCCGGGACGGTAGTCGCGGGTATCGTCCATATTGCTGCCGTCAAAAACAACGGCATACCCTTCTTCCCCGGCGATGGTCCGGATCTTGGTGAAAAGCTCGCTCTTGCAGAAATAACACCGGTTGGGCGTGTTGTCGGAAAACCCCGGTATGTCGGTTTCCTCCGACACTATCACCCGGTGCTTGCACCCGAGGATCTTTGCGGATTGCTTTGCGCCGTCGAGTTCCGACGCCGGATAGGTGGACGACTGCGCCGTGACCAGCAGGACTTTCTCGCCAAGCACCGACGCGCACGCCCACGCCAGAAACGTGCTATCCACGCCGCCGGAAAATGCGACCACGGCGGACTCCCAGTGCGCGATTATTCTCTTAAGTTCTTCCAGTTTGTCCATGTGCCTCGTTCCTGACTGCCGAATCGTTTGAAGATACCGTTCTTTGTTTATTTATGGCTCTCACCCCTCTCCTTGTGGGAGAGGGGGAAAGGGGGTGAGGTTCTTGATGTGCGCCTAACCTGACTCCGGCCTTCAGCCACCACAAGGTTATTAAAAAAGCCGCCCTAATAGTTAACCGTAAACGACACTTTCACCGGTTCTCCCTGCGCCGGACACGAAGGAAAGACCCATGTCTGCACTTCCTGCTTGAGTTCCTTGTCGAGCTTCATGTTCCACGGATTGCTCTTGACGCGTATCGGCCCGGCCACTTTTCCGGACCCGGTGACGCAAAACATGAGTTCAGCTTTCCCCTTTTTGAATACGGTAACCCGTTGGGCAAGATTTTGTGCGAATAGAATTCTGTAGTATCTTTTGATTTCAACCAGAAGATCATCCTGTGAACGGGATGATACCGACATCCTTCCAAAGTCTGCAGTAAGATCACGTTTGATGATCGATTCCGGGGACGATGCGGTTCCGCACCCTACGAGGTGAATGTTGTTGATCAATTCCGTGCTACCCTTTGGAAAAAAGGAGTACAACGCCGGTCCGGACGTATCGTAACCGGAAAACAGCTTGTTGCCGAGCAGAAGACGTTTCCCGTCGCTTACAAGGTGCCATATCGTATCCACAACTATTGTGTCACTCCCCCCCTTCGGCTTGGACTGCAACTGAGGAAGAAGCAATGTTGACACATCCGTTCGCGGAATGGCCACATAGCATGTTTCCAACCTCGTTGCCACGGCCTTGCCTATAAAGTGGATTTGACCGGAAATGCTGTCGGGAACAGAACCGGTGTGATAGTAAGGTCTCATATACCCGGTTGCTGTTTCGATCCAGGATGTGGAATCTCCTGAGGGCAAAGCAATGCGTGTGATCTCCACTTTCCAGAATATCCCGTTGGGCTTCAACTCAATTTTATCAGTCGTTTGCACAAACGGAATTACCGTATCGACAGTGGTGTTCTGCCAGAATCCTGCAAGCCGCTTGGTGACCGAATCCTTCTGCTCTTCACGATACTGGACGCCATCCACCACTTCCGCTCCAAAAAGAGCCCGTATCGGCCTTGCCGGAGACAGTACAATCTTGAGAACGCCGGTTCCGATAAACAACACCACAACCAGCGCCACAAGGAGGAACAAGGCTTTGGAGTAGGATTTGTAGGAATCGCCCGAAATCATTCCGGCCAGAGCCTTTCGGTACGAAACGTGTGTTCACCAAGGTACGAATCAAAATATATATTATGATGTTAAGGCTGCCGGTTTTGTTGTTTCCGTCCACTCGCTCAGCGGGCTTCCATGGAAGACTCGATTCGAAAGATTCTCAGGCATATCGGCGAGGACCCCAACCGAGAGGGGCTGCGCAACACGCCGGCCCGCGTGAAACGCTCGATGGAATATCTTATGCAGGGATACAAAGAAGATCCCTGCGCTATCTTGAAGCGCGCGATTTTCCACGAACCGTGCGACCACATGATCATAGTGAGAGACATCGAAGTATACAGCATGTGCGAACACCACATGCTCCCCTTTTTCGGCAGGTGCCACATCGGCTACATTGCCAAGAACAAGGTCTACGGCGTGAGCAAGCTTGCCAGGCTCGTGGATTGTTTTTCCAGGAGGCTCCAGGTGCAAGAAAGGCTGACGCAGCAGATCGCCTCATGCCTCATGAAGCCCATAAAGGCCGAAGGAGTCGGTGTCGTCATCGAGGCGCAGCACCTGTGCATGATGATGCGAGGGGTCACAAAACAGAATTCCAAGATGATCACCTCAGCCATGCTCGGCAGTTTCAGGTCCGAACACGTCACGCGCGACGAGTTTCTCAATCTTATCGGCATGGAACGAAACTAGCGTCTCGTTCTTTTGGAAAGTGCCGGATCCTTCGGGCCGCTCCTCATGAAGAAATTCCTTTGTCAACATCTATTTTTTTGCCTGCTTGTATGTGCCGCGGCCTACCCTGCGCAGGAATCAGTCGTCTCCATCCCCAGCCAAGGCATGAAGAAGAGCTTTAAGGCGACAATCGTAACCCCTGATGAATACAAGAATAGCACCAATCATTTTTCGGTTGTTTATTTGCTTCACGGCTACAGTGGAGATTACTCAACGTGGTCAAAGGTTGCGTCAATCGACGCGTACGCAGACAGGTACCGGATCATCTTTGTATGCCCTGACGGCAATTTCAATTCGTGGTACATAGACAGTCGGGTCAAGCCGGAATCGCAATTTGAATCCTACATCGTCAAAGGCGTCCTGCCCTTTATCGACAAGAACTATCGCACCTGGGCCGGGGCGCAAGGGCGCGCCGTCATCGGCTCGAGCATGGGCGGACACGGAGCGACAACGCTGCTGGCAAGGCACCCGGATCTGTTCTGCGGCGCCGGAAGCATCAGCGGCATCATGGAACTTTCCGAGTTTCCCGGCCAGTGGGATTTGTCGGCGGTCCTGGGCGACATCCGGGAAAACGCGGCTGCGTGGAAAGAAAATTCCTTTCTCACGCTATGCGAAAAACTCGGCGGTCTCAACAAGGGCATCATTCTCGACTGCGGGGTTTCCGATTTTGCACTTGCCGGAAACAGAAAAGCCCACGAAAAGCTCATCGCCCTCGGCATCAGGCACGAATATTATGAGAGGCCGGGCGGCCACGATCCCTCATACGCACGGACAAACCTGGAATTCCACCTGCTGTTCTTTTCCAGGATACTGCTCCGGCCGGGGAAATAAGACGGTGTCGAGCCTACTTCTGCATTTTGCATCTTTCTTTATTCGCCCCGCTTGCAAGGCGCTGATGTTGTCATCCAAATGCTTTTTCCGATACGTCCCCCTTCGGGGGATTTAGGGGGCATTGACGAGTAAAGAACCACGGCCATAGGCCGTGGCTTTGATGAGGGGGTAAAACCCACGAAATCAAAGAAAGCACGTCAGTGCTTTTTCGTAACGTTGTGCTCCACGCCTATAGGGCGTGGTCTCTTTTCAAGAAAACGCCGCAGGCTTCCCTCTCGCGCTTATGAATGCAGCACAAAATAAGGCAAATTACTTGGGGCTTCCCACAAGCACACCCGCAAAATCACGGCTCTACGCCGCTCCCCCAGCCCAAAAGTTCCAAACAGGGTCGCTACACTTCTGCGGTAAGCGGAAGTTTGTCAAGCAGTTCTCCAAGAAGCCGCTTGTGCAGGCTCTTGAGCCACCTGGAAACTTCCTCGGTTGAGTCGAGGGAATCGATGTGGGAAACGCTTTCTGCGGCCTCAGCAAAACTCACGCGTGAAATCAGCTCTTTCAGAATGGGAATAGTCCTTGGAATGACGCTGAACCGTTTGAGCCCGAGTCCGACGAGCAAAATGGAATGGAACGCATTCCCCGCCATTTCACCGCAGATCGAAAGAGGTTTGCCGTTGTCTTTCGATACGTTGATGGCGTTCTTGATAATCCGGAGAAACGCAGGCTCAATTGGATTGTAAAGATAGTTCACTTTGGAGTTGTTTCGGTCTGCAGCGCTCAGATATTGGATGAGATCGTTTGTCCCAATAGAAGCAAAATCAATCTCTTTCATAAACGTGTTCATTTCGAGGATGGCAAGAGGCACCTCAAAGAGCACTCCGCACTGAGGCATTTTCACACCAAGATTGGACGCAACGGCAGCTATCACTTTCTTTGCTTCCAGCCATTCCTGTAATGTAGTGACCATGGGAACCATAATGGAATAATCCTGCTTCTTCCCCGCCTTCATGATGGCCGACAACTGCGTTTCAAAAAGGTCCTTGCGTTCGAGAAGGATCCGGATGGCGCGCCACCCCATGAATGGGTTGAATTCGGCGGGCATGTCGAAAAACTCCGGGACCTTATCGCCGCCGATGTCCATGATTCTTATCACGCAGTGCTTGTTCCCAATGCCTGCGAAGATTTTTTCGTAGTAGGAGCATTGCGCGGCCTCGTCCGGGAAACTCTTTCTGTTCGAAAGCAAATATTCGGTACGTACGAGTCCTATGCCGTCCGCGCCGCAGCGGTTCGCCTCTTCAACATCCTCGGGAAGCGAAATATTGGCCAGCACTTCAATGTGAATGCCGTCCCGCGTGTAAACCGGCCGCTGCCACTTGTTTTGCAGCTTTTCCAACTCATCCTGCAACGCCCTCTGCCGCGGCACCTTGCTCACCACAGCCGCGCTCGGCCTCACGTGAACAACGCCCTTGTCCGCATCCACAAAGAGCTGGTCACCCGGACACACGCTCTTCTCAATGTCCTTTATCCCGGAAACCACGGGTATCGAATAGGCGCGTGCGATGATCGCCGCATGCGAGGTCTTGCCGCCGCTTGCGCTGATCACCGCCCGGATCATCGACTTGTCGTAGGAAAGAATGTCGGAGGGAGTGAATGTTCTCAGCACCACGAGAACAACGGGTTCCATGAAACTCTTGGCCCTTCCGTCGTCCTGATACAAATAGGAAATCAGCTTTTCGCAAACCTCGACGATGTCGCCGCTGCGCTCCCGGAGATACGGAGTTCCGGCGGAGTTGAATCGTTTGACAAGGTCGTTGAGGACCAGCCGGACCGAAGTCTCAAGGTCGTACAGCTTGGTGGAAATCGTTTCCACCACCTGGCCGATGAACGACGGATCGTCCAGGATGTGTTCGTAGATCGGAAGGATCGAAGGCGTTACGGAAGAAACCGCCTGTTTCGCCAGTTGGCCGTACTCTTTTTTTGCTTTTTCGCGGATCTCGTTGAACCGCATGATCTGGTCGCCCACATCCTGCCTGGAAATGGAAACGGCCGAAGGCTGCTCCACCCCGCGGCCGACAAAATAGGCATTCCCGAGGCCTTTTCCCCCGACAATGGCAATGCCCGTGAGCTTTTCTTCTTTTTTCATAAGAAAAACGCGATCGTTACTCTGCCCGCTCTGCATGAATTATGAATAATGCAGGATAGGAATGGCCCGCGACCGAAGCATGGAGGCGGCTGCCGTTTATTGCCGCTTTACTTTCCAGATATCGGCCGCGTATTCGCCGATTGTCCTGTCAATAGAAAAATAGCCGCAGCGCGCGATATTCACAAGACCTCTTTTCGTCCACTCCCTCGACGTACCGAACAGCACATCGGCCTCATTCTGCTTGCGGACATAATCGTCAAAGTCGAGAAGCACGAAATAGCGGTCCGAATCCATGAGCGTCGACAGGAGCGGGCGAAAGCTTACTGCGTTCGGCGGAAGGCGGTCTAGTTGTTCCTGGAGGAGTTTGAAAACTGCGGAGAGCGCCGCGCTGGCCGACAGCACGTCGTAGGCCTGATAAGCGTTGACAGAAGGAAGTTCCGCGGAGCTTCTGCCGAACACAAAGACATTTTCCGCTCCCACACGGTCGATTATCTCTATGTTCGACCCGCTCTTGCTGGCCATGAGCAGTCCGCCGTTGATGGCGAACTTTGAGTTACCGGTGCCGCTCGCTTCCTGTCCGGGCGTGGCTATCTGCTCCGAGAGATCGGCGGCCGGGACGATCTTCTCGGCCACAGTAACCCCGTAGTCCGGCAAAAACACAACCTTGATGGCTCCGCTAACCTCCGGATCGTTATTCACGATTTCCCCGGCGAGGTTGATAAGCCTGATGATCTGTTTGGCCAATTGATCCGATGGCGCCGCTTTTCCGGCAAAGATGTGCACCCGGTTGGCCGCGGGAACCTCTCCCCGCTTGACCCGCAGATACCGCGACAGTATATGGAGCACGTGCAGGACCTGGCGCTTGTACTGGTGAATCTTCTTGCATTGCACGTCGAACATTGCCTGCGGGTCAACGGTAATGCCCGTTGTCAACTTGATGTACTCCGCAAGCGCCCGCTTCGCCTCGAACCGCACGCTCGCGGTCTTTTCGAGAAACGCCGCATCCGATGCAAACGCCTCGAGCTTGATCAGTTCCTCCGGCCGCTTGATCCACCCGTCGCCTATGGCGCCGGAAATCAGGTCCCCAAGCGCACGGTTCGCGCACAGCAACCAGCGCCGGTGGGAAACGCCGTTTGTTTTGGTCTGGAATTTCCCGGGCGACACTACCATGAATTCCGGCAGCACCGACGTCTTGAGCATTTCGGTTTGCGCGCCGGACACCCCGTTTACGACACCGGAACCCAGGGCGGCGAGATGGCCGAGTTTCACGCGCCTTACCTCGCCTTCTGCAATGAGCGAAAGATCGCGGATCAGGTCGTTGTTGTCGCCGTATTTTTCGCGGACCCCGGTAAGGTGGATCTGGTTGATTTCGTAAATGATCTGCATGTGCCGAGGAAATATCTGCGACATGAGGTACACCGGCCAGGCTTCCAGGTGCTCGCGCGACACCGCGTTGCTCGTGTAGGCGAATACCCTGGTAACCACGTTCCATGCCTTGTTCCACGGCACGTTTTCGATGTCAACAAGCTGGCGAACCAGTTCGGGAACGGCCAGGGCGCAGTTGCTGCCGCTCAGTTGTATGACCACTTTTTCATCGAGTTTCAGAAGATCGGCGTTGCCGGTCTTGAAACGCCTTAGTATGTCCTGCAGCGAAGCGCTCACCAGGAAAAATTGCTGTTTGAGCCTCAGTTCCGTGGCCCTCAGGACATCTTCATCAGGGAACAGGACTTTGGTTATGGTGCCGGAGCGCGACTTGTCTTCACAAGCCCGCAGGTAGTCGCCGTGATTTGCATAATCGGGCAAAAACTCCTCGGACGCGCGCGCGACCCACAAACGCAGGGTATTGACGGTGGAGTTTCTAAAGCCGGCAATCGGAAAATCGTACGGGACCGCAACCACCCGCTCGGGATCTTTCCACACTCCGGCCAGCGGGTTGTCGGCCCTGCCGGCACGGTCGGCAGACCCGTAGAAATTTACTTCGCAGGAATATTCTGGACGTATAACCTCCCACGGATGGCCCTTGTGCAGCCAGTTGTACGGCTTTTCCACCTGCACGCCGCCTTCTATCGCCTGGTGGAACTGGCCGTAATCGTATCTCAGGCCGTAGGCCATCGCCGGAAGCCCGGCAGTTGCCATCGCATCCTGAAGGCATGCTGCGAGCCTTGCCTTGCCGCCGTTTCCCAGATCGAAAGAATCTTCCTGGTTGCAAATTTCTTTGAGGGAGAAACCGAGCTCTCCGGCCAGCGCGGTCACGTCTTTCTCAATGTCAAGACTCAGGATATTCTGCGGCAGACTCCTCCCAAAGATGTATTCCATGGAAAGGAAATAGACGCGCTTTACGTTTGTGCGGTGGTAACCGCGCTGGGTTTCTATCCACCGGTCAACCATTTCGCTGCGCACGGCGTAGGAGAGCGCCATATACCTGTCGTGGGGCGTGGCGGTTGCATCGTCCTTTGCGAGAAAATACCGGAGATACCGGTGATAAGACTGCTTTATTGATTCCATGAAATTCCCGCGGTCTTTTCAGGGGTCCTAACTTTATTGAGCAGAATTCGTTAGACCCGACGAACCTGCCTTTTGTGTCATTCGCCGCAGCGAGTGATTCTTTTCAACAACGCCGCGCACGGTCAAACCCGGATGCGCCGGGTTGGTCCTTCTCAATGTAATATTATCTCAAATAGAAACCTAATTCAAGATTAAATTGAAGATTTCTCGTCCCGCGGGACGAGAAATCTTCAATCCCCAAGGAAAAAGATATATCTACAGTCGCTCGCTGACCCCGAAGCACCACGACTACCACTGCGTGCAACGCTCCAGGAGAAGCCGCCCAAGCGAACCTTCGGGGAAAAGGCAAACGACAATACAAAGCGCGAAGCGCAACTACCATACCTTAGGGAACGAAGTGACAATGCGCTCGCTAGGAGATTCAACCTTCGGAAGGTTGAGCCACCGGCATCCGGTACCCGACGCCGGATTCCGTGACGAGAAGCGCGGGCCGGGAAGGATCGGCCTCAAGCTTCTTGCGAAGCTGCGCGATGTAGACGCGCAGGTACTGGGTCTCGTCTTCGCGGTACGGCCCCCAGATTTCCTTCATCAAGTGTCGGTGGGTCAGGACTTTTCCCGCGTTCTTGACGAATTGCAGTAAGAGAGAATATTCCGTGGCGGTGAGTTTCACCGGCGAACCGCCGAGTTTCACAATCCGGTTTACAAGATCTACATGCAGGTTGCAATTCCGGAATTCCGTGATTTCCTCCGCGCCCTCGCGGCCGCGGCGCAAGGCGACCCGGAGCCGTGCAACCAGTTCGTTGACGCCGAACGGCTTGACGACATAATCGTCCGCGCCGGCGTCCAGCGCCGCCACCTTGCCCTTCTCGTCGTCCCGCACGCTGAGGATAATCACGGGCACCGCGCTCCATTCCCTCACCTGCGTCAAGACGGTGCCGCCGTCCATATCCGGCAGTCCAAGATCGAGCACGATGGCGTCCGGCCGATCGGTGGCCGCTTTGTAGATCCCATCCTTGGCGGTGGACGCCTCAAGGACCCGGTACCCGTTCGCCTCAAGGGTGACTCTCAGAAAACGCCGGATCTGGAGTTCGTCGTCGATTATGAGTATTCTTTTTCCCTCCGCCATCACAACGCCTCGTCTGCGACGAACGGTTTGTACTCAACCGGCAGCCGGATGGTGAATTGCGCGCCTTTGTTCACGCGGTTCTCGGCCTCCACCGTACCACCGTGTAATTCGACGAATCCTTTTACAATAGATAATCCGAGCCCCGTGCCGCCGGCCCTCGTGCCCGGGACCCTGTAGAACTTGTCAAAAATCCGGGTGATCGATTCTTCCGGCAGGCCCGGGCCCTCGTCTTCGACGGCACACACAAGCGACCCGGCCTCGAAAAACGATCTGATATGGACCGGCGTCCCCGGCGGCGTATACTGCGCGGCGTTGAGCACGATGTTCGACAATACCTGTTCTATGATGATGCCGTCGAGTTTTACAAGCGGCACATCGTCGGCGATCGTCACGCGAACGCTGTGCCGCGACAGCTCCTCCGAAAGGCCGTCCAGCACCGAATTGATGATGTCGCGAACGTCGCACCAGTCCTTGGCAATTGTCAACCCGCCCGATTCGATCCGGGTCATGTCGAGCAGGTTTTCCACCAGCCTGTTCAACCGGGACGAAGCCGCTCTGATGTCTCCGATGAGAACGTTGCGCGCCCGGCTGTCTTCCGCGACCGCCGCTTCCAGCAGGCTGCTTGACGCACCGGTAATGGCCGCGAGCGGGGTTCGCAATTCATGAGAAATGGAATTGAGCAGGGTCTTGTTGAGGCGCTCGGATTCCTCAAGCAGCCTCGTTTTTGCCGCCTGCTCGCGCAGATAGGCCCGGTCGAGCGCAAAGGCCCACTGGTCCAGGAACATCGCCAGAAGGCCTTCCTGTTCCACAGGCATTTCCTTTGAGTCCTGCGCAACAAGGCCAACAACGCCCCTGCACACTCCATGCATCAAAAGCGGATAATACGCCGCCGTGGCGAAGGTGAGCGTCGCCGTGGCGCGTCCGGCCGGTTTTCTGTTTGAGAAAACCCATTCCGCCACGCTTAATTCCTTGTCGGTGTCCGGAGCAAAGGTACTTAAAGGATGCGGTTTTCGCCCGATCGACTCCGCCGTTTCGGGCAGGTACAGCGCTGCGCGGGCGCCGAACACCGACGCCATGTTCTCCATACCCGCCCGCGCGATGTCGTCCATTGTTTCCGCGGCCGCGAGTTTATTGACAAATAAATAAAGCGCCGAGGTAAACCGCTCGCGACGCCGCACGATGGTTTCCTTGGTCCTTGTCCGCGAGGTGAGCGTGCCGCTCACGAGCGCAACGATAAAATAAAGCGACACCAGCAGCACATCGGACGGGTGTGAAATCGAAAACGTGAAAACCGGCGGGATAAAGAAGAAATCCCAGAATACCGCGCTCAAGGCGGCTGCCGCAAAAAGCGGTCCGCGCCCGATAAAAAGTGAAAGAAGCGAAATAATAAAAAGAAGAAACATGCCCACCGAACGGTAATCGATGTACGATGAGGCCAGAGAGCAGGCCGCGGTGGCGGCGCACACGGCAATGCAGGAGGCCACATAATGGTGCAGCGGGGAAGCTACACCCGCGAACCCCCGGTACCGGAAGGGTTTTTTCGGCGGAGCCCCGGCATCACTTTTTACGACATAGATATCGATCGCTCCGCTTTCACGGATAAGCCTGTTTACCAACGACCCGCCGTGCACGAGGTCGAGCACCGGGTTCGTCATCGATTTACCAATAACAATCTGCGTGGCGTTGTTCTGGCGGGCGGCCCGCAAAAGCGCCCGTGCGATGTCGTCGTCAGCGGTGGTGACCAGGGTCGCGCCGAGTTCCTGCGCGAGCGCGATGTTCTTTTTGAGGCGCTTTTCGGCCGCTTCGGGGAGCGGCCGGGAGGCCTGGACATAAACGGCGATCCACGGCGCCTCCATGGTGGCGGCTATCCGCCGCGTCCAGCGGATGAGCTGTTCCGAATACGGGCTCGGCCCCACCGCCACCATGAGGCGCTCCACCGTTTTCCACGGCCCGCTGATCCGGTTCTCCTGCATGTAGTCCTTGAGCTGGAGGTTCACCCGGTCCGCGGTCTTGCGAAGCGCGATTTCCCGGAGGGCGGTAAGATTGCCTTTCTGGAAAAAATGCCGCGCCGCGGCCTCGGAACGCTCCGCAGTATATACCTTGCCTTCCCTGAGGCGAAGCAGGAGTTCGTCGGGAGGCAGATCGACAAGCTCGATGTCATCCGCTAAATCAAGAACGCTGTCGGGCACCGTCTCGCGCACCGTGATGCCGGTAATCTGGCGCACCGAGTCCACGAGGCTTTCCACGTGCTGCACGTTGAGGGTGGTAAGGACGTTTATCCCACTGTCAAGCAACTCGATCACGTCCTGGTACCGTTTGGCATGCCGCATGCCCTCGGCATTGGTGTGCGCGAGCTCGTCCACAAGTACATTCCCGGGCCGGGCCGCCAGTACGGCATCGAGGTCCAGGTCCAAAAGCGCCTTGCCTTTGTAGTGTATGGTAAGCCGCGGAATAACGGTAAGGCCGGAGAGCAGCGCTTCCGTTTCCCGGCGGCCGTGGGTCTCGACGACTCCGACCGCAACGGAGACGCCTTTTGCGTTCAGGGCCTGTCCGGCCTTGAGCATGGCGAATGTCTTCCCCACACCCGGGCACATTCCGAAGAAGATCTTCAGCGTGCCCCGCAGTTTGGCCTGTTCGTTTCTTTGGATGGAAGCGAGCAGGACATCGGGATTCGGCCGGTCGGGGTCGCTCATTTTTGCAGGTCCAGTCCGACGCGATCATATTGAAGAATATATCCGTCTGTTTTCTTCCCTAATAAATAGTATCTTCCGCGGAACGAAGCCACTTCAATTCGTGTCACGCATGGGGTCCCATCCTCGCAGCATCGTCCGGCAGGTTTATGTAACCTTACTTGTGAGAATATTAGTAAGCGGTGTGCTTGTTGTCCATGATCACGCTCAACTGCACGCCGATCATGTAGGCAATGGTTCCCAGGGCCTCGCAAGGCAGCGTTTCACTCTTGACGGCCAGCAATGCAAGCGTGGCAGTTCCCTTGCTGATCCGGACATATCGTACACCGAGCATGTCTTCATCCGCCAATTCCATTAGTTCCCTCGAATGGTCTTGGAAGAACTTGAGCCGGTTTTCAATCTCAGCCGGAATATCGGTTGCCGCAGCGCCGGTAAAATGCTGCCATTTTCCCTCGCCGTACACGTGGATCGAGCAGTATTCCAACGAGAAAACAGCGAGTGCTTTTTGTGCAATTCCGGTTAGGGTGAGCCCGTGGTGCGGCATGGACAAAAGCCACTCTCCGAATTCCTTCAATTGGGCAAGAGCCTTGTTCAGTATACTTGCTTTTCTCCTGTTTTCAGCCGCCGATGCCGCGAGACGGCTGATGATGACGGAAGCGGCAAGGAATGCCGCCAGAGAGATCCAATCGGAAAAAGCCGCAATGGTGAATTTCCCGACCGGCAGCAGATAGAAATAATCGAAGCAGAGCGTGGCCACCAAAGATGTGGAAACGGCCACAAAAAGATCGCCGAAAAACGCGGACAGAAGCACTATAATGAGGAATCCGAACGCCGCAGTTGAAGAGTTAGTGAGGGTTCCATAGTGAAAGGTGAGTTTGGTGGCCACCAGGATCGCCGCGGCAAAACCAAGCATTTTCCCGAACCTAACGAGATTGTCCCGCTGTTTTGTCGATAAATTCATAATCGGACCTCCCTTACATGACCGGTTTGAACCGGCGTTGAAGCTCGATATTCACTTTCAGGACATTCACCATTTTCTCGCCCGCCAGGCCCTTGAGCGGCGCAAACGCGTTGGCCAGCAAAACCTGCCGGATTTCCTCACGCAGCGGCGTTTGGCCGTGATGCAAAAGCAAGGCCCATTTTGAGGCAACGCGATCAAGCTGGAATTCCGCATTTTCGAGCGATATATGCGGGTCAAGCCCGGACGCCGACGTCGTCACCATGTCGCCGGGAACGGGCTGGAGGTCGGCATCCGGATTGTCCTGCCGCCATAGGTCAAAGAAGATAGATTGGATGTCGGTTCCCTCGCCCACCGGGCCGATGTCAACGACCGGTGTGCCGGCCGGTCCGGCATGGGACACGGGCCCCGGAAATTTTCCCGGGTTCTCCTTTGAAAACGACGTAAAAAACGGTACTGCGAGATCCCCGGCCCCGGGTTTCGTGGTTGCCGGATTTTGCTTGACGAATTGCGCCACGTCCAAGGGATGCGCATTCGCCCATTTGTTTACATAACGGATATGGCTTGAATCGGCGGAGACCCAGGCCTGCGCGCAACCGCTGTGGGCCGCGGCCCATTGCGCAACAACGGACGGCGCGCCCTGAAACGTGTCTTTCCGAAACCAATGCTCGACGTCGGGCGCAGCGAGCCGCCCGGCCCGGGATCCGCTCTTATACCTGACGATGGGGCCAAGCATCGTTGCAACCCGGTTGCGAAGTGCGTACTTCGACGGCGCAAGCGCGGCCGAGGCAGATGCCGCGGCATTGTACGACGCCGCGGAAGGGCGCGGCTGGAAGTATTGGTCTTGTGTAAAGGGCTGTGCTATAAGCTCAGACCCGATCGGTTCTTTGTCCGGGCCGTAGAGAACGCTCCCGCCCGCCTCAAAGGGAAAAAATATCCTGCCGATTCCCCAGAGCATTGCCGGATAGACTCCGCAGCAGATGCAATAGGCAAATGCGAGCAGCAGGAATGTCTTTGAAATGTTTTTCATCATGGTGAGACTTCCTTTCGAACCATCGGGCCTCTAGGCCGTCAGATGCAATGCGGTCATCACCACATCAATCAGCTTGATGCCGATAAATGGAATAACCACCCCGCCCGCGCCCCAGAAAAGAAGATTTCTCCGGAGAAGCGCGTCTGCGCCGAGCGACCGGTACCTCACGCCTTTGAGAGCCACCGGAATGAGCGCCGGAATGATAAGGGCGTTGAAAATAATCGCAGAAAGAATTGCCGATGTCGGCGAGTGCAGGTGCATGATGTCAATGGCCTTGAGCCAGGGCAGCGTTCCCGCAAAAAGAGCCGGGATGATCGCAAAATATTTCGCTATGTCGTTGGCGATTGAAAAAGTGGTAAGGGCCCCGCGCGTCATGAGCAGCTGCTTCCCGATTTCAACCACTTCGATCAATTTGGTCGGATCGCTGTCGAGATCGACCATATTTGAGGCTTCTTTCGCCGCCTGCGTGCCGGCGTTCATGGCAAGGGCGACGTCCGCCTGGGCAAGGGCGGGTGCGTCGTTGGTGCCGTCCCCCATCATGGCAACGAGTTTTCCTTTCGATTGCTCGTCGCGAATGAACTCGAGCTTTGCCTCCGGCGTTGCCTGGGCGAGAAAATCATCCATTCCGGCCTGCGCCGAAATCGTCGCCGCGGTAAGCGGATTGTCGCCGGTAATCATGACCCTACGAAGCCCCATTTTCCGGAGATTGTCAAGCCGTTCCTTCATTCCCGGCTTCAAAATGTCGGAAAGCACGATGACGCCGGCCACCTTCCCGTTGTCGGCGACGACAAGCGGGGTCGCACCCTTCGACGCCACGCGCTCAACCAAGGGCCGCAGCGCCTCGGGCGCAGACCCGCCCATCGAATTGACAAAGGATATGATGGCGTCCGACGCGCCTTTTCTGATCCGCTGCCCGTCGGGCAGATCAACGCCGCTCATACGAGTCTGCGCCGAAAAAGGCACAAAATGCGCCGCGGACGGAAGGCTCAGCGATCCGCGCCCCCGGCTCTCATACGCTTTGACGATGCTTCTTCCCTCGGGGGTTTCGTCCGCCGCAGAGGCAAGCGCCGAAAGCCGGATAACCTCGTCGGCCGAGTAGCCTGCCACCGGGAGAAACTCGGTGGCCTGGCGGTTCCCCATGGTGATTGTTCCTGTTTTGTCAAAAAGCACCACGTCGATGTCGCCGGCCGTTTCAACCGCCCTTCCGCTCTTGGCGATGATATTATTGCGAAGCGCCCGCTCCATTCCGGCAATTCCTATTGCGGCAAGCAATGCACCGATCGTCGTCGGGATGAGGCACACCAAAAGCGCGATCAAGGTCGGGATGTCGGTGCCCAGGCTCTTAAGCGGCCGATCCAGACCAAGATACGCGGTCATGTACTGCTCCGCGTTCCAGGCCATGGGGACCAAAGGAATCACCACGATCAGAAAGATAAGGGTCAGCGCGGACAGCACCAGAGTCAAGGCAATCTCGTTGGGGGTACGCTGCCTGATCGCACCCTCGACGAGCGCTATCATTTTGTCAAGAAACGACTCGCCGCCGGCGCCCGTAATGCGGACCGTGATGCTGTCCGAAATCACCAGCGTTCCGCCCACAACACCCGACCGGTCTCCCCCCGATTCACGAATGACCGGCGCGGACTCCCCGGTAATCGCGGATTCGTCGATTGACGCGATACCAATGATTATTTCACCGTCTCCCGGAATGATCTGGCCCGCGCCCACCACAACCTCGTCTCCGGCCCGTAATTCCGTTGACGCGACTTCCTCCAGTGTACCGTCGCCTCGCCTGCGGTACGCCACGGTATCGCGCCGCGTACGCCGCAAACTCTCGGCCTGAGCCTTGCCGCGCGCCTCGGCAATCGCCGTGGCGAAATTTGCAAACAGCACCGTCGCAAAGAGCCATGCATCCAACGACACAAAGTAGGAAACGGGCACCCGGCTTTCGCTTTTTCCCAGGAGGGCCGCAACAATGTACAACAGGGTAAGAACGGCGCCCGCTTCAACCACGAACATCACCGGGTTTTTCCACTGGACGTCGGGCCGCAGCATGACACATGCGTCTTTCAGTGCTGGGATAGCGATGTCGGCGGAGAATAAGGGCTTGCGCCGCATTTTCTTGCGGATGGAATGGGCCTTTACCGGAGCATACAGTGTTGCATTCATGGTGATTTCCTTACTACTCACGGTGAATCATCGTCACCCGCCGAACGGTATCGGACCCAACTGTTCGGCAATGGGGCCGAGCGCCGCCAAAGGCAGAAACAGCAAAGCGCCCACGATCACGACAGTGCCTAAAAGCAAGAACCCGAACGTGAGCGTGTCGTCGCGAAGCGTTCCCAGGCCGAACGGCGCCGATTTTTTTGCACCAAGAGACCCGGCCATGGCAATCATTGCGATAATGGGAAGATATCTGCCGAAAAGCATCACCAGACCGGTTGCAATGTCCCATGCACGCGCTTCGGGCGCCGGGTTTGGATTGTCATTGAATCCATAGCTAACATTGAGACCGTCGAACGCAGACCCGTTGTTTGCGGATGCAGAGGAAAACTGATAGGTGATTTGCGAAAATCCATGCGGCCCGGGATTGGTTTCCGCCTTCATTCCCCACGGCGTGGCTGCAAAAAGCCCCACGGGAAGCAGGATCATGATCGGATGCATCAGCAGTGCGATCACGGCCAGCTTCACCTCGCGGCTCCCGATCTTCTTCCCCAGGTATTCCGGCGTGCGGCCCACCATTTGCCCGGCGAGGAAAATCCCGAGAATCAGGAACATGAGAAAGTTCATCAGTCCCACGCCCTTGCCGCCAAAAATGCAGTTGAGCCACATGCCCGCCATCGGGGCAATTGCTGCCAGCGGATTAAGGGCGTCCGCTTCCGCGTTTACCGACCCGCACGTGACGTCAGTGGTGATTGCAGCATAGGTTGCTCCGGCGGAAGTCCCGAAACGCAATTCCTTGCCTTCCAGGTTGCCGCAATGCTGATCAACGGGCAAACCGGCCACGCCCGGCAAAGTCATGGTGATTGCACCTCCGGAGCCGGTCTTGCCGGGGATCGTGTAGGTTTTCGAGGCCGGATGAGAGGTGAAAGCCGGATTGGGTTTCGTGGTGTCGAAATACACAGACCAGACAATCGTCCCGGCCATCATGAACAGCATTACCGAAAAAATCACCCAGGAATGCCGCATTCTGCCAAGCATCCTGCCGTACATCAGCACCAGGGAAAACGGGAACAGCATCATGGCAAGCGTGTTGAAGAAATTCGACGCGGCGGTAGGATTTTCAAACGGATGAGCCGCGTTCATTCCGAAAAAGCCTCCCCCGTTTGTACCGAGCATCTTTATGGATTCCAGGGCGGCCACGGGGCCGGTGACGATGGTTTGCTTTGCCGGTTCTCCTTTGTCGGTGGTGCCCATGGAGCCGGGCTCCAGGGTCGAAACCTGGAACGAGCTCTTGAACGTCATGGGAGAACCCTGGGAAATGAAGAAAACGGCGAATATGATCGAAGCCGGCAGGAACAGATAGACGAATACCCGCCACATGTCAACGAAAAAATTACCCACGGTTTTTTGTCCGCGAAAGGCGCGAATGATCGCCACAAGCGCGCAAAAACCGACCGAGGCGGACAGGAACATGTTGAAAATGCAGAAGAATATCTGGCTGAAATTCGACAAATTCACATCTCCCGCATAGTGCTGGAGGTTCGTGTTCGTCATGAAGGAAACCACGGCGTTGAAAATGGTCGTGGGCGCAAGCATGCCCTTGTGGTCCTGGTTCATGGGCATCCAGGGCTGCAAGGCCAGAACGAGAAACCCGGCCACGAAAAGACCGGCGTTGAAGATAATCAGGGATACCGCATAGCCTTTCCAGGTTTGCTCTCCGGTGTCAAGCGCCTTCTCGAACCACCGAAGCCATTTGGGCGGCCTAAACTTGCCTTCCATGATCCAAGCGAAATACTTGCTCAACGGAATGGCGCAGAGCGTCGCCGCAACAAGCAAACCGATCGGAACAATCCATAATTTCATGGAACCCTCAAGTCTATTTGTGTCAGAACCATTCCGGCCTGATAAGCGCAACAAAAAGGTAGATCAACAGGAAAAACGCGATACCCGCAGATAGAAAAATCATTTTGACCGCCTCATATTTTTTCGCACGCCCTAATGAAAAGGAAACACAATTCCATTGAAAGTATTCCCAGCACGAACATTCCCGACATCCATAGTATGAGATTCATGCATCGTTCTCCCTTTTGAGGCATCAATAACCGCAAAGCGTGTGCCGGAAATGATATGAACCCTACAATCCCGGGCGGCCTTCCGGCCATCCGGTTCCCACCGTTTATTAAAATTACGGCATCTTGTATTGGGAAAACCTAAAAAGAAGGGTCAAACCCATAAGGAAAGCATAAAGATGGGAAAACGTCCGCAGTTTTGAAACCGCGAAGCGGAAATTTGCCTTACGGTGCCGGATACATTCATATTAGGTATGCGCCCTTTCACGGAACATAAGGACGGTAGCATGACAATCGGATGGTTTTCCCGCGGCGATATTGACGGGTTTTTCGGACTTTTTGTCGACAACCTGCTGCAACTGATGCTTATCGCCGTATTCTGCACCCAGTGCTGCGGAATGCCCGGATCGCTTTTGTACGGCAGGATCATGCCAGGCGCGGCGCTATCCATTCTTTTCGGCAATATGTATTACGCCTGGCAGGCGCGCAGGCTTGCGGCACGAACCGGGCGCACCGACGTCACCGCCCTTCCCTACGGCATCAACACCGTCAGCCTCATCGCCTATGTGTTCCTTATTATCATGCCAATTTATCTCGCCACCAAAAACGCCGCGATCGCCTGGCAGGCCGGCCTCTTTGCATGTCTGGCGAGCGCGGTACTGGAAACCATCGGCGCGTTTGCCGGCGACTGGGTGCGGCGCCACACCCCGCGCGCAGCTCTTTTGTCAACACTGGCCGGCATCGCAATCACCTTTATTTCCATGGGATTCGTGTTTCAGATTTTTGCCAAGCCCGTCCTTGCCCTGGTGCCCATGTTCCTGGTCCTTTTTACCTACGGCGGCCGGATAAAATTGCCGCTCGGGCTTCCAGGAGGTTTTGTCGCGGTGTTGGCGGGCGTGATTACGGCATGGGCGCTGCGGGCGCTGGGGTTCAACTATTTCCAGCCGCTCACCGATCCCTACCGCTTCCATATTTACTTCCCGCATACTGCGTTTGGCGACATGCTGGTCTTTCTGCGGGACGGCCAGGGCTGGAAATATTTTTCCGTGATTTTTCCCATGGCCCTGTTCAACGTGGTGGGCTCGCTGCAGAACCTCGAAAGCGCCGAGGCCGCAGGCGACCGGTACGAGACCAGGCCGTCGCTTCTTGTAAACGCGCTGGGATCGGCGGTTGCGGCATGCCTCGGCAGCCCGTTTCCCACCACCATTTACATAGGCCATCCCGGGTGGAAAGCGATGGGCGCGCGATGGGGATACTCGGTTCTCAACGGGTTCGTGATCACCATCCTCTGCCTTATCGGCGGCGTTACGCTGATCCTCAAAATTGTCCCCATGGAAGCCATGATCGGCATTCTGGTGTGGATCGGCATCATCATAACCGCGCAGGCGTTTCAGGAGGTTCCAAAGAAGCATTCGCTCGCCGTTGCGCTCGGGCTGGTACCAGCGCTTGCGTCGTGGGCATTACTGCTTATAAATACGGCGCTCCAAAAGGCCGGCACCGGCCTGTTCGACGTCGCCCCAAGGTTCGGCGGCGACCTCTTTATCTACGGCATCATTTCGCTGAGCCAGGGCTTTATGCTCACTTCCATGGTGCTGTCGTCGATGATGGTCTTTGTGATAGAACGCCGGTTTGTAAAGGCGGCGGCGTGGATGCTGGCCGGCGCCGTCATGGCGTATTTCGGCCTCATGCACGGGTACAGGCTCATTCCGCAGGCAGGCGTTGTGGATCACCTTGCACCCGGCGCGGCCGGCCCGTTTGCCCTCATGTACCTGGTCGCGGCGGGAGTGCTGGTGCTGTTGCATTTCTACAATCGTAGGGAAGAAACGAAAGGTTGACTCAGCATCCCATCCGCATTGAGCACTTTTGATTTGTTCATTTTATTCACCTTTACAAACAAAGGAGAGATGGGCTTCCCTTTATTGCTTTCAACCATTCAACTTTTCAACTTTTCTTTTCCCCAGCACTTCCTTCACCGCCTGCAAAAGATCGCCCACGGCATACGGCTTGTGCAAAAAGCGGAAGTTGTTCTCCTTTATAAATTCCCAGTTCGCTTTTTCATCCGTGTAGCCGCTCGTGATGATAACGCCGAATTTCCCGCGCGTAAGCAGATCCTGCACCAGCAACACCCCCGACGTATCGGGAAGAACGACATCGCTGAACACCAGGTCGAATTTACCGCTTTCCCTTTCGAACAGGTCCTTCGCCTCTTGCGCGCTTGCAACCGGGAACACCGAATAGCCGTTTGTCGACAGTATTTCCTTTGCGATGGCACGCACCTGGGACTGGTCCTCAACGACCATGATGCGCTCGCCTTTTCCCTCCAACGAAGCTATGGAGGCCTCCTCCACGGTTATTTGTTTGGGCGTGGCTGATGAAGACGGAAAGTAAACTTTGAACGTGGTACCGTGACCCGGTTCGCTGTAAACGTTTATCCAGCCCTGGTGCTGCTCGACGATGCCGAACACCACGGACAATCCGAGCCCTGTTCCCTTGCCCTCCGGCTTGGTAGTGAAAAACGGCTCGAAAATGTGCTGCTGCGTCAGCTCGTCCATGCCTGTGCCGGTGTCCGATATCGACAGGCAGACAAAGCGCCCGGGACGCGCCGTTTTGTTCCTGCGGCAGTTGCCGTCATCCATAGTTACATTCTCGGTCTTGATGAATAGTTTCCCGCCTCCCGGCATTGCGTCCCTTGCGTTTACCGACAGGTTCATGAGCACCTGCTCGATATTACCCTCATCGCCCACAATACGCCGGATGTCCGGTCCCAGGCCGGTCTCAATGACGATGTCCTCCCCGATGATCCTTTCGAGCATTTTGAGCATGCGGCTGATGGTGGCGTTAAGGTCCATAGGCACCGGATCCATGTGCTGTTTCCTGCTGAAAAGAAGGAGCTGGCGCGTGACGCCTGCGGCCTTTGTTGCCGCGATGCTCACTTGTTTCAGGTCCCGTTGCACGGGATCGGATTCGTCTATTTTTCCCATGGCCATGGTGGTGTACCCGGAAATTGCGGTGAGCAGGTTGTTGAAATCGTGAGCGACGCCGCCGGCCAACACGCCTATTGCTTCCATTTTCTGGGCCTGGAGAAGCTGGTTCTGGAGAACATCCTTCTCGGTTTGATGCTTCTTGCGCTCGGAGATGTCCCGGAAGATGCCCAGCATGTAGTCGCGGTTGTTCATGCTGACCCGCGCGGCCCTGATTTCCACCGGCGTCAATGTACCGGTTTTGGAAATGATCTGGTCTTCGACTGTAATACCCGCATCGCCTGTTTTGTGCCGCACAAATGCCGCCGATTGTCCTCTGACAAGATTCTGCGGCGGATGAATGATCGACTGCATCTGCCCGACAAGTTCCGTTTTGTCCATGCCAACCATGGTGCACAATGCCTGGTTGCACTCGACTATTTTTCCTGTTTCGGAATCGGCAAGCGCGATACCATCCTTGGCGTCATCGAATAGCGTGCGATATCGCTCCTCGCTCTCGCGCAGCGCTGTCTCGGCCTGCTTGCGATCGGTGCTGTCCTGGTTAACCCCGTGCGTCCTGACCGTTTGACCTTGAGCGTTCTTGATAATAAAGAAGCGGACGCTTATATAGCCTTCCGTTCCGTCGGCATACAGTATACGATGTTCCAGTTGACGGCTGAAATTCGGATCGGTCGCTTCGATTGCTTTCCGGACTTCTTCGCCTACCATCAGTCTGTCGTCCGGATGGACGAAGCGCCGCGCATATTCGGCGGACGACATCGAATAACCGCCTACCTGTGCCGCCGAAGTGCGAAACATCCTGTAAAAATTGTCATTGAAGGTGAAAAGATCCTTGGGCACGTCATATTCCCAAGGGCCAAGACGGGCAATGTCAAGGGCTTGTGACAATTGTTCCTTACTGGTCTTTAGATCCTCCTCCACCCGCTTGCGCTCCGTGATGTTGGTGAGGAAATTCAGTGTGGCGGGCTTGCCGTTCCAATCAATAAGGACCGCGTTTATTTCCACCCATCTGGCGCCTTTGTCAGCAGCCAGCAGCCGGAATTCATATCTCGATGGCGCAGGGTCGCCCTTTATCCGTTTCACATAATTTTCCGCCACCATCTGCAGATCATCGGGAAATACAAATTCCGAAAAAGGTCTTCCCGTAAGGTCCGCTTCCGAATAGCCCGCGATTTCCACTGCCTTGCGGTTGACGAATCTGAGCATGCCGTCCTGCACCACGAGAATGGCCTCGTTGGCACCGTCCACAAGGCTCCGGTATTTTTCGTCGCTCTCGCGCAGTTCCTCATGCGCACGCTTGCGGTCGGTGATGTCAATTAGCGACCCTTCCAGAACTCCCTGTTCCGGATTGAGCCTTACGGACGTTACGCAGTCAATGATTTTGCCGTCTTTTCGCACCAGCCTGAACTCCAGGTTTTCAACATGACCCTTTGCCTTGAGTGTCCTGACCATTTCTTCCCGCGCATCCGGGTCGCCCCAGAAGTCAGCCGATGAACTGCCAAGTAGCTCCTCGCGTGTTCCGCCGAGTATGGATACGTACTTTTCGTTCAAGTCCAGAAACATCGACCCGTCGAGACGGGTCCGGAACATTCCCACTTCAGCGTTGTTGAAGAGGTTTCTGAATTTTTCCTCGCTCTCGCGCAGCGCGCTCTCGACCTGCTTGCGCTCGGTGATGTCATTGAACGTTACAACCAGATTATCTGCCACGAAAGAAGCGAAAAGCTCGCAAACACGCACCGACCCGTTGCTGCACATCACCCGATACTCCCCGGCATTGACCGCTTCGCCGGTCGACCGCGCCTCCTCCACAAACGGTTTCCACCGGTTCACCACCTCCTGCCGGTACTGTGGGTCAGGGTATGCTATCTTGTACCACTCCGCTGAGGTCGGTGCTGTGTGGCCGAAAAGCGCGAGCGCGCTGCTGCTCCAGAAGAGAATTTTGTCGTAATTTGAGTCGACCATGGCAACGGGAAACGGCGCCGTATCGAGGACGGCGCGGAGTTGGGCTTCGCTCCTCTTTAATGACTCCTCTGCTTTCTTGCGCATGGTGATGTCGCGCATATTGCACTGGATCACTTCCTTGCCGTCAACCAGATACACATTGGAAACAAATTCCACCTCGATTCCCCGTCCGTCGGACGTTTTGAGCGGCAGGTCTTCATAGCGGACGTACTTTTTCTTCTGCAGTTCGACAAAAGATTCCTTGGATGCCGCGATGTCTTTGAATACGCCCAATTGCCAGAAATGCTTTCCGAGAAAATGCTGCCTGGGGTTGCCAAGCAGATCGCAAAGGAACGGGTTGACGCCAATAACCAGCCCGGTGGCGTAATCAAGGATCAGGATGCCCTCCTGGGCCGATTCAAAAAGCCGCCGATACCTGCTTTCGGAGGCTATCACCTGCCGTGCCGCCTGTTGGACCGCGGCTTCCGCCTCGGCAAGCTTTTTCCGGTCTTCTATTTCCCGGCACGCGTGCTTTATTTTTGCGGGCAGGAGTTCGTGAAACTGAATGGTCTTGGTGATATAGTCGACCGCCCCGAGCTTCATCAATTCAACGGCGAGCGCTTCGTCGCCGTGACCGGTGATAATGACAAACGGTATTTCGAGGCCGCGGCCGCGCACCTTCTCCACGACCTCCTTTGCCGTGAGGTCCGACAGGGAATAATCGAGCAGCAAAAGCACGTTGTCCGGCGACTCAAACACCCGCTCCAGCGCCGTCTCGCCGGTAAAGAACCCCTCGCACGTCATTCCTGCCTTGTTAAGCAATGTGCGGATTGATTTGTTGAGCAGTTCGTCGTCTTCCACCACAAGGATCGTTGTGGCGCATGGTGTCTTGGTGCTCATAGCGTGGCCTTTGTTAATCACAGTGGGTATAATTCCTCGAAGCTTGCTTCGACTTCAACTCACCCCTCCTCGCTTCGCTCGGTTTCCCCTCTCTTTCAAGAGAGGGGATCAAGAGGTGAGTTGTAGATTCTGGATACCTCGCAGCTTCCTGCGGGGTAGTTCATTGCGTTCCGTTCTTGTTCCCGTTAATCGTCGGCACTTCCACCACCAGAAAATTGACAAACTCAGTCGTTGCAGGCAAGCTGCTAGGCCAGTATCTGCAAGTATAGCACTATGCGCATAGGAACACAAGGCAATACGGATATCTCTTGGAATATCGTAGCGCGAAGAACTCGTTTTCGCTTCTTTGTGCCGTTTCCACGGGAACTTCCCAAAGTAAAAAGACCACATGGTTTGTGGCTCATAATCATCCGTCATTATCATAGTGCAGTTCACTTTTTCTTCCTATAACCATCCCCTTTATGTATTTTTACGGACGAAAAATAGCGATAGAATTTACTGACGTTATTTGAGGCAGACGTATCAAGAAGACCTGATAAGCAGGTTTAACAACAAATTACAACACTATTGACTCCAATAAGTTACGCTATTGTTGGAGGGGTGGCCGAGTGGCTGAAGGCAACGGTTTGCTAAACCGTCGTAGTGGTTAATACCGCTACCGTAGGTTCGAATCCTATCCCCTCCGTTTTTTTCCTCCGCCGTTTTTCCCGTCCGTACATTCCGGCCGAAGGCAGCGGAACCCGCGCGGCGCAATCATGCCGCGCCCGCCACTTCTTTTTCCTGCTTCCGGTGAAGGCTCAGCGCCAGTTCGAGAAAGGAGCGGTATCCCGTCATTTTTGTTTTGTCAAATGACGAATGCGAAATCGCGAACACGCCGTTGATCCGCTCGCCGTCGCACTCGAAGACCTTGGCGCCAAGCTCCCGCTTCAAACGCTCAACCACCGTTGCGGCCCCGGGCCCTTCGGTCATCGGCAGCACGATAAACGGCACGTCGCCCGACACCAGGCCCAGCGAACCAACGATGTCCAGGTCGCGCAATACCCGCCGCAAATGCACAAGAATCTGCGGCATGAGGTTCCTGTGCTCCCGTTCCCCCGCGCTCCGCAGAGCGCCCGGCGTGGGGCTCACCGCCGGCACGGTGACGATCACGGAGCTGAACGGCGTATTGTACCGCTGGTGGCGTTTTATCTCTCTTTCCAGGAAGTAAAGGGTCGCGTTGACGTTCAACACGCCTTTGGGCAGTTCTTGCTGTTGTTTCGCCTGCGCAACCCTGGCTTTGTCGAAGAACTGGGCAATCTGCTCCTCGGAGCGGTTCTTCTCCTTCAACAGCGAGACAAACGGCTCGCGCAGCACGGCCGTGTCGTTTTCATTTTGGTGCAGGTCCCTAAACATCAGCAGCAACTCCGTTTCGTCAAGATCCCCCAGGGAGGCGACAAAACGGTTTGCCCATTCCCGCCGCGCCCCGTTTACCGTCCCGTCGAGCCGCGACCGGAGCATCTGCGACGCTCGGTCGAGCACGGGCTGGGGGATCCCGTGGTTTTTGAGCCTCTCCACGAGGTCGGCCTCGATCTTGCCGATGGTCGACTTGAGCAGATGTATCCCGTCTTTCTGGGCAACGTCTTTGGAATCCAGGGTGAGCGACCGGCTCACCTTCTCGATGTAGTCGGTGAGCAGCGTTGAAAGCTGCGTGTCGTCCTGCTTCGAGGATTTCCGTATCTCCGATGCCAGCACAATCAGGCGCGCCGCGTCGGCCGGATCGGCGCGTATCGACTCCACCAGCTCGTCCATCGAAATGCCCATTTCCTTGACGGCCGGCTCGAATACGCCCGACAGCCCGTCCGATTCCAGGTCCTTGAGGATCTCAGTCACGAACGCAAGGTAGTCCGCCTGCGGCATTCCCTCTTTCAGCAGCGCCACTTTGAGCCGCGGCAGCATCCGCTTCAGTTCCTTGACATCGGGCATCATGCGCCGCGTGATCTGGGCAAGGCGGCGCGTGGAAACGCCGCCGGCTTTGTACTCTTCGCACAAGAGGCGCAGCACCACTTCGTGGCTCATCGCGTCAATCTCGCCGATCACGAGGTTGTCCGCCTCGTTGAGATGGTGCGTCTTCCTGATCACGTCCAGGTTGTCCGCAACCTCCTTATTGAGCTTGACAACCGCGTCTACCATCTCGCGGCCGCTCATGCCTCCCCCGTCCAAAGGGCTGTCCTTGCTCCGACCATACATCGTCCGCAGCCGGTCGAGCAGCTCGGAAAGGCGGGTGTCTTCCGCCCCGGACGCGCCCGCCGCGGCCTGCCCGACGGCTGCGGGGCCGTCCACGGCTTGTTTGGCGGCCATCACTTCGGACAGCCCATCAATCACCTGCCGCGCCACCGAGGTGTCCTGCGGCGGCTCCGGGATCTGGGAAGCCGCGTCCTTGTTGACAACCGCGTCATCCGTCGTCATCTTCCGGTACACCACGTAATTGAGCCTGATCCCTTCACACCCCGCGACGGTAAGGCCTTTTTGCATTGCCTCGGCGTTCGGATACGCCTGCAGGTCGCTCAGGATCTTCAGCAGCGACCTGACGCTGTCGAGCGTCACGTCTTTGGAAAACGTGATCGACTGCAGGCCCACCTTCCGGAAATGCAGCAGGAGCCGGCGAGCGTTGATGATCTTGTCGACGCAAAAATTCTCTATGTAGACAGAATCGCGTTCGGCAAGTATCGACACCATGAACTCCCCGGTAATCAGCCGGCTGAGATAATTCAAAAGCGGGACCGCGCTGTCCGCGGTGGTCTGGTGGGCGCCGCCGTAGAGGACCGCACCGTTGTACGCGATATTAAAGAGGCGCGCGAGCGTTTCGGCGTGCTTCTGGTCGACATGTTCCCCAACGGCGGGCTGTTCCTTTTTCATCCGGCCGATCCTCCGGGTGAACCTTCCGGCCCTGCAAGGAAAACGCTGCGGTATTTCTTGAGGTCTTCAATAAAGGCCTTGCAGGTTTCGTAGCGCCATTCCATGGCCGGCGCGATGGCCTTGAGAATGATGCGTTCGAGCGGTGCGTTGACAAGCGGCGAAACCTCGCTCGGCTTTGCGGTGAAAAAGGTGTCCGGTGCATTCTTTTTCCGCGCAAGGATCTGTTCGGTGGTCCCCGCAGGACGCACCGGAAGGGTCCCGGCGGTCATCTCAAACAGGATCACGCCGGCCGAGTATATGTCGGCGCGGCCGTCGGTCACCTTGCCGACAACCTGTTCCGGCGACATGTACAGCGGCGTACCCACCACCAGGCCTTCCGATTTGTACTCGCCGGCGAGCGCGCGCGCTATCCCAAAGTCCGCGACAAGCGGGCGTTTTCCCCGATTCTCGATAAGAATGTTAGCGGGCTTTATGTCCTGGTGAATCACGCCTTCCTCATGCGCATAGCCGAGCGCGTCAAGCATTTGCACCATGAAGTCGATTGTTTCGGAAAGCGGCATCAGGCGCTTGGCCGGGACCGGGTGCTTGGCAAGCCTCCTGAGCGTGGTACGCAGGTCGGTACCGTCCACAAGCTGCATTACCTGGAAGAAACAGTCGTCGGTCTCGCCCATTTCAAAAATGGGAATGATGTTCGGATGAGCAAGCACGGCCACCATTTCTCCCTCGTCCCGGAAAAGATCGCTCGCCAATTGGCCCGAGCCCGCGTCTTTCACAAGTACCTTGACCGCAACCTGGCGCTTCAGCGTCTTCTGGTATCCCACAAATACAACTCCCATCACGCCCCGGCCGAGTTCACGGATGATGGTGACGTTTCCGAGGTCCCTGCCTACAAACGACGACCAGTCGACGGCAGAACTATTGACAATGATTCCCACGGTTTTTCCTCGAAGGTGTGCGGGCGATTCCGGCTGATCGGAGCGAAACGAAGGGAAACCGCGCCAAATCGGAAAATAAATGATTTCAGGCCCGGTTTCGAAGAAATAGAAAAAGTGGAGGGATGCGGGGTTTGAGGAGTGACAGATGCGCGATCACCCGTGAGCGCAATGGCCTTTTCCGCGCAGCTTGCTGCATGGTCCTTCAATCAGCGGATAATCACGACGCTCTTTGCAAAAACAGCCGGTCCTGCCTGCATCGTCACGGCGTAGCACCCGCTTGACGCTTCCCGGGTGTTCCAGAGTAACCTGTGGAAACCCGATCCGAGGTTACGGTTGACAAGAGAAGCTATTTCACGGCCGGAAGAAGTGTAAATCTTTACAGACACCGGTCCGGGGCTCAGAAGCGCGAAACTGATCGCCACAGTATGATCGGACCGGCTCGGAACAGTCAGGTCGAATCCGGACGGTCTGAGCGGCTCAGCTGGCGATTCCACACCGGCCCCCCCTGCCATTTCCGAAAGCGGCCTTTTCCAGACGCCGCCATCGGTTCCTGCGAAGAGGGTTCCGCCGCTTATGGCAAGAGACGTGACAACGGTATTGGTAAGCCCGGAATTGACCGCAGTCCAGCTCGCGCCGCCGCTTGCCGAAAGGAAGATACCGCTGCCATGAGTGCCGGCAAAAATGGTATCGCCGACAGTCGCAAAACAAAGCACACTGTCATTGGTAAGCCCGGAATTGACCGCGCTCCAGCTGGCGCCGCCGCTTGCCGAAAGGAAGATGCCTCCGCCGTGAGTCCCGGCAAAAATAGTGTTGCCGACAATCGCAAAACAAAGGACACTGTCATTGGCCAGCCCGGAATTGACCGCGCTCCAGCTCGCGCCGCCGTTTGCGGAAAGGAAAACGCCTCCGCCGCAGGTCCCGGCAAAAACAGTGCGGCCGCTCGCTGCAAGAGAAAGGACGACGGTATTTGTCAGCCCGGAATTGACGCCTATCCAGCTTTTGCAGTCCGTGGCGGACAAAAAGACGCCGGCGTGAGTGCCGGCAAATATGGTGTCGCCGCTCACGCCAAGAGAGGAGACCGTGGTGTTTGCGAGCCCGGAATTGGCCGCGGTCCAGCCCGTTCCGCTTGTGGAAAGGAATACGCCGCCCCGCGTACCGGCAAAGACGGAGCTTCCGCTCGCCGCAAGGGAGAGAATACTGTCGTTGGTGAGCCCGGAATCCACCACGTTCCAACTTGCGCCGCTGTCAAGAGAGGCGAAAACGGCGCCCGCATACGTTCCGGCAAAGACCTTGCCGTTGCTCGCTGCAAGTGCGGTGGCGTAATGGCATTGCTGGCAGGAAATGCTGCTCCACGGCCCGTTTGTATGCACCCATTGGGCCACGGAAGAGTGCGCCAGCAAGGCAAGGGACCCCACTGCATTGGTCAGATTTCTCGAGACGAATTTCATGAAAACATCTTTCATTATGAACACATTTCAGTATACCTCTTTGCGTTTCGCTGCGCACATTGATCGTAAAAAAGCCCCGCATCTTTCCTGCGCGGGGCTTTTTTTTTGCGTCGAGCTCTGTTGCCGTTGCTACTTCCAGCTCGGACAGTATCTCTGCAAATTAGTAGTGCAGTACTTCGAATTGGTTTGATCGATGGCGCCATAGTCCGAGCCCGTCGCGCTTCCAAATGGGGTAGCAACGGTTGCTTCGCCGACAAAACTGGAGGCGGAGGCGGAAGGCATTGAGTAACTGAACCATCTGCTTGAGGACGGAATATCAACGCTCGCGGAGTCTCTCAGGTTCTGCAAAGACGTTACGTAGAAGCCGGTCTGCGCCTGATATGCCAACTGGCCTGTGTACATAGCCGTCAACTGGGTCGGAAATTCGGACGCCTTTGCCTTTTGGGAGGCATCCACAAACTTGGGGATCGCAACCGCGGCAAGAATGCCGATGATTACAATCACCACCATGAGTTCGACAAGCGTAAATCCTTTTGTTCTGCCAAGAAAGTTTTTCATACTAAGCCCCCAGGGTTACATTCCCCGTGGAACAATTCACTGTTGCACATGCACTTGCATGGTGTGGGTATCATGCAACATGGAAACCTCCCTTCCCGAGCGCCAGGGCTCATGCAGGGTCCAATGCTCCAAGATGATTTTACAATACATCCTTCCAATTGTCAATATTATTACACATTAATTACAAAATAAAGCGGGCGGGTGAGGATTGATGTTGGAACTTGAAAATTGAAGAATTTATGGATGGCCGGGTGACCCCCAAGACAAAGCTGCGGCGGAAATCAAAACTTCGGTTGGGGGCACCCATGAAGAGTCGTTGGAAGGGATGATGCAGATTCGCTTATTTGTCAAAACATTCCCGTAAACGCAAGAGACGAGCAAACACACGTGCACATGATTCGCTGGTTTTTTTTGAATCCCGTAGCGAGCGACTATAAATATGTCTTCTTCCATAGGGATGGAAGATTGTCATTTCATTCGTAACGGGATGGTGGTAGCGCTTCACGCTAGTCATTATGCCATTTGCCTTTTCCTCGCAGCTTGCTGCGAGGTTCTTCAATACGCTCGGAAAAAACCACTTTGGCGCCTTGGTGAGGCCATGGAAACAGGTCCTTTACCGCCGGACGCACCGGAACCCATAAATGCAATCATTGACGTTCGGGTCCATTCCGTACCGATATGCGGAGCGCAGGTACATGTAACCGACATAGCCGTCGTCCCACGAGCCTCCGCGCAACACGCGATAACTGCCTGTCGCCGGTCCCGTGGGGTCGGCCTGCGGCCCTGTAGTATAACTCCCGAACCAGTCGTTGCACCATTCCCACACGTTGCCGCTCATGTCATACAACCCGTAAGCATTCGGCCGTTTCCGTGCGACCGGCTGCGTTGTCGCGCCGCTGTTTGCGTAATACCACGCATATTGTCCAATGGTCGCGCTGTCCGAACCGTCACCCCAGAAATATCCGGTCGTTGTCCCTCCCCTGCATGCGTATTCCCATTCGGCTTCGGTGGGAAGGCGATACCCCGAGGCGCCGATAGTGCAGTTCCAGGTCGTGGTGTCGTAGCATGGCGTCAAACCCTCAAGAATACTGCGCCGGTTACAATACCTGGCTGCATCGTACCAGAAGACCTGTTCTACCGGACGGTTCGTGTCACCGGTGAATCGCGACGGGTTCGTCGCCATCACAGCCTGATACTGCGCCTGCGTCACGTCCGTCGTGTCAAGGTAGTAATCTTTTGCGAATGAAACAATATGCGACGGTGATGCCCCATAATCAAGGGAATCTTCCGATCCCATGACAAAACCGTATCCTGCCGCTTTTATCAGCACCATGCGGCCGGAGAACGTCAGGTCGTTCCTTCCAGATGGCGCCCACGGCTTTGCGGTGGGCACGGCCGCATTCACGGTCAGCACCGCCCTGTTGCTCGTTGCGTTCGGCACGATGCCGTTGGATACCGTGACGGTGTAGGTTCCTGCATTATCCGTCTGTATGTCAGATATGGAATACCTTGATGAAGTCGCCCCGGAAATTGCAGTGTCGTTCCTGTACCATTGATATGCAAGAGGCGGAGTACCCACGGCGACAATGTTGAGCGTCACACTCTGTCCGGCGGCCACCGTCTGCGATTGCGGCTGGGTTGTGATGCTCGGCGCTCCGGGTCGCAAATCCGGGGTCGCCGTTGCAGGCAGGCTCAATCCCGATTCCCCTGCGGAGTCTACAGCGGTAACCGCTACTGCGTAGCGAACTCCGTTTATCAAGCTCGTCAACACAAATGGCGAAGTAGCGCCCGTGACCTCCTGTCCGCCGGCGGCCGCCACCGTGTCTCCCACCTCCCAGTAAAGATTGTACGACGACGCACCCCCGACCGCCTCCCAGGTAATCGTTATTTCTCTGTCGCCACCAACGGCGGATGTAATCGCAGGCGCCTCCGGCGCCGCAGGCTTGGTCGGATTCGTACCGCAATCAACAATCAGGAAAATAGCAACAGCCGCGACCAAGAGCCGATGGTTCACACGGTTCTCCTTTGTACCCTGCAGGACTTATTGATCCGGTTAAAAATAATATAGATGACAACCGTTCGGCGCGGAAAGGTCCCCTGCGACAAAAATGCGGCGTGTGATGCTGCCGGTTCCCGCGCGATTTCCCCAATTGGTTAAACTTTTCTAAGGTATTTCACGGATATTTTTGTATCTTATAGTGTGTGAAACAGTTGCCGGAACGTGTAAGGCAGGACAGTTCACGCCCTGGAAATTCTTTAGCGATTAAGCTGTAGGCCGGCAACCGCATTCCAGCCTGCGTGAGGATCTCTAAAATGAAGAAGAGTAAGAATGGCGAGGGGACTATTGTACGTTTTTTGAGTCCTAATCATTAAAAAAAGGGGGGATGAAATGAAAAGATCAGCAGCGGTGTGTCTGATGGTGGCGTTTTTCGCCGGGTCTGTTCTTTGCCAGACTGTCAACATTTGCGGAAGGGTTACGGATCCGAACGGGAATCCCCTGACCCATACGGTGGTCAGGCTGGGCCAGGCAACGTATGATAACGGGTATGGGCCAGCGCCGTACCTGGTCACAACGGACGCCGGCGGAAATTACCAACTGGGAACAGGGGCTTGCCCTCCGGTCAACGTAATCAAAGAAGATAGGGCTGGATGTCTATTCAAAGCCGGTGTACGCGGGTGGCAGAGTACTGTTCAGCGTTCTTCCGGGCAAAGCCTGGGTGAAAATGAGCATGTATGATCTTGCCGGCAGGTACGTGCGGGACGTGATGGACGGCGCCCAGGCCAGGGGAAATTACTCAGTATCGGTTGACACACGCGGAATTTCGTCCCAGTACTATCTGCTTCGCGTGACCGTCAACGGCGCGACAACCGTTTTAAAATTCCGGCCGCTTTCACGTGTTCAGGGCGCAACTATGGCTCAAAACGTTCCCGAATTCCAGGCCAGGCTGGAAAAACTCGCAGCCATGGTGGACACTCTGCGCGCAACCGAGCCGGGTTACTCGATAGGAGTCACGCCGGTTGACACGCTCGTGGGACACTACGATTTCGTGTTGACGAAGACCACTACATGGACCGGCGACAAGGCCTCAATCGCCGCCTTCTGGGGTGACACGAGCACCTATCCGAAGAACGGTCAGTTTGTTATCCTGAACAGGACCAACGGCGCATGGCCGGACAGCAAGATTTGCTGGGGTGCGAACAAGACCCCGCTTTCCCAGCAGAATGCAACGCCGATCGCCAGCGAAAGATTCTACATCTATATTGATCCCACCGACTCCAACAGCAGATATTTTGATTTTCTTGAAGTTAACTGGAACGGCAACATGTTCAACGGTAATTCCACCCGCGTGGACGGATGGAGGCTTCCAATAGCCTTCCGGCTCCATACTTCTACCGGTATCGACACTATAATGGGCGACGACTATGAAACGTTCTTTCAAACACGCCAGGCAAAATTTGATGAATTCCTGAACGAGGTGCCGAAGGAATTCACCCCTCTTGCCCAAGTGAATTTTGCCAATATCTATTCACCCCAGATGATGGCTACAAACTATTACAGCACGGGCGGCGTGTTTGCAAATTATTTCGAAAGATACCAGGATTCGGTGATAGCCCACAACCCGGGCGCGCCCGGCAAAGAGACTGCCTGGAACGTTTTGGCGTGTGCGGGGAACTTGGGCGCTTCGCCCGATTATTGCGCCGCCTACAACAGGCACGTCGGAATGCTTCCCCAGGGCACTCAGTTTGCAAACTGGCGCGTCAATGACTCCGCCAGTTACTACCAAGCATCGCCGTGCAATTATTTTTCAAGATGGTGCCACCGCCGGTCGATAAACAATTACTGCTACGGGTTTGCCTATGACGACGACGGCGGCCATCAGGCGTTTATGGGCATTAACAATGTCCAGTGGATAGCGGTCGCGATCGGTTGGTAACTGTTTTGATCTGCGAAAATCAGGGGCTACCCACGCGATCCGGAAAACGGATTTCCGGATCGCGTGGGTAGCCCCGTCTGTTTGGGCGGAAGCCGTGGGGCCTCACTAGGCGGAAACCTATGTCGCCTCAAGAACGTTTCAACATAACGGAGTCCCTGTTCGGCGGTATTTCCCGGAGTTGCGGCGTTATACAAGGAGAACAAAAGAGACCGCGATCTTCTTATCAAAAACTACATTTTCGGGGATTGCCGAAGGAGAGAATCGAACTCTCATGAGATTGCTCTCGGTGGATTTTGAGTCCACTGCGTCTACCAATTCCGCCACCTCGGCCCAAATGCGGTGTAGTAAATTAATTGATGTGGGCCGCCCGCGCAACACGGGGCAGGTGCAGCCGTCAAGGAAACGGCGGTTCCTCCCCGTCCGGTTCCTCATCGGCCTCGGCCGGGTCGTCGGAAAGCTCGTGGTTCATGTCTTCGATGGTGTTCTCGATGATATGCTCGGCATTCTGCTCGACAAAATCGCATATATCAACCGCATCCACGCTTTTTGATTCCTTGACATACTCGACAATCGCCAGGCCCGTGGAGATCATGATGTTGCGCACAAGGGTCTCGTCGTAGAGCTTGCAGTATTTTCCCTTCATCGCCGGTCCTCGCCTGTTGTGTGAAAATGCCGCCCTTCAACCGCCGTTTTTGCACCTTGATTATACCCCTTCTTCGGGCCGCGGTCAACCCAAATAATGGCCTGTTCGGGCAACTCCCGGGTCGGTTTGAGCACAGCCGGATGCTGCACGTTTCCGCTTCTGCGGTAGGCTTGGCACACAATTCCCGCCGGACAAGTTGGTGATCAGCCTGACGGAAGAAGGATCATGCGACGCGGTAAAGCGGCGCAAGGTAGTTTTACACCATGCTCCGTGTTCCTCACGTTTCTTTTTCCATGCCCTGCGCGGGCGCACCGTTTGAGTTTGTGCGGCCCGCAGACCCCGAAAGCATTCTCGACGCCATGACCGACGAGGAATACGAGAAAGACAAGCTGCTTCCCTATTGGGCCGAACAATGGCCGGCATCGTTTGCGCTGTTCAATTTCATGGCCGCCCATTCCGGCACCGCTTTGCCGCCGTCCGCGCTGGTCTGCGAACTTGGATGCGGCCTCGGCATCGTCTCGTCCGTCCTTGTCAACAGGGAAGTCCGCTGCGTCGCAACCGATATTGCTCTTGACGCGTGCCGATTTACGCGGCACAACATGCTTCTGCACGCCCGGGGGGCGCATGTGGTATGTACCGATTGGCGCCACGTTTGTTTCCCCCCGTCTTCGACTGCGTCATCGCGTCGGACATCATTTACGAACAGCGGTGGGTGGAACCAGTTCTCCGCTTTCTTTGCAGTGCACTCAGGCCCGCAGGCATTGCCTATGTCGCTGACCCGTGCAGGCAATGGTGGGATACCTTTAAGATCGCTGCCCGTGCCGCAGGATTCAGTTCGCGGGTTTCGTGGGAAGAACGCGTAAATGAAGGAAAGACGAGGGTCGAGATCGTGCGGCTTGCGCGGATCAGAGGATGATTCTTTTTGGGGAGACGGGCGCCGTAAACTAGTTGCCGAACCCGACCATCGTCGAGTTCTCTTTCTGATTTTCGTAGCTTAGTTTTATGAAGTCGCCACCCGCAGTCGTCTTCATGATCCTCACCTCGTCGATCTTGCCGTGCAGTTTCTGGGACAGCTTATCGTAGTAGCCGATATAGACATTGGCGGCGCTTGTGTCCACCGGCCCGGCAACCGGCTTGCTGCCAGCCAGGACCCCGTTTACGTATACCTTCAAGGATGCGCCGTCGTAGGTGCCGACAACGTTGTACCATGCGTTAAGCGTCAAAGTCCCCCCGCTCACAGAATCCGGCTTGCCGTTTGTCGTGGCATTCATGGCCAAGGCGCCGCTTTGATTGTCGATTTGCGAAAACATGAGAGAATAGAACGGCGGTTTACCCGAGACGGGACCTGGTTTTCCGATGAAATATTGCCTGAGGGAAGCCGTCATTTCGTACATGTTGATCCACATGCTGAGGGTCACGGTTTTTCCCGGGTTGATGCTCGGCGCAACCAGGTGGTCGTCGTTGTCGTCAAGACTGTCGCACCCGCCTATGAGCCCGTAGGTCCACTCGTCGCCTTCGTAGGTGCCCGGCGCAGGTATTGCGTTGTCGGCGTTGGCCGTTGCGTCCACCCGGTCGGTAAGGCCTCTGTTGTTAAGGTGCCACACGGCCTCGTAGCCCGAGCCGGTGTCGAAAACCGATGACGCCAGCGATTGCGCCACCGCATTCTGGTTCCCCCAGTACATGGTAATCGCCGTCGAATCGTTTCCCTTGACAGTATCCACCAGGACCCAGACATCGGCTATGCTGTCGCTCGGGTCGAACCGTTCGATTTCAAAGGGAAGATGGACTCCCTTGCCGTTTGCAAAACGGAGATCATGACCGTCGGCAAGGCATTGACCAAAGGGGAAAACAGGGCCCCTGAGTCTCACGACCGCGGGGAAATTCACCACGGTCCCCGCCACAGATGCCCCGGCCGGAGTCGTATAAAATTTTACGGTCATGGAATAGGGCCACACCGAATAATCTTCGCCGTAGAACGGAGCAATGGCTATGGTGTCAACGATCTTGATCTGCCCCTGCGAACAGGTCACGTTGGGGACCGTAAGCGGCTTGAACAAAGGCGACGACACCTCAACCTGCAGCCGGTAGGTCCCCTCCGGGATCGCCGTCAACTGGTACGCTCCCGATGCACTGTCGACCCTCGCAATCCTGTCGAGGCCGAATACCTGCACATACGTTGCATTCGCCGCCTTCGACTGGTTGACTACGACCCCTGAAATCTTGGAGGCGGCGCGAAGCGTGTCCGGCGGAAGCGTGATGGAACCGGGCCGGGCATCCAGCCTCACCAAAATCGCAAGCGATTCCCCAACGGTTGCCGTAATGCAATATTCCCCTGCTTCAAGCGAGTCCAGCTTGAACCGGCCATTGTTGTCGGTGACCGCATTGGCGAATGCGCTCCTCGGCGGCATGATCCCCGCGGTGTCTGTGAGGTAGTCACTCGTTCTGAGGGCCACCTGCGCGCCGGAAACGGGTTTCCCGTCCGGCGCGACCACGACGCCCGCCACTTCCACGTTCCCGCCTTCGGTAACGCTTCCCGCCATGTTGAACGAACAGGAAAAAAACGCGCCCGTCCACGCGCAGCACAGCACGCGAAACAACAGGGGGAATACCATGCGCGGCGTCCTATTCATTTGGTGCACGCACTTCCGGTTTCTTTGAAACCGGGAAAAACTGGATATTGAGCTGGTACACCCTGTCGGGCTTGTCCTCGTCCACGGCGATTTTCGCGATCCGCTTTCTGATGTGCTGCAGTTCGGATTTTACCATTTGGAAAGTGTCCGGAGACAGGGTCATTGTCAGGACCGAAACGTCCCTTTCCGCGGCAGGGATTTTCTGGATGGACCTTTTTGCGAGGTCCATCGTGGCGAGCTGGAAATTGGTGAGATGGAGCGACTTCACTTCATCGCCGGACGTCACCGCGTTCTCGACCTGTTTGTAGTAGCCTTCCTTATCTTTCTGTATGAGACCAAGTTCCTCCAGGTAGCGAATCGCCTGGTCCGCCTCGGAATGCCTGATGGTCGGCTCCACTTTGTGGCCGAGGGCGGACGGATTGGTCCCGTTATACCTGTAAAAATACAGCAGTTCCCGAACCACGACATAGTACCATTTGGAAAAAACGGACATCTTCTTCTTGTCGAGCACTTTCAGATTTACCTTTTGCAGCGTCACGAGCCGGTTGAAATACTCGTTCTTTTCGTCGATAAGTTTCGCCTGCGTAAAGTACACCATCGCCTCGAAATAGGCGGACTCCGCCTTGTTCATCCTGAGGATTTTTGCAAGCTTGATGATCTGGATCGGCGTGAGGTTTTTCCTGCCTGCCATGACGTTGGACAGAAAGCCGGTGGAAGAAATTCCCATTTTGGCAAGGATCACCTTGTGGGAAAAATCCGGCTGCGAGTCTTTCTTGTGTTCCGCGAGAAAGTCCTGCAGAAACAACCGGTAGTTTACATATTCATAGAGATTAGGCATGATGAAACCCTGCTATGCTTGGAGGTGACGAACAGGAATTGCGTCCGCACGCGTATACCGAGCGAAAGAAGCGTTCATAATGCCTCTGATTCCGTCCACGTTATAATAATACGATCTCTCAAGGGGAATTCCAGAGGTTTTTTCTTACCCCGGGTAAGAGATACCGGCAAGGGAAACACACACTAAGGCATTGATTGCGGATGCGATAGTATGAGCGCACAGTGCAATGAAATGTGGGCCTTTCCAGGGAAGTTCGGTAATCTGTTTCCCAACAAAAGCCTTTTCAAAGCGGACCCGTTGACGGAGGAAGACACCGAAAGGCCTAGTGGTCCTTTATTTCCAATCCCCCAAAGACAACGGCTGCATCCACGCGCAACGAGGGTGAAGCGTCCGAATAACTTTTTGTTTTGTAGATATACTCGCCGAAAGAAATCGTGTTCCCGTCGGGCATGCGGGCCCCTGCGAACGCGGAGGTCACTCTCACCAGGGCGGGGACTGCCGGATTGATCCGCAGTTCCGCGGAGCCGAAGATAGTGTTTACCTTGATCTTCCTGTTTTTCTCCGCAAGCAACGGATCCGACAGGCCGATCACCCCCTTGCCGAATATGACGTTGTACTCGCTTGAGTCCTTGGAAAATTCGGTTTTGGTCTCGCTGAAAAGGACCGTGTTTGAGTTGCTGCATCCCCACCTGCACCACGAACCGCCAACAAGCACCCGCACGCCGAAGTAAATGAGAATGAGGGCGAAAATGATCCGCATGAGGGGAACATGAATGTTGAACACTATCCTGACGATCACCGACAGGCCGAGCAGGATCAGGACGCTGCCCCAGAAGATGCCGGAGAAAAAGAAGCCCATTTTCACATTCGCCTCCTATTAAGATTCAAAATACGATCTTCTTAATTTCAGAATATACGAAAATAGTATTTACTTTTGATAAAGGCAAAATACCCTGGACGTTGCCTTGAATAATCCTCTGGATAGCAGTGCCGGGTGCGCCCAGGCACCTCCCGTGAAAAAGTTCAAACATCTGCTGGGGGCACCCACGTGAGAGCCCCTGTTCGGTCAAGTGCAAAGCTGTTGCAGGTTGACAATCAACAGTGACGAAGCAATGCCGGCCCCGACCCGAGGGCGGCGCACGGAGATTTGCTTGGATATTTGGGCCTTGGAGCAGCCGCTGAGTGGTGAAATGCAAAATACCTCACGGAAACCGACGCTCCCTATCCCTCGCCAAAAACTGTTCTCGCCACTTTGGAATCATCGGCGTTATTTCATCAAACAACCGGTGAATTCCCTCCACGGTAAGGAGAAAGAACACCACTTTCTCCGGGGCAACGCGGCGCCTCCGGATCAGCCGGAACAGCGACAAGAAGACGCGCCGCTTGGCCGGCCTTGCCGCAACAAGGTATCTCCAGACCATGGCGCAAGACATCATAATCTTGTCAAGCAGACCGATGTCCGCGTTGTGCTCGGGGCGGTTGAACCATCCCGTGGAAAACAACGTAACGATCCGGTCGTGCAAGTCTTCCCAGGAATACATCGTGCGCATGGTTTCGAGGTATGCATCGAACAGGGCGGTCTGCGACATGCGCGCATACCGCATCGTGGGAAACATGCCGCCCGTGAGCCGGTTCGGCCGGTTGCACCACCTGCCTTCGGCCGCGATGCGGCGGTGCAGCGCGGTCCCCGGAATGGCGTCCAGAAGGTTCAGGTTAACATACCAGAGGCCGGCAGCACGCAGAAATTCCCGGATCCGGCCGAATTCGTCAAGGGAGTCGTTGTCGAATCCCACAATCATGGAGGCATTCACCTGGATGCCGCAGCGGTGGATCCTCTGTATCGCCTCCGTGTACCGGCCGATGTCGTTCTGCCGTTTGTGCGCTTCGCTGAGGCTTGCTTCGTTCACAGATTCGAAACCCACCAGCATGTGCATGCATCCGGCGTCGGCCATGGCGGCAAGAAGGTCGGGAAACCCGGCGACTTCGATGCTCGCCTGGCAGATCCACGCGATGCCGAGCGGAGCGAGCCGTTTCATGAGCTCGCGGGCGAACGCCTTGTCGGCAGTCAGGTTGTCGTCGACAAAGAAAAGGGTCTTCTTGGGAAGCGACTTCACTTCGGCGACGATGTCATCGATGTCCCGGTAGCGCATGGTCCTGCCGAACATTTCCGATACGAGGCAGAAGTCGCAATGAAACGGGCACCCGCGCGACACCTGGACCGGCAGCGCGGCAAGGCGCGCGGTGTCGACAAGGTCCCACCGGGGGGGCGGCGAATTCCTGAACGCCGCGGGCGCCGAGGACCGGTAGGTCCGGCCGAGCACGCCCATTTCGCACTCGTCAAGAAGGTCTTTCCACACCCCCTCGGCCTCGCCCAGCACGACGCTATCCGCATGGGAAAGCGCTTCGTCCGCGTTGTAGGTAACATACGGACCTCCCAGGACCACCGGCACTTTACGGGCGCGAAAGCCGTCCGCGATTGTGTATGCCCGGTCGATGGTGGTGCAGAGCGCGGTAATCCCCACAAGGTCCGCGGTAATGCCGGCGGGAACGGGTTCGAGCTCTTCGTCGATGATCCGCACGTCCCAATGGGCGGGAGCAAGCGAGGCCAGCAAGGGCAGCGCAAGCGGCGTGGCCCCGGCTTTTTTGCCTATCAGCCGCGCGAACCCGACGTTCGACGTGAACTGTTTTATCTCCGCGAACGGATTGATAAGAAGGAGTCGCGGTCTTCGGCAGGCGGGCGGAGGCATTCGGTGCCCCGGGTTCATGGATGTGCGCCGTCCACAACGCGCAGTACCTGTTCACGCGACAGGATGCCTTCACGCAGGACCTCAACCGAATCGTCGGCGCGTATCCTCACCACCGTGGAAGGCCGGCCGGCCGGAAGAACGCCGGCGTCCACCATGAAATCAATCTTGCCGTCGAATGTCGCGAAAATGGCATCCGGGTCGTTCACATAAGGTGAATCCCCGCGGTTGGCGCTCGTGGAGAAAACCGGCGCGCCGAGCTCGGCGCACAGCGCAACCACAAAGGGATGGTTCGAAACCCTCACCCCGATTCCCCCCAAAGCATCCTTCGCGGGAAGGACAAGGGTGAGATTTCCCGGCCAGAATTCTTCGGCGAGAATTTCGGCGCTGCGGGAAAACCGGAGGCCCAGCGGACCAAAGCAATTCCTGTTTCCCGCAACCACGATGAACGGCGAAAGTTTCTTCCGTTCTTTGATGCCACGGATGCGGCGTTCAACCTCAGCGTTGTCGGCCCTGCCGCCGATGCCGTAAATGGTTTCCGTGGGATATACAAAGATAGCGCCGTTTTTCACCCGCCCGGCGCACGTTTTCAGATGCGCCGTAGGATACCCGCGGGAAAGGAGCGAGGACAGAGAAATCCTATCAGTCAAGGTCATCCCCGAACTGCTTGCGGTACTCCCGCATCTTCTCCCGGAGCTTCATGTTGTGGACCGACAGGATCTGCACGGCGAGCAGCGCGGCGTTCTTCGCATTGCCGATCCCCACGGAGGCCACAGGCACGCCCGGAGGCATCTGCACGATTGAAAGCAGGGCGTCTTCGCCATGTAGCGGGCCCGACTCGATGGGAACGCCTATGACGGGAAGTACCGTGAGGCTCGCAACCACGCCGGGGAGGTGCGCGGCAAGACCGGCCATGGCGATAATCACGCCGAACCCGTTTTCCTCCGCGCTTCGGGAGAACTTCTTTATCTTGTTCGGGTTGCGGTGGGCCGATATCACGAACGTCTCAAAATCCACGCCGAATTCCTTGAGCAACGATTCGGCCTTGTCGGCGTGATCCTTGTCCGACTTGGAACCCGTCACGAGCGCGACTTTCATTCCCGCCATGTAAAACTCCTCCGCAACCGAAGGTACGGTACGAACACCGATCGTTTTCCTATCTCGCAACCGCCGACGCGGCAGTCCCGTTCTTTTTGAGCCTGGCCAATCCCTTGGCCGCGATATCTTTTCTGAAGGTCTTGCCATCGAAATCGACTTTGCCCACCGCTTCGTATGCCTCCGCAATGGCATCGGACAACGATTCGTCCCATGCGCTCACGGTGAGCACGCGCCCGCCGTTGGTGACAAAGTCGCCGCCGGCGTTGAGCGCCGTTCCCGCATGGTACGCGTCCACGTTGCTCTTATGGCCTTCGGCCTTTTCTATGCCTTCAATGACTTTCCCTTTTTCGTACGCTCCGGGATACCCCTTGGAGGCAAGCACCACCGAAACGCAGTACCCGGGCCTCACCCGCCATTTCACCGACGACAATTTTCCCGTGGCGCACGCCAGGAAGGCCTCGTACCAGTCGCACTCGACAAGCGGCAGCACGGCCTGCGTCTCCGGGTCGCCGAACCGGCAGTTGTATTCGACCACTTTGGGGCCTTCCGGCGTCGTCATGACGCCCGCGTACAGCAGCCCCTGATACGCACAGTCTTCCTTCTTCATGCCTTCGAGCGTTGGTACGATTATTTCTTCTTCAATCCGCGTGAGCATTTTCTTGTCCACAAGCGGGCACGGCGCATACGCGCCCATGCCGCCTGTGTTGGGTCCGGTATCGTTGTCGCCGATGCGCTTGTGGTCCTGTGAAACCGGAAGGATCTTGTACGTTTTTCCGTCGGTGAGGACAAAGACCGAGGCTTCCTCACCGCTCATTTTCTCCTCGACAACCACGGTGGCGCTTGCTTCTCCAAACGCCTTGCCGTCGAACATGAGGGACAGCGCGTCGGTTGCCTCTTTCATCGTGTCGCACACCACCGCGCCCTTTCCCGCCGCCAGGCCGCTTGCCTTGACGACGATGGGGACGCCTTGTTTTTTCACGTAGCCGACGGCAGCTTCCTTGTTGTCAAAGACTGAGAACGCTGCCGTGGGTATGCCGTATTTCTTCATGAACTTCTTGGCAAACGACTTGCTCCCTTCGAGCTGCGCCGCTTTCCTGGTCGGCCCGAAGATGGCGCGCCCCTTCTTCCTGAACGTGTCGACGATGCCGTCCACCAGCGGCGCTTCGGGGCCCACCACGGTCAGGTCGATTCCGGTTTTGTCCACCCATTCGGCGAGCTCGTTCCAATCTTTCATCTTCCTGTCAACGAGCGTACACCCGTCGTTCTGCATGCCCGGATTGCCGGGGTAGCCGAACATGAACAGCGGCCGGTCGGAGCGCAACAGCGCCTTGACCATCGCGTGCTCGCGGCCCCCGCTGCCGACGATAAGGACCGAATCCATGAAATCCATTACTTCCTCCGACTGCCGGATTGCTGCGCGTTGCCGTCTCAAGAAGGATTACAAACCAAAAATATATGAGGGCGAATACCGCTTCACGATTTTCCCTTCTTCCTCCTGCCAAACCCCATGGCCTGTTTTCCCAGTTCCGGCGAGCCGGTCCCGAAAGGCTTTTTCCGGCTCCAGCCTTCAAGATTGTAGCGGATGCGAGGGTCGCGATAGCGGTTTGTTTTTGATTTCACGCAAGGCCGTCCTTCTCAGAATTTCTTCTTTGCCAATTCCTTCACCTTTACCTCAAGCTCCTTGAGCAGTTCGCTGTCGGGATTATGGCCCCGGCCCTTGAGAATCCAGCGCTGCGCCTCCTTGATGTTCTTCATCTCGATGTAAATATTCACGAGGTTTGCATACGCCTCCGGAATGTCGTGCCGCTTTTCTATTGATTTGAGGTAACATTCCACAGCCGTATCCAATTCGCCCCTTCCGGAGTAAATTGCTCCCAGGTTGTTCCAGGCGAGGTAGTATGCCGGGTTCTTTTCCAATATCTTCCTGTAATACGCCTCGGCGGTAGTGTCGTGAGCGCTGTCCTGCAGGGTGACGGCGGTATTGTACCAGTAGTCAACGGAATCCATTATCTGTGCAATGCCGGCGCCCGGGGAATGCAAAGCCTGGTACCGTTTTTCGATGTCCTTGTTTTCAAGCTTGGGATCGAGCCGCCTGGCTTTCTGGTAGTAGGTCCAGCTTTCTTCCATGGTCCCCAGATTATAACAGATGACGGCAAGGTTATACTGCACGAGCGGGTCGGTGCGTTTGACGTCCTCGAGCTGCTGGTACCACTCAAGCGCCTTCTTCCATTGTTTGAGCCCCATGGCCGAGTTACCCGCAACCCTGCATACGTCGGCCCTGTCTTCGCCGCGCGCCTTCCCCACAGCCCTTTCTCCTATCGCAATCGCATCGGCATATTCCTTTGCGTTAAACGCCGCCACGGCCATGTTGTAAAGCGTTGCAAAGCTCGAATCGTCCAGGCTCTTCCATTCCGCAAACGCGCGCGCATAGTTGCCCGAGAAAAAATCCATCTGGGCCGTCACGCCTGTCTTTGCCTTCTCCCAGTAGGGTTCCGCGGGAAGCAGGGCGAGGTAGTGCGACGCCTTGGCCGCATTCTTCCTGTTTGTGTAGATGCGGGCTAGCGTTATCAGGTCGCCGGGGTCCTTGTCCGATGCCGCTTCGAGTTTCGCAAGCGCCGCCGCCGTGTCCTTCTTCAACAGGAGCATGTCGGCCTGCGCCCGGGCGGTGTAGGGCGACGAGGGAAATTCGCCGGTCAAAATCGAAAGCATGCCGGACGCGGCGGTCTCGTCCCCGGTCTTCTGCGCAAGGATGAAAATGTCGTACGCGGCAAGCGTGCGCTTGGGCGAGGTGAGAGCGGCCGTGTAGGCGTTGATCGCCTCGCGGTTCTTTTCCATGCCGCTGTAGGCGTTGCCGATATTGATCTGGATCGCCTTGTCATCCGTCTTGAGCAGCTGGGCTTTCTGATAGTATTGCAACGCCTCTTCGTACTTCCCGTCTTTTTCGAGCGAGAGCCCCATGTTCACGAGCAGGGCGACGTTCGACGGGTCTTCCCTGAGCGTCTTTTCCCACAGCGTCCGCGCCTGCGCAACGTCCCCCTGCGCGTTCAGGATGTAAGCCAGCAGCCCTTGCGCGGCAAGGTTGTCCTGTTTCTTCCTGAGGCTCTGCTCAAGGGAGGATTTTGCCTTTGCAAACTCCTTCATTTCCATGTAGGCATACCCAAGCTGATAGTAGATTCTCCACGGGTTCTGCTCCCATTTCCCAAGGAGCTCGTTGAGCGCGTCAACCGCTTTCCGGTTGTTGCCCGAAAACAGGTAATCTTCGGCCAGTTCGTATTCGGTCTGCAGATCGATCACAAAGAACGTCTTCGATTTTTCGAGCGTCCGGATCGCCTTGTCCCATTCGTGAAGGTCACGGTAGTACAGGGCGAGATGGCGGAAGATGCGCTCGCTTTTTTCACCGTCGGGCAGCGTTTCAAGAAGGCGCGCAGCCTTGTCCACCAGTCCCTCGTGATAGTACAAAATGGAAAGCTCCAGCGCGACATCCTGGCACTTGCTCCTGCATTCGTCGCGTTTCTTCTCCAGGTCCGCGGCCGCTTTTTCCAGTTCGTCCTTGGATTGCGACACCACGGCAAGGTTCAACTGGGCCGAACGCAATTCGGGATCGATCTTGAGCGCTCTCCTGAAGCTTGCCGCGGCCTCCTCTTTGTTTCCCTGGGCATACTGGACAACGCCGAGCAGGTCGAGGTATTCGGGTCTCTCGTCGCGCCGGATGGCGCTGCGCACGTAATTTTCCGCGAGCGCGAGGTTGCCGCGCTGCCGGGCGTTGAGCGCGCGCAGGTAGAACAGCGACGGATCGTTGAGGGAGTCGCTCACCGAGTTCCACATTCCTTCAGCCAGGTCATACTGTTTGAGGAGAAAGTAAATCTGGCCGAGATTGTATCGCAGGATGGGATCGGCGGGATACTTCTGGACTCCCTTTTCGAAAGCCGCGCGAGCTGCGGGAATGTCCCCGCAGTCCTTTGCCGCGATGCCCGCGTAGAGGTAGGCGTCCGCGGCCTGGACCGAAACCTTGGAGGCATACACGGCGAGCGTGGCCCGTGCGTCCGCACAGTTGTGTTCGTCAATTTCCGACGAGGCCAGGTCGAGCAACTGGTCGGGGTTGCCGCCCCGGGACGCCGCTTCCAGAAAATAGCCGGACGCCGCCTTGTAGTTCTTGCGGAACGATTCGATTTCGCCGAGCATTTTGAGGGCCGCGGCATCGTCTTTGTGTTTTGAAAGCACCGCAACCGCCGCAGCCGTGTCGCCGCCGTATACGAGGCCGTAGGCCAAAAACTGCCAGGCCTCGGCACGGTCGGGAGCGATCTTGTACGCTTCCCGGAACCGTTCGAGTCCCTCGCGTCTCTTGCCCATCATGAGTTCCATCCGGCCGAGCATGATGTATGCCTCAACGAACTTCCTGTTGAGGCCCAGCGCCTTTTGCAGCACGGCACTGCCGGCCTGAAAGTCCTTTTCGTGAAAGGCAATGACACCCAGGTTGTAGTATGCCGTCGCGTACGACGGGTCGCTTTCGGTTATGGAGCGCCAGATTTCCCGCGCCTGGGAAATGTTGCCGCGCCTGAAATGCACGACGCCCATATTATTCCGGGCGTCGGTGTAATTCGGGACCAGCGACATGGCCCGGGAAAAGTAAACCGCGGCGCTGTCGAGTTCTCCTCTGTCAAGAGCGTCGAGACCCTTCATGTTTACGCCGTACGCCTCCTGCGCGCCCTTGAGCAACGCCGCAGGAAGCGCGTCGATGCTCCCTACGGAATCGGTGAAGAAATTGGCCTCACCCGCGCCGGCGAGCGCCAGCGAACACGCGGCGAACAGCACGATGTGCATGCGCTTCAATGTCGACATTACCCGGGTCCTTTCGTTGTTTCAACGCCTTCTTTTGAGAAAAACGTGACCAGGTTTGCGAAGTCGTCCCACTTCGAAAAACAGATGTCGGGCATCACCGTGCCGCCAAGGCCGTGCAGAAACACGCTTTCACCGTCGCCGGTAAAAAGCGCGGTCTTCATGCCGGCCTCCTGAGCCGGCTTGACGTCGGACGCCAGATCGTTTCCCACGAACAGGGCCTGCGACGGGAGCACATGATACTCGTACAACGCGTCGAACAACTTTCTAAAAAGCATGGGGTTCGGTTTGGAAACGCCGTATTCAAATGAGAAGAACAGCAAGTCTCTGTCGAACAGCCGGACGTAATCGTCGCATTCACCAGACGTTTGGTCCCGTAGAAACAGCGACAGGTCCACCAGCGTGTAGAACTGCGCGTTCGACACGATTCCCAGGAGAATGTTCTCGGACCGCAGCCGTTTGAGGGCTTCAGCGACGCCCGGATACAGGCCGCGGTTGAATGAAAAGAAGTTGTAGCAATAGGCAACGCATTTGACAAAGTCGGCATCGCCGCCGAGATGCATCGCCGAGGGATCGTACCCTCTGCGTTTGAGCATGAGCACGATGGGTTCCCAAATTGTTTCAATCCTGATTTCAGGAAATTCGATTTTCTTTTCGGCCGACAGCTCATGTTTGAGAGTGATGAGGCCGTGATATAAATCGCTCAGCGTTTTTTCGGCCGGCTCGACTGGGTTCATTTCGAAAAGGAATTTCTGCATGCCGAAACGGGAAATAGTCTCCCTGAAAGCCTTCAGAAGAATCCCCTGTTTGCTCGATTCCGCGCCGAATTCCGGCCGCCAATAGTTGAAGAGCGTTCCGTACACGTCAAACAGCACGACGCGGATGCCGGTGAGCCCTTCGCCTTTCGAAGGGTAGTCCAAAGGGACGAGCGAACGGTCGTTCTTGCCCGGATAGGCCGTGTGAAGCTCGCGTGCAAATTCCGCTACGATGCTCAACTCGCATGTCCTCCTTACAAATCAGTATGCGCCCGGCAGCAGTCCGCGGATCTTTTCCGCATCATCCTTGATTTTCCCCAACTGCTCCCGCGTCACGCACTGTTCACCGTCGCACAGCGCATGAGCCGGGTCGTTGTGCGTTTCGATGAGGAGGCCATCCGCGCCTGCAGCAACGGCAGCCATGCTCAACCGGTACACGTTTGCCCGGTACCCCGCGGCGTGAGACGGGTCGAACACCACGGGAAGGTTGGATTCCCTCTTAAGCACCGGGACGGCGCCGACGTCCGCCGTGTACCGCTGGAACTTTTCCTCTTCGAACGTACGGATGCCCCGCAGGCAGAGAATCACGTTGGGGTTTCCGTTGGCCACGAGATATTCCGCCGCAAGCAGGAAGTCCTTGATGGTGGACGACTCGCCGCGCTTGAGGAGAATCGGCTTCTTGTTATCCTTTGTCAAAATAGCCAGTTCCTGGAGAAACCCGTACGCTTTCATGTTGCGCGCACCCACCTGAATGATGTCCGCGTACTCGATGACGTTTTCGAGTACGGTCTTCTCTTCCCGGGTCCCGTCCGGTGCAATATGCCGGTGAAGCCCGGTTGCCTCGGTGATGATTGCGAGGCCGTAGCTCCGCCGTATGTTCGCCAGCAGTTTGAGCCCCGCAAGGCCCATGCCCTGGAACGCATAAGGCGAAGTTCGTGGTTTATACGCGCCCCCGCGCATCACCGGGACCCCGAGGCCGGCTATGTAGCCGGCGATGGTTTCAACCTGATTCTCATTCTCCAGCGCGCACGGTCCGGCCATGACGACAAGTTTGTCGCCCCCGATTTTGACGTCGCCGACCGAAACAACCTTTGAAACGCCGGAAAATTCGCGCGAGACAAGCTTGTAGGGCCGCGAAATGCGGATGACCTTGTCAACGCCGGAGAGTTCCAGGAAATAGCCCTCTTCCACCGCGCTCGTGTCGCCGAGCACGCCGATGAGCGTGATTCCGGTGGTGGCATGCAGGTCTTCGTGCTTGAGGCCGGCCGAATGGATCCTGTCGATGACGTCCTGTTTGTCCTTGGCCGTTGCGTCGCGCGTCAGGTGGATTATCATGCGAACCGCTCCTCCTGTCTGAACGATACACGCGGTTTTTTCGTTACATTGGTTTTTAAAATATATCCCCGCTTATCCGTTGTACATGATAACGGATGGGACGACGGCATGAGTCATCAGGGTTCCAAGAATGGTTGGATTTGACTTTCCCAGCGTCATGGGTTATACTTTTGGTATAACCAAGGAGAGTCACTCATGAACACCACAAAAACGGCCATCTCCATTGACACAAAAACGTTCAAAAAAGTCCAACATCTCGCCAAAAAGCTCCACATTTCGAGAAGCCAGTTCTTCGGCCAGGCGGCAAAGCACATGATCGAGAAGGACGAAAACCTTGATTTGATCCGCAGGATAAACGCTTCTTACAGGGACGATACTGAAGACGTTTCCCGTCACAAACGGGAAAAAGCATATTCTCGCCGGAAGCAGGCGGAACGATGGTGATCCAGCAAGGAGACATCGTCTGGGCCGAGCTTGATGATCCATCGGGATCCGAACCCGGGTACAGACATCCTTATGTGATAGTTCAGAACAACGTTTTCAACGCCAGCCGTATCAACACAACGATCGGAATCGCGCTCACCTCCAACCTCTCACGCGCCTCTATTCCCGGGAATGTCCTCTTACGAAAAGGCGAGGCCGGACTGCCGCGAGCAAGCGTAGTCAATGTGACGCAAATGATGACGCTGGACAAGTCGGATTTGAAGGAAAAGATCGGTAGGGTTTCGGCGAAAAGAATTCGGGAGATTCTGGAGGGGCTGAGACTGGTGATGGAGCCGAGGGCGGTTTGAGGGGAAGTTACTGCCAGGTAAATTAGGACCCTCTCCTACCATAGCTGCGCCGAACGACACCTTCTGGTGCGGTTATTGCAGATAGTAAGGTACCATGTAGGTTATTCGCAAGGGACACAATCATCGCATCCTGATCACTCTTTTCCGCCGTTGGGCACGCTTGGCGCAAATTTTTCCGTCAGACTCTTCTTCCCGGCATTTTCGCCCCTCCTCCCTGTTCTCCGAATCCCATCTCCCTCCGGTTTTGTATCAAGTATTTTCCCCCTTGAGGTAACGCGACACGTATGGACGAATGGCTGGAACTGCAGGACCTGGTTGAACGTATCCAGGAGCTTCTGGAACTGGGGCTTTACGAAGAAGCCCTTGCTCTTCTTGACAACTACGCCTCGTTCTACCAGGACGAATGGGAAATCTATTTCCTGTATTCGCGCGTGTACCTTGAACAGGACGAACCGCGCAAGGCGATCCCCCACCTTCAAAAAAGCCTGAAGATCGACAACAGAAATGTCGACGTGCTCCTCGGCCTGTTTTACGCCTACACGCAGCTGAACGCTTTCAAGAAGGCGGGGAAATATCTTGTGCGGGCGGAGAAGTACAATCCGGACACCGAAGCCGTGCTCTGCGCAATGATATGGTACAACACGGAGACCAACCTGTTCGACAAGGCGATCCGCTACTTCGAGAAGGCGCTCAGGACCGGGACCGACAATCCGGAAACCTTCCGCAACGGCGGCATCGCCTACGAGCGCACCGGCGATTTCGAAAGCGCGGAGCGCTGTTTTCAGACCGCGCTCCAGCTCAACCCCCAATTCGATGAAGTGCGGGACTTGCTTGCGGACCATTACATATTCCTCGGGGAAACCCAGAAGAGTGTCGCGCTCTACCAGCAGTACCTCAAGGATTCTCCAAAGAACATCCGGACGCTGTCGCGGCTGGTGTTCTGTCTGTCGCAAAACGACCAGATGGACGATGCGCTGGCCCTCACCCAGGAAACCATCCGCCTTTATCCGAATTCGCCGGTAGGGTATGTCGACCTTGCCTACGTGCATCTCAACAGCGGGAACACCGACCTTGCCCTTGCCACGGCCGACAAGGCCCTTGACGTCTCTCCGATTGACGCTGAAGCCCTTCGCGTCAAGGCAATCGCTTATTCGGAAAAAGGGAGTCACAAGCAAGCCCAGAAGGCGTTTGAAGCCGCCTTGTCGGTAGAGCCCCGGAATTCCGAAATCCTGCGCGATTACTACCATCACCTCCGGCATACGGGCAGCTTTACAAAGATGGAAAAATGCGTCCAGACGGTCATCAAGCTGGAACGTCCCTACTGCATCGAGGACTACTGGTTCCTTGCGGATTATTACCGCGAAAAGGGCGAAAACCTCAAAGCATTCGCCTTTCTCCATCGGGCCTACGAAAGCATGCCGGGGGAAAAGGAACTCATTCCACCGATGGTCGACATCATGCTTGACAGGGGGCACGTCTCGTACAGCACGCCTTTCCTTATGCGCTACGTTGAAAAGAGCGGCTGGAACGACATTATGACCCGATTCGCGCGCCACAAGCGCCTCAAGCGGAAACTTGCCCAAGAAGGCGTGCGGTTCCTCCGGTTCTACGGCCAGCGATCATCTGAGTTTCGGACCTACGTTTTTTTCGTTTACTGTGAGAAATTCATCGTTCTTTCGCTGCTGCTCCTGTTTCCGTTCCTCGTGGTGTTTCTTTTCTTTCTCACCGGCCTCCCCGGCGCGGCGGCGGTAAGCCTTTTCTCCGTTCTCCTTGCGCTCGGCTGGAAAACGACAAAAGCGGTGCTCAACAGGAGACTCATCTAGGCGGCGTCCCAAACCTTCCGGGTCGCCGCCCTATTTTGGAGCCCCAATGCCCCTACGTGACTTCCGTAAAGAACCGAAAGTGATGCAATGGCGAAAAACCGTGCGTACGGCAGGCTGTTCGATCCGCACGTTCTCTCCTCTCCAACTTCTTTACAAAACAAACGGTGAGCTGCTGTTCGCACTGTGTGAAGCCGACGTCCGTGACCCGCAGGGCAGGCCGTTGGACCGCTATGTTTTCATCCGGGGCCACGCGGTCATTGTGGTGCCGATGGTTTTGAACAGGCGGACCGGAGAGGGACGCTTCCTCATGATCCGTCAACGCCGGATCGGCAACGGCGCGCTCAACCTCGAATTTCCGGCAGGCATGCTCGACCGCAATATCCATAAGGTCGGGGCGGTCGCAGTGCGGGAATTGTTTGAAGAGACGGGCATCAGGATCAAGCGGGCCCGTCTTTTTCCCCTGCACAACCGCCCGCTGTACAGCTCGCCGGGCGCGGACGACGAAGCCATCCACTATTTCGGATGCGTTGTCCGGCTTTCCGATAGAGAATTCAGGTCGCTGGAAGGGCGGGCCGCGGGAAACGCCCGCGACGGCGAATCGATAACGGTTACCCTGCGCACGCGGCACGAGGCGGAGCGCGAAACCACGTCGCTCCAGGTGCGGTTGGGGCTCTCTTTGTTCGCAAACGTCATTGATAAACGTGAAACGTCTCTCGCGACAATCGCAACGGCGCAACGAGATACGGTGAAAAAACCTTTGATCCCAAAACCGTCCCGATGAAAACAATTTCCGGCCGGCAGACAATTGCGGAAACGCTTCCCGACCTTCTCCACGACGAATCCAGCTTTACATCGGGCATTCCAGACGCCGTGTATTTTCCCCGGACCGCTCTTGATGTCCGCCAGGCGGTGCTTGATGCGCGCCGCAACGCACAACCGATTACCGTCATCGGCGGCAAGACCGGCATCACGGGCGGCAGCGTTCCCATTGACGGATGCATCGCCATTTGTTTCTCGGACATGGACCGCATTCACCGCGTTTCGCGCGAGGACGACGGTTCCCTTGTTCTGCAGTGCGACCCGGGCGTGACGCTCGCCAAACTGGCGGAATTTCTGAGGGACCCGCAGGCCTGGCCCGTTCCCGTCGAGGGCTCGGCGCTCCTCGGCGCGGACCAATGGCTCTATGCGCCCGATCCAACCGAATCGACCGCGCACCTCGGCGGCACGGTTGCCACAAACGCGTCGGGCGCGCGCTCCTTTCGCTTTGGGCCCACGCGCTCGCACGTAGTCCGCCTGTCCTGTGTGCTTGCAGGCGGCGATGCACTCACGCTGTTGCGCGGCAGTTGCCCGGCGCGCGGCGGGGTGCTGCGTGCAACAACCGACCAGAACACGGCGCTCACCGTTGCCGTGCCGTCATACCGCTATCCTGCCGTCAAGAACGCGTGCGGTTATTACGCCGCCCCCGATATGGACATCATCGACCTGTTGATCGGTTCCGAAGGGACGCTCGGCATTTTTACCGGCGTAGGCGTCCGCCTGGTGAAGAATCCACGCTTCGCGGCCGGACTCAGCTTCTTTCCGGACAGGAATGCGGCGTTCGGCGCGGCCGCGTTTCTGCGCCCTATCGCTCGTGTGTCCGCAATAGAATATTTCGACCAAAGCGCGCTGCGCTTTCTCGAATTGTCCGCGAGCGAACTTCCCTTCCGGGTGCCCCAATTGCCGCCCAACAAACGATACGCGGTCTATTGGGAATATATGGAAGCTCCGGACGAGGCCTTCGACAGCCGGATGGACGCATGGGAAACCATGCTCGTTTCGCACGGTTCGTCCTTCGAATCAACCTGGAGCGGCTTTGACCGGAATGAAATCGAACTGCTCAAGGCGATCCGGCATGCCATTCCTGAAGCCGTCAACAGCGCCATCGCGCGCCGCAAACGCGACTGCGCGGACATCCGCAAGATTTCCACGGACACTGCGCTGCCGGCGCCCGTCTTCGAGAAGGCCTTCGGCGAGTACATCGATGCCATAACCGCAAGCGGCATCGAACACGCCGTCTTCGGCCACCTTGGCGATTTTCACCTGCATATCAACCTGGTTCCGAAAAACGAAGCCGAACTTGCGAGAGCGAAGGAACTGTACGAAGAAATGATGGATAGCACGATCTCGTACGGGGGAACGGTTTCCGCGGAACACGGGATCGGAAAACTCAAAACTGCTTATCTCGGCAGAATGTTCGGGCAGGATGCCATAGAGGAAATGAAAAGAATAAAAACCGCACTTGACCCGCAGTGGCTGCTCAACAGGGGAAATCTTTTCGAATACGACGAGCGGGAGTTCGGGCGGTAGGAAATCCGGTGGAAACCTTGCATCGTGTCCCCGTGAATTGGCTTCCCGATCAATGAGCCATACGGCCCTATTTCGGCGCCGGTTCCTTTCCCGATTTCTTTTTGGCTCCGGCGGCCCTCTTGGTGGAATCGGGTGACTCATCCCCTTTCTTCATGGCGCAATCGGCAACCGCAAGAATGCTTCCCCGGTCGAGAAACACGCGCACGGAAACATCCCAGCCTTTTCCCTGCAGGAAATCCTCTTTTTTGCTCACGTCCTTTTCGACTCGCTTGACACAATCGGCAACCTTCGACGGATCGATCTTCAGCTTGCCCAAGGCAACTTTCATCCTGGAAACCGTCTGGGCAAGGGCCAGTTTCTGCGCTTCCGCGTTTGCTGCCGTCACGTCTTTGTTCAGCGAGTGGCCGTTTCCCACGATCGAATCGGCCTTTACAAACTCCTCCTGGTTGACGATTTCCTTTTCGACAAAACCCCAGGTGCCGTCCGTGGCGATCAGGACGATCTTTCCGCCGGTCACGGGCACGGTAAAGTCTCTCTCGATTTCGGTCTTCTTCCCGCTTTGGAAAACCCAGGTGTTGTCCTCGTGCAGAATTATCTTCTGCCCATCAAGCGTGGTAAGGATCATGTCCTTTGCAAAAACAAAGGTGCAAGCCAGGGCAACAACGAAAAAAGACTTCAGAAAAATGATGGGCCTCAAAGCGAGCCTCCTTTAATCGTTTAATTCAATGTTCAGCCTGTTCGGGCAGGCACTCCCGCACGACTCAAAAATAAATGCATACCAGGTACGGGAAAAGTACTTTCATCGCCAAACCAGCACCGCGCGGATACCATGAACGATCCAATCCGTTCGTGTGGCCCCACCATATCCTGAACCTCATCCTTGATAAGATATATTTTATCCGAAGGTCGTGGCCGGTCTCGATACCGTGCGAAAGGATCCTATCATGAAGAATGCCTTTACAATCAGCGCCGTCTTCCCTGTTCCGCCCGCCCGGCTCTTTTCCGCCTGGCTCAGCGGCAAAGAGCATTCCGCTTTTACCGGCTCGCCCGCCAAGATTTCCCCAAAAGTCGGCGGCAAGTTTACGGCATGGGACAATTACATCAGCGGAACAACTTCCCGGCTGGTGAAAGACCGGAAGATCGTCCAGCGCTGGCGCACAACCGAATTCCCGGACAAAAGCCCCGACTCACTTCTTACAATCGAGTTTGAAAAAGTCAAGGAAGGAACCGAGCTTACCCTTACGCATGAGGAGGTTCCGCAAGGACAGGCATCAGAATACAGGAAAGGTTGGCAGGAATTCTACTTCAAGCCGATGAAAGATTACTTTTCGAGATAAAGATGGCAGGCTCGCTTCGACAACTCGGTGTGGGCGGGGACAATTGCACCCCTACCCTTCTGCCATCGCCTCTCACCACCGCTCTTGCAACCGTTTGTGCGGCGCTTGCGTTCTCCTGCGGATCGTCATCTCAGCCATCCGCTTCCCCGTGGGTCGACTCCTACGCCAACGCCCGAATTGAATGTGTTGACAAAATCAATTCCCTTCGGGCCACCGTAGGCCTCCCGGCGCTCACCTTCCTGCCGGCAAAAGACACGTGTTCCGACTATGAAGCAAGAAGCGATTGTATCACCGGCGTCGCGCATGGAGCGTTCGGACGGTGCGGCGAGATGGCACAAAACGAATGTCCGGGTTACGGATCAACCGGTTCGATTGTTGACGGCTGCCTTACCGCCATGTGGGACGAAGGTCCGGGCGAGCCTTACTCGCAGCATGGCCACTACATCAATATGACCAATACCGCATACACCAAGGTTTCTGTGGGATTCTACACCGCGGCCTCGGGCAGCGTGTGGGCGGTTTTCAATTTTTACCCGTAGGAAACCGCGCCGCCTGATGCAGAGATTGCCGGCTTCCGATCTTGATACCGCGCCTCCCCGTCCGGCTCCCGGAGCTCCTATTCAGCCGAACGGTTCTCATCCGCAATTTCCGCGAGATAATACACATTCTCTTTGTCGACAAAATGGTCGAAGATCTCCTCGTTGTGGGATATCATGAGGAGGGCCGAACCCTGGCCCCGTTTCGCGTCGAGGATCGCCAGCACTTTCTTGACACTCAGGAAATCGAGCCCGTTAAGCGGTTCGTCAAGAATAAGCAGATCGGTGCCGAGCACAATTGTCCTCAGCAGATTCAACCGCTGTTTCTGACCGCCGCTCAGCATGGCCACCTTCTTGCGGAGAAACGATTCGGTCACCGCGTTTTCGAACAATTCGGCGAGCGCCGAGGCAAGCCGTGCGGGAGTCAGTTTTTCCGCAAGGGGCAGCCCAGCGAACGTCTCCTTGACCGATGCAGCAAGGTTGAGCGACTCGTCGGCGTGCTGGAAGACCATGCCGGCCTTCTTGCCCCAGATTTCCGCGTCCCAAACCTTTGTCCGGGTCTTTTCCGTTATTCGCTTGCCGCAGAGCGTCATGGTCAAACGCTGCGCGGGATAGAGTCCCATGATCGCCTTGGCAAGCGTGGTCTTGCCCACGCCGCTCGGCGCCTTCACATACGCCATTTCGCCCTTACGGATCACCAGGTCCGCGGGTTGCGCATGCGCCGGGTCTTTGTACAGGCACAACTGCCTGCCGAACACCGAAAAGCGGGCACCCACTTCGAGAACCGGCCCGCCAGACGCGGGCGGCCTCTGTATCCCGGCCGAAAGCCAGCTCAAATATTCCTGCGCGGAAAAGTCCACGACCTCCACGCGCGTGCCTTCCCCCCGGCGCAATTCCTTGAGGTGGATCCTTGGAAGAAGCCGGCCGTATTTTGCGTAGAGTTCGCTTATCACCGAATAGTCGTGCGTGATGATCATGACGGTGAACGGCCGTTGGCGGAACTTCTCGAAAAGCAACTCGAGAAACAGGTTGCGATACCTGTTGTCGAGGCTGCCCGTCGGCTCGTCGAACACGAAGAAGCTTGGGGCGCCGGCTCCAACGGTCCTCATGAGCACGTCGATTTTCTTGAATGCCATGGCGAGCAGCACCCGCTGTTTTTCACCGCCGCTCGGACGGTACGGTTTGGGAAACACGTCGAGTACCCGCCTAATCGCCTGGGCATCGGAGTCCTGCCACAAGCGGCCCAAAATAGCCTCTTCGTCCGTGGACAGCCGCAGGCTGCCTTCGCGAAGCTGGTCGGAAATTTTCAAGAGAGAATTGAGGTGCGACGACGGCTCCTGAAATACGAAGAAACTGTTTGCCCTCATCTTCCGCGCCGGTTCCCCGTCGAGGTGGGAAGCATAGGGCCGGGCATTGACGGTCACGTCAAGTTCATCCAGATCGAGCAGGCCGTATACGGCCTTGGAGATCATCGATTTCCCGATGCCGGATTCTCCGAAAAGAAAGGTAATCTCATCCTGGAATACTTGGTAGTTTTCCGTGGACACGATGGTCCGCGTTCCGGAGCGGATATGTACCGAATACGTTGCAGCGGTCATAGCCGGTGCCTCTCCGCGTATCCGTTCGCGATGTGGTATATAGACATAAGGGAAAAGACGATGAGGAACGCCACCGTGAGTCCGAGCAGGTGCTCGAAGAACAGGTTGCTGACGTATCCGGGATGCGTCAGCGCGTACCCGATGGCAAGGATGTCCTGTTTGCTGTCGATTTTGGCGAGCAAGCTGCCCATGGTTGCCGGCAGGGTCACCGAGTTCACGTCCGTGGAGAGGCCCACGGAAATGATGAAATCCACGCTGCACTGCAGGAAGATTGCGGCGCCGAATACGGAGATCAGCTTATTGAGTATGTGGATCCGGCTGTTCTTCCACAAGATATCGAAATTGATCACCCGTCCCTCGGGAATGCCGCATACGCGCATCGCGTTGTAAAAATCAAGCTTTTGGTAATGGGCGATACGCTCCCGCATAAGGTCGACGAATTCTATGAACACGAACAGGCTGATACAGAACGCGAGCAGCGGAAAGATCACCGCCTCGCTTCTCAGGAACTCGCCCTGCACCAGCATGCTTACCGCTACATACCCGAAAAGAATGCCCACGATCTGCGGAATGGAACGTATCAGGTTCAACAGGAACGTGAGCAAAAGGTACGGCGTCTTGTTCTTTCCCGCATCAAGAAAATGGAGCGCAAGCGTGACACCCCATGCCAGGAGCAGTGTAAAGATGACGACAAGTAAAGCAATGCTGAACGTATTGACAAACCCGGCAGCTACCTGGCGCAGGGCCGGTTTGTTGAGGAACAGATTGTCCCATACTCCCACGGCAAGGATGCCCAGGAGCCAGATGCCGAGCCAGCGGGAGTCTTTGTTGCGAAGTAATCCAGACATTTTGCTTCCTGTGATTCAGACTTTCTGATTACCAAACCAATAAATACCTGGTGTCATTGCGAGTGAAACGAAGCGATCCCATTAGGCAATCGTTGTTTCATTGGATTCGTGCGAACACACAATGCGGTCATAAATGAGATTCCTTCTCTGCGCTCGCAATGACGTTGTTTTTTTCCATCACATTAATAAACAATCTCAGCCACGTCCTGGGCGGCTGGCTCTTGCATCCTACTTGTTTTCAATCCTCTTCTCCGCCCTAAACCCCAGATAATCAACAACAATTTCCGTTCCCTTCACGGTATAAAATATTCCCAGGATGATGACGATGACGATGTCCCAGTTCTTGTACAGCATCTGGCGCAGCATTTCGTAGCTCAAATGGCCGTGGATGTTAAGCGCCATCTCGATGATGATGAGACCGGTGATGAGGAACGACGCCTGTTCCTTGATGGTGGACAGGTACTGGTGTTGTGCGTTGGAAAAAATGTGCTCGAACACGTGTCCCTTGAAATGCTTGATGGGCCGGAACATCGACCCGTACGGTATTCCGTCGCTTGCGCGCGGCGAATAGGACGCCGCAAGGTTCTTGACAACAGCGGTTTCCACATACCCTTTCCTGCTTTCGGCCACAAGAAAGGCATAGAACTTGTTCGCATAGGTGACGAGCAGGCCGTTGGATATCACGCCGAGAAGCGCCATGAAGATCACCGTGTCGGTATTGAATTCGGTGCGGATCGAATAGGCTATCACGTAGGCCGGCGAGAACAAAACAAAATAGGCGGCAGTCTTCCCGACTGTTTTGACAATGAGCAATAGTACCCCGGGAAGCGTCGTCTTTGACGCCCGCACGCGCAGTTTCTTGCGGGCAAAGCGGAATACGGCAAGCGTCTGCACGCCATAATACGTTAGAAGCATCACAACGGCATACACAAGAACGAACTTGACGAACATACCCAGCAACTGGCCGCATTTCCCCCAGGAAAGCCTCTCCTCTACGTTCGATTTCCGGAGTTTCCTGCTGAACTCGTCTTCCCTGTTCGCAAGGATCGATTCGACGGCGGCGTTGTTTTTTTCGAACTGGCCGGGATAAAACATGTTCACCGCGTCTTTGAGCAGGGCCTTGTGAAACGGGTCGTTTACATCAACGAATCCAAGATCGCCGTACTGGCGCGACGCAGCATTCTCTTTGTCTATGCCCGCCTGCGTCCCGGCCCGCACCATACACAGGATGCACAGCAATACCGCAGTCACAAAGGCAATGCTCATGCCGTGTTCAACCAGTTTCCGTTTCATTGCCCGCCGCCTCCGCTTTCGGGCCGTATCGTCATAGCGCCCTTGCCTGGAACAACGACGTAGTGTTTTCCAATGAGCGTGTTCTCGATGTCGCGCACAAGACAGTGCGTGCTTTCATCGAGATCGGACGACCCATTATACGGGGCATTCAGCGAACAATACACCTCGTTTCCCCTGGTCTCGCAACGCCAGAAGGGGACACTTCTTTCCTGCTTCGTCAATTTGTTGAAATGGTCGAAATACTCCTTGTAGGCCCTGTTTGCGGCCGCGAACCTCTGAACGATCCTTTCCGAAAGGAAACTTGTGAGCCCCGTCTCCAGCTTCTCCGCAACCTGTTCCACGCGCTTCCAGGCCGCCTTCTGTGCAAATGAACTCCATCCGTAGCGAACCTGCGCACCGATTCTCTTGACGCAGCAATAGCCGCCGTAGGAAAATAGGCGCTCAACGAAATCCCCTTTTTCAAGAAATCCGGCCTGTCCGGAAGGGGGAAATTTCTCCGAGAAACAGACCGCATGGCCATTTACGATTTGCACCGTGTCGTTGAGCACAAGGCATTTCTTGTAGACCGGCCGGTTCTGCTTCCCTTTGTCGCCCAGCAGATTGCCGTTCTCGTCCTTCTCGAGAAACCAGGTCTCTCCCTCGAAAACCGCCCTGAGCGCATGCGTTATCTGGTCGCCCAGGACCTCGTTATCGTTCTTTATTTGCAAAGGAGCAAACGGCGCAAACAGTTTTTTCTCGGCCTCGGTAATCGGCTGCTCGTATTGGTTGAAAATGGTGTAGTCGCGGGGCTGGGCAAGGATAATGAAGTCTGAGGTTTTCTGGGAATATGAGGCGGAACAGATATAAAGAAGAAGTAAAATTGTTGATCGAAATGCCATTGGTACTTTTTTCTTCCGTCTTCGCAGGTGAGCACCACTAAGGGCAGAGAGCGCTATTGTTGTTCTTCTTTCGCGCCAGGCCGGACTGGAAGGCGCGCCAGAGCGCGTCACCGGCCGACCCCGCCGTTAGGCATTGGGGGCGGTCCGGCAACGAGGCGACAGCCGAGCCTGTAAGGAGGGCCGCCGCCGTCTTTCGGCGGGGCGCCCCAGATTTTGTATCCTCTTTATTTCTTCGCCCGCTCCTGCCATTTCTTGACAGTTGACAACTGCGATGCCGTTCCGTACAAATCTATCGTCTTGTCGTCGAACTGGGTTGAGAAGTACGCAAGCGACGGCAGGGAAAACAACCACGAGCCGAGCGCAAGCTTCTGGTCCAGTTGGTCTATCATCTGCGAATAGGCCTGTTTGTCGCCGATCTCACGCGTCGACATGAAGCTGTAGATGTCGTCGAGCAGCTTTTTGACGTCTTCCTGCTCGGACGACGACCCGTTCAGATCTAGGTGGAAAAAGTTTTTGTTCGCCGTGAAGCATTTCGGGTCCGCCGTTTCTTTTCCCTTGCTGTCAACCAGCGTCTGCAGGTTGATCCGGTACGCCTCGAAATCGGGCTCGCGCAGGAAAATGGGATACAGGTCGAACAGAAAGTTGCTCCGGTACCCGGATATCGGGACCAGCACCGCGTCGTAATTGCTCTTTCTTATTTCATCGTTGCTGACCGCGCTCACCTTGATTTTGCCGTGGAACATGCCCGGGTCGTTGAGGATTTCCACAAGGTCGGACAATTCCTCACGAAAATCGTAGTTGAGGCAGGTCTGGATGCGGACCGTATCGGGCAGCACCGAAGGATCGGGGCCATCTTTGGCGGCAAGCGGGGTCACGACCTTTTCCTCCACGTAGTAGGACGTGGTGGGGAACACGCTGTTGTTCAGGTATTCGGCGTAATTGTCGCCCTCCCCTTTGTAATTGGCGATGTGGCGCTGCTGCTGAGAATTGATCTTGAAGAATCGGTCCATCACCATTTCGTTGTTGACAAGCTTGCGAAGCGCGAGCCGCTGATCATGGTTGAGCCGTTCGACATTGTAGAAGATGGCGAAGAAACACGTCGCAATGCTTGACTTGTGAAAAAATTGCGTGCTGTCGCCCAGGATCGGCGAGATGGCGCCGAACGGAGTCGACAACAGCGTGTTGATATTCCTGTTCTTGAGTTCGGTGGTATAGGTGCTGTTGTCGATGAACGGCTTGAGTATGAAGTTCGTGATGGGCGCGGTCCCGTCGGGCATCTTGTGGAAGTAAATCACGTCTTCGTAGTCACCGGTGAGCAGGTACGGGCCTGTTCCGATGTTGTAGGCCGGAGCGTCCATTTCGGAATTGGCGGGCAGGATCTTGAAGGACAGCACCTCCTTGATATCGCCTTCCCCCCAGAGCCGGTCGCCCTTGAACTGGAACTTGATCTCGTTATCGTTGTCCGGGCCGGAGAAATCGAAATCCGGCACGGCCTGGGAGACGAGGATGTAATCGGGCGAGAGGCTGCCGAGCTTCTGGATGCGCCGCAAAGTGAACTTGAGGTCCTGCGCCGAAAACAGCACATCCTGCCTGGGCGTAATGGTGACTTTTTCTTTGTCCCTGGTAACCGCCCAGCTTGAGTGCCACTTCTTTCCCTGCTTGAGACGAACGCTCACCACATTGTTCTTGTCGATGCCCATGTACTCGCCCAGCCCGTCTTCGTAGGTGATGCCGCTCGGGTTGGCGGACACGTTGAACAGGCCGTCAAACACCACTTCGTCAAGTTTGTCGGCGATGGGAACGGGGCTCGGCACGTGGGGATCTATACGCGGCTTCTGGTGCGCAATGTAGGGGATGATGATCTTGTCGCTCAGGTCCTTGCGGAACACGAACCAGTACACGGCCGCCGCGGCCGCGCACACGAGAACGGCGCCTACGATGATGATCGCTTTTTTCATGGGATACCCTTTCTAAATAAGAAAAGAAACCTTCGCCATCAATTCTTCTTGATGATCGGCTTCTGCACCATCACGCTCACGAGGAACGGCTTGAACGCATGGTAAGTAAAGTTGATCTCAAGAATGTTGTTCTGGTCCTTGTTCATCTGCACCGGCGTGATCTGGCATTCGTAATCGTTGGAGGCGGTCGGGGCGGCGATGGAAAACCGTCCCTCGTTCTTGAGCAATTTCTTGTTGAGCGAAATCTCGTCGTACCACTGGCTCGCCGCCGCGTTCTGCGCGATCTCCTTGGGCAGCTTGATATTCACGTCGTACACGGGGAAATTCGCATCTGTCGGGATATCCACGTTGAGGCGGATGTAGTACTTGTTCTTGCCCTTGCGGTTGTCAGTGATCGGCAGCGCGAACACGCGGCGGTATTCCTTGGGTTTCGAAATCCTCTTTGCCGACTGCGGATTGCATTCCGCAACACGGATCTTGATCTCCTTGTCGTCGCCCTTGTAATGGTTGCCGTGCGTTACCACGGCCCTCGCCTTGAGCACGCCGTTGTCGTCGGGGTTCTTGAGGAACTGCTCGTAACAGAGCTTGATCGCCTTGGCCGGGAAATCGTAGTCTTTCAGCTTGGCAAGGTCGGCGGCGAGCGCGTCCTTTTTCTGGAGCAGGTGGTTCTGCGATCCGGACGAGAACGTGATGTTGTAGGCCGGGAGAAACACCGAGTCGGAGTAAAGTGAATCCACGTTCTCCAAAACGCCCACCTTGTCCTCGCAGAACTTGTTGACGCGTGCGCGCGTGAGGCGCTCCACGCCGGTGTACAGGGAATCTTCCAGCTCGCGAACCGCAGCCTGTTTGAACGGCAGGATCCCCGGTGGATTCAGGAAGGTGTTGTCGTTGTGCAGGGTGCGCAGGCCCGTCTCGGCCTGGCCCCACGCGCCGGACGAGAGCGCTCCTTTAATGGTCTTCATTTGCTGCTCTACCGACAGCCTGTCGAGGTCGCGGTATTTGTCAATAAGGAACCCGAGCTGCCTCGCCTGCGCAAGCAGGGCCACCATGCTTCGGTAATCGCCCTGGAGCTTGAGCATGTTGACCTGCTGCACCAGCATTTCCGCCTGCCGGCATTCGGCCAGGTGCTGGGAAACGTCGGCCCCGAGCTTTGCAGTCTCGGCGTTAAGCGCCTGGGAGCACTTGTATCCCGCAAACTTGCCGTATTGTTCGTCGATCTTTGCAGGAACCGCGTTCTGGACCGCCGTGAGCCGCTCAACAATACCCTTGAAGAATTCGTCGCCGGGCATTTGCGGCCCGTCTTTGACATATTTGCCGATGCGGTCCATGGTGTCCTTGAGCGCTGCGGTCGTCTTCGCCCTGGCATCGAAATCGGCTACATACTTCACCATCAGGGAAAGGTCCTGCGGAACGGCAATGTCGGCTTTTTCGTGCAGCGTGACGAGACCTCCGAGATGGGGAGTGAAATACAGCGCGCTGTCGAACGGCGTCGCATCTTCCTTCCCCGACATTCTCATGGCAAGAAAGGGCATGACGTCGTCGAACCTGTTCTTGAGCACGCGCTGGCTTTCGGAAACCACGTTGGGCGCGAGCATGCTTTTCTGGCCGAAATACCCGATGAAATCATCGAGGCGCGCCATGAAATCGGCCGGGTTCTGCCGCGAGGCCTTTTCTTTGTTGAAAAAATCGAGAGTCGCGAGGTATGCCTTCTGGAAATTCATCTCGTCTTCGAGGGCGGAGCGCAGTTTCCTGTAATTCTGGTACGCCGGATCGGTTGAATTCACGATCCGCGCGGGGAAAATGCTTTCGATGGCAAGCAGTTCCTTGTATACCGCTTCGAGCGCCGCCTCATGGCGCTTTACCGTGTCGATGGCAACGCCGAAGTTGAACGCGTCGAGCTGCGTGGTGCTGCCGATGCCCTTGTATGCGCTTCTGTCAACAATATTTCGCACAAGCGTCGCGTTGTATTCCGCGTGCTTTGTCTCGAATTTGAAGCGCCACTGCGGCGCATACCGGTATCTCATGTGCATCACGAAATCCTCGCCGCCGGTCTCCATAAACCAGTAGAACGCGGGGGATTTCGTGTTGATCGGGTACACGCCGATCGAATCGGGCCACAAGGTTTCGTCTTTTATCTTCTCGCCAGGGGTCTTCTTGTCCGTAAAGGTGTTGGAGAGAAAGCTGTTCATCTTCTTCTTTGCAGGAACGTTCATCACGATGTAGAAATTGTCCTCCTGCGGCGCAGGGAAGGCGATCACATATTTCTTCTGCTTCTTGAGCTCGAAATCCTTCTTGTCGTTCTTGAGTTCAATATACCCTTGCTCGACATTGGAGAGTTCTGGTTTGGGCTTGAGTTGAGCATAGGGCGCGCAGCCCATGAGCACCAGTCCTGTTGCAACGAGTGCTGCGGCAAGTACCTTTACAGCCTTTGACTTCATCCACTGCTCCTTTTTGGAAGGTGGGGATATTGTTATACGTGATTGGCTTGGGTTAATAATATAACAATCGCCTCCGGTTGTCCCAAATTTATCCATTGGAGACACGTGTACCGCACCAGGGCGCGCGGTGATGGAAAGGAAAGAAGAAGAAATTAAATGCGTTCTGGTTGGCTGAGCCGGGTGACCCCATAGGTGGTGTTGCGGCAAGAATCCAGAAACAAAATAGGAATGCCTTTGGATAGCAGTGCCGGGTGCGCCCGGGCACCACCCTTGAAATAAAATAAAGGAAGACCTCACCCCGCCCTCTCCCAGCGGGAGAGGGAGAAAATACGGAGAGAAGATGATTTGGGCACCCTTGGAGAGCGGCTGTACCGACGGCGCCGCAGGGTCGCAATAGAAAACACTATGTGTCATTGCGAGCGAAGCGAAGCACCATGACTACCACTGCATACAATCCTACAGGAGTGGCGTGTCTGCGAATCTCCAGTTGATAGACACGTTGGAAACGCGAAGTTGCTGAAAACCGCGGGTGAATGGATGCGCCTTTGCCTTGCGAGAGGGCTGTTTGTATATTGGTGGCCCGCCGGCAGGCATAGGGGCGATCCGGCACCGAATCCGCCCAAAGGATCTGTCCGCCGGTGGCACGGATTTTGCGTTTTTTACCCCCAAACGCGGCACGAGCCGTTCATTGTAACTAACGAGCAAAAAGGGGAAGCCGATGGATGCGAAACGAGTTGGAATCCTGGGGTCAGGCGCGGTCGCGCAAACACTTGCAAACGGATTCATAAAGCACGGGTGCGAGGTTATGCTCGGAAGCCGAGACCAGAAGAAACTGGCCGATTGGAAGAAGCAGGCAGGCGGAAAAGGCCGGCTTGGAAGTTTGCCCGAGACCGCGGCGTGGGCGCAGATCGTGGTGCTTGCGGTGAAAGGTTCGGCCGCTTTGGAGGCACTGAAGGCGACGGGAGCGGAAAACATAAGCGGAAAGACCGTCATTGACGTTACCAATCCGATCGCGGATGCGTCTCCTGTCAACGGCGTCATCGCGTTCTTTACATCGCTCGACAGGTCACTCATGGAGCAATTACAAAAGGAGTTCCCGAAAGCGCATTTTGTGAAGGCATTCAATTCCATCGGCAACGCATTCATGGTGAACCCCGATTTCGGCGGCACAAAGCCGTCGATGTTTATTTGCGGCAACGATGCCAACGCAAAGAAAGACGTGAGCGGCATTGTGGAAACGTTCGGATTTGAAGCGGAAGACATGGGAATGGCGGAAGGGGCAAGGGCGATAGAGCCGTTGTGCATGCTCTGGTGCATTCCCGGCCTTCTTCGCAACGAGTGGTCGCATGCCTTTAAGCTGCTCAAGACACGCTGAAAGAGATCCCCGGCGCAAAAATGACGAAGGCGGACCGTTGGCCCGCCTTCGCTGAAACAAACCTTCCGTGACTATGTTTTTCTTACCTGCCGACAATCACCTGCACCCTTTGGCTTTCCGTGCCTGATCTGATTTCGCAGATGTATAAGCCGGGCGGAACGGTTCTACCGTTATTCCACACCAAGTTGCCGCCTTGCGCACAAACCAGGTGCGCGGCCTTTGCGCCTGAAAGCGAGACCACGGCAAGCTCCGAATTGGCTGCGATGTTTTCAAACCGGATCTTTCCGTCGCTACTGGTAATGGCGCGTACGGCTTGGAATCTTGATTTTCCAACGGCTGCCGGTTGTTGCACGGCTGTCGAAAATGTCCCGACGCCGGTGACGCCCCAAAGGACAAGGTAATTGCTGGTTTTCTTAAGAAGCTTAACACTCGTAAGTGTCTTTGCCGGATTCGCGGTAACGCCGAAGCCGTTGAGGGCATGACCATTGTTGTCACCAGGGATGTTCTGATTGTTCCACTTCTGCATGGCAGAGTCAACATAGAAAATACCAGAGGTGAGACCCTGATCATAGTCCGGCAAATTGACGGTTGAAGCAACAGGGCCATCCGAATAATTCAATACGACATTGAAGGTAGAACCTCCCTCCGAACTTGTCATGGCAAAGTAGAGGTTCGAGTAATTTCCCTGCGGAACGGGAAACGTGACTGAATCCAAACCGAGAATATAATGAGTTTGTTGCCCGGTACTGTCTGAATTGGAAAAATTTAGAATCATGGTCGGATGATTGGCGTTGGCAGGATACCGCGCGCTGTCCGGCAGCGTGTGTCCGGTGTAGTTCAGATGGACGGCAACGGAATGTGTCACGTATCCGTCACCTGTTCCACCACCATCAATTCCCATTGTCCATGTGTAGATCTTTCCGTTTGAAAAAGTGGAAACGGCACGACCATTTAGGATCGATTTAATATTCACCTGCACCGTATCGGCCTGTGCCGCAGCCGCAAATCCAAGCGCCAGAACGCCGACCTGGGCCGCAACGGCCAAACCCCTTGAAACAAGAGCCTTCTTCATACCACAAACCCCCTCATTCCGGTTGGTGACAAACGTGAGAAATCCCTGAATCATAATATACCTTTTCCGCGTTTTCCCGCCAGATTTTTTCTCCGTCACCTGCGGCAAAATTCATTCGGGAACGTCCTTTCCGCAGGTCGCCGGCTCCCCGGTCGTCAGAGGTGTGAATCCCCAACGGCCGGTCCGTTGCGCTTGTCTTTGTTTCGGAATTGATGAACTGCACGGAATAGTGAGAGGCGGTTGGGAACATGTCGTTAGGTGGGTTGCTCCGTCGTTTTACCCCTCGCGATGCTCCTGGAGCCTCGTCTCGCACTTTCACTTTCTTATCTGGGAATCAGGGATATGGGGCGTGGTCCGTATTCCCGCGCCAAGCAGGACCGCAGGGTCCCGCAACGCGGGATTGCCGGCCGACGACCCGTGGAAGTACCCGAAGGGGGTACCCTCGCCGCAGGCGACTCGGGCGGACAACGAGGCTTCGGCCGAGCCCGAAGGGAGGGCTGCCACCGCAAAGCGGCGGGGCGCCCGCTTTTCTTGACTGAAGAAGAATCAATCCCCTTATCCCGCAAATTGCTTTTCCGCAAATTTCCAGTTGACGATCTTCCAGAACGCTTCCAGATAGGCCTGCCGGTTGTTGCGATAATCTATGTAGTACGCATGTTCCCATACGTCGCACACCAGGACAGGGATCTTGCCGTCTTTCTGCGGCATCGCAGCGTTGCTTGTATTGACAATAGACAACCGGTCGCCGCCCTTGACGAGCCATGTCCACCCGGAACCGAAATTTCCCACCGCCGAGGAGAAGAACATGTCCCGCAGGCCCTCCGGCGACTTGAAATCCCTCGTAATTGCGTCTGCAAGCTGTCCCGACGGCTGTAAAGAGGACGGCGCAAGACATTGCCAGTAGAACGAGTGGTTCCAGTGCTGGGCCGCGTTGTTGAAAATGGGGCCGCTCGCCTTGGCGCAAATCTGCTCAAGCGTCATCGACTCGTACTCGGTGCCCTTTATCAGTTTGTTGAGATTATTGACATAGGCGTTATGATGTTTGCCGTGGTGGAATTCCAGCGTTTCCTGGGAAAGATGCGGGGCAAGCGCCGATTTCGCAAACGGCAATTCCGGCAGTTTGTGTTCCATACGGTCTCCTTATGTTTGTAAATGGGTGACGTATAGCCGCACTCGCGGCGATCAACCGATGCAAAGAGGAATATTCCTGCGGTGCATTGTTGTAAATCTATTATAACCGGCTCATTGTCGCAAGAAACTTGCCAAAGCTGTTCCGCCGTGATTTGCACCCGGCAGAAGAGGACACAACGGACGCTTCTGCATTTCGCCGGAGGTCTCTAGCGTGGATTCTCAATATGGGAAAAACGTTGCGAAAGCGATAAATTTCCGGGAATCACGGCCGGCATGAGGCTGTATTCAAATGCCGCGCAGGTGGGGTCATTTTTCATCCCTAATGTCTCCACAAAGTGGTATATTTACTGAATATGAAGCGGCGACATTCCCACAACAGAGGCAGACGCAATTTTCTCAAAACCTCCACCTTCGCGGCGGCAGGACTTGCGGCCGCCTCCGCGGGCGTGCGCAAGATCTTTGGCGCCGCCTCGGGCTTCACAGCCGGCATGCAAATCAATCCCGCCATAGATAATCTTCGCGTGGTTGCATGCTGCGATTCGGCAATGGAAAACTCGAGCCCGCTCAAGTGGGACACCGTTTCCCAGAATGCCGTGGTGAACGCCGCGCAGGTGTCCGCCGACCTCGATTCCATGGCATGCGCACTTGCCCAGGCCTCCGACCCGCAAACGGCGTGGCCGATCATCTTGCGAAAACCCGACGCGAAATCATGGCAAGACGTGATTGCCGCCATAAAGGTAAACTGTTCGGGCCTCGACGCGGTCACGGGAATACACCCCCGCGCCGCCATCATCGACAAAGTGTGCAGGGTACTGGCCGGCTTCGGCGTTCCCTTCCAGAACATTACCATTTACGACACCATGGACAACGCCGTGGCGAACTATAACGGCTTCCGAGGCACCTTGCTCCCCGCGGATGTTGTGGTGAGCAACGGTGGAGACACCTTTCCCGTTACCGTAATGGGCGAAGCGCTCAAATGCACCACCATTATCCAGAATGCAGACATTCTGATAGATATCGGAGTAAACAAGCCGCACATTGCCACATGGGTTGGACTCACCATGACGCTTAAGAATCACGTGGGTACTATTACCCGGGCGGCACACGGCCAAAATTGCCCCCAGAACCTCGCGCAGTTGTTCGAACTTAACAAAAACGATGCCATCATCGGCACCCCGGGCCCGGGCGTTCCGTGCAGGCAGCAGCTGTGCATCGTCGATTCGCTGTGGTCGTCGACCGTTGGCGACTGGAGCGCAATTCCCAATGTCAGTCCTTACTATCTGGTGATGGGCACGTTCGGTCCGGCCGTGGATTATTTGACAACGCGGAAGATCCGCATCGACATCATGAAATGCACCACGCACCCGGACGCCCTGCTCAATCAGTTCATCACCGCCTTCGGGTACTCGGATGCCGACAGGCAGAACCTCACCGCACTGACGCCCGACCAGAACTCCGGCCGCGGGTGGGTTGAAGTTTCCGCTGTCCAGTCTGTCAATTACCCGCCCCGGGCGATGGTGAACGGCGGCGAAACCTGCGAGCTCCTTCTCGGCAGGGGGCGCGCCCTGCGGTTTTCCTTTCCCGCAGGCGAGCCAATTCTTAATGCGTCAATTTACTCGCCGGCAGGCAGGCTGGTTTGTTCCCTCAGCGAAGTCGGCCCCCGGAGCTACTCGTGGAACGGCCTCACCGCGTCCGGGGGAAAGGCCGGCTGCGGCGGCTATTACCTGCACCTCGCAGGGTCGCGCACCTCCCGCTCGATCTACTTCTCCCGCCTGTAGCCTTGTGACGCAGGTTTCGTGCCGGCGTTACAGACCGGTCCCCCATTGCTTTTCTTTACGCAAGGCCTTGCTTGCATTTGAGCATGGATTGTCATAATTTCATTACGGATTGATCGCCCCCGCGGCGAAACCACGCGTGTCTTTCATCCGGTTGGAGCATGATGATCCGGGACCTGGAACGCCTCATCGGCGGCATTATTGACTCGTCGGACTTTCTTGACGCACTGCGCATTGTGGAAAAGAAACCGGGCGCAACCAGGCTGTTCGGAAACGCGGTGCGCCATTTGACAAGCGACGAAATTCGCAGGCTCGAGGCGCGCGGGAATTCATGCTCCAGCTGGTCTTTGATCCTCGTTGCCCGCGGCTTTCGTCCCGATGCCGTTTCCGGCTCCATCTTCACAGGAAACTGCGCCCTGGGCGCGTTCGACCGCAAGCCAATTGAGATCGACGCTTCCCTCTCCGTTCCGCCCGGAATTTACAAAAGCGTCATCGCCGATTCGGAAATCGGCTCCAACAGCGTGGTGTACAATGCCGCGGTGTCGCGCTACCTGGTGGGCGAAAAAGCGGTTGTGTTTTCGGTGGGAGCGCTGCTGTGTTCCGGACGCACTTCTTTCGGCAACGGAATAGCGGTACCGGTGGGAATCGAAACCGGCGGCCGCGAAGTGGCCGGCTTTGCAGAACTCACTATTCCCATTGCGCAGGCGGTCGCGCTGGGCCGCGGCAACAGGGCTTTGCAGGAGGCGTACTCCCGTTTCGTGAAGAAATACCGGGATGCGTGCACCGTCACGGTCGGCGTTGCGGAAGCGGGCTGCACCATCCGGTGCGTTCAGGAAATCCGGGACTCATTTGTGGGTCCCGGTTGCGTTATCGACGGCGCCGCGCTTCTGGAGAACTGCACCGTCCTGGGATCGGCCAAAGAACCGGCCTTTGTAGGCCACGGCGCGCTGGTGCGTAATTCCTGCGTGCAATGGGGTGGCAGGGTTGACTCGATGGCAATCGTTGAAAACTCGGTCCTGCTCGAACATTCGGTTGTCAATCGTCATGCCAAGGTGTTGCAGAGCATTGTCGGCCCCAACACGCACATCGCGGAAGGTGAAGTCACGGCAAGTCTGGTGGGACCGTTTGTCGGGCTCCATCATCAGGCATTGCTCATCGGAGCGCTGTGGCCGGAAGGCAAAGGTAATGTCGCCGGCGGGGCGAATGTCGGGTCCAACCATACGTCACGCGCGCCCGACCAGGAACTGTGGTGCGGAGAAGGCACTTTCTTCGGGCTTGGCGTGAATGTCAAATATCCGGCCGACTTTACGCGCGCTCCCTACAGCGTCATCGCCACCGGGGTCACCACGCTTCCCCAGCGCCTGGAGTTTCCTTTCTCTCTTATCAATTTCCCTTCAAGCCGCATCGACGGCGTCGCCCCGTTTCTCAATGAGCTCTTTCCCGGATGGGTGCTGAGCGACAACATCTATGCCCTGCGCAGAAACGAGGCAAAATTCCGGGAGCGTAATAAGGCCACGCGCAGCGTCTTCTCCTTAGAGGTGCTGAGGCCCGAAACGGCGGACCTGATCATCAGCGCGCGCGACCGCCTTGCGGGCATAACGGAGAAGCGGGCGTGGTACGATTCCGGCCATATCCCGGGCCTGGGCAGGAACTACATCACCGAGCAAAGCCGTTACAACGGCATTCACGCTTATTCACTATATATCGAGTATTACTGCCTTTGCGGGCTCCTTGACCGCATGGCGGGAGGCGCGGCCGCGGCAACCGTGTACCGGAAGTCGACGGGCGACCCCGTGTGGGAACATCAACGCGCGGTCTTGAAAAAGGAAGGCTATGCCGTTCGCAGCGTGAAGAAAAATCTTGTCCGGCTCCTTGACATACATGATAAAATCGCGCTCGACACGCTGGCGGCGAAAAAGAAGGACGATGAGCGCGGCGCAACCATACTGGACGATTACGATGCGGCGCACACGCCTGCGTCGCAGGATTATTTTGTTAAGGAAACGCTGCGACAAACTAAGCTTTCGAAAGCAAAGATACGGCGGATCGTTTCCCTGCTGTAAACCATTTCCAAAGAACGGTGTGAACATCCAACGTGAGCCGCATGCCGAAGTTCTCCCGCCCTCCTCCAGGAATCATTCTTATCGCCCTTTTCAAACTGACAAAAGGGGGCTTGCTCGTTGTACTCGCCATCGGCGCACTTCACCTGCTCGACAAGGACGTTGGCGAGCTCTTTTCCTTTTGGATCACGCGGCTCCACATCGACCTCGAAAACCGTTTTGTCCAGAGCATGCTCGCGAGCCTCAACCTGGTTGACAACCGCATGCTCGAGGAGATAAGCGCAGTCACCTTCGGGTTTGCCGGCCTGCTGTTTGTGGAAGGAGCCGGCCTGCTCCTGGCGCAACGGTGGGCCGAATACATGACTGTGTTCGAAACGGGGTTGTTTATTCCTTTGGAGATATTCGAGATGGTAAGGCACGCCACCGGTACAAAGGCGGTGATCCTTATGGTGAACTGCGCCGTAGTCGCGTATCTGTTGCGGGCCATAGTGAGAAGACCGCGCAGGAAGGACAGTTCCGTTTCCACTGCCTAGCGCACCCACCCACGTTCGAGTCGCATTTTGTTACGATTTCCGGTTTCTTTCTGAACGGATGGAAGGCAGGATGATGGAACTCAACCGGGATCTACCTGCATGAGCAAGCCGCGCCGCACACCGTCCGGTTCAAATCTCTTGACAACGACACCTTTTGCATCGATTATGTTTTGTATGCCCCGTAGCGGGCCCGATTTTTCCTGACCGGCACACCTTTGGGAAAGGTAAGGAGCTATGGAACTTGAGGTCATCAAAACGGACAAGCAGTACAGGACACGGCTCTTTGCGGCCTATGCAATTTGTATTGTTGTGATTTTCCTTGCCATCAGTCTGGGAGTGCGCCCTTTTCGCGCCTACATGGACCACCTGACATTCCCTGCATTGATGAATGTCTCGGAAATCGTCATCATGTGCGCCATGTTCGTGTTCGTGGGACCGGCGTGCTACCTTATCGTCATAGGCAGAAGAATAATATCCTCTCAACGTATGCCCTACCCGGGCCAGAAGGTCATCCACGATACAAAGGTCATCACGGGGAAACGAGCGGTCCTCAGAGGCAGGCTGCTGCTTTTTCTGGGGATCTTCGGAATTTGCATCGCCCTCGCCGGCGCGGCCCGTTCGCACTATCTCATCGAAAAATTCCGGCATTTCAACCCGTTTGAAAACTGGAAAAAAGGGTCGAGAATTGCCTGGTCGGACGAGCGCCCGCCTTCAACACCTATTGCGACCAGGCGGTAGGCTGCCTGTCCCAGCGGTGTTTTTTCAACTCATCGAGCAGTGCCGCGGTGAGCGGGCCAGCGTCGCTTGCCGACGTGTTGGATTCCACGTGGACCAATTTTCTCATTCCGGGAATTGTGGTTGACACAATGGGATTACTCAGAATAAACCGGAGCGCCATCTGGGGAAGCGGCACGCCCTGCGGCAGGATTTCCTTGAGCCGTTCCACGCGCTCAACGCTGGCAGCGAGGTTTTCAGGGACAAAATAGGTGCCCCGCCAATCGTCTGCCGGGAACTTCGTGCCGGCAGTCACGGCGCCGCTGAGGGTCCCTTCGTCGAACGGCACACGCGCAATCACGGCGATCCCGTGTTCTTTGCAAAAGGGAAAAAGCCTGTCCTCCGGCGACTGGTCGAAAATATTGTAGATGACCTGCACCGAGTCGATCAGGCCGGTTTCAAGGGTTTTGAGGCAATTCTCCGGTTCCCAGCGGTTGACGCTCACGCCGATCGCATGAACCTTTCCCTGCCGTTTGAGCTTCGCGACGGCTTCCTGCCACCGCGAATCGTTGGCCCACGAGTCTTCCCACACATGAAACTGCAGGAGGTCGATGGCCGCGTCGAGGTTCCGCAGGCTTTTGCCCGTGTAGGCGGCGATGTGGTCGGGCGGGAAGCAGTCGTCGAGCGTGTAGCCCCGCTTGGACGGCCACTTGAAATTCTTCGGCGGGATTTTCGTGGCAACGTAAATTTTCTTTCCGGCCTGGCGCTTTACAAGCCTGCCGAGGATCTGTTCGCTTTTTCCTTCGCCGTAGCCCCAGGCAGTGTCGAAGAAATTGCATCCGCGCTCCGCTGCAGAATCGAGCGACGCTTCGGACTCAAGATCGTTTGACCCAGTCCAGCCTGCAAGCCCCCACATGCCATAGCCTATTTCGCTTACCTGCCACCCGGTTCGTCCGAAGGATCTGTAATGCATGGTTGACTTCCTTTTATGAGGTTCGGATTTGCCGTGCCAAAAGTTTGGGGAAAAGTTGGATATGCCCCGCTTTGGTCGACTTTGGAAAATGGCCCGGAGTATTCCAATGCCCCACTTGCTTTAGGGTTCATTTCTAATATGTTGAAAATATTTACGGGCACGGGCCGGGGTCCAGTGGCATGCGAAAGCTTGTTTGTTCACGGGCTGATTTTGGGCGGCGCCGGCGGCAAGAGTTTTTTTGGGGGCCATAGCAGGCATTTCCCTACGAGATTCCAGCTCTTGAATGATCTTGTTCTCAAATTCTGTCCGCTTATTCTCCTTTCCAGGCATGCCGTCTGCAGCTTATCGACGCCACCATCCTCACCTCACAACCCGTATTCCCCTGTTTGCAACGGATGCGTTGAACCGTTCAACATAATACCCCGAGGTAAAAGGCAATTCTCCAACCCTTTCACCGCAACCTGCGGCAACAATTCTTCCCCTCAAATCAACAATGCTCAATCCCACAGGCCCGCCAAGAAAAGTATGTGGAACTATCCGGTTGACAACCTGCCCTGTCCCGGTCACAGCCTCGTATGCACCGATGTCCCAGCCTTTCCCCTGCGGCCTGGGCGTTCCTTCGATGTCGGTCGCCGGGGCGTCCTTCGACGTTCCCCTGTCGACCGCAACGCATGTATCAAACAGATGGTAATCGTTGGCGGTCGTGTTCACGAAAAGCTGCGTCGGCACGGCAACGAGCGAATGCGTGTCCTGGCCCGTGGACGCGCTCCACACGGCAAGCGTCATCACCGTGTTGTCGTCCGGCGTGAGCCTGTCCATCACGATGTTGTAATCGCTCGCAAGCCCCGGCAGGCTCGCCGAATCCAGGTCGATGCTGCCGTGCCATGAATGATAATTGTAAAGAATATTGTTTTGCAGGATGGTTCCGGTGGAGCCGCTCTTGATGTTGATGCACCAGCGTGCGTCGGAAGCCTCGAGGATGGTATTGTTCACCACGGTGTCGTTCACCGACGGCCCGCTTGCGTCGGTCTGGTACAGAGAAATCCCGCTTGCATGGTTGTTGTACAGAAGGTTGTTCTGGAACCGGGAGTTCTTCACGCCGTCGCAGTTGATACCCGATCCGCCCGCGAGCCCGTTGTTGTAAATGATGTTGTTCTCCACAAGCGCGTTGGAAATGATACCGTCCCCGCCCTGGGACACGTCGCCGTTCATGTGGATGCCGTTGGCATTGTTCGAAAAGACCCTGTTGCCGCGAATGACCGGGTTGTCCGCGCTGTTGCCGAAGTAAATCCCGTGCTGGACAACAGCGCGCGACGTGACGTTGTTCTCGATGAGAATGTTCTGGCTGAACCCGGTGAGAATTCCCCATGTGCCGCAGCTGTCGATGGTGTTGTTGCGGATGACAACGCCGGTGTCGGTGACGGCGCGAATGCCCGCGCGCGAAATGGCGCCGGCATTCTTGACGGTAAACCCGTCAACCACGATGTAACTCGCTCCTTCGAGATCGATGCCGTCCGCGGTCTTGGCGTTGCGGCTGTTTATGACGGCGCCCGGCTGGGCAAGAAACACGATCGGCGATGCGGCGGTGCCGTTTTCAGGATTGTCCCATCCCATTTCAAACCCTGCGTACATGCCCGGCTCCACAATCACCGTATCACCGGGACCGATATTGTCGGCAGCGTGCTGAAGAGTTTTCCAGGGGGCAAGTGTGGTGCCGGTGTAGGTGTCATTGCCGGCGGAACCGTCGACAGACCGCATCCGGGCGTTTACAGGTAAAAAGACAATCGCAACGCAGAAAACTACAGTCAAACACAGCGATTCCTTCATGGCTATCCTTTCGTGAAACACTTATTTTCCGCAATATAACCGTAGATTGCTTCGGTGCGCTCGAAGTGTTGTCTTCTTCTGCAATTGTCTTTCTCTCATCCGACAGACTGAAATTGTTGGGTTTCTATTCATTGTCTTTCGCGTTAGGCAGGACCGCAGGGTGCGCTGTAGCGCATTGCCGGCCGACCCTGCCGAAAGGCATCAGGGCGGTCCGGCAACGAAGGCCCAACGGCCGAGCCCGAAGCGAGGGAAACGCTCAATCTTCGTTACAATTTCCCTGACCCCAACTTATTGCGTCACAATTCCCCTCATCTTGACAACCTCAAAATCACTTCCCGTTATCTGCTTGAGGGTATTCAATTCGTCGTCGTTCAACCTTGAGTCCGGCGCGCCGGATACATACCAGTTGGAGCCGTTGTCGGCCACGATCATGCCGTAGGTCTTGAGCGCCGTGAGGATCACCTGCATGTTCGCGGAATAGCCCGAAATATCGACGCTCGCCTTGAGCCGCACGCGCATGCCCATGGGCGGGAGCGTGTCTGCGGTCTTGCTGCTTGCGTAATGCGTTGCCGGAGGAATATAGGCGTTCCGCGAGTTGACAACCGTGAACCGGACCGCATGCAGAATTTGTTTCTGTTCGACCACTTCATCGTAGCGCACCAGGCCGGGAAAGATAGGCAGCCCGGCAGCGTCGGCGGACGTCCAGCCTGCCGGCCGCAGAGAGTCGGAATCCAGATTGAAGATCGCGCCCGAGCCTGCGGTCCAGCCCGTTCCGGGCGGATACGCCGCGTACAGCTCGTACAGGATCCAGTTGTCTCTGTCAAGCATAAGAATGTGCCGGTCGCCCGTTGAGGCGGGCCCGCCCTCGATGGGTGCATCAGCCGGAATCGGATACGGGCCGGGATCGCTTTCGTCGGCGTAGTCGAAGGTCACGCTGACTTTGGGCGTCTTGGAGGTCACCACCACATACGGGATGCCGCACACCCCGCCGTTCCACTGGCCGCAGAAGTCCGGGTGCAACGGCACGTTGAGCCCTATGCCCGCGATAATCTTGTCGGACAGCGGGTCCACCGAGTCCTTGTCGACCGGCGTGTTCCACGGATTGTCGTCGGGAAACGGCCGGCAGCCGTGCAGGCTCGCGCCGATGCCGGTGTCGATGGACGACGTGATCACGAGCTTCAGGTTCGACTGGGTGTAGGAGCCGAGGCCTTGCATAAGCTGGTTGTAGCGTGCAGCTGTTACCTTCAGAGAATCAACGCCGGCAGACGTTTTTGACAAGGGCACATTCTGATTTTGTTTATTGATGAATGATTGGGCCGTATTTCCCTGAATATCAATAACTCTGAAAGTGTATGAAAACGAGCCGATGTCCATTCGGACAATTTTCAATCCAGCGGCATCATACTTCCCCATCTCAATCGAATGACTCCCGGATGTATATACCTTCTCGGAAACGGATCTTGTTGCCTCTCCCTTGCAGTTGAAAACCGAAAGAGAGATCCGTTCATCTTTCGATAATGAGAATCTAACAAGGTTTCCACTCATTGATATTGAATTGACACCGGCCTGTGACACTGCCGACACCACACCCGCATTTCCCGCAATCGAAAACGCGCCGCTCGCGTCGGTTGTTGCCGACAGCCCGGCTTTGTCAAGCGCGACCAGCGCGCCGCGGACAGGCATGAGATCGGGGTTGGTGACGGTGCCGGAAACGGAAACGGGTTGGGCGCCGGAAACAAGAAATGCGGCCAGAAGAAGAACTGCTGAACTACCAAGACGGAAATTGCAAATCTTTGCGTTCATGTGATCGGACCTCCTTTGCCCGGGAAAACGAAAAGAGCAGCCGTTCACGTTTTTGTGCCCGCCAAAGATACAAAACCCTGTTTGTCTTCATTGTACAATTAACGATCCCCGGAAGTACATGGTTCTCGCTTTGGCTCCGGAGCAATTGCCGCGGGTAGCGGGAAGGATGAATCGGCCCAACCCGGACTCTTCTTGTCAGAACGAAGTAAGAATTCTCGCAAGATCAATCAGACCCAGGCCCCGGGGATACTTGAGCAGATACGACGGTTCCGCGGCAGCGGTGTGGAACTTCTTCCGGAAATGATACAGGTTGTGAAGGTTGAAGGCCTTGTTTGCAAGCCACATTCCCACGTTGGCGACAAAGCGGGAAGGCCCGGACAGCGTACTTACGTCGAGCTTTGGAGAAATTCCGAAAGTGACCATCTTGACGCCATGCTTCTTCATTTCGTCGATGATGGCGAGCGTGATCAGCTCTATCACGCCGTACGGCGCATCCGGATTGCGGATCGCATCTTCCAGAAGATAGCCGTCCCTGCCGAAAATGGGAAGGCAGGCAATGAACGCAACGGGTGTTCCGCCCACCTCGGCGTAGAAATACCGCTTGAGCTCCCGGTGATCGAACAGGTTGAGACCCAGGATATGCGCCTTGAACCGGTTTGTTTTTCGAAGCCAGCGCATCGATATTTCGCCGAAAACTTTTTCCAATGCGGGATCCGGCCCTCTGCTGTGGTCGTATTCCTTGACAACTGCGCCTATCCGCAAGGCGTGGTTTCTAGCGAGCCGCACCATTTTCCCCTTGTCGCCCTTCGGTGCATACAGGGCCGTTTCAAAAATGAAATCCTCGCCGATGCGGACGGAACTGAAGTCCATGTCTTCAACCGCGTTCTTGAACTCTTCTCCGCAGCAGATGCAGATAAACTGTTTTCCATGTTCCTTGCAGAATGCGTTGAACTCCGTCACCGCATCGCGATACTTCTTCGGGTCGCAAATCGGCTCGCCGAATACCACGAGCATTTTGCCCGCGCCCCTGTAACCGACAAACCCCTCGGTTGACTTCAGCGTGTACGAGGTCACATCGTCGTACAACAGAAGCGTCGAAAACGAGTTGGTGCCGAATTTCTTGATTTGGGCAAGCCGAAAGGCGAAATCTGGAACGGTCATGCAGTGTGAAATTCCTTATTGCCGCGAAAATCCCTTATGATACAATCGCATTAAAATAATATAATGGCCCGAGCACCGCGTAGCGTCGTATATTTCATGGTCTTTGAGCTGCTAGCTTAAGTGGCAAAGCACGACATTCTTTCTGTCGGAGATCGGGGTTCGAATCCTTGGCGGCTCACCAACCTTCTTTGAGAGGACATCTAAGAATTCCATTATTGCTTCACCACTGGCTACTCGCCCCCTAAATCCTTTTCGCCCGTATTTGCTTTTTGCGCGTGTTTAAACCAAATTGGATGTTGTGCGTGCCTCAACTTAAAACGCAAGCACGCTTCCCACCCGTAGTGCAAGCGCCGGCCCCAGCGACACCGTTCCCGCGACCCAGCCGCCCGATTTTGCCTCAATCTCCGCGTACGCGCTCGAAGCGCTTGACAGCCACACATCCAGCCGCTCCGAGGCGAGCATGCCCGCCTGCGCCGCCTCGCTGTCCAACCGCTGGCCCTTGGGCTGCAGCCAGAGTGCAAGCCTCGGCGACCAGGACAGGAAGGAGGCTGGACCGCCAAGGGGAAGGTTCAGAAGCGTACAGTCGATCCCGGGCAGCGCCAGGTGACCGTTGCCGTAAACGTTGACTGAAGCGACAAGACCGGCATCCTGTTTTCTCATGACGGTGATTGCCCCAATCTCGTAGCCGAACGGCGTAAGATAGTGCCTGAGGCCGGCAGTAAATTCCACGTCCTCGCCGAACAGGCCGGCGTGCCACGGCGCGGCACCGTAGAGTTGCGGCCTTACAAAGTTGGCTAACGATAACGCCGCCTGGAGCCTCAGGTAGCTTTGTTCTGCGGAAGTCAACTGCGACCAGAGAATGTACCGGTTGATGCCGACGCCGCCCGGATGAACACCGCGCGCCGCATAGGGTTCGTCTGGGCGGTGCAGGTCGTAGGTCCATGCCGAAAAATCCCACCCCACAATATCGCGCTGGTCAATTGTGGTTTCTTTCGCGTTGAATTCGCGGGTTTCCTCATCGGCCTCGGACGTGGTGTTGAACCACATGTAAAACGACATCGAGAACAACGAATAGAGTGCGGACGGTTCGATGAAGGGCGAGCCGTGCATCATCCCATCCTGCAACAGCGCCTCGGCAAGATCTACCTGGGCTTCGTACCCGGCTGCTTCACAGCGCACCAATTCCTCCGGATGTTCCGCCTTGAGGTTTTTCAGGGCCTCGTCGGAAACATGGTACACGTTGAGTTGCGTAATGTCCGGGTTGAAATCGTATATACCGTCATAGGAAGAAATTTCCCTGTTGGAAAGCACGGCGCGGTGGAATTCCTCGTGCATCCACGTGACGCCGAACGGAAGGTAATTATCGAGGAAAATCCTGCCCAGTTCCAACCCGGTGACCGCGCCCAGCCGGGCTAAGGGGCTTCGGATTCCCTGGGTGGCCAGTTGCATGCAGACGCCGGTGGCCTCGCTAAACGACAGGGCAAGAGATTTGGACTGGGCCATTGTGGGCCAATACGCACTGCTGCCCGAATTAGCGGGAACGTCGGCAAGGGTGAGGTCCAGGCGGAACAAGGGGACGGATGCAGAGTCGGTCTTTGCGCCTCGGACCGTTACACAAAGGAGCGCCACCGCCAGAGACGTGGCAATAGATGCAAACCGCACGAACTCCCCCATTGGGTTTCCGCTATTTTTCGGAAGCAATGCTCTCGCGCAGATCGTAGAGCATCCATTTTCCCGCACTAATGCTGTCGCGGTGTTCCCGAATGAGCTTGAAAAACCGCTGTATGCCGTACGGCTCGTTGCCGTTTGCATGCACGAGCACGATCGACCCGTCTTTCGGCAATTGATTTTTGGCAAGCCATGCATCGGTGCCGACCGGGATCAGCCCGTAGGCGGTGATCTTTGCAAACACGAGGCTGTCGGATACAAGACCCGGAAACCGGAAAAACACCGACGGCGTGATACCGTACTCCATCATTTTCTGTTCGGTCTTGAGCACTTCGAGATCGAGGTTTGTCCCTTTTTTGAGAAGGAAGTTTTCCTGAACCGGAATACTGTCGTACCACCGGTGATTGTATGAATGGTTGATCCACGTGATGGCGAGATCGCCTTTCTTAGCAAGGCCTATCAGCCAGCGCAAATCTTCCTGATGGCCGTTCATCCAGTTGCCCGTCACCGAAAGCGCTATCGGTATCGGCTTTTCCTCGGGCAGGAACTGGTCGATAAGCTCGGCAAAGAATTTTCTGTCCAGCGGGAGTTTGGACGGGCACAGGTCCGCGGTGAGATCGATGCCTTTCTGGCGCACGGAGCCGTGCGTGAGCCCGGCATCCTGGACAAGGGCCGACCTGTTTTCCGCACTGTCAAGAGCAAGCACGTAGGGTGCGGTTTTGAATTCCAGGCGCATCTCCCGAAGCGAAGCCCTCTCACAACGACCGCTGTCCTGCGCAACAATCCGCGTGAAGAGGTCCCGGGTATTTACCACGAGGTAATAAGGTCTTCCCGCGCGGGAAAAGGAGCGCAGGGCCATATACGAATTGGTATCGTTGTAGACCGCGCACCTGCCGAAAAACACTGAGTACTTTTCAACACGCTGCGAGAATGCTTGACAATGAAACATAAGTATGAGGCTAAGAGCGAGCGCGGCAATGTTGTCTTGTCGGTTCTTCATAGCTATGTGTTCCGAGACCGCCTCTAATGGATTCGGTTTGCGAAAGGATCGTTTCGCATCAAAATATATTATCTTGGCCAGGGAAGCCGATGTGATTGTGGATGAATCAAATCAATCTGTGGTTGATGAATACGAAGCTCGAAGAAATGTATTTGGATAGCTGAGCCCGGTGACCCCCCCAAGGCAGTTTGGCTGCGAGAATCCAGTGGAAACCCTTACCCCGCCCTCTCCACCCTTTCGGGTGCTTCCAAGGGTCGCCGTAGGGCGAGGGAGAAAATGTGGAGCGAAGATTCTATTGGGCACCCGCGATATCTCGTTACAGGTTGGCCAAAGATCCTTTGCACCACTTGTCATTGGGCTTTGGAGATTGCCGAGGCGCTCGACACGATTTGTCCGAAGCCCATTTGCTTGGGAAGTGAAGAACTTCGCAGCACGCTGCGAGGCATCTTCCATCCCTAAGAAAGAAGAATCTTGCAGTCGTTTGCCAACCCCGAAGCAAGTTTCGGGGAATGCCCAAACTTTGGGATTCATCACTCGACCAACTCTTTGGCTATCGAAGAACCCCGTCCCAACCGGCGGCAATGTTATTCATACGTGAAATTTCATTGGTTTTCTTTTATATTAAGGGGTAGCCGTCGAAATCCGGGCAAAATCGGTTGTTGAAAGGTTCGGGGTGCGGCAGTCTTCCGCCCGCGGCCGGACTCGGGGTTCGTCCAGTTCCACCGGAACGACGGCATAAGTGACCGGATGTAAAAATGCCACCAAAACTGCTCACCAGCCAGCTCAAGTGGACAGTTGCCTCCCTTGTGTGCGCCGGATCGCTTGCGTGTTCTCCTCCTATGTATGCGGGCGGCGGGTCCGATACCGAAGTGTCCGGCCGCATTGTCGCCCCGGACGGCGCCGGCATTCCGGGCGCCGGCGTCACCCTTGTGCCGGCAGACTTCAATCCTGCGTTCGGCGGCCAGGTTCCCGGAAACGCAACCGATACCACCGACTCCACGGGAACGTACCGGTTCAAAGGCATACATCACGGCACCTACGACCTCCAGGCCCTTGGCTTTGCCTCCGGCTTGAGGCTGCTTGCGAGCGGAATTGTTGTGCAGTCCGATCGTGGAACCCTTGTCCTTTCCGAAGATTCGCTGCGTAAATCCGTCCGCCTCCTGGTAAACCTGCCGGACAGCCTTGTGCAATTGTCCGGCTATGTGATCGCGACAGGCACAACGATGTACGCGAAGAAAAATACCGGCGACAAGTCGGTGATGTTCGATTCCGTTGCCCAGGGCGTTTATCCCGGGTTGCAGTTCGAAGCAAATGCCTCCGGTCCCGCGGTGCAGCTCTTTGCAAATGTAACGGTCGGGCCTTCGGACACCACGGTCCTCAATCCTTTCCCGGGTTGGGCGCATTCGGCGAAGATACAGATCAACACATCCAACTCAGGCGTTCCCGTGCAAACCGCCGTTGTCGATTTCAGCCTGGTTGTCCGGCTCTCGGCCTCCAACTTCACCTTCTCCCAAGCCCAGCCGGGCGGGGCCGACCTGCGGTTTGCAAAAGCGAACGGCAAGGCGCTGCCCTACGAGATTGCGGAATGGGACACGGCGGCCGTTATCTGGCTTAGTCTCGACACCGTGTATCCGGAGAGCGCACTGCAGTTCGTGCGAATGTTCTGGGGAAATACAAGCGCGACCGCGCTCTCGAACCCGCCCGCGGTTTTCGACACCGGCCGGGGATTTGCAGGCGTGTGGCACCTTGAAGAGGACCAGGCCGGCGTTGGAACTCCTGGCCTCTACAAAGACGCAACGCCCAACGCAGCCAACGGCAACGACTACGTCTCCTCGACCGGCAAGGACGGTTTCGTTGGTAAGGGACAGGTGTTTGCCCAGAGAGACAGCATTCCGACCGACGCGCCGGTTACGGACATGGCCGCCGCAGGTTTCACCGCCTGTGCGTGGGTGAATCTCTCGGCGCCCGGAGGCGTGGTGTTCTCAAAACGCAAAGATGACACCATGGCCGATTCGGGCGACAAGGAATTGTGGTTCGGCGACAGCGCCGCAACGGGCGCGCCCGGCCTCCGGCCGACCTTCAGGGCTATTGGCCAGGGTGCCATAACGGCCCAGCGCGACATGCCTCTTAACCAGTGGCACTACTACGCATTCCGCTGGCAGCCGTCAACCGGCACGGCCACCTTCTTTGTGGACGGCGGATTGTGCGGTTCCACAGGTTCGTATTCGCCGCAGGCCGCCGACAGCCCCACGGCCTTGTTCACCATCGGCTCTGACGGAACCCGCTCGATGATAGGCGCTCTCGACGAAATTCACCTGTCGAAGGTCGCGCGCTCGGACGACTGGATCATGCTGGCATTTGAGAACCAGCGGCAGGACCAGCACGTGGTGACGGTCATTTTGGAAAAATAGGGGTTTGTACAATACGGAAACGAATGACAAATCAGACACTCACGAAATTCTTTTCGGAACGCGTTCGCTTCAAACTTCAGGCCAAAACCGCATCTTTCCGCACAACAGGCAATCACTCTACATGCCCGCCAATAGTTATAGCTTCTGACTTTCCGCAAATATACCATTAGTATAGTTGGCTTTACTGCTGCGTCAGCCTGTCACCTATGTCCGGCAGCGCGAATCTCTGACAAAGTAACAAGGCCAAGGGTGGCAACAAAATCAAACGGGTTGCAACCGCGTACCCAATCGATGGGGACGGCACATTAAATAGTACTAGCAGGTTGTTGAAATAGTCCTAACAGAAGCGCTCTTGTTGATTTTTTATGAACCTAACTTCAACTTTACATATGTCAGAGAGGTTTTACCTGCCTCGTTCCGAGGCATTTCCCCGGATTCCCAGGCCATTCTCATGCTGCCCCCACCGTTTGCGGCATCAACTTAACCATGCGTATCAAGTTGTACGCTGCGGCAACCACGTAGGCAACAGTCTGGTTGATTCGTATTCCTCTTACCCGAGTTTTCCGCAGGCCACCGACGCTCTTGATCCACCCAAATATCTCTTCAACCCGTTTTCGTTTCCTTTGACTTACGCTGTATCCCTTATGCCGAGTCGTTCTTCCATCCAACCCTTTAAGCGAAGTGTTGGCCTTCTCGGCAATGTGAGGCTTCACGTGCAGGCGTCGCAGGCTCTTGATAAATTCGGTTGCATGATACCCTTTGTCTGCACCCACCGTCTTCATCCGGCGTTTTCCGCGCCTGCGTTCATGCTTTATCAGCTCAAGCGCCATATCCCGTTCCGCTGTCCCCGTCGCTGGCGCAATGGCGATATCAACACACAACCCATTTCGGTTTTCCATCAGCACGTGACCGGAATATTCTTCTTCTTAACCATGATAACACTCCTTGTCCTAACAACCAGATCTTGACCACCTGATTTTGCCGAAATAGGGTGACACTCCGATTGTAGGTGTTTCTGAGCATTCTCTTAGAAGGACTTTTGGCAATAAGTATTATTTTGATAACGGCAGGTTGGACAGCAGGATATGTATTCAAATCGGGACAAGGTTCCATTTTGAGGCGGATTTTAGTTATGGTTTTTGTACAGTAGTGTCCGGTTAAATTGACAACAAGAGAAGGGCTACCAACCTATTTTTATCGTTGAAGGTTTAGTTTTTGACGATTAAAAAGAGGAGGCAGCCCTTGAACAGAAGAAATACAATATTCAATCAGATAACGCAACTGTTGAATCGGAAGGGATTCTGGCGCATTGTTAATCGGTACGAAGGAGACAGGTACGTAAAGAGCATGACCTGCTGGCAGGAGATGCAGATTTTGCTCTTTTCGCTGGTAAAGGATTTGGTCAGCTTTCGGGATGTAGAAGCGTGTCTGAAGAGCAATGCGGATAAGTGGGAACATATTGGTCTTGCGAGTGTAGCCCGCAGTACACTGGCAGATGCACTCGCTCTCCGGCCATACAAGATGTTTGAAGATCTTTTCTATCAGTTTCTGGATAAATGCCAGCGATTGGCACCTCGTCATGACTTTCGGGTAAAGGTTCCGGTATTTACGCATGATTCAACCTTGATCAGCGTATGTCTGTCATCGTTTCCATGGGCACGGTATCGCAGGCGCAAAGGTGGATTGAAACTTCATATGCTTCTGGACCATGACGGTTACCTACCGTCGTTTATCCGGATGACGGACGGGAAAGTCCATGACATTCGGGTGGTGAAAGATGCCGAATATGATTTTCCTGCGCTTCCGCCGGACAGCATCCTCACCATTGATCGAGGCTACACAGATTTTGGCTGGCTTCATTCACTGCATACGACTGGTGTTACATTCGTGATCCTGGCAAAATCCAACATGGCATATCATCTTGTCGGACAGCACAAAGAACCGAACGTAAGACGCGGAATTATCCGTGATCAGGAAGTCGAAATGTCGAATTTTTACGAAAGCAAGGCATATCCGGAGAAGCTGCGACTGATACAGTATTACAACAAGGAGTTAAACAAGAACCTGGTCTTTCTGACGAACAATTTCACGTTGTCGGCAACGACAATTGCTGCACTGTACAAGGGAAGATGGGAGATAGAAACATTTTTCAAGTGGATCAAGCAGCACTTGAAGATAAAGACGTTCTACGGGACCAGCGAAAACGCGGTAATGACACAGGTGTGGATAGCCATGATCTTGTATCTCCTGTTGTCGTTTATAAAATTCCAAGCACGGTATGCCTTCACCATGCTGGAATTACTGCGGGTTATCCGAGAAAGGCTGCTTGGTTTTGAAAGCTTGATTGAATTACTACGGGTCAATTACGAGCGGTTACGTTCTTTGCGCTCCGCTCCAGTGCAATTATCATTCTATTAGCCATTGGTCAAGAGGTTTAGCCGGACAGGGCTGGTTTTTGTACTTTGTTTGTTTTGGCCCTTATCATTTCTTGCATGGCTAATAAGATTCAAGATGGCTCAAAAGCACAGTCGAATGCACCAGTCCACTTCAGGATAAAACCTGCACCTATCGAGAGTTTTTGGCGTACCTGTTTGGTTACTGTCAAAAGCCACCCCGCAACGCTATCTCGATCTCACCCGCACAGCCGAACTCGAAGGGTGCCCCATCAGAAGACTCGATAATATCAAGGGACCTTCTTGGGCGCACCCGGCACAGCTATCCATATGCATTTCTTGATTTGTGGTCATAAATCGACCTGAATTTCCTTCGGCCTATCCACAATAGCAACTCCATTTTCTTCAATGACGTCAATCCTCTTTTCTCCGAATTTCCCGGCATCTCCGTGAGGACTTCTTTATTCCGTCCTGCCGTATGCACCCCGCCACAATCCCCGCAAGCGCCGGCACATCGCCGCCCTGCCCGATCACTCTCTTAAGCCGCTTCAAGGCAACCGGTATGTAGGCACGGTACCAGTCTTTCCCTTTGTGAATGGAGAGGTTTGCGTACGCGCCGAGCGCCTGCATCAGCCGCTGAATGGAGCACAGGCGGAAGGACTGGGGCGTCACCTCGAACGGCACTCTTGACAGATAATATTCAAACAGGCGTCTGCTGAGCGAGGGCGTAAGGTTCGGCGCGTAGGGATCGTACAGAAGCGACCCCACATCGTAGCCGGCCGGACCGCGGCGCGCACCCTGGAAATCCACGAACCGGACCGAACCGCCGTGGAGAAGGATGTTTTCCGATTGAAAATCACGATGGATGCACACCCTGGGAAATCCCGCCGCCTGGGCCGCGATCCGCACCCGCTCCCGTTCCCATGCGGCCGGCAGCAGCTTGTCGAGGCCGAAGTACTCCTTGACACAATGCGTCACAAAGTAATCGCTTTCCCACAGAAACATATCGAGGTCCATGTCGCGCGACGAAATAGCGGCGCATGCAGAGGGGTCAACCTGCTGCCACACGGCAAGGGCGTCAATGACCATACGGTACTGCGCGGCCACCTCCGCGGCCTTGGCCCGGCCGCAGAACTTCTTGAGCGTGACGGCGCCCAAGTCTTCTTCGAGGATGAGGCCGTGTCCGTCGTCGTAAGCGAAAATGCGCGGCAGGAACGGAACGCGGACGGCAAGATCGCGCTGGATCGAAATGAACCTGTTCCAGTCGTGGTCCTCGCTGTTCCAAGCGACAAGCACAAACGATTCTTTGGTTGCGGGCACGTGCACCCGGAAAAACCTTCGGTCCGATCCCGCGCGGCCTGCGCAGGTTACGGAACAGGAAGAGTCGAATGCCGGGACCGTCTCCTTGAGAAAGCCCGTCTGCGCAGGAGTCAATTGGACGGTTTCAGGAGACAAGCGGGATCACTCCGTAGGATGTTACGATGGCGTTCTTCAGGACCGTGCCTTCCGAAATGGCCGCGTCTTTGAAAACCACGGTGCGCGACAGCGTTGCAGTGGCCGGGATGACGTCCGTGTCCACCCACGAATACGGGCCCAGCCGGGCGGCAATCGCGGGATCAAGCGAACGCGGGTAGGCCCTTTTTCCTTCTTTGTCGACAACAAGATTGGGAGGGACGCGCATTTCGCACGTTCCGTCGAGCGCATCAAAATGGATCGCGGCAAGCCCGGAGGGCGTGCCGAGGTCCTTCCAGTACACCGGAGGGGTTTCGACGATCTTCACGCTCATGCCGGTTCCCTGCATCCGTTTCCAGACCGGCAAGACCGAGAAATCCGCTTCGTCAAGCACGGCAAGCATTTCCCTTTTATAAAACGCAATACCGAGGAACTCGGCGCCGGCGCCCCTTCCCCCGGGTTCGTACACGCCGGACGATGCTTCGGACCGGGCCCCGATGTAGTCTTTGGATTGCGCATTGTACAACACCGTTCCGTTGTCACAAGGTATGGCAACCAACCCCGCGCTGCAGTTTAGATCACTAAACGCGGCACGGAGCTTTCGCAGGTCGACCGCCGCGACAATGTCCACATTCGCAACGCAGAAAGCGTCGTCCAAGGCGAGAAACTCCTTTGCAAAATAGAGCGCGCCGCCCGTACCCCTGATGCGGCCGGTTTCATGGAAGAACGCGCATCCTTGTTTCCCGGAATGGAGAAACGCCTCCATCTGGTCCGGGTGGTGATGGGCGTTCACCGCAATTCGTTCCATCCCCTGGGCTCGCAAGAAATCGATCGCGCGGCCGAGCAGAGGTTCCCCGCACACCGGCACAAGCGCCTTTGGAATATGGTCAGTAATGGGCCTCAGGCGCGTGCCGAAGCCGGCGGCAAGAATGAATCCGATCACTCGCGTTCCTCGGGATAGTGCGCGACATCGCTAAAACGGGCCTCGAACGGCGCGTACGATGCCTGCCAGGATTCCTTTTCCGCAATCAGGTTGCCGCCACTCGCGAGCGTTGTACGCAGGCGTTCGTCTCCCGACAGAATATCGAACGGCATGCGGACCGCTTCGTATTCGTACGGCGGCTGCTTAAAGGCGAATTTCCCACCCGATGTTTTGAGGATCGCCGCCAGGAGCGCCGCGGTGGTGAACACGGGTTCGTACGCGCGCGGGTCACTCACATGCACCTGCAGGCCGCGGCAATACTCCCCCTGCCATTTCTGGAACGTCGGGATAAAATCGTGCCGCCGCAGAACACACCCGCGCACGCCGAGCGTGTTTACTTCCGCGATAACCGCGTCCGCGTCCAGGTAGGGCGCGCCCACGATTTCAAACGGGCGCGTCGTTCCTCTCCCCTCGGACGCATTGGTGGCCTCGAACAGCACCTGCCCCGGATACATTACAGCGGTTTCGAACGCCGGCATGTTGGGAGACGGAAGAACCCAGGGCAGGCCCGTTTCGCGCCACAGGGAATTGCGCCACCACCCGTCCATCCACACCACGTGAAGGTCGGCGCCGGGATAATACAGGCGTTTGACAAGCGTGGTTATTTCCCCCATCGTCATTCTATGACAAAGCGGAATCGGCGCACCGCCGACAAACGAGTGGAACCCGTCGGAGAGCACCGGTCCGTCGAACCCGACGGCCGCAATCGGGTTCGGCCTGTCGAGCAGCCACACGGGAAGACGCGCCTCGCCGCAGGCCTCCATGCACAGCTTGACAGTCCAGACATAGGTGTAGGGACGCGCTCCCACGTCCTGCAGGTCCACCACAAGCGCATCGAGCCCGGCAAGGCTTTCGAGCGTCGGTTTTCTTTTCTCCCCGTAAAGACTGTACACCGGGATTCCAAGGACCGGATGCACGAACCCCTGCCACTCTACCATGTTGTCCTGGGTCTGGCCGAACATGCCATGCTGAGGACCGAACAGGGAGGCGAGCGTGCACGGGGAGTTGCGGAATACGTCGATGCAGTGAACATAGGCCGACGTGATCGACGCCGCGTGACACAGCAGGCCGATCCGTTTTCCCGTGAGTTCCCTCGGGAAAGCGGCTGCAACGGTATCGAGGCCGAAACGAGTCATGGGATTTCTTCGAACGTTGAAAAAACCTTTTTGAAAATATACAAAGGGCGGATCGCCAGGGACCAAGAAATAGTTCGGGACGAATTGCGAATTGAAGGTTCAGTAATATCCAAATGCAATTCAAATGCGTTTGGATGGCTGAGCCGGGTGGCCCCGAACGAGTTTATTTGCGAGAATCCAATTTCTAGATACAAGTCAAATACATCTGGATAGCAGCGCCGGGTGACCCCAAAGTTGGAGGGGTTGCGAGAATCTAACCCTTGCTGTGGGGCACCCACGAAGTGTCGCTGGTACCGGTTAAAGGATTGATTTGATTATCTTGATATTGTTTTCCGCAGCACAATCCCCTGTCCCCAAATTATTTTCGCTCATAGGATTCTTCATAACCAAAGGAGAAAACCATGAAACTGCGAGCCATCGCCTTTCTCGGCATTTTGATGCTTGTTGCCGCGGGTTCCAAACCGGTGTGCGCCCAGGTCGAGGTATCGGTCCGGACAAACTTCAGCGATCTTGACCAATACGGTGAATGGATCCATGTGCATGGATACGGCACCGTGTGGCGTCCCTACGCCGAGGCCGGTTGGCGGCCGTTCACCTACGGTCATTGGGTTTACACCCGCGACGGCTGGATGTGGGATTCCGACGAGCCTTTCGGCTGGATCGTGTGCCACTACGGCAACTGGTATAACGACGAGGAACTCGGTTGGCTCTGGGTTCCCGGTTACGAGTGGTCTCCCGCACGGGTTGAATGGAACGTTACCGACCGGGATATAGCCTGGGCGCCCCTGGCACCGCCTCCGCTGGCAGGACGCCATTACCACAGGTTGATGCACGTAGAGTGGACAACATGCCCCGCGCCGTTCTTTACAGCGCCGGACTTACGAACGCACGTGGAAGTGCGGGCAGGTCCCGTCGTGGCCGAGAACCGCGTCCGCGTGTACGGCGCGCCGCCCCGCCTGGACTTTGTGCGCAGGGTAGTGCGCGCTCCCGTCGTTACGGTGGTCCCGAACAGGGTTTCCGTCGCCAGGGGCGAACGGCCGCTGGTGAGAGTGGAGGTTCAAAGCCAATCGCGTCCCCAGGTTGTTGTGCCGGTAGGACCACGATTCCGAAGAGCAACCGTTCGTGGTTCGGAGCAACAGTCAAGCGAGGTGAGAACGGCCCCGCAACAGGATTCGAGACAACGGGTAGTGCCTGCTGAGAACGATAATTCTCCGCAGACTGTCGGCGACCGTCCTTCGGCAAAGGTTCGTGTGGAACAAAATTCGGGCCGTGACGACGATCAGAACGTCAAAGTGCGTTCCAAGAAAGACGACGAAATACGCGTGAACGTGGAGCCCCAGTAGAGGCGGGCGCGTTAACAGATGCAATTCCATCCGACGATAACCATCAGTCAAAGGAGAATTGAACATGCTTAGAAAACTTTCGAAATTCACCACATTGTTCATTGCCGTTCTGGTGGGAGGATGCACGGTTACGGTCACTCCTCCTCCGCAAACAACAGTACAAGTGAGAAACAGCCTCACAAACCTTTCCATTGATGTGAACGGCACGACTACGAACGTGGATGCCATCGACCTCCAGGGAATAACCGTAGGAGACGTTTACTTCGATTATGTCGCGGGCGGACAAACCTCTGCTCCAAAGGTCACCGATAGGGCCGGCACCGTCACCATCACCATTGATTCTGCGTACGTTTGGACAACAGTCCTGGGTAAACCCCTTTCAGTGGGATTCGCAGTCACCGTCCAATTGTCTGCAACCATCAACTCGGAAGAGGCAAACACTGTTATCTTCGACCAATCCACGGCAAGCGCCATCATCCAGTCACTTGCCAAAAGAAAGGCCCCGTAGCACCATTCGAGGCATCCTCGCCCGCCAATGCGGCCCTGAATGCTTCTGTTGAAACATCCGAGCAGTGCGTTCCGGGGCCCGCGATCAAGCGGTCGGGAGCGCACTTTCTTTTTTGGGGACCCTCCTGAACGTAATTTCAACCTCGCGATTTTGGAGTCCAAAACCAACCCCAATTTTGCTCAAATGAATTATATTCAACAAGTGTGCGTGATGCGCGGCGGGCGTGCCGCGTCGGGTTGCAGGCATAGCCCGGAAACGCCTCTTTGCCTCGCTGTTCCGCTCCCCTGCCGTTTGTCGAGGGCACGGAGAGGTGCACCGAAGTTCGGAATTCGTCGCACGATTTTTCCTCAAAAAAGCGGAAGGTGCGGTTTTTGACTTTAAGTAAAGCGTGTGCTCTTCCCTGCCTCCCGGTTCTGATTGTCGCCGCAGTGCTGGCACTGGCCGCGGGATGCGGGCCGGGTCGCCGCACTTTCTCCACGCTGAACCAGACCGGCGATACCGGGCTTCACGCACATGACAGCGTACGTGTTGCATGCCCCGCGCCGGACACCAGCTCAACATCCGATTCCGAAACGTCCGTTGATACCGCAGAAGCCGACGACGAAGACACGGTATACGGCAATCCGGCGGATCTCATTGACGAAGCGAAATCCGACTGCGACGCCGGCAACTTCCCGGCCGCAGACTCGATCCTCAAGGAGGCAGTGCGCGCAATAGAGAGCATCGACCAGGGAGCCGAAGGCGGAAGCGAGCGGATCCCCTCGTCCCGGTATTTCGACGAGATCGCGGTAATTTACAAAGAGCAAATGCCGGCATCATACGCGGTGCCGGAAGACATCGCCATGGCTGTATTCCAGCGGCAGATGATGCGCTCCATAGATTCGATGAACGTGCTGCCGCCCGACAGCATTTCTCTTGCCGCAATCGCCTGTCAGAAGGGCCTGGACTACGATGTGCCTATGGTGTGGAACCGGCGGGTGCAGCGGGCGCTGTCGTTCTACATTCACAACCGAGAAAACACGGTGGACCGGTGGTTCAGCCGTGCCTTGTATTACCTGCCGCTCATGAAGAAAATGTTCGCGGACAGCGGGCTGCCGAAAGACCTGGCGTACCTTCCCCTCATCGAAAGCGGGTTCAATCCGCTCGCCTACTCGTACGCGAACGCGTCCGGCATCTGGCAATTCATTGCTTCCACAGGGAAAATCTACGGCCTCAAGAGGAGCTTTTGGGTTGATGAGCGCCGCGACCCGATCCGGTCCACCGAAGCCGCCATCGGCTATCTCCGGAAACTATTCGGCGATTTCGGCCACTGGCACCTTGCGCTTGCGGCATATAACTGCGGTGAAAATGGCGTATCTCATTGCATCGCCCGCAACAAAACTAACGACTACTGGAATCTCAAGCGGCTGCCGAAACAAACGAAGAATTACGTTCCGTGCTATCTCGCCGCATTGACAATTGCAAAGAACCCGAAATGCTTCGGCGTTACCATGCCGCCAATCGACCCGCTCCCGCTCGATACCGTGCACACCGCCGACTGCATCAGCCTGAACGACATTGCGGACGGACTCGCGGTCGACCGGGACACCCTTAAGAAAATGAACCCCCATATCCTTCGGTGGTGCACCCCGCCCGACACGGGCGCCCTGCTGTATTTGCCCGCAGGGCGCAAGAGGTCGTGGAACGGCTTTCTTGCGCAGCTTCCACCGGAGAAACGGGTCAGGTGGTACCGGTGTGAAATCAAACGGGGGGACGATGTTGAAAGCCTTGCGCGGCAGTACAACGTGCCGTCAGATGCACTCGTCACTATCAACCGGATTACCGCGCCCCGCCTGACACCAGGGCATCATCTTTTTATCCCCGTGTCGGCCGTCCCGCTTGCACAGGGCGTTGCCTATCCCCCGCCCCCGGAATCCGAGATCAAAGCGCTCGACCTTCCGGACTATGAGTTCTCTGGCGTGTCAATCCGCTACCGGGTTCATTCCGGAGACTTTCTTGGAAGAATCGCGCGGCACTACCATGTGTCGGTTACCCAGCTCTGCCGGTGGAACCATATTACCGGCCACGCCCTCCTGCGTCCGGGCCGCCTCCTTGTTGTGAGCAGGCCGCAGCCGCAGGTGGAAACAACCCCGCCGCCCGTGTTTGCACAGGCGCCGGCGACGGGGCCGCAGCAGACGTTACCGGTCGTGGTGCAGACGCCTCAAGGTGTTGTCCAGGTGCCCGTGGTTGTGCAGGTGCCCATGGTTGTGCAGGCGCCGCAGGGCCCAACTCATGTCGTTGAAATCGGCGAAACCCCGTTTTCCATTTCGCGCAAATTCAATATTCCACTCAAAGAGCTGGCAACGCTCAACGGCCTCAATTTGGCCCATCCGAATATCAAGATCGGCCAAACGCTGCAGCTCCCCCCAACCACCGTCCGAACCGTTTCTTCCGATACTGTCAAGAATGACACGCAGGTGGCCGGCCCACAAACGCCCCTTGCGCCCGCCCGGGAAAGCAACGAGGCGACAAAAAGGACCGATTCCGTCGCGGCTTCCGCTCCGGCGGCCCCTTTACAGCCCCCTGCTGCAGCGGTGCAAAAACCGAAGGGTTTCCTCTACGTTGTTGCAACGGGAGAAGATGTTTTCAGGATTTCGCTCCGGTATTCCGTGAGCGTGGATTCACTCATGTCTGCGAATCACCTTACCGATGTATTGCTCGTCCATGCCGGCGACACCCTGCTCATCCCCGCGGCGCACGACACCGTGTTGAATCCGGGTGTTCCTCCTTCGCAGGCCGACGTCATTTATTACAAAGTCAAGGATGGAGACACCCTCACGCGGATAGCGGCCGAATTCGGGGTTCCGATCGACAACCTTTACAAAGATAACAAACTAAACCCGGACACCGTGCTCACGCCCGGAAAGGTGATCAGGGTGGTACGAGCGGGCGGCTTGTGAGTGCCGGCCGGGACGTGAGCGGGAAGTTCGACTTCACTCAAAGCTTTTTGTGTATTTTTTATTGATGCATCACAAGCATACGAGAGCGGCGCCACCGCGGAGCCCGAAAAGAGCGTTGCAGGTCTCGCGTTCTGCCACGGAGTTTCTTTCCCTGGTGGGTGCGCTCTGCTGCTTCACATTTTCCGGCGCGGTTTCCGCGTCTCCTGTTGAACAGGCCCGGTCCGATTCTCTTTTGACCCAGCGGCAGGCAGACAGCGAGACAAGTTCGGAAACCGAAGAGGACGAATTCCAGGATGGGGTCGACACCCTGTTTCCCTCCGAAGAGCCCTCGGTGGACACATTTGCGTGGGACAACTGGAAGATCAACAGCGGTCACTTTGCCTCGGATGCGTGGACCGATACGGCAACCATCGTGCTCGTGGACTCGCTGGCGGGCCGGTTCTATGTCCATCCATTCAAAAACGTCGTCACGTCGGATTTCGGAGAGCGACGATGGCTGTGGCACAACGGCGTTGACATCAGGCTTTCCAAAGGCGATACCGTTCGGGCGGCGTTTGACGGTATCGTGCGGGTTACCAAGTGCGACCGTCACGGATACGGAAATGTGGTGGTGGTGCGGCATCCGTTCGGCCTCGAAACCATTTACGGCCACCTTTCGCGGGAATGCGTAACCGTCAATAAGAGAATAAAGGCCGGGGATGTGGTAGGGCTCGGAGGCAACACCGGCAGGTCGACCGGAAGCCATTTGCATTTCGAAATGCGTTACTACGGAGAGCCGTTCGATCCCAATTGCATCATCGATTTCGGGTCCTATGCGCTCAAAAGCGACACGCTCGTTCTCACGAAGGCCAATTTTGCCTACCTTGAGGAACTGCGAAAGGAAAAATGGCATACGGTCCGTAAAGGCGACACGCTCGGCCAGATCGCCAGGCTGTACCACACCACAATCAGGAACATCTGCGCTCTCAACCATATCACGCCAAAATGCCTCCTCAGTATTGGAAGAAAGATCCTTGTCGGAGGGAAGACGAGCGGCGCGTAACTTCGTCGAATTCGGCGGAACCATTGAAGATGCCCGCAGCAATCTGCGGGCATCTTCCGTCCCTATGGAAAGAAAACATACTCATAGTCGCTCGCTAACCCCGGAGCAAGCTCCGGGGAATGCGCTCGTTGTGGGATTCATGCGACCGACAGCCACGGTGCGTCTTTTTCTGTTCGCTGTTTTTTCCCTGGCAATGCCCGCGCGCGCCCAGACCGGACAATTGTCGGACAGTTCCCTTCATAGTGCGGAAATAAATCGCCGTATCGGGGAGCAGTTCTCCGCGAACAAGGATTTGTCGCTCAAGCTCGACAAGCTGAAGAGCGACAGCGCTGCGGCCGACGCCAAGGCCGACAAGCGGATCGACTCCCTTGCCGGCGTCATCCGCGGTCTGGACAGCCGGGCCGGGCGGGAGAAAACAGCCCTGGCCGGGCTTGGAGAACAGTTGTCCGCCCTGGAGGCCGGTAAGGCCGCGCGGGAAAGCGAGCGGGAGGCGGCCGTGCATAATTCGCATCTGGTAATTGCGGCGTTCGGACCCTTGCTTGACGCATGCAAAGACTCGGCTGAAGCGGCGAACAGCGGACTCGATCTGGCTCGCTCCGACAGCACCGACCTTTTAAAACGGTTCTCGCTGGAAAGTTCGCGGCAGGGAGACAGCCTTGCCGGCCTGGAGACGGCGGGTCGGACGCCGTGCGCGCGCACTCGACAGCCTGGCGGCGGCCGCGGTGAGGCTGGCGCGCGACAGCCTTGCCGCGTCGAAAACGAACGGCGATTCGCTCGCGGCGTCGCTCAAGCGTCTTGACGGCCTTCGCCTCCTTGTCGCAGGCAAGGATTCCGCGGTGAGGAGCGCCACCGAGGAAATCAATTCTTCCAGGCGCGACAGCCTCTCGGCCCAAACGCAGGACCGGAAAGACATGCAGAAACGCGAACGGGACATTGCCGCCCTCGATTCGATCGTTGTCGCCGTGCAGGACGACAAGAACAAGTTCTTTCGCATGAAGGAAAAGTTCCAGCTCGACAGCGCAATCGAAACGCTCTCCGGCCAGCTGGGTGAGTTCCTTAACAAGCCTTACGAAGTTCGCAGCGCCGCAACAGGACCCGACGCGGAAAAGGCGCAAACGCTCGACGTGTACAAGGGCAAGCTCGACAACCTGATGCGCGACGAGGCCTTTGCGGCCCTGGTGGCGAAAATTCCGGGGAAAACCTGGCGCGAGCAGAACCGGCAGATAACCAGGCTTCTCGATGCCGCCCAGAAGACCCTCGATTCGGCATCGTTGACGCGAGAACGGATTGTCCGCGACGGGGTACTTGCGCAAAAGCAGTTTGCGCAGGTTTCCGGGAACTTCGCAGCCGACAACAAGCGGCTCAACGATCTCATTGCAAAAACGTGGAAAGAACTGATAAACGCAAAGCCCCGTATTGTTCGAATGGAACGCGACAGCGCCGAGGCGGTAAAGCGGTGCGAAACATCATCGGCTTGCGTTTCAAAAGGCTCATGCCGCGCTTCTGGCCGATTCGTCGCACGCTGCAGCGGCTGTGGACAGCATGGCCCTGCTGCGGGACGCGCTCAAGGGTTTTATTGCGGGACGCGAAAGCGCCCGCCGGAAGGAACTCGCCAATGCTTCCCGTGCGATTATCCAGGCCGCGGAACTGGTACGCCGGAGCACGGCGGCCATGGACGCCGTGCTCGCCAGGCAACAGGCCGCCCGTGACGACAGCATCCGCACAAACAAAGAGAAAAACGTGTATGTCGTTCAGGCGGATGCAGCCATCGAATCGAAAAAGGAAGAGCTTCGTCTCGCGCAGGGCGCTTCGGAGGCGCTCGCCGGTGAGGTATCCAAGGCACGAAACGACAGTTCCGCGGCGGTTAATGACAAACGCGAACAGGAGAACGTTTTAGGCCCCCTGCTGGCCGACGCCCGGCAAAAGGTGCAAAACGGCAACGAGGCGATGAGGAGACTTGGATCTGAGCGCGATGCCGCGGTCGCACCCAAGGCGCCCTCTCCGGCAGCGCCACCGGTGCCCGCTCCTGTCGTGCCGGCTCACGCCGAAACCCCGGCCGCCGCCCCCGCACCCGTCCGGGAACAATCGGCGACCCGGGAGGCGGCACAACGGCAACTGACCCTGATCTACGACCTTATCGACCGGGGAAAACACGATGCGGCCCGACGCGCTTACACTACGAATTGCAAACTTCTCGAAAAGAACCTTGACACGGAAGCTTTCCAGGTGATAAAAACGACCATAGAGAGCCTGGAGCCGCCGCGCGCACCGGCTGCCAAACTTCAAGAGGCTCCCGCTGTGACACCGGCGGCGGACACCGCACTTGCGATGGAACCGCAGCCTGCTCCGGTTCCTGCCGTGTCAACGCCGCCGTCATCGGAAACAGACACTGAACGAAAACCGGCGACCGTGTTTATTTCTTCAGTGCCGCCGGTTGCATCGGTTTACATGGATGGTCAGCAAATCGGAAGGACCAACACGGGATTTGTTACGGTGACGTCCGGAAAACATACCATGCAGTTCGTCAAGGGCGACAAAACATGCACGAAGGAGATGACATTTACGGAAGGGCAAAACCCCGCCGTTGTGGTAAAACTTCCCTGCGGGCTATGAATAAAAACGGACCTCTTCTTGCCCCCCCCCCCTCTCCCGTTTGAAGTTCAAGCCCTGCGTCCTCTGAGGTTCACGCTCCCGTGCCCGCCATGAACGGCACCCTGACTTCCGTGATATCCGCGCCGTTTCTTCTCACCGACACGATGTACACGCCTGCATGCAATCTCGAAACGTCGAGATTGAAGAAGCCGTTGTTTACACGTTGATCCAGCACCCGAACTCCGTTGAGATTGGTGAAAAGGATACGGTCACCCGCGCGCAGTTGCTGCGGCAGAGACACAACATAGTTTCCGATATTCAAATAACCCTTGTAGACCGGCGATTTGCTGAGCGCCGTACCTGCCACGATTGTCCCGCTCAATAACACGACCGCGATGATCGAAACTATCGCTTTCATTGATACCTCCTCGTGAATTTCATATCAGCATCGTCTTGAATGTCCATTTTCCATCTTCACTCTGTATTAAGATTTCGTTGCTCGGGCCAGAGTTATTGGCTCGAAGAACCGCTGTCTGCCGCACGGGGCGGCTATTCTACTAATAATTCCCAATAATGAGAATCCTTCTTGAAATAGGGCAAAGAGAAAGACCGACCAGTCTGTCCGATCCGGTTTATGATCTCCAATGGCACTAGAATTGCGGTTTCTTGAAACGGAATATTTTTTTTTGCTGCTTCCGCTCGTGCCCAAAGCAAATTCCCTTCTTCAGGGAGGTCTTCATGAATACAGGTTTGCATTTCAACGCATTGGCCTATGTCGTTTCCGGTATTGTCTATTTTCTCATAGGGTGGCTGTGGTACAGCAACGCACTTTTTGCAAAGCAATGGACCAAAGAAACAGGAGTTCACATGGGCCAAGGGCAAGGCCGGGCAACGGTCGTTCTGCCCATGGTGGGGCAGCTCGTTTCAACGTTTCTCTATACCCTTGGCATCTCCATGGTAGTGATGCTCGGCAACTTCGCTGATGTCAAGGGAGCGCTTGTTGCGGCAGCTTCGATCATCGGGTTCTTTGTGCTGCCCATAAATTCGGGGACGCTGTTCTTTAGGAACAAGCCACTGCTGTTCTGCATCGATTCGGGGTACCAGGCGGTGGGAGCGGCAGTGCTGGCGCTTATTCTTGCGCTGTGGAAATAGGTACGACTATCGGTATGATGGTGTGCTTAATGAGAACCAAATGGGGCTTTCTGCAGTGTCCGATGCAAACAAAAGCCATATGCGCCATTGCGGTTTGCATAGTGCAACAGTGTACCGCCGTTATCAATAGTATCGCGTTTCACCCGGACACTTCAAACAGATCCTCACCGGCCAGGATTCCTCCCGGCATCACGGAACGTTTCATCACGACCAGTGATAATGTTCGTCTCCAATGTTATATAACGGGAGACACTGCTTCATCGTACGCTGCGCTCTACCTCCACGGCAATGCCGGAAACAATGATCGGCAGGTGGGAGACCTTTTTGGCCTCGCCAAAATGGATCTGCGTGTGGTAGGCGTAGACTACCGCGGTTTCGGCAAGAGCGCCGGCCGACCTTCGGAAAACGGCGTCTACCTCGACGGAGCGGCCGCACTTCGCTTTGTGAGGGACTCGCTGGGATACCTGGAGAAGAACATCTTCGTAATCGGCTCCTCGCTCGGCACGGCTGTGGCCGTCAACACGGTGCGCCGCAAGACTGTTGCGGGCCTTGTTCTGGTTGCGCCTCTCACCACCGGCCGCGCCTATGCGCGGGCCCTGGGGTTCGGTTTGCTTTCCCTGATCGCCGGGCATTCGTTTGACACCATGTCAAAAATACGGGACATAACGTCTCCGCTCCTGGTGATCCACGGCACCGACGACCGGCTTATTCCCATTTCCATGGGCAGAGAAGTGTATCGCGCCGCCGCGACAAAGAAGGAATTCGTGGAAATAGAGGGCGGGCACCACGGCGACCTGGCATTTGTCGACAGTACCGCGTACTGGGGCGCAATCTTCACGTTTGTCGCCACGATCAGATCGGGATCGCCTTTGCCAAGACCGGTGAAAGACACATCAACTGCGGGCGTATCGAACCTGCCGGACCATGGAATGCCGCACAGGCTCCGATCCTGAATTCCTACCTTTTAATCTTTGATTTCCTCGCCGTTAACGACTTCGGCATCCTCTTTATCCAGAACGTACTCGTTGCTTTTACGGAAACATCGCCGTAGGTGCACAAAGCGGTCACCGTTCCCTGTGAATTGAACGGAATGTTGGTGAGGTATACGAGGATTTTTCCGTCTTTGCCGGTTGTGCAGCAGGATTCGTCGAACATGGCCGAATCCACCTCGTTTTCGATGTCGGGCAGGTTGCAGGAAAATACCCCGTTTGTGGTGCTCAATTGGATTTCCTGGTTCGGTATGGGAGCCCCGTCTTTGAACCGGAATGTGGCCTCGACCTTGCCGTGGCCGAAACGGTCGGCCGAATCGGACGGATACACCGAGGTCTTGACATAAAGCGACAACGCCATGCCCGCGGCGCCGTCCTGCGGCCACGCCGCCGCTGCCGCCAGGAGCAGAAATTCACACAACAGGTTGCGCGGAGTCATGGACGACCGGCGCCCGTGCCGGGCCCTATTTCTTTTTGAGGGCAAGGTTTGCTTCCGCATACTCCCAGTTCAGAAGATTGTCGAGAACGGCCTCCACGTACTTCTGCCGCTCATTCTGATAATCCATGTAGTACGCGTGTTCCCACACATCCACGGTCAGCAACGGGGCGTATCCCTTGAGTAAAGGGGTGTCCAGGTATTCGGACCGGTACGCCTTTACCGCGCTTCCGTCCTGCACCACCCACACCCACCCTACTCCGAGCTGCATGGCTTCATCGATGAAATGCTTGCGAAATGCGTCGTATGAGCCGTAGGATGCATTGATCATGGCCCCCATTTTCCCCTTTGGCGGACCGCCGGCCTTGGGCTTGAGGCTCATCCAATACCAGTTGTGGTTGTTAAGAAGGATCGAATAATCGAAGACGGCCTCGGCAAAGCGGGTGCCGGCCTTGTTTGCAACAATCAGTTCTTCAAGCGTCTGACCCGCGAATTCGGGGTGCGTGCCGATCCAGCCCTTGAGCATGGTATAATAGCTCAAATGGTGCTTGTTGTAATGAAGATCAACCGTGCGGGCAGAAATGAAGGGCGCCAGCGCATCCTGAGCGTACGGCAGCGCCACCATGGAGATTGCCTTTGCGGCCGTTTTTGCCGCCTGCGGTGTTTGGGCGAACAGTACACGCTGTGTTGACGCGAGCGCAAGCGCCGCACCGGCGCCCGCTGCGGTCTTCACGAAATCCCGTCTGGTCAGCTTCTGCTCCATGCAACAACCTCCTGGGTTTTGCGAACGGTTATGCGGGGGTAATGGTACCATCGTTAAATATAAATGCTCTCACCGGCCCTTTGCCTCCGTATTTTTGTGTGGGTTTCGCGAGGTACTGCCTGCTCCAGGGCGTCGTCCGAATGCCGTCGCCTGATTCTATGGTGTCCGGCGTGCGCCGGGGCTTATTTTACATAGAAGCCCGTCTCTCCACACGTTCCAAACGGTGAATCATGAAACCAGAAACGGCATCCGTGGCGATCCGTAAAGGCGCCTGCCATATACTCTACGCCTACGACATCGGCACTTCAACCAACCTTGCCAAATGCCTCGACCGCGCCCCGCTCCTGGGCGGCCGCACAACATTGTCAAACAAGAACCGCCGCGCACCCAAATACTTCGGCTACGATCCGCAACCGCTCACCATCATCCAGGAGTCGGACGTTCCCCGCATCGGCGCACACCGCCTGTCGCCCGCCGTCGCGCTCACCTTCTACGATTTCGGCTCCGTTTCCATCTCGTACGAAATCGCGATTTCCGGGACGCTTGGTGACCTTCGAGATTTGAGCATTGAGATTGACAGAAGCGATGCATTGCCCGCCGACTCGCGCCAGCGCGCGCAGGACATCATTCGCGCGCTGGGCGACGCGGTGGAGCATCCGGCCGTTGCCGATCCGGTGGAAGACTACCTGATTTTCGAAATCGACGATTTCGACCTGTGCGGCCCGGCCGACACCTTGCCCGAACGCGCCGGCGGCATTCTTGCCCAGATTCTGCGGGCCGAGTCGCAGGTACTTTCCGAATCGGAAACCTCCGATGCGCTGGCCTGCAGGATATCGTACGGCCCGGGCGATATTACCATTATCGACTGGAACGCCGCGATGATTTTCGACCGCGAGGCTGACGACGTGCAATCGGTTTTGGAATTCGCCAACACCGAGCTTCTCGAACTGCGGTTCCTCGATTACCGGCTCGATTCATCCATCGACCGCTCCTACGAGCTGTCGTCGCAGCCGAACAGCCTGTTCAGGCTCCTGCCAGGGTATACGGCGCGCAACATCAAGCGCATTTCACAAATGCAACTGGAGGGCGCCATATTGTTCGAGCGCGTCAGTAACGCGCCGAAACTGCTGGGCGACCAGTTTCTCGCGCGCGTCTACCGCCTCGCCTCCCAGCGGTTTCATGTGAGCGAATGGAACGCCAGCATCCTTCGGAAACTCGACACCATTGAGGATTTTCACAAACAGGTGCACGACACCGCTGCAAGCCAGAGATTGGAATTGCTTGAGTGGATAATCATCATTCTCATTTTTTTTGAGATAATCCTCCCGTTTCTCCCAAAATTATTGCCTTTCTTCCATTGACCGCGCCTTCAGGCCGCCGAAAAGGATGCGGGTACGGCCCGGCCGTGAATGTGAGCGGCGGACGAAACTTCAAAATACCCGCCCGTTCAGGGCCGTAATCACTCCATGGACTTGCAAAACGTTATCGACCGCATGCATCTTTCTCCTGAAGCGCAGGCAGTTGCGGGGCAGATCGACCGCGTATGGCGGTCTGCTTCCAGTTTGGCAGCTTTCCCGTGCGTGTCGAAATGCGTGTCGTGTTGCAACAATGCCGACATCAACTGCTCCACGCTGGAATTCGAGATTGCCAAGGCCCATATGGTCGGCAAGCCGATGGAAGGCGCTACCTGCGTCTTTAGAGGTAAGACCGGCTGCTCGGTATACGAACATCGCCCTTTGGTATGCAGGCTGTTCGGCTACACCACTTCGTATGATGTTCCCGGTGTTGCAGTGAACAAGGAAATCGCGGGAAAAAAATATCGGTTTGTTATCGCCTCGATGGGCAAATGCCCCAAGAAACGCCGGATCTCCGATATGCCGCAATCAAAGCTCGCGGAAATCATGGACGAATACCAGGCGATTCTTACCAAGACCGGTTTCGTAACGATCGGGACCTATTCCGGTAAGAGTCGAAACAGGAAGAGGGGATCTCGGGCGGAATGATCTGCCCAGGCAAGAGTTTCCGGCTTTGCAAAAGCCGAAACGATTTCGTTGTGCGTGGTCCAATGCGATTCTGAGAAAAAATCAAAGGCTTTGCCTTCGCGGGCAAAGCCTTCTTTGTCGCATCATCACGGCGAGCCAAAGTACCTCGCTTAAGAACTTCGGCTACACCGCCACGCCGTGGCGCTTTTCAAGCCATTCTTCCTGGGCCTTCTTCATTTCTTCCGGGGATATATCCCACTTGTGCGTCGCAATGGCCCACAGGTGACCATACGGATCCTTCAACTCGCCGGAGCGGTCACCCCAGAACACATCTTCCAGGGGCATGATAACGTCGCACCCCAACCTCTTTGCCTTGTCGAAAACCACGTCGCAGTCGTTTACATAGAGATAGAGGCTGGCCGTTACGTAGCGGTCCGGACCCCGCGAGTGTTCCGAGCCCATGGCATCGGCCAGGAAGAGGTTGCTATCGCCGATGCGAAGATTGGCATGCATGACCCTGCCGTCAGGCATGACATCCAGTTCCCCAATCTGTTCCGCACCAAACGCCTTTTTGTAAAATTCAACGGCCTCTTTGCAATTTCCATCGAACCACAATTGCGTTGTGAGAGAATGTAATCCTTCCGGAATCGGTTTGGTTGATTTGCGTGCCATAAAACCCTCCTTTTTAGAAAACAGGACATTGGGCGGCTTCGCGACCAGCGATTCGTGCGCCGCGTAACTCCACCTTCCTGCCAAGAATACGAACAAGCCGGGATACTATGACCGTAAATCGGCACGATACGTCGTACCCGTTTCTCAATCTCTTACTTCCCCTCGCCGCCCTTCTTGAAGAATTGAGAGAACATTTCCATTGGCAGAGGCAAAAATGCTACGGTGCTGTGTTCCGCGGATATCTCACGCATGGTCTGCAAATACCGCAATTGGAGCGCCATGGGCTGTGTTGCGATCATCGCGCCCGCCTGCACGAGTTTCTCCGCGGCCTGGAATTCGCCCTCGGAATTGATGATTTTTGCCCGCCGCTCCCGCTCGCTTTCGGCCTGGCCCGCCATGGCACGCTTCATGGTGTCGGGCAGCATGACGTCTTTTACCTCAACCGTCGTGACCTTTATTCCCCACGGCTCGGTGTGCCTGTCGATGATCTCCTGCAGGCGCTGGTTGATCTTCTCGCGTTGCGCAAGGAGTTCGTCGAGCTCCGCCTGGCCGATGACGCTGCGCAGGGTGGTCTGCGCAATAAGCGACGTCGCCTTGAAATAATTTTCAACCTTGATAATTGCGTCAACCGAATCCATGACGCGGAAGTAAATGACCGCGTCGACACTCACGGGCACGTTGTCGCGGGTCATCATCTCCTGCTTGGGAACATCGATGGTGACCACGCGGAGGTCCACCTTTACCATCCGGTCCACAAGCGGAATAAGGAGGATGAGCCCCGGACCTTTGGCCCGCAAGAGCTTTCCAAGCCGGAAGATGACGCCGCGCTCGTACTCGCGCAGGATGCGCACCATCTGCGGCAGCACGATAATGGCCAGAATGAGGATGGGAATCACCCAGAACAGCAGCCGCTGGAACACAATCATCTCGTTCATACCGTTTTCTCCCTTGTTACAGGCCGTATTGTCAAGGTCAACCCCTTTACTTCAACGACTTCAACCGGCGCGCCCCGTTCAACCGCAACGTCGCTGTGTGCGTTCCAATACTCGCCTTCCACGAACACCGTGCCGCCGTCCGGGGTGACGGCAGTCTGCGCCGTCCCGGTTTTGCCCGCCATTGCCTCCTTGCCCGTCCTTTTCGGCAGGAGTTGCGCCCGCAAGCCCGCGCCGAGTACCGCGACAAAAAACAGGGCGGTCACGGCCGTGGCAGGAATGATAAGCGCGAGAGACAGGCGGAATGCGGACTGGGCAGTGTCGAACAGCAGCATGGAGCCCACGACAAACGACACGATGCCGCCGGCGGTGAGGACGCCGTGCGTTGGGGCAAAGGCGTCGGCGACAAACAGGCACACGGCTAGAACGATCAGAACAACGCCGGTTATGTTCACCGGAAGAATCGATGCCATGAACAGCGCAAGTACCAGTGCGATGATGCCCGCCACGGCCGGGAGAATGGTCCCGGGATTGCTCAGTTCACCTATGATTCCGTATATGGCAACCAGCATCAGGATATACATGACTTCCGGCCCCCACAGCCGCTGGAAGATCCTTTCCCTCGCGAGCATCGGTATGGGGACGATTTGCGCGGACGAGGTGTGCAGCAGCATGCCGCCTATAACGCGCCCATCAATCTGCTTGAGCACCTCGGCCGCGCTCGGCGCAAGGACGTCTATCACCTTCATGGAAAGCGCCTGTTCGGCCGTGATCGCGGCGCTTTGCCGCACCGACGATTTTGCCCATTCGACGTTGCGGTTTCTCTTGTGCGCGATCGACTCGATAAAACTCGATGCGTAGTTCTCGAGCTTCTGCTTCATCACGCTGTCGGTGCTCGCGCCTCGCCCGCCCATTTCAACCGGATGGGCCGCACCGATGCTCGTGCCGGGCGCCATCGCCGCAATATCGGCCGCAAGCGTAACGAAACAGCCGGCGCTTGTGGCGGTAGCTCCCGCGGGAGCTACATACACGACCGTGGGCACTGTTGGAGAAAGCAGGGTCTGTACAATATCTTTTGTGGAACTCAGCAGTCCTCCTGGTGTGTCAAGCTGAATGATCAGGCAACAGTAGTGCTGACGCGAAGCGAGCGCCATTGCCCGCTGAATGTAGCTTGCGGTGATGGGACCGATTGCACCGCTGATCTTGATGAGGCCCGCGGTTTCGGCGGTGAAGCAGGGGGCCGCAAGCACTAGCACCGCGAACGCCGTTGCCGCCGCGCATTTCAAAGCGCGCCGCAAAAGATTTGCCTCACACACGCGGAATATTCTCATCCTGATTTCCCGGTTCCCGGTTGTTTTGTGCAAAAGGACCGTTTTCACCTTCTTGATTCCACAATTGCAAAATAAATAATCGCGAATTCCCTCGCTCAACTCGATGTACGTCCCTTCTTCCGGGACCGGCCCTAGAAGGATTCGCACCGAATGCCTTTATTACCCTTACGCCTTTGCCATGCGCTTATTTTATTGAGTATGAACCACTTTAGCCTCTCGGAAAACGACAAGGAAGATTCCACCCATTCAAGCGCTTTTCCCTTAAACGTCGCCGTAGCGGCATTCCTCGTTTTCACGAACACCCTCATTATGATCTCCTGCAACAATCGTGCCCTGCCGCCGTCTTCGGTCACCGTCTCGGGCATTCCGCCCATCCCAAATTCCGTGCGTCAATCGCTGGCCAGGTATCAAAACTGGAATTTTGCCGCGCTCCAGGATTGGGGTCCGGGCGGCATCGGCATGGTGGTGGTATCCCGTGTCAGGGAGATCAATCAGATACATTTTATTGCCGCGCCCGGTGCAGCGCCCCGGCAACTCACCTTCTCCAAGGAACCGGTGACAAGCGTTCACGTGTGTCCTGCCGCGGACAAGCGCATGATGCTCTTTACCCGGGACAGCGGCGGGAACGAGAACTTCCAGATTTACGCCATGTACGTTGATTCGCCAAGCCCGGTTCGATTGACCGATGGAACATCGCAGAACGACGGCATGCTCTGGTCAAACGCAGGCGGGCGCTTTGCGTTCCAGAGCAACAAACGAAACGGCAGGGATTTCGACGTTTACATAAGCGATGCTTGCAGTCCCGCAGAGGCCAGATCCGTTGTCACCCGCACGGGATCGTGGTCGGCCCTCGACTGGTCGCCGGACGACAGCCTTCTGCTGGTATCGCACTACCTCTCCCGGACCGCTTCGTACCTCCACATCCTGGACCCGAGGTCCGGCCGCTGCGAGCCCCTGAGCGACACTGCCGACACGGTTTCGCAGGAATTGGGCGCCTGGGGACCGCGAGGCGCGGGCATCTTCCTCACCTCGGACAAGGGCACCGATTTCCGCAGCCTCCGGTACTACGATTGCGCGACAAAACGGGAAACCGTTCTCACCGCCGGCATTCCCTGGGACGTGCGCGAATTGTCGCTGTGCAGGGACCGCACCCTGCTCGCGTTCCAGACCAACGAGAACGGGTATGCGCATTTGTATATCATGAACACCGCCACATTCCGATACCGAGATATCCCCAACCTGCCTTTGGGCGGCATTCACGGGCTGCGATTCGATCGCTCAGCGAGGTGGCTCGGCATGACAATCACCACCTCGCGGCAGCCCGAGGACGCCTGGGCCGTGCGGCTCGCGGATTTTTCTCTTGTCAGGTGGACCCGCAGCACGCTCGGCGCGCTGGATTCCGCGGGCCTGGTTTCACCGTCGCTTATCGCCTATCCGACGTTCGACAGCGTGGGGGGAAAACCGCGCACCATTCCCTGCTTTGTTTACAAACCCAACAAGCCCCGCCGGCCGCTGCCGGTCCTCATCAACATCCACGGCGGGCCCGAGAGCCAGTTCTGGCCGTACTTCAGCCCTTCGGTTCAATTCGACGTCAACGAACTCGGCCTCTGTGTGCTCGCCCCCAACGTCCGCGGCTCGGGCGGGTACGGGAAAACGTACCTGTCTCTGGACGATGGATACAAACGCGAGAATGCGGTGAAGGACATCGGCGCCTTACTCGACTGGATCGGCATGCAGCCTGATCTCGACCAATCGCGCATCGGCGTGTTCGGCGGATCCTACGGCGGTTATATGGCCCTTGCCTCCATGATCCGGTACGCCGGCCGCATTCGCGCCGGGATCGATCTGTACGGCATCAGCAACTTTGTCACCTTTCTCGAACATACCGCCGCGTACCGCCGGGATCTCAGGCGCGTCGAATACGGGGACGAGCGGGATCCGCGGATGCGGAACTTCCTGGCCCGCATCTCGCCTTTGACAAACGCGTCAGCTATCGCCGCGCCGCTTCTCATCATCCAGGGCGCGAATGATCCGCGGGTGCCGCTCGAGGAGTCGGGCCAGATCGCCCAGGCGGTGAGAACAAACGGCGGCACGGTGTGGATGCTCGTTGCAGGAGACGAAGGCCACGGCTTTCGAAAGAAGTCGAACCAGGATTATCAGGAATGCAGCCAGGCGCTTTTTCTTCAATCGTTTCTTGTCCGGTAACAAGGGCCTCATGGCTGCAACGCGCGACAATGCCCGTCGATTATGTTTTTTATCGTGGAGCAACTCATGAATCCGATGGGGACATTTTTGGAAGCGTTGACAAGCCGCCAGGCACGGCTGTTTAAAACTCTTACCACTCCCCAAAGAATCCAGGGGTATCTGGACAGCGTGCGCTATTGCGACGACGACAACTACCACTGTCCGCTCTCGGTCATCACAAAGCACGTGGGCTGCTGTTTCGAAGGCGCGCTCTTCGCTGCGGTGGTGTTCCGCCGCCTCGGGCGTCCGTCGCTTATCGTGGAGATGACATCCGAGAACGACGACTACCACATCCTTGCGGTATACAAACAGGAGGGGTGCTGGGGCGCGGTTGCAAAATCTATTTTCCCCGGGCTGCGTTCACGGCAGCCCGTATACCGGACGCTGCGCGAGCTGGTGATGTCGTACTTCGAGTTTTATTACAACCTGAAGGGGAAGAGAACGCTGCGGGGGTTTTCCCTTCCGCTTGACCTGAAGCGGCTTGACGGCACGCAATGGATGATCGACGACGAGGCGATCAGCGGCGTCGGCACGGCTCTTGACAATACAAGACATTTCACCCTTGCCCCGGCCCGTACCTTCAGACGCCTGCCGAAAATGGACCGGTGGACCTACACGATGGGAATGTTCGGAACGGACAGGTCGAAACTCGAACAATAACCGCAACAGCCGGACAGGTTGTTGAACAAGCGGCTTCCTTGGTCCGTTCGTGGTTCGAAACGCGCAAGTCACTGGAGCGGTACGATTACACCCACCCGCTTTGTCAACTTGATGTATCTCGTGGTCGTGTTGGTTGCCGCGAGCGTCTTGTTCTTCACCGTTATCATCAGAACTACCGTGAGCTTGGCACCGAACGCCACAGGGCTGCTTACCCATTCGTAATTCTCAGATGTCACGCTTGTCATGGTTATGGCCGTTCCAATGCCCGCGGTGCTGCCGACGCTAGCCACCTCGCTCATGGTTACCGATGCGATGCCGCTTTCGTTGTCTATGGCGTAAACCGCAACTATTGCACTTGGCGAGTCGACCACAAATGCCGTGGTCGGGTCCTGGCTCAGGGGATATGTTTCGCCGTTGACCGTGATCGCAACTATTTCGGGGGGTGTGGTATCAGGCGCGAGTAAACTGCGTTGAATCACGAGCGTTGTTTCCGCGGAATAGTCCCTTTCGGGTATGGCCGCCTCGGTTTGAATGGTGTCGGACCCTAACGCAAGCGGAACCAGCCACGTGCATTTGTGGACAGAATCTGAAAAACTGTATATGGGAGTAAGGCTGGTTTGTTTCCCGCCTGCCCCGTGAACCACAGTGCTCACCGACACCGCGTTCTGGCTGTAGTTGACTACATCGACGGTGTAGAGCAGCGTATCCAGCCTCGTGGTGAGGGTGGGGCCCGGAGGATTAACCAGCGTGAACACAACAAGGTCGCCATGCGGCCCCGTCGCCTCGTAGCAAAGGTAAAATGTGGAATCCGTCGTCTGGCCGATCTTGTTGGTTGCCGTGATTGTTGCAACTTTTGGATTCTGAATGGAATACTGATTCATTCCGACAAAGGTTGTATAGAACGTAACGCTGTCCGAGGTCTGCGGGCGTGTTCCCGACACATTGACACTATCGAGCCCCTGACCCGACGAATCAATGACCTGGAAAGTAAAGGTGAGAGTATCATCCCCGGTGATAACCGTATCGCCGTGAACCTCCTTGTTTGTGCACTTGATCTTTGGAGGAGAAGGTTGATAAAAGAGATAAGTAAACATGACGGCCGGCGAACGAAATTCCTCATGCAAATCGGTGACCCAGAGATACCCGGTGTCGGTCTTGCCTACCTGAATGTGACGCAGCAACGGGTAAGGATCGGGATACGTGTTTGAGGTGATGCCGACGACCGTATCTTTGCCGAGCGCCCAAACGTAGAGCACATCGTCGTCTCCGACCGGAGCAGTTGACAAAGTGCACGGCGATCCAAGAATCTTGTGGATACTGTCCTGCCACAGCGGCGACCGGACATACCACGACAGAGGCGTCACAAGCGATGAGGAATCGCGGTTGGACCTGTAGGTCGTCACGTTGACGGAAACCCGCCCGGTGTCTGCATACGAAAGCTGGAACAGGTAATTGCCTTTAGTGAACGGCGGCCCGATAACCGTATCGCCGAAATACATGTTGCCCGTTGCCGCAACCCGGAACGAATCGATCTTCTCCCTCACCGATGTGTAGACGGCCAGGGTCTCTGTTGTGAAAATGGTGAGCGTACTACTATCGCTGATAGCTTTGGAACTGGCGCTGGGCAGCACGAGAGCGTTCGCATTGGAATAGTTCTCAAACGGATTGTAGTCTTTTGCGCATTGCAGAAGAAAGCCCGCAAACAACACCAGGCACAAAACGCGGAAACGATTTGAGTGCATGCAATGGTCCTTTGTACCCAGTCCCTTATGCAAACCGCTAGAACGTAAAACTCAACCCGAACCCCACATAGCCGATGAGGCCGAGCGCTCCCCCGATTGCCGTGTAATAGATATCGTTGTTGCGCCGCGACCTCACTGAAAACCAGTCTCTTTCGTCGTAAGAACGAAGGGCCAGGAGATCGTTTGTGCTCATACTGCTGAGACTGGCCTGGTCTTTGTTCCATTGCAACCCGTAGTACACTGCGGCGACGGTTGCCGCCATTCCGACCACGATGCCGCTGTACCGCAGCGCCGCACGCCTCTTGGCCAGAGGATCGGTGAGGATTTTTACCGGAACCCCTTCTGCAACAACGTCCTTTGTTGACAAAACGTATCGGTACGGTTTGCCGGTCACCGGTTGTTCTTTTCCTTCGATGACGAGATTGGTTTTGCCGTTGAACGTGAGGATCACCGGATCCAGCTTGATGAATTTCGTTTCGGAAACGATGCCGTATACGGAGTACATCACCTTGCAGAACGCCATGCTGCTGCCAATTGCATCGGCGTGAATGTAGATGCCGTTCCAGTCGTACGGGTTCGGATACAAAGCGGTGGCGTGATTGACGGAGCGGTCGTTTTCGGAAGTGAAAATTACCGGTGATTCCCTGGTCCCTTCCACGGTAAGCTTTCCCGAGACATGCATGCCCGTGAAGTTCTTGAATAGAAAAACCACGCCGGGCCCGATAGTGACCGCCTTATTGGCCGCCACTTCGATGTCTCCAACCACGAGATAGGGTCTCTTGCCCGCTTTCACAACTTCGGGAAGAGGTCCGGCAATGGTGTCGAACAAGGAAGGTGACAAAGGGGCCTCCGCCGGGACAACAGCCTGCTTTTGCGGCATGAGCGAATCAGGCGGCGCAACAGCCGAGGGAGAGCCAGCCGGGGAAGCGCCGCTTGAAGGAGCAGCGGTTGGGGAAGCGGCGGTTGTTGGGGAAGCGGCGGTTGAGGAATCTTGGGCAAGTCCGGCCAGGGCGGATGCGTTGAAGACAAACAAAAGAACTGCGGCCCTCCGCGCCCCGTAGAGGATAACATACAGCAATTTCATGAGTCAAATTCTCATTCGGTTACTCGCCGGGAACAAGGCCCTGCAGAGACCCACACCCGATTTGCATAGCCCCTGGAATGATTTTGCCGCCGTGCAATAAAATAGATCATATTCTCAAATAGTGCCGCAAAAAAAGATACCGCAAATGGCAGGCGGAAAAGCAGCCCGGCAACCGGAACCAGATCGTGGAATCCGTGTTCTGCATCCGTCCGGTTCCCGCATTTGCCTCATTTTACAAAAAGAAATCTTTTTCCACAACAAGGTGCAGGCATTGATTATATTACTTGTCTGCGAATGCAGAACCCGTTCACCCTGTATTAACAACAGGGAACGGTCAACAGACCCGCACTCCGATGATTTCCGGCACAAGGTTCTCTCGAGACTTCGTCTCTCTTTTCTACCTCTTGCTCGTCTCCATCAGAAATAGCGCGTCACCACACCATATCTTCACAAAGGAAGGTTATGAGTTTTTCAACTATCGGCTTGTCCGATGCGATCCTGCAAAGTGTTTCTGCTACCGGGTACACTTCCCCCACGGAAATCCAGAAGAAGGCAATTCCGCTCGTCCTTGCGGGCAAGGACATCATCGGCTGCGCGCCCACGGGCACGGGCAAGACAGCCGCGTTTGTGCTGCCCATCCTGCAGAGGCTCGATGCGTCCTGCGCCATCGGCGGCCGCGCACATTATCCACGGGCGCTCATTCTCACGCCCACGCGCGAACTATGCCAGCAGATCGAGGATTCCATACGCACCTACGGAAAATTTTCCGGCTCTCGTCCGGTTTCCATTTACGGCGGCGTTGATATCGAACGGCAATTCCGCGGGCTTCGCCAGGGAGCCGACATCGTTGTCGCAACGCCCGGCCGGCTGCTTGACCATTGCGAACGCCGCAGCATCGATCTCACCCGGATCGAAATCCTGGTCCTCGACGAAGCGGACAGAATGTATGACATGGGATTTATTCAGGCGGTTCGCACCATTATCGCCAAGGTGCCGCGGCAGAGACAGACCCTGCTCTTTTCGGCGACCATGTCCAGGGACATCAGGCGCCTTGTGGCGGAAATCCTCAAAAACCCCGAATACATCGAAGTCGGCAACCCTTGTACGCCTGTTGAAACGGTGGACCAGTTGTTCTATTCGGTTCCGCAGCCGACAAAACTCGACCTCCTTATCCATATCCTTACAAACGAGATTATCGGGCCGATGCTCGTGTTCTCCCGCACAAAGCACGGAGCGGACAAAATAGCAAGGCGTCTCGAACGTAGCGGCATAAGCTCTGCAACAATCCATTCGAACCGGTCGCAGAGCCAGCGCAAGCGCGCGCTCGACGGGTTCAAACAACGGCAGTTCAAGGTGCTGGTAGCCACCGACCTCGCGGCGCGCGGCATCGACGTTGACGGAATATCGCATGTTGTCAATTATGATACGCCCGCATTTCCCGAGGACTACATTCACCGTATCGGCAGGACCGGACGCGCGGAAGCAAAGGGAACCGCGCTTACTTTTGTTTCCGGCGAGGAACAAAGTTATCTTAAAAAGATTGAATACCTCACCGGAAAGAGGTTCGAGCTCAAACGGTATCCGGGCTTTGCGGTTCCAGGCCGTGTCGAAGCCGAAACTTCCCCGAGAATGGCGCCGCAATTGCAACGAAAGAGGCAGTACTACCGCACGCCCCGGTTTGCGTGAACCTGAGTCCGGGGAGAGTACCGCTTCTCTCCCCGGACCTTTGAAATTTGCTTTTTGGGAGCGTTCCCCATGTCGTTTGAACAACTGACGCCGGACGCCATCCTTGCCGCGGCGGAACAGGCAACAGGCCTCCGCCTCACCGGTCTCGCCAGTGCGCTGCCGAGCTATATCAACCGCGTGTACGAACTCCGGGCAACGGACGGCGCAAAACTCATTGTCAAGTTCTACCGTCCCGGCCGCTGGAGCCGGGAGGCGATTGAGGACGAACACCGGTTCCTGTCCGATTGCCAGGAGGCCGAAGTGCCGGTTGTTGCTCCCCTGGCCCTTGCAACCGGGAAAACCATCGCGCAGCACGACGGGATATTCTTTTCGTTATTTCCCAAACGGTCGGGCCGCCAGCTCGAGATCACCTCAGACAGCGACTGGCCCCGGCTCGGATCGCTTATCGCCCGCATGCACCTGTGCGGCGAGCAACGCGTTGCCGCGCACCGCATCACCATCGATCCCTTGCAATCCACTCGTGCTGATGTCAATCACCTTTGTTCCGCCGCAGTTCCGGAACGGATGCGCCAGCAGTTCACTGCCGCAGCGATGAAGTTGATTGATGCAAGCGCGCCCCTGTTCGCGGCACTCAAGCCGATCAGTATCCACGGCGATTGTCACCGCGGAAACATCCTCGACAGGCTTGACCAGGGCCTGCTCCTCATCGATTTCGACGACATGGCAATGGGCCCGCCGGTGCAGGACCTGTGGCTCCTGCTTCCGGACCGCGCGGCCAAGTCGTCGCACGAGATCAACCTGTTTGTCGAAGGCTACGAACGGTTCCGGAAATTCGACAGGGCAAGTCTGCGGTGCATTGAACCCTTGCGCGCGATGCGCATGATCTACTTCCTTGCCTGGTGCAGCCGCCAGATTGACGACTTCGTGTTCAAACGGAACTTTCCGGACTGGGGATCGGACCCGTTCTGGCAGCGCGAAATAAATGATTTGCGGGAACAGCTGGGGTTTGTGATGGAGGCGTTGGAAGAGCCGACTTTGTAGGGGCTTCAGGCTTGCCTCTACCTGTATCAGGTAGCCGATCCCAGTAATTTGACCGATGTATCCCACTTAATTTGACCGAGACGATGTCTTTACAGAAAGCTATTAACGGTAATATAAATCAGTTATGGACACGGTCGGTCATTTTGATTGGGATTTTTCTTTGCGCATTGATTCTCCTTTAAGGTTCAGTTTGAAAGCAGTGTGTGTTAAGCGGTCGCATATTGCGTCAGCAACAGTTGGGTCCGGCAGTTTTAGATGCCATTTGTCGATCGGGAACTGAGTTGTGACGATGATGGAGCCTGTCTGTTCTTTTTCTTCTATGACATCCAGAAGCGGTCCGGCATCGGCGGTTTCGATGGGCTGCATGAGGAAGTCGTCCAGGATAAGGATTTTTGTTCTGCTCAGTTTTTTCAGGTAGCGGAGATACATACCGGTGCCTTTTGCCGCATGGATTTCCTCAAAAAGCAAAGGGTACCGTATTTTGACCACCGGGAAGCCCATGCTGCATGCCTGCAGGCCAATGGCTTCGGCGATGTAGGTTTTTCCGCAACCGGTAGGGCCGGTTATAATGAGATTTTGCGCATTGGTTATCCAGGTTGTGGTGGTAAACGGCATGATATCTTTTTTCATAAAACCGCGGGATTGGCTATAGGAGATGTTCTCGATGGATGCCTGCTCGGGCTTGAAATTGGCCCTGCTGATCAGGCGGGAGAGCTTCCGGTTCTTCCGGGCATTGTATTCGTCCTCGACCAACAGGGCGACGAACTCTTCGTGGGACAGATCGTGGTGGTCGTTGTTGGCCAGACGGGTTTGCAGGGACTGGGCCATGGTTGCAAGACGCATTGCCTTGAGCTGTTCAATAACTGATTCCATATGCATAGGGCTCCTTTGTTATAGGGTGGTGTAATAGTTCGGTCCGCGGATATTTTCGTGGATTACAGGCTGCTGCTGCGGTTGTGCAAGAGGCAAGAACAGTTGTTTGTCAAGATTCTGGTCAAGGATGGATTTGAGCGTTCGATAGGTTGCGGTATTGAAGTACAAAGCTCTTTGACACGCTTGTTCCAATCGCTGCGGCGTATACACTCTTGCCAGGTTTAATACGCCCAACGCGGCATTGAACCCCTGCTGGACATGCTGCCGTGCGACCATGATCCGTTTGACGGTTTCAGCCGTGGCCGGGCCGATCTCGGAAGCCTTGCCGATAAACCACTCCTGGGACCATCCTTTGACAAAAGCATGTGTCTTCGGCATGTGTTCAGCGACCGTAGTATATCCGTAATTTGCCGGCTGTACCTGATGCCGGCAGATATGCTGATGATCGTGGTAGACCTCGATGATGAGACCGACCTGATAGATATCGACATAGCATCTGGCAAGATGGTGCGGAACGCTGTAGTAGTGTTTTTCGAAGCAGACGTGATAGTTGGGCGCGACGCGGACACCAAGAGCGACACGCGATATTTTAAACCGTTCGGTGGGCAGCGCCTTTGCATTCGGCCGGTCGAGTTCATCAAAGCGTTGTCTGCGTGTTTTTCCGCCATAGTCTTTCATGGGGCGGTTGTTAAAAAGGTCGAGCTCTTCTCTGATCGCATCATTGACCTCGTCGATGGAGAAGAACTGGCGGTCGCGGAGACGGGCAAGGATAAATCGCTGGATGTGAAGCACACTGCTTTCCGCAACAGCCTTGTCCTGGGGTTTTCGTATGCGGGCAGGCAGTATGGCCACGCCGTAATGATCGGCCATTTTCTCATAAAGCGGGTTTGCAATCGGATCATATCGATCCGGTTTCTTCACGCCGCTCTTCAGGTTGTCGGGGACAAACGCGTTCGGGGCAACACCGAAATAGGCAAGACCCCGAACATGCGACTGCACAAAATCAGAGACCTGTTGCGTACGGGTGGCTTCCGCATAGGCGTAACTGCTGGCACCCCAGGCACAGACAAAGAGTTCAAGCGGGATAATTTCTCCGGTTGATCGTTCGATATATTCAAGGCCATCGCCGGAATAATCAACGAATACCTTGTCGCCGCCTTTGTGCACCATGTGCATGGTTACCGAATGCGGACGATTGCGAGCGACAAAACGATAAAATGCCGAACGGCTCAAACTATCGGGATGTTGGTCCTGGTACTCTTCCCAAAGGCGTTGCAGAGTAACGTGCGGTCGGGCAAGTTCTTTCTCAAGGTAGGCTATGTCTGGCAATAGCGATGAGGCTTTCAAAGGAGACGGTGCCACGGGCGGAAACAAGGCTTGTTCAAGAGCCGTGTCTGTCAACGTGTCCGGTAATGGCCACGGCAGCTTCGACCGGTCGAACCGATCAAGGTAGTTTATCACGCTGCCTTTGGATAACGACAGCGCCAGGGCTGTCTGTTCGGCACTGATGTTTTTCGATAAGCGGTATTCCAGAACCAGTCGAATTTTACGCATAGACGTTCGCTCCCTGCTCATACGGTCCCCTTTCATGGTTTGAAAGAAGACCGAATATGGCACAATCCGCAACGCCTTCCGTAAAAAATCGTCCGGTCAAATAACCTGGGATTCAGCGGTCATTTTCAGTGGGATTTGCCGGTCAAATTAACTGGGATTGACCGGTCATTTAACGTGGGATTAAACGGTCATTTTGAGTGGGATCGGGCAATCAGGAGTGCATCTGTCGAATTAAGCCCTTATCATAAGGCAGATCGTTCAAATAATTATCAATTGCAGCAGCCAGCCGCCCTGAATACGCTTCCGCCTCTTGCTCCTTTACCGTTCTTGGAAAAATCATGAGAGTGTATGAAAACTTTCTTCCTTTTGGGTCCTCTGTTGGGAACACGCAAATACCGTAGCTGAAATCAGCGAGACGAGGGTTGGTACTGATCTTGTGAGAACGAATCAGATAACTACCGGATTCAAACCTGCGAATTATCTTTGCCTTAGATTTGTCTTTGTAAACCGTGAGTGTCTTCCCGGCCTTTTCGATCTCAAGCCATTTTCTTTCTGGCATCGTAAGGAGGAGATAAAGTCCCGGAACCGCAAATATGCCGACTACGATGAGACGCTGAACAAGCGTGAAATGAGGAGCGATGATTGCGATAAGCAGACCAAAGCCCACAAACAACAAGAACCCTGCAAGTCCCGCGAGCTTAAATCCGCTCCTGTCAGTTTGATTGGTCGGGACAAGGGCTCCGTCGCTCAGGATAGTGAAAGTCTTGGAATTCCTTGATTGTGCCATCCTATTGCGTCACGTCCAAAGTTCTGGTCTCGAATTTTCCGTCACCCTTCACCGGAACACTGGGGATTAGTTCAGACCCATTACCCTTCAGATCAAGTTGAGCAGAGTACCTGTACCTGAACTCCTCATATTGAAAATCATCTGTCAATTTCAGATCGCCCTTGCTAAACCGACGAATGAGCATGGAAATGGGTCCGACGTCCCCTTTGGCATGATAAATTTCGGTTTTGCCGTCAGGCAGCTGTAACATTCCCGAAAAAACGGTTTCCACCGACTCAAAGGTTCCACGTGGATGCTCAATAGTTAAGCTTATTTTGAATTTTGATTCCTTTTCGTTCAGGAGGCCCGGCAATATTTTGATTGAAAAGAAGTAGTCGTATTTATAGTTGATGTTTCCTTGGCTATCCCAGGAAGGATCCTTTCCTTGCGCAAACAGGTAACAGTCTATTGAGAATTTGCATAGCACAACATTCAGATCGTAGATCTGAGAATTTAGGGCGTAGCCCTGTTCATACTTTTTTCCGAACCGACACTTCTTGGCCCATTTTTCCAGATCTTCTTCGGTAAACGCCCACACTAGACCTGCACCCACCACAAAAAGCGCAACACCGATGAGTCCTAGGGTGGATGCAGAAAGCCCGAACGCCACGGCGCCCGCACCAGAAAGCGCAAGCGCGCCGCTGGCACCTGCTGCAACAGCAGATAGTGCAATTACCGAATACCCAGCAGCCAACCCGTAGTTTTTCTCGCCGGTAGCTTGATACGTACCCTTAATCGCCCCCACATAATCGCAGACGGCTCCAACAATCGTTACCTTCGAAAAGATTTTTGTGGCAAATTCTTCGCCAAAGTTTTCAATGACGGTCTTTTCAAGAAGAAACTTAGTTGCGCCTATGCCATCCGCAAACGCCCCCACGAGATTTACGGCATTCTCGGCAAACTCAGAGGCTCCCTTTGATTCCATGAGCTTATTAATAGACGTGTACAGATTCACTAGCTCGATCACGAGCAGAATTCTCTTGCACTGCAAGCTCGCACTTTCGATTCCGCCCTCCCACCTTTTCCTGGCGGCTTCGCGGGCAGAATAATCCAGAGTCTTTGAAGCCTGCACCTGTACGGTCGCCTTTAACTCATACTTGATTGAAACCGTGCGGGTCAGTTCGTCCTTTGCCACCCAGAAATATTTCCCGTTACGCTGCACCAGCTCGGGAATCACAATATTAGCCCTGGTAAGAATATTGCCATATTCAACAATAATCTTTTCTTGCAAAGTGACCAACACATCCAGAGTAATATTCACTCTGGGCGGAATGAGCGTAAGGGCTTTGCCGAGAACAAATTTGGACAAAAACTCGGAAAATTCAGGGCTTCCGGCAAGAGTTGATATCTTTCGATAGAATTCGAACGGTTCTTCCTCGGTAAAATATCGGTGAAGCCAGCTTTGATCGTCGCCAACCGTTTTTCTCAAGTACTCCAGACCCTTTGGGTCGGTATCCATAAGCTGCACATGGCTTGCGTATTTGGCAAAAATTGAGTCTTCAAGGTCTCTTGTCCCGGTGTAATCATCAAGCGTTTCCCTGTATCCAAAAGAAGACAACAGCGCGCACTGACGCCCAAGGCTGTTCTCCTTGTTTGTCATGAGGGTGTCAAACATGTTGTTTTGATTTGTGCGTTCGCGTTCTGACGCTGAAAAATCAAGCCAATCTTTGATTTCCGGCTTGACCTGTTCAAGCGAGTGGATCATTTCCGTAACGTAACGAAGGTTTGTTCTGTCGGCATCGCTTACGAAACTTTCGAAGTTGGTTATGCCTCTTAGACTTGCGTTTCTAAGACTATCGGCAGCCGAAAGGTAGTCGAGCAGGTAGAGCGGAAACAGTCCTTGAGCGCTGGTGCCGATTCCGGATGGCAACCGCAATGCTCTATTGACTATTTTGGTGTCTCCGTGATTCAAAAGCTCCGTTAATCTCTTTGTGGTGAGTTGAATCCGGGAAAGGAGAACGTAGTAGTCAATATCATTGTCGAGGGCAAACGCATCGTAGGTCTGAGTTAGGCAAGTGCGGGGATATGTAGTGGCCCATTTCTGTGCGTTGGACTTTGTCCAGGAGACGATGTTATATTTCTGTTGATTATTCGTAATCTGCGTTTTCAACTCGTAGGACAGGGAGAATTTTTGGTCGGAAATCCTTTTGAATATGTAGATCCATTTGTCCTTTACAAGGATGGGGGCGTCGTTTCCCTTGACCGGCAGTTGACCTTGAGAGCTGTTTTTTAGGAATTCAAATACGTTGTCCGGAATAGTGTCTTGTTTCCCGCATGCGGTAGTCAGGCCTCCATATTCCCAGAACTGTACCTCAATTTTCTGGATGGTTGCCTTCTTCCCGGACGAAACTCTTTTCCCAATAATTGTCGCGGCTGCCATTTATTCCGCCTCCGGAATATCATAATCCGGGAATTCCACATAGGTACTTCCCGGCGGTACATCGCGCGCTGTTGCTTTGCCGTCTGCATCTAATGTCCCATTTCGCGTGCTGCCATCCGGCAAATGGAAAATGTACTTCTGGTTGGGCACTGGTTGGCCGTTGGAAAGCTCGATGTCTACCCAATCCTTGAACTTCAACAACCCGCTCTCCTGGTTAACCCCTATCCTCACCTCATCCAGAACAACCACAAAGAAATATTCCGGATGATTGTAATTCTTTCCGTGCGGCTGCAAATCTTGTTTGGTTGGAATCTCTTTTGTGTCGTCGAAATACTGATATTCCCATTGAACCTGAATTTTCTTGTTCTGCACTGTCGTACGAATTCTGACTACAGGATCATGATTACTTCCGTTATGATCGTATTCGTATATCGCGACTATTGCATCCGTGTCATTCGGAATTTGCGATTGAAAATCAACGGAAAGTGCAAGCACATCCCCTCGTCGCGCTTCTTTGGCGCTCCACTTCATCTGTTGCACCTGGATGGGCGGCCGTATCGGGATGCGGTTGGTCTCGCCCTGGAGGTTCTGCTTGGGCAGCTTCACTTCCAAATATGCAAGATCATCGGCCGGTGCGTTTGAAGGTATGGGGAATCCGGCAACAAGCCGGTTACCGTAGATTTTTGTGTCGAGCTTGCCCAGGTTTTTCCCGTTGTCCGTCTTGCCTTTGATCTTGATCTCTGCGCCGTCACCCACAAACGAGGTGCGCACTTCGAATGTCGCTTCGCTGCCTGCATAGGCAGCCCCGGATTTCCAAATCGCATAAATCAAGTTTGACTGAACGTTGAATCGCTGAGCGGAGTCGGTTTGGACGGAGAAGTTCATTCCATGTTATCCGCGTTTAGAGGCCGAAAACTTGCAATGATTTGGTCGACGTAGGGCGCGACTGTCTGGAGCGTCTTTTTGGAAAATGTCGAAGAGAAAATGTAGCCTTTTCCTTCGATTATCATGAATATCTGCTTTTGGAAAAGCGTTTGACTGTCTGAAGGAGAGTACCGGTAGACGATTTCGTACGCAGGAATGCCGGAAGGCATTACTACATCTTTCTCGTTGATAAGCTCGAATCCGGGCAAGGCCGCTTTTGACGTGCCGAATTGTTGTTTTGCATACTCGGCAAGCGGCATTTTCTTGTCGACGGACGGATCGATCACGAGGACAAGATTGTGCTGCACGCCGCTGTCGAACGGGCCTTCGAAGGTATAGGTGGTGGTTTCCCGCCAGCCGTCGGGGAAGGTGAGTTGGAAGAGGTTGTTGGTCATGTTTGCAGCACTTCTTTGAAATCAAGCGAATGGTGAACTACCAAATCATATTCTGAAACCGCTGTCAATGGGCATTGTCCTTTCCCAAACCATAGGCTTTTTTCGCCCCAGCCACCTGTTCACGCGAATATGGTATTGGGCCTTTCGATGCATAGGGATCTTCAAATGTTATCCTTTTCTCCGGATCTATTATTCTAAGAGTGTTAATCGCAAGGTCGCAAACTTTTTTGGTGATTTTCACGTCTCCAATCATGGAAGATTGTGCGACTGATTCATCGTTTAGGAGAGGCGTAACCATAGGAACCCAATAGGACGTTCCGATATAATTGACGGTTTCAAGAGCATCCATTTTCTGCACGGCATCACCGCCAATTAGGTCATGTTCGATTTTTGTCACTGATTTCGGATATCCGAGTTTTGCAAGAGCTTTTTGATAAGCGCTCATAAGCAATTCCGTTTTTTCCCGCGATCGAAGAGCCAGCAATCGTTCGATATCATCTTTGGTGCCTGTATTTCCAATTGACAAAATTAATCCTTCCAACGGTAATAATTGGTCGCCTTGATAGTTCTGGTATTGAAACGTCAATTCATCAAATAGAAATCTTTTTGAATCCGGAAGGCTGAGTTTCAAGAGCCCCTCGGCTGCTATCGCCCTATTGGTCACAACTGGATCACGCATTGACGATAATAGCAAAGGGAAACACCAGGGTTGATTTATGAAACAGAGAAAAGACAATGTCGTTGATCTGACATCCGGGCTTTTATCCCGTAGATATCTTTTTGCAAATGGATAGTCTTTTTTCTGTATTTTTGCCTGGTTCTCGGGATTGAGAATCGACGCATTGCCCGTTGAAAGCATCTGCTCGATTGCAGAGTCATCCATGGGTCTGTTCTCCCTTTGAGTACATC
>CAVSQB010000010.1:0-104598 GCA_963729895.1 uncultured Fibrobacterota bacterium | reverse complement strand
CGGAATTCCGGGCCGTTATCAGTCAACAGAGCTTCCGGCTTTCCGTACCTGGCCACCAGGTGGTCTAGAACTTGGCAGACTCCTAGTGCTGGAATAGAACGTGCTACCTTGATTGCAAGAGCCTCACGGGTGCAGTCATCGACAACATTCAGGCATTTCAGCTTGCGCTTGTCGGAAGTACTGTCGAATATGAAATCCATTGACCAGCGACGGCTTGGCCGATCCGGCAGCGTCAACGGCATCCGTTGGCTATTGCGTTTCTGACGCCTCCTCCGCTTGCTTTTCTGAAGCGATTCTTCCTTGTAGAGCCGATGCACACGTTTGTGATTTACTATGTACCCAAGGTTGCGGAGATACCAATAAAGCGTCGGAAAGCCCCATGAACGGAACGATGAAATGGTTTCATGCATTTTTGTTTTCAACTCGCTGTTCAAAGCCGATTCCTGCGGTCGATAGCGGTACCCTGCCGGTGTCATACCCAGAAGTCCGCATGCTTTCCGTTGACTCAGGCCTTGCCGCATTAGTGCGTCCACAGTCAGCCTACGCTGAGGACGCTTCACTATTTTCTTTGCAGCACTTCCTTCATTGCATCGATCTGAAGTGCCTGGTCTGCAACAATCCGCTTGAGCCGGCTGTTTTCGCCCTCGATCTCCTTCATCCTTTTCAGATCAGAGAGCTCAAGTCCGCTGTATTTGCTCTTCCAACGGAAGTACGTGTTCTCTGAAATACCATATTGACGACAAAGATCAGCGACTTTGGCTCCGCGGTCGCCCTCTTGCAGGATCCGAAAAATCTGCTCTTCACTGTAGCGCTTGCCTTTCATGAGTCCTCCTAGTTAGTTTAAAATAACTCGGAAAACTCCCTTCTCAAATGAGCAAGTTTTCGGGGGTATAGCCACACCAATACTGACATATTGTAAATTCCGAAGCCCGCATCTATACTTCGCGCAGACACGAGTCCAAAAGCAGTCGTCCCGATTTGCGATACCAACACACCGCATCCGATCATCAAGAAAGTGGGCTGCCCGTTGGCAAGGAAGCTGCGAGCAGCCGGAATCACAATGAATACTATTCCGAGAACCCCGCAACCGTACTGAACAACCATGAACAGAACCGATTGGGGAAAAGCGAGCCGCAGATCAGCGACTCGCAACGCGGCAATTGCAAGTATCATCAGAGGAATAAGTAACGATGGAAGTTGTCGAAACAAGGAAGATATTGAGGCGGCAAAGCAAGTTGTATCTTTGATCTCATAACTGCTCCTGAGCGGACAACGGGGAGCGACTCACGGGATTCTTTGAGGTGGAATGAATAACAGGTACACTTGAACCTGATTCCGTGAGATAAGGTTATTAAAAACAAATTGACGGCGTTGACAAGAACGAATATGGTTGCTAAGGCTTCTTGATAAGTTGTTGCCGGGGTGATTCCACTATGATTTGCGCTTCTGACCCCATGGTTGACAAATACACTCAACGTGTCGGTGGCGACGTTTGTTTGGTTACGGGTCTATTTCCGTTTATTGCTCTCCTTAGGTCAGCCATCCGTGGCGAACGCCAGATACGTTTGCGTCCACGCTATGCGGAGTTGATTCCGCCGCGACAGGGCAAGCATCAACCGGCGGGCATGCGTTATCACGCGTGCTGCTATGTACATAAGATCCTGAATGACCTTCCGCAATCTCCGGCGTGCAACTTTCTTACGCGGCACGTACCCCTTGTCGATTCCAACTTGGCCGCAGAGCCGCAGCATGTTGAACGCAAGAACCGCCAACGTCAACACCAATGCGTTGGTCGTGAACTTCCCGCTGGGAAGCCGCTCCAGCGCCATATCACTCTTCAGCTCCGAGTGAAACTGCTCGCTGGTGCCATGATCCCGGTACGCTGCAATAACGTCGTCCGGGCCGGCGTTGCGTCTGCTCAGGCTCGTCCACCACGTGTGAACCTCTACATCCGGCAGCAGCAAGGCGTTTCCGTCGCGGTCGATTGTCCGTTCGATCACCTCGAACACAACGCGCATGTTTTCGCCGTTTCTTTCCCGTATTGTCTCACCAACGTACACGGTCTTGCCTTCACGAGGATGACGCCAGTCACCGAGCGCTTGAGCATCCACGAGCCATTCGTCAATAGATTCCCTGCGTATGTTCCGTTTGATTATGTAATCGACCTTTTCCTTGCGGCAGACTCGCATGTTTTCAATATCGTCATGTCCGGCATCAAGACGCACAAGGATCGAACGATCCGTTATTTTTCGAGCAAGGGCTATGGTCTTGCGCAGAAACTCCGGAGTTCCTTCCTGGCAATGTTGTTTCCCTTCGCGCAACTCCGCGTTCAGCAGGTAGCCTTCCACGCCTATGTAGGCAAGCATCGGAGAATATCCCTCGAACAACTTGTACGTGCAGCTTACGCCTTCCTTATGAGAACCACTGTTGTCAAAAGGAGATACGTCAGCGTCAATCGGAATATACGGTCCAAAGCAGGCGGTGAGCCGTGGCGCTGCTTTTTTCAACAGGGACGCCGAAGCGGAAAGGACTGCGTTTTGAACGGTCAGGCCCGTTTCGTCCATTCGCTGCCGCAGTGTAGCCTCGGAAGGAACCGCTTTCAATCCAAGCATCTCCTGAAAATAGTCGTCTTCACGAAACTGCTCGACCCCGTCAAAGTCTGGTTTGGCAAGACACAAAAGCCCCGTCATGGTCAGCAGCGCGTCCGCGGTGCTTATACTCCCGCTCTTCTTGTCCGGAGTAACCTGCGAAACACGCTCGCGCAAACCGGATCGCTCCGCAAGCATCCCGATCATTGCCATTCCACCATGGCTGGTCAGAAACTCGTCCGTCTCCGTGATTATCAACTTTCTCGGCTTTGGCATGACACCTTCCGGGTGAATAATGTGAACTGCCATTTAGTCAAGCACCATTCACCCTTAATCTACACGAAAAATCATCAAAATGCCAAAGTTTTTCTCACGGATTTAGGTTGAATTGAATATAAAATAGGACGCAAACCCGCACAAAATGACGTGATGGGAAGTTCATGTCTTTCTTGGCAAGGTCACTACCGTCAGCCAGAAATCTTCCAGGGATTTCACGACGTCGATGAATTTGGTAAAATCTACGGGCTTAACAATAAAGCAATTTGCGTGCAACTCGTATGCCTCTTGGATGTCCTTATCCCTGTTCGACGTAGTGAGCACGATTACCGGAATCGTCTGGAGAGCAGGGTCGGCTTTGAGATCTTTCAATACTTCACGACCATTTTTCCTGGGCAAGTTGAGGTCGAGCAAAATGATGTCGGGTCTTGGTTCGCCGGCATATTTCCCCTGACCTCTCAAGTACACCAATGCCTCAATGCCGTCTTCTACAAGAACAATACGGTTGGCCACTTTTGCATTTTCAAATGCTTCTATCGCTAGTGCCGCATCGCTCGGGCTGTCTTCCACCAAAAGAATTTCAATGGATCGCATGCCGTCCAAAATCATCGCCGAATTTCTCCTTTATCGGGAATGGTGAAGAAGAACGTGGCACCTTCTCCTGGTTTTGATTCCACCCATATTTTTCCCCCATGCCGTTCCACGATCTTCTTGGAAAGAGCAAGGCCGACACCCATGCCTGGATATTCGGACTCTGTGTGCAGGCGCTGGAATATCAAGAAAATGCGTTCTTTGAACTGTGGACCAATGCCGATGCCGTTGTCGCGTACTGCAAGTATCCACTCACCGTCGCCGCGTTCAGCGCTCACCGTGATTACCGCCTGTCTTTCCCGGGCGCGGAACTTGATTGCATTACCAATGAGATTTTGCAAGAGCTGTTCCAGTTGGAGCGGATCCATCATGACCGTCGGTAAAGTGGACGACGTTACCGTTGTTCCGGATTCTTCCACACTCTTTTGAAGATTGAGAAGCGCTCGATCAAGCGCTTCCTTGACATTGATGCGGTGCGGCATTTTTCCGCGTGTGCCGATCCGTGAGTATTCCAAGAGCCCGGTTATAAGCGCGTTCATACGGGAAACGCCATCCGTGACGTATTTCATATACCCGATAGTTTTCGCATCAAGGGCTTCGCCAAGGTGACGCTTGATCAGGTCGATAAAACCGGATACAGCGCGTAATGGCTCCAGAAGATCGTGGCTTACGATATTCGCGAATTGTTGGAGATCGTCGTTGGAACGAGGAAGCTCCTGGGCCAATTCCTCACGCAGCTCTGTTTCCTTCCTGATCCTTTCTTCTGCCCTCTTGCGCTCGGTAATGTCGCTGAAGCAAATAGCGACCTTCCTGCTTCCGTCACCGCCTACGCGGAACGCGTTAACGTCATACCACCGGTTTAAGGCTCTTGCTTCATTTACAAATTTTGCCGGTTTGCCCGTCATTGCGATTTGGCCGTAGATTTGGAACCAATGCTCTTCGTGATTGGGAGCCAGGTCGCGCATCAGTTTTCCTTGCGCTTCATGTAAGCCAGTCTGTTCTTCAAACGCCTCATTGACTTCAAGGAAACGGTAATCCACAGGCTTGCCTGCATCATCGAAAACCATTTCGACAATGCAGAATCCTTCGATGAGGGAATTAAAAAGGAATCGGTATCTCTCTTCGGAAAGACGCAACGCCTCCTCAGTGCGTTTACGTTCTGTAATGTCCACGGAGAGAATGAAAACGCCCTCCGGCACCGGCTGTATGCTCAAGTCGAACCAGCCTATGGCTCCGTCCGGAAAGGCGAACTCATTCTCAAATGTTTCGGGCGTCCGTTCCTCAATGCACCGTTTGATGACCTCAAACACCTGCGTGGATTCGATGCCGGGCCACATATCCATGTAGCGGTTGCCGATAAGTTCGGAAGAGGGCCGCCGGTTGTGCCGCTCGGCCGCTTCGTTGACATACACATATTTCCAGTCGCGACCGATGATCTGGCAGCCCTCCAGCATCGTGTCAATAGTGGTGCGGAACCGCTCCTCGCTGGCCCGTAGGGCCGCTTCGGCAAGCTTGCGTTCGGTAATGTCGGTAAGAAAGGAAGTGTAGTGCCGGGGCTTCCCTTCCGGATCCTTCACGAGGTGCACAAGCAGTTCGATGGGCACCCTGGTCCCGTTTTTCCTCACATATTCTTTTTCATAGCGTACGGGTAGCCCGGTTGCGTGCAATTCTTCAAGTTTCTTTCTCTCAAAGTCGGCCCATTGGGGAGGGGTGAGATTTCTTGCCCAGTCAATCAATCGCAGTTCGGCGGCAGTGTACCCCGTAAGTTGTTCAAATGCCTTATTGCATAGCCCCAGTCGGCCGTCGGGATACCCAACGGCAAACGGCTGAGACGAAGATTCAATGACGCTTGCCAAAAACTCATTTTGACGCTGGCTTTTGCGCAACGCTTCCTCGGCTATCATCCGGACCGTTATGTCGCGTCCGTAGAGGTTGACGTAACCCGCCTCCGCAATAGGGACAGCGACAAAAGAGTAGAACCTCTTTTCGCATTCGATCTGAATTGTTCCCTGGGTTTCGGTTGCGAATGCATCCGCAATCTCCTGACGCAAGGGTTGTGGAATCTCGCAGCCGACGGCGCAGCCCCACATCTTCATAAGTGGTGCGCTTGCCTCATTGGCGTACAGCGCCTCGCCGTCTTTGCTTACGCGCAGGGTAGGGTTGGGGTTTTCCGACGGTAGCTTGGCCAGCATCCTGATTTCAGCTTCCATCCGTTTGCGCTCGGTAATGTCGGTAAACGAAACGGTCACGCCCGATGCCTTGGCTCCTTCCGAGCGCCGCGGGAACATAAACCGCAAATACCAGGTTCCCCCGCACTGGACCTCCGTGGAAAGCAGGGTGGAGGTGGCAAGGACCTTTTTCGCGTCCGAGACTAGGTCTTTGCCCAGGCGGACATCGGAGAACTGGTCAACCTGTCTGTTAATGTCGCTTTTTGTAAGCTTAACAAGCCGGTTCATGGCAGGCGTAAAGTTGGCAATGCGCATTTTGTCGTCCAAGAACAAGGCCGGGATATCGCTGACGGATTCCAGTTCCTCCAGCGCTGTGTTGAGATGGTTGTTGGCCGCTTTGAGCTCGTCGCCGGTTGAGATGAGTTCCTCGTTGGTTGTGCGCAGCTCTTCGTTGGTTACGCGCAGCTCCTCATTTGTGGTTTGGATCTCTTCGTTGAAGGCAGCGAGTTCTTCGTTGCGGGCCTGCAGCTCGCGTTCCTTGGCCGCCAGTTTGAGTTCGAGTTTCTTGATTTTGGGCAGCGCTTTCGGAGGAGCCGGTACTCTTCTGGAGGATTTCTTCTTTGGTGATTTCATCAAGCCGCCTCGAATAGTCTTTGGGACGTTAGAAAGGCCTTCCAATTGTCAACTCTAGTCTCGGAACCACACTTGTAGCAAACCAAGGTTACTTCATCGCCCAGGAACTGCCTCACTGTTTGTCCCCCAGCCTGAACGATATCGATGAATTTTGCCTTGTAGTTTTCCGCTGTTCTTATGCGACGTTTGCATTTTGGGCATGTAAGCATGTTCCCGGCGACGGCCTCCAATAACTCGGGGCTCGGACTGGTGCCGGTGTCGCGGCTGCCTGAATTTCTAAAAGTGACCAACCGTGACGTTACGTCCTTTGATACTACATGGTATTTGGGGTTATCGGAAAGCCAGGATTCGACCATTTTGTCAAAAGGCACTTCGCTTTCGCGAAATGTGACAGTGGCTTCAGGAGCAAAAGTTACAGGCGGATTTCCCTGGTTCATGCATGAAAATATATGGTAATTATAAAGGATCTTGCACCAAATTAGTGATCATTTTGACAAGTTTTTCAAAGAAATTTTCATGACGATGATTGTACCGAAAAGCCATTTCGTTCAGATACCCTGGAAAGTATTCTTTGGAGACTCCATGGAACTTTGCAAGACGTTCCTTAGCATAGCTCCAGAAGCCTTCCAAACCGTTAATATAAACTTTGCCTGTGGCAAATCTTTTCCCATGGTCGACTCTCAAATGCCGATAACCGCAGAACATCAGGGCGTCATAGCCGCGGAATTTGTCAGTGTAAATGATGGAGCCTCGTCTGACCATTTTCACAGTCTCAGTCAACAGGCTTTCGGCAGTGACGTTTTTTACTACTGTCACCTTCACTTTTCCGTGTCTCTCCAGGATACCAAAGACGGGAACCTTTCCGGCAGCACCCCGGCCACGTTTACCTTTACGCCTGCCGCCGAAGTAGGATTCATCGAGCTCAACCTCTCCAGAGAGCCAGAAATCGCTTTCAGCGACCATCAAGGCCCTTCGGATGAGATTACACATCCGCAAGACCGTGGGATAGCTCAAACCGATCTGAGTTGCTATCCTGCGTGCTGAGACTTCCAGTTCAAAGAGCTTAATGATCCACAGCAGCTTTTTCAGAGGGACGCGGCACTGACCAATCCACCGATTCGAGAAGTCATGAAAGGTATTTCCGCATCGTTTGCACCTGAACTTTTTACCTTTTAAACGATAGATTTTATGGCTGTTACAATTGATGCAGAAAACATGGCCATTTTTCCAACAGAACTTTCTGAGGAACAATTTTGCCCTGTTTTCAGTTTTCCCTATGAATTCAAAGGTTTCTAATTGACTAAAGCCCATATGCACAAGATAATTCCTGTGCAAGATGTTTTATAATCACCAAATATATATATGGCCGAGCCCACGACCTGCTCTCGCATCCAGATCGTTCTTGCACGAGTCGTAAGGTTGGATTGGACTCAGTTCTAAGGAAAGGGTACTGCTTTTGGGCAAGAAAGGGGGAGAACGAAAGACTGCTGGTCGGAAAAGATATCCGGGGGGAGTTCGAGCGCGAGCTCATCTATCGGCCTTCTTGGCACATGTCAATGACAGCAATTCCTTTTCGGTAGAGGCATCGCACGGAATCAGGTGATACATGGTCCCAAATTGTAATGTTCTTAGAATCCGATTTTCCCTATTCCATCAATCGTACAACTTTGTACTTTCAAACCTTCAAAATACAGAAATGTGTCAAAACCTGTTTTCTTCCACTCGCGCTTCCCTATGAAAAGCAGCTGGTATGTACTTTGCAATGTACTATATACGAGGATTTTGTCAATGGAAGAGCGGGACGCGGCGCTCCGGTGACCGAAAAATCTACTTGCAAATCGTATCCGTTCTTTCACAGCTGAGGTCCAGGGAATAACAAAGGAGGGCGTATGTCTGTTCTAATCGCAAAGGCCGTTCGTTGGCTGTTACCGGCAATTTTTGGTCTCACCCTTGTTTCTAACACCAGTGCCGCAACCCATATCATCTATTTCGGCGGCAATTTCAAACCCGGGTACAGCCCGTCAGAAATCTCGGTCAACGTTGGAGATACCGTTTCCTGGCGAGGCGACTTTAACGAGCATCCGCTTACTTTCCTTTCCGTTCCAGCCGGGGCAGCGCCCAATTGTGTCGATGGTTAAAATCTTGGCGGTGCTCCGGGGCCTTTCACAGGAGTTGTCTTCTGAACAGGTTCCGGCGTCTTTGTCACCTTCTTCTGACATCCAACGACTAACATGCATGCGATGATGACCACTGATAGGTAGACGAGCATTCTTTTCATAAATTGCCTCTTCCATCAATTGTCAAGCCTGCCTGGCGTGTCTGCTGCAGGCAGCCCCTTTACTGGTAATTTCCTTCCGAATTGGTTTCCTCGGAATCCGGCTGGGTATTGTTATTTATGTTGTATATGCGGTTGTTGATTGGGTGATTCGGTTTGGAAAAGGCGGTGAAGATCGACGCAATGGCTACAACTAATAGAGCAATTGTCAAGAACATGAGTTTGTAGGTAAGTCTGATAAGCAACTTGGCCCTTTTGTCGTCCTTTTTGAATAATCTGTACTTTATGCAAGCAGTCTTTGTTTCAATGATTGCCCGAATTTCTTCGGGTATATGCTGGGATATTTGGTTATGATTGATCTTATTCCCATGATCTTGTAATTTTGCCTGTTGTTCATAAACATCCTGAAGCAAACTTTCAATTGGCTTTTGTAAATCCATGTGCAGGTCTGTTTTAGCTTGTTCTTTCCATTGATTTGTTTCCATTGCCTGTTCCTTTCCTGGACTTTGATGCAGCCGTCATTCCCGTTCTTTTCGTAGCGTTTGCCCGGTTCGGGCCCTTTCAAAATCACATTTGTCCGCCTGCGGAAGCAAGCACTACCTTGTGCGGGTCAAGCGTCTCACTGCTTTCCCGGATTCCTCGCAGCTTGCCGCGACGTTCTTCAATTCGAAGAGACACAATTCCCTCTTTTTCCTAACGAAAAAGTAACCTTAAATCATCCGGCCGGTAACGAAAGGGGTCGTATATTTCCTGGCATCGGTAGTTGATGGGGAGACGAGGGATTATGCCGTCGCTCACAAAGGAGGCTCAAGTGTCTGAGCTGACAGGAGTAAGGCCTACCACGAGGATTCTGGCGTACCTGGGAACCTGGGAAGATATCAAGGAGTTGTCAAAAAACTGCGTACTTCCGCCGGAAATGACCATCGCCGTTGCCGTGTACGCGCTGAAACGGGATTATGATGCAGTGCAGATCAACTCATTGATCAATGAGTGGGTTCAACAAAAAGAAAGTCCGGCAAATCCGGGTAAACAGCCGTAATATATTTTCTTTGAGACTTTCTACATCGACATTAACCCTCTTGGTTCTCCATGAAAGCCCTGCGCATTCCCCGAAGCTTGCTTCCCTCAACTAACGGCCCATCGAGGTTAACCGAATTGACTGGAGCGAGCATTGACTGATGACAAAGGAATGATCCCCGCCCAAGACGCGGCGCCGAAAAGCGAGATCAAGCGCATAGCGTTTGTCGGCAATTACCTGCCGCGCCAATGCGGCATTGCCACATTCACCACCGATTTGTGCGAAGCATTCGCTTCGGCTTATGCGGAGACGTCGTGCATTGCATTGCCTGTCAACGACAACGAGGCAGGCTACGCATATCCGCCGCGGGTTCGCTTTGAGCTTACCGAAAAAGACATTCGTTCCTACCATCGAGCGGCGGACTTTCTGAATATCAACAATGTGGACCTCGTGTGTCTGCAGCACGAATACGGGATTTTTGGAGGACGGGCAGGCAGCCACATCCTTGCGCTGTTGAAAGAACTGCGCATGCCGATCGTCACCACGTTGCATACCATCCTCAAAGACCCCGATCCGCACCAGCTGCGGGTGCTCAAAGAGATCGCCGCGCTTTCGGACCGGCTGGTTGTCATGAGCGAACGCGGCGTGCATTTTCTGCAGGAGATATACGGAGTGTCTATTGACAAAATAGACCTCATCCCGCATGGCATCCCGGACGTTCCATTCGTTGATTCCAGCTTTCATAAGGATCTGTTCGGCGTTGAGGGCAAGATCGTCCTGCTCAGCTTTGGCCTCCTGTCCGCCGATAAGGGGATCGAGAACGTTATAAGCGCCCTGCCCGCCATTCATGCAAAGCATCCGAACGTTGTGTACATCATTGTGGGCGCCACGCATCCGCATGTCCTGCTTCACGAAGGCGAATCGTACCGGTTGTCCCTGCAATGGCTGGCCCAGGAAAAAGGCGTGGAAGGCCAGGTGATATTTTACAACCGGTTCGTGAGCCTGGAAGAACTCATCGAATTCATCAGCGCCGCCGATATGTACATAACTCCCTACCTCAACGCCACGCAGATAACCTCCGGCACCCTGGCCTACACTCTTGGCGCTGGCAAGGCGGTTATTTCCACGCTGTACTGGTACGCGGAGGAAATGCTGGCCGACGAACGCGGCGTGCTGGTGCCCTTTCGCGACCCCGCCGCGATCGCCGCACAGGTGAACGACCTGATCGACAACGAGGCGAAGCGCCACGCAATGCGCAAGCGGGCATACCTGTTCGGCCGGTCCATGATCTGGCAGCGGGTGGTGGAGCGGTACAAGGAAAGTTTCGAGCGCGCCCGGGGCGAACGCAGGAACTTCGCCCCTCGCGGTTTCACCGCAAAGGCTCTTGACAAAAGCTCCGGCGAGCTGCCCCCGCTCAAGCTTGACCATTTGCGCCACATGACCGATGAGACCGGCATGCTGCAGCATTCCGTGTTCACGGTACCCAATTACCGCGAAGGCTACACCACGGACGACAATGCCCGCGCCCTCATGGTGAGCGCGCTTCTGGAAGAGGCGGGCAGCGGCGTGGCGTTCGATCTTTCGTCGCGCTATCTCGCCTTTGTCTGGTTCGCGTTCGATACCGCAACAGGACGTTTCCGTAATGCCATGGATTACCAGCGCCACTGGCAGGAAGACAGCATTTCGGACGACAGCCACGGCCGGACATTATGGTCGCTGGGCACCGTATTGGGCCGATCCACGTCGTCCGCCCTTCACAACATGGCAGGCTGGATGTTCGAGCAGGCCTTGCCCGCCATATTGACAACTACCAGCCCGCGCGCATGGGCGTTCGCGCTCATCGGAACGCACGAATACCTCCGGCGTTTTGCAGGCGACCGCAAGGCCAACCAGGTGCGCGAGGAATTGGCAAACCGGCTTTTGACAATGTATAAGAGCAATCGTACCGATGAATGGCGCTGGTTCGAGGACAAACTGACCTATTGTAACGCCGCGCTTCCGCACGCCCTGGTCATGTCGGGCAAATGGATTCCGAACGCCGAAATGATGGCGGCAGGATTCGAATCGCTCGATTGGCTGGCGAATCTGCAGCACTCGGACCCTGAGGGCGGCCATTTTGTTCCCATAGGATCCAATGGTTTTTACAAAAAGGGCGGGGAACGTGCGCGCTTCGACCAACAACCTGTTGAAGCGCAGGCCATGGTCTCCGCCTGTCTCGAAGCATACAAAATTTCGGGAGACGGGCGCTGGCACAAGGAAGCGCGGCGGGCGCTTGAATGGTTCCTCGGGCGCAACGATCTGAACATCCCCATCTACGATCCGACAACGGGGGGCTGCAGAGACGGTTTGCATCCCGACCGCCCGAACGAGAACCAGGGCGCGGAATCAACGCTTGCTTTTCTCCAGTCGCTTATGGAACTGCGGCTCGCGGAAAATACCATTCAACCAACGGAATCATAATCATTATGGACAACCAACACCCCGAACTCTTTCGCAGGCACAAACTTAACCCTATCCTCACCGCCGCGGACTGGCCCTATCCGGTACATAGCGTTTTCAACCCCGGCGCAACATTGCTGGCGGATGGAACCACGCTGCTTTTGTGCCGTGTTGAGGACCGCCGCGGACATTCACATTTGTGCGCAGCAAGGTCCGCAAACGGCGTGGATGACTGGAAGATCGATCCAACGCCGACCCTGTATCCCGATCCGGAACACTTCCCCGAAGAGCTGTGGGGCGTGGAAGACCCGCGCATCACCTATGTCGCTGAGCTCAAGAAATTCGCAATTGTCTATACCGCTTTTACGCACGGCGGCCCGGGCGTGGCTCTGGCGCTTACCGAGGATTTTCACACCTTTGAGCGGTTTGGGGAGATCATGTCGCCGGACGACAAGGATGCGGCGCTCTTTCCAAACCGGATCGGCGACTACTGGGCGCTCATTCACCGCCCGGTAAGCGGCCCCGAAGCGCATGTGTGGATTTCCTATTCTTCCGATTTGCGTCACTGGGGGAGCCATAAGCTTATGCTCGAATCGCGGCGCGGGGCATGGTGGGATGCAAATAAGATCGGCCTCTCGCCGCCACCCATAGAAACTCCCCGTGGCTGGTTGGTGATCTATCATGGAGTCAGGATGACCGGCGCGGGTTGCATTTATCGGCTCGGGCTTGCTTTGTTTGATCTGCACACGCCGGAAAAGTGCTTCAAGCGCGGTGATGAGTGGGTATTCGGCCCGGAAGAACCCTATGAGCGGCAAGGGGATGTGGACAATGTCGTTTTCCCGTGCGGCTATACCGTTGCCCCGGACGGAGACACCCTCCGTCTCTATTATGGCGCAGCGGACTCCTGCATTGCTCTTGCCACGGGGAGTATTCACACCATGCTGGAATGGCTCGAACAAAAGGGAAAATAGCACCGCAAAAAGTAATCTCGGAGATAAGGTGATACCCAAGCTCGCCCAAATGGTCATTGTATCCAGGGAAAGTGGTTTCGGTTGGATGTCCGACCCGTACACTAATCGTGAAAACAAGATCAGCCCTGGACACCCCTGACTGTTGAATCCGGCGCCAGGATCATGCTCGGAATGATGGAGTTGTCAAAAGAAACTACTCTTGGCGACATCCTGACCGACCGTAACGTGGCGAATAATTGACGGCAAGAAAACTGCAACAAAAATGGTTGAGGAATCGTCCACCGATTCCAAGTGGAAAGAAGTCGTTATTGTCAAGGCATTTAGGAAATAGTCGGGCGTTCACGATCTTTGAAGTGAACGGCTAGCTACGGAACGAAAAGGAGAAACATAATGAAGATAGAAGAAAAGGCAGCCGGTTATAAGCCCGAACCAAAGCCCGATTCCAAAGACGATCTGAAATCCCTGCCCCTGCCGGATGTGGAGAAGAGATTAGGATCTTCGCCGGAGGGTCTCACCCAGGCCGAAGCGCAGAAACGGCTGGCGGAGTACGGACCCAATGAAATCGAGGAAAAGAAGACCAACCCGCTGCTGAAATTTCTTTCCTATTTCTGGGGCCCGATTCCGTGGATGATCGAAGCTGCGGTGATTCTGTCCGGTGTGGTCCGGCATTGGCCGGATTTCTTCATTATTCTCATTTTGCTGGTAGCGAATGCACTGGTGGGATTCTGGGAAGAGCGTGAGGCGGGAAACGCCATTGCCGCGTTGAAGTCGAAGCTGGCGGTTAAGGCCCGGGTAAAACGCGACGGGAAGTGGACCACGCCGGCAGTACGCGAGTTGGTGCCGGGCGACGTTATACGTTTGCGCCTGGGCGACATCGTGCCGGCCGATGCGCGATTGCTTGACGGTGACCCGGTGGAGGTGGACCAGTCCGCGTTGACAGGCGAGTCGTTGCCCGCCGAGCGCAAAGCCGGCGACGCCGTGTTTTCAGGTTCGATCATTCGTCAAGGTGAAGCCGGTGCAATGGTGTATGCCACGGGAGCGAAAACCTATTTTAGCAAGACCGCGCAGTTGGTTCAAGAGGCAAAAACGGTCAGCCATTTTCAAAAAGCAGTCTTGAAAATCGGCAATTTCCTGATCATCCTTGCGGTGGCCCTGGTGGCGATTATTATCACCGTGGCAATTGTCCGGGGCGACCCGATACTTACCACATTGCAATTCGCCCTGGTGCTTACCATAGCCGCGATTCCGGTTGCGATGCCCACGGTTTTGTCCGTTACCATGGCGGTGGGCGCGCGCCTGCTTGCAAGGAAAAAGGCCATTGTGAGCCGGTTGACCGCAATCGAGGAATTGGCGGGCGTGGACGTTTTATGCTCTGACAAGACCGGAACATTGACACAGAACAAGTTGACCTTGGGCGATCCATTCAGTGTGACCAATGTTCCCGCGGAGCAAGTTATCCTCAACGGCGCGCTGGCGTCCCGCTCCGAAAACAACGACACCATCGACCTGGCTGTCCTGGGAGGAGTCAAGGACAAAGACGCGTTGAAGGCTTATGAAGTGGTTCATTTCCAGCCGTTCGACCCGGTTCATAAACGCACCGAGGCCACGGTGAAAACCAAAGACGGAAAGACCTCCAAAGGGACAAAGGGCGCGCCGCAGGTGATTCTGGCCTTGTCCGCCAATGCCGCCCAAGTCAAGCCAGCCGTCGAAAAGGCGGTGAGCGAATTTGCTGCACGCGGCTTTCGATCGCTTGGCGTGGCCCGGGCCGATGGCGACGGCCAGTGGCAGTTTCTCGGCGTGCTGCCCCTGTTCGATCCGCCGCGGGACGATGCCAGGGCAACCATTGAAACCGCGCACAATATGGGCGTGAAAGTAAAGATGGTCACGGGTGATGCGCTGGCAATTGCGCAGGAGACCGCCAAGAAATTGGGCATGGGTGGAAATATCCTCGACGCAGCCGGCCTGGGTGATGTCAAACGTCAAGAAACCTCTCAAATGGCGGAGTCCATCGAGAAGGCCGACGGTTTCGCCCAGGTATTTCCCGAGCATAAGTTCCATATCGTGGATGTTCTGCAAAAACGCGGTCATATTGTGGGCATGACCGGCGACGGGGTGAATGACGCTCCGGCGCTCAAGAAAGCGGACTGCGGTATCGCGGTTTCCGGGGCGACGGACGCGGCGCGCGCCGCCTCGGCCATCGTGCTTATGACGCCCGGGCTTTCGGTGATTATCGACGCGATCAAAGAGAGCCGGAAGATCTTCCAGCGGATGAACAGCTATGCAATTTACCGCATCGCCGAAACGTTGCGCGTGCTGTTATTTATGACGGCGGCGATCCTGTTCTTCAACTTTTATCCGTTGACCGCGGTAATGATCGTGATGTTGGCCCTGCTCAACGATGGCGCTATTCTGTCAATCGCATACGACAACGTGCATTACAAGAACAAGCCGGAGTCCTGGAACATGCGCATGGTGTTGGGAATCGCCACGGTGTTGGGTGTTATCGGGCCCATTGCCGCATTCGGCCTGTTTTACCTTGGCGACCGCGTTTTTCACCTCGACCGTCCGCATCTCCAGCCGATGATGTATTTGATGCTGTCCGTGGCCGGACATCTGACTATTTTTCTCACCCGCACGCGCGGCCCGTTCTGGTCCATCCGTCCCGCGAAGATTTTGTGGATGGCAGTGCTCGGCACGCAGATACTGGCGACATTCATCACGGTCTACGGTTTCCTCATGCCTCCATTGGGGTGGGGCTGGGCCGGATTCGTGTGGGGATATGCGATTGTATGGGCGCTTTTGGGCGACCGTCTTAAACTGCTCGCGTACCGGATTTTCGATCCGATCAAGTCCACGATCTCGTCAATAACGTCCGATTTGACGCCGCAGATCGTGGCACGGGCCTATGAACTATACGAACAGGAAGGCCGACACGAAGGCCACGCCGTCCAGGACTGGGAAAAAGCGGAGAAGGAAATTCGCAAGGACGAAGCCAAGCCGAAGCCTGATGCCCAAACGGAAAACAATCCGGAATCGAACACGAAGCCGGCGGTCCAGGTATCAGATCAGCTCGCCAAAAAAGTCCATAAATTTTACGAGCAACTAGGGCGCGACGACGTTCGCGCGGTTCAGGAAGCGGACGATGCGGAGCAAAAGCCTCCAGAAGCGGAAACCCAAAAATAAGCCGGGCAAACAGCGCAGCTGACATAACCGAAAGAATAAAAATGAAAATCAATTCAAAAGATTTCCGGGTGCGGCCCGGAGCCAAGGTTAGACTCAAGAGGTGGCGGACGCGGGTAAAGCCTTACTACAAATCCAAGGAACACTATCAGGAAATCCTCGTCGAGCACGTGAGGAAAATGAGCGCGCTGCAGAGCATGCTCTACGCCTACAGCCGTTATTCGGTTCTGCTGATTTTCCAAGCAATGGACGCCGCGGGCAAAGACGGCGTGATCAAGCACGTGATGTCGGGCCTCAATCCGCAGAGCTGCGAGGTTTTCAGTTTCAAGCAGCCGAGCGCCGAAGAATTGAGCCACGATTTTCTCTGGCGCACCACGTGCCGCCTGCCGCAGCGCGGGCGGATCGGCATTTTCAATCGTTCGTACTACGAGGAAGTCCTTATCGTTCGCGTGCATCCGGAGATTCTCAAGAGCCAGGGGCTGCCGGATGAATTTCTTGACAAGAAGACGATTTGGGAGGGGCGGTACCGATCCATCGCGCATCTTGAACACCATCTCCACCGTAACGGCACCAAGATCATTAAGGTTTTTCTTTACCTATCGAAAGACGAACAACGGAAGCGTTTCCTGGAGCGCATTGACGAGCCGGACAAGAATTGGAAATGTAGTCTGGCGGACATTTCGGAGAGGAAGTACTGGAAGGATTATATGAAGGCCTACGAGGCCTGCCTCAGCGCAACAAACGCAAATCACGCGCCCTGGTACATTGTTCCCGCCGATGACAAGGAGAATTCCCGGCTGATCGTTTCCCGCATAGTCCTTGACGCGCTCGGTGATCTTACAATGACCTATCCGGAGATCTCAAAAAAGCGTCGCCGGGAATTGAAAGCCATCCGCAAACAGTTGTGACGGCAAAGTTGAGCGCGAGGCCGTTAGCTTTGCACCCTCGACAAGGAGTTGTTTATGGACAAAATGACAAGCCGTGAAATTCGTTTGGTCTCCCGCCCGTACGGATTGCCAACCGCAGGTAATTTTGCCCTGGCCAGAACGGAGCTGGAGCCGTTGCGAGGCCAAGAAATCCTCATTCGCAATCTCTTTATGTCGGTGGACCCATACATGCGAGGTCGCATGAACGAAGGAAAATCGTATGTACCGCCATTTGAGTTGGGTAAACCGCTCGATGGCGGCGCGGTCGGGGAGGTCGTTGAGTCGCGCGCCAAGGAGTTCAAACCAGGCGATGCTGTTATCTCCAACTTTGGGTGGCGGGAGTACTTCATTGCTTTGCCGAAAGACTTAAATGCGGTAAATTCGAAGATTCAACCGCTATCGGTACATCTTGGCGCGCTCGGCATGACGGGCATGACCGCGTGGGTTGGGTTGAATTTGGTGGAGGTCAAGGCCGGAGATGTTGTTCACATTTCGGGGGCCGCCGGAGCCGTTGGCAGCATGGCCGGACAACTTGCAAAATTGCGCGGGTGCCGGGTTATCGGGTCGGCCGGGTCAGACGAAAAGGTTAAGTTTCTAATGGAAGAATGTGGATTCGACGCAGCCTTTAACTACAAAGCCGGTCCGGTTGTCAAGCAGCTTGCTGAGGCGGCGCCGGATGGCATCGATGTCTATTTCGATAATGTGGGAGGCGAAACACTGGAAGCTGCGCTTTCCGCTTTGCGGGTGCACGGCCGGATCATTGCCTGTGGCGGCATCTCCGGTTACAATGAAGAAAAGCCGCGGCCCGGACCTTCCAATCTTTTTTACATGATCGGCAAACGCTTGAGCATGAAAGGAATGATCGTTCGCGATTGGATTGATCGTCAAGGCGAATTTGAGAAAGAGGTGGGCGGCTATTTTCGCGACGGGAAAATCAAAAACATAGAAACGGTCGTGAATGGGATCGACAAAGCGACGGACGCATTCATCGGCCTTTTTCTAGGAAAAAACGTTGGAAAGATGATAGTCAAGTTGGTTTGAAGACCGGAGTTTCCATGAAATGAGCCTGCATGCAAAAACTGCGCATCGTAACCATCAATATTCACAAAGGGTTCTCCTGGGGCAACCGGCGTCTTATCCTTCATAGGCTTCGCGAGGCAATCCGATTTATGGAAGCCGATTTGGTTTTTTTACAGGAGGTGGTTGGCAAGAACTCCGCTCAGGCGGAAAAGCAGCCCGATTGGCCCGATCAGGCGCAACACGAATTCCTCGCCGATTCCGAGTGGAAATATTTTGCATACGGAAAGAACGCATTCTATCCCCACGGCCATCATGGCAATGCGATCCTTTCAAAGTTCCCCATCCTTCATTCAGAACAGATCGACACTTCAACCAATAGTTTTGAGCAACGCGGTTTTCTGTACTGCGCCGTGCACATTCCAGGCGGCACGAATCCGTTGCATTGTTTGTGCATTCATCTGGGGCTTTTTGCCGCTTCGCGCCGAAAGCAGCTCAGGATTCAGGCTGATTTCATCAACCGGTGTATTCCGAGCGATGCGCCGATAATCATGGCAGGAGATTTTAACGACTGGCATGGGAAAGACGTCGACGATTTCGCTCAGCTCTTGGGCCTGAAGGACGCCGCCCGGGAGGCAAACGGCAGGAGGTCACGCACCTTTCCGGCGTTCATTCCTTTTTTGCCGCTCGATCGAATTTACCTCAGGGGTCTGACGGCAAAGAAATCCGCGACGTACTATAGGGGAGCGTGGAAGAGGCTTTCCGATCACGCGGTCCTGTTTACAGAAAGCGAACTGCAATAGTATGATCAAGGTTCACTGGATAGTATTTCACATTCTGCCGATTCTCGGATTTTTCCTGGCCGTGACGCTGCTGGTTCACCAGAACCGCACACAGCGATCTCCGTCAAGCACGACGGCCTGGCTGTTGGCAATTCTGCTGATTCCGTACCTTGGGGTGCCGGCATACCTCCTTTTTGGCGGACGTAAAGTCAGGCGCATGACGAGAACCAAGCCAAGCCTGGCCGTTGGCACAAAAGATACCGCGGAGCGGCCCGTTACGAATGGCGTCGGCAGCATTTTTCCTGTGCGTAGCGGCAACCAGGTTTCGCTGCTTCCCACAGGCGAAAAGGCATGTGCCGCTCTCTTCGATCTGATCGAACACGCCGGGAAGAGCATCGATATCGCCACCTTCATTTTGGGCAACGATGAAACCGGCGTCTCCGTGGTTGCGGCCCTCACGCGGCGGGCCAAACAGGGTGTTCGCGTGCGCCTGCTTTTGGATGCGCTTGGCTCCATTCGTGTATCAAGAAAGATGCTTGCCCCTCTCCTTGCGAGCGGAGGCCAACACGCCTCTTTCATGCCGATGATGCATCTGCCCTTTCGGGGCCGCGCAAATTTGCGTAATCATCGGAAAATTGTCATTGTCGATAACGGAACCGCAATGCTCGGCGGCATGAATATCGCGCGGGAGTACATGGGCGCCGGCGGGAACACGCGACGCTGGCACGATCTGTCCCTCATTGTAAACGGGCCGGTGGTTGCAGATTTGCGTCAGGTTTTCTGTTCGGATTGGCGATTTGCCGCAAAGCAGGAGACAGCCGAGGAAGACGGTCCTTCTCATACCGTCAACGGCCCGTCCATTGCCCTGCAGTTGGTACCGAGCGGACCTGATGTCGTTGGCGATCCGCTCCACGATGACATTGTCACCGCTATTTTCAAGGCCGAGCATCGTGTGTGGATTGCCACCCCCTATCTTGTTCCGGACGAAATGCTGCTCAAGGCGATGTGCATCGCCGCCAAACGCGGCGTCGATGTTCGGGTTGTGGTGCCGCAGGTCTCCAACCATCCGCTCGCCGATGTGGTGCGGAGGAGCTATCTCCGGCAAATGCAGGACAGCGGCGCGACCATCTGCAATTTTTCCCCGGGCATGATGCACGGCAAGGTAATCCTTGTCGATAATGCTCTGGGCGTTATCGGTTCAATGAACATGGATGTGCGAAGCTTTTTTCTTAACTACGAGGTCGCGCTGTTTATGAATGACCAAAGCATGGTACAAGAGCTGGGGAATTGGGTAACCGATCTTATGGGTCAATCTACCAGAGGAATTAGAAAAGCAAATGTCTTTGTTGAGTTCATGGAAGGGGTTGCCCGCCTTCTGGCGCCGCTGCTGTGAGGATGCGTGCAAGCGCGCGACCGATGAGCCAATCTTTACGCGGCTACAAATTGTTAAGCCTTGAACATCCGAAAGGAGAGTATGCTATGGTTACCCGACGGTTTTTACTCATCTTGGTTATGGTTCTTTCTTGCGCAAGCCTTCTTTTCGCGCAGGCGGAAGGATCAACCGCACAGGAACAGATTGTGACGAAAGCCAAAGAACAAGCCGAACAAGAGGCCAGTGAAATGAAGATTCGTGGGAAAGTCGTTTCGGTTGATGCCGTGACCCGTGTACTAATCGTGAAAACAAGATCAGCCCTGGACACCCTGACTGTTGGATCCGGCGCCAGGATCATGCTCGGAATGATGGAGTTGTCAAAAGAAACCACTCTTGGCGACATCCTGACCGATGCTCATGTGACCGTAACGCGGCAAATAATTGACGGCAAGAAAACTGCAACAAAAATAGTTGAGGAATCGTCCGCCGATTCCAAGTGGAAAGAAGGAACACCTTGAAAAGTCGTTATCGCCGTCGTTTTTAGCAAGCTGCGTTCGGCGGTTGCCGCTTTTGCTTGCTTTGGTAAAGCGCGTGAACTGATTTTTACACCTGTGCCGGGATCGCAGGAATGGGATCGCCTGCGACATCGTACGTCAAAAACAAAGAATCGGTATGCCGGATACATGCTCATAAGGGCTAACCCTTAAGGAGAATCCAGCCCTGTCCGGCTAAACCTCTTGACCAATGGCTAATAGAATGATAATTGCACTGGAGCGGAGCGCAAAGAACGTAACCGCTCGTAATTGACCCGTAGTAATTCAATCAAGCTTTCAAAACCAAGCAGCCTTTCTCGGATAACCCGCAGTAATTCCAGCATGGTGAAGGCATACCGTGCTTGGAATTTTATAAACGACAACAGGAGATACAAGATCATGGCTATCCACACCTGTGTCATTACCGCGTTTTCGCTGGTCCCGTAGAACGTCTTTATCTTCAAGTGCTGCTTGATCCACTTGAAAAATGTTTCTATCTCCCATCTTCCCTTGTACAGTGCAGCAATTGTCGTTGCCGACAACGTGAAATTGTTCGTCAGAAAGACCAGGTTCTTGTTTAACTCCTTGTTGTAATACTGTATCAGTCGCAGCTTCTCCGGATATGCCTTGCTTTCGTAAAAATTCGACATTTCGACTTCCTGATCACGGATAATTCCGCGTCTTACGTTCGGTTCTTTGTGCTGTCCGACAAGATGATATGCCATGTTGGATTTTGCCAGGATCACGAATGTAACACCAGTCGTATGCAGTGAATGAAGCCAGCCAAAATCTGTGTAGCCTCGATCAATGGTGAGGATGCTGTCCGGCGGAAGCGCAGGAAAATCATATTCGGCATCTTTCACCACCCGAATGTCATGGACTTTCCCGTCCGTCATCCGGATAAACGACGGTAGGTAACCGTCATGGTCCAGAAGCATATGAAGTTTCAATCCACCTTTGCGCCTGCGATACCGTGCCCATGGAAACGATGACAGACATACGCTGATCAAGGTTGAATCATGCGTAAATACCGGAACCTTTACCCGAAAGTCATGACGAGGTGCCAATCGCTGGCATTTATCCAGAAACTGATAGAAAAGATCTTCAAACATCTTGTATGGCCGGAGAGCGAGTGCATCTGCCAGTGTACTGCGGGCTACACTCGCAAGACCAATATGTTCCCACTTATCCGCATTGCTCTTCAGACACGCTTCTACATCCCGAAAGCTGACCAAATCCTTTACCAGCGAAAAGAGCAAAATCTGCATCTCCTGCCAGCAGGTCATGCTCTTTACGTACCTGTCTCCTTCGTACCGATTAACAATGCGCCAGAATCCCTTCCGATTCAACAGTTGCGTTATCTGATTGAATATTGTATTTCTTCTGTTCAAGGGCTGCCTCCTCTTTTTAATCGTCAAAAACTAAACCTTCAACGATAAAAATAGGTTGGTAGCCCTTCTCTTGTTGTCAATTTAACCGGACACTACTGGGTCAGAGATAAAGGTAAATTCTACGTAGGGGGACGGTTCTTTAACTTTAGAGGCCAGAGGCGCAGCAATATCGCTGCATTGGACATAGCTACAGGAAATGTTTTGGACTGGAATCCAAGCGCAAATAACCAAGTCTATTCAATCGCCGAGAATGGAACATCCATATATGTAGGGGGCTCCTTCACCAGCGCCGGCCAGGGTGCCGGTCATCCCTATCTTGCTCAATTCCGGACGGGAAACACGGTACGGTGAGGGCGGAAGGAACAATCTTTGTTCGGTGAGATGTTGCAGGAGCACGGTCGTGCACAACCGTGCTCCCGCACTATCAACAGGCTCCCGCTGCGGATCGTTTACGGCGTGAGAAAAAACTTTACCCTCGAACCTCACCAACGGCTTCTACATCAGTAGTATCCGCTTCGCAAGCACCCTTTCGCCGACCCTGCACCTCAGAACGTACCCACCTTTTGTCAAGGTAGTCCCTTTGTCGCCATTGGTCCAGGAAAACCGGTACATCCCGGGAGCGCTGGTTGCCGAGTACAGCGTGGCAACCTGCTTCCCGGCCAGCGAGAACACGTCAAACGAGACACCGCACGGTTTGTCAACGGTATACGCGACGCCGATCCCGCGGTCCCACCCGGTCGAGAACACGGACAACAGACGGGCAGGGCTCAAAGCGCCGGCCTGCCGCTCGGCGGACGTGATGAGAATCCAGAATATATCGACCGCCGAATACATGGTGCCGCCGGTTCCCGCGCTTACCCTCCAGAACAGTTTTCCCATGGGAAAATCGGCCTGGGGAACGTAGAACGTGTCGGACAGCGGCAGGGAAATGACCGGGTTGGCAAAATTTCCCACTGTGTCAATCTGGAGCCTGTAAGCGGTGGCTCCAACGGCCGGATGCCAGGCGAGGACGGGCCTTCGCGTGGACTGCGTGTCTGGGGAAACAGGGATCAGAAGAGGAACGGAATCGTTCTGAATGACAAAGGTGTCGGCCGGGGAATATTGCGTTCCGGCTGCGGACTTCACGCGCCAGTCGATCACGCCCACTGGCAAATCGGCGCCAGGCGTATAGAAGGTGTCGGAGGTAATGTCGGAAATGAGCGGCGAAGCGAAACCCGGATTGTTGTTGATTTGAATGGCGTAGGAGGCTGACCCCTTTACCGGATGCCACATAAGCGTGGGCCGGCGATCAAGGGTGGGGTCGGGAGTGTACGGAATAAGCAGGGGTGTCAACGAATCGAGAATGGTGACCGACGATGTCGCAGACCACGTCGACAGGTCCGCGTCGTTGCATACCCGCCAGTAGATTGTCTTTACAGGAAGATTGACCCCCGGCGTGTAAAAGGTGTCTGAGAGCGGAATCGAAACAATCGGAGACGGAAAGAGTTGGAGAGTGTCGATCTGCAGCCGGTAAACCGCGATGCCCGGCGTGGTAAGCCACCTGAAAGCGGGCTCCCGGTTGTACGTGGGGTTGGGCATGCAGGGAACCAGGACCGGCGAAGGCGGCCTGGCGGCAAGAAAATGGGCTTTAATGCTGTCTGCGCTCAACGCGTAGTTGTACAGCTTGAGCTCGTCGATTCTTCCTTTGTCGAAAAGCCGGATGACACCGCCCATCAGCGTTTGGCAGGCGATGCGTGCATTTTCCCCCACAGGGTACCCGATGCCGCCGGAATACGCCGTCTGGCTTTCCATAGTTCCGTTCACAAAAACGCGGGCAGCGGCTCCGTCGTAGGTTGCGGCAAGATGATACCATTTTCCCTTTGCCATGGCAGTGGTCGAAATAGCCGAGATCCAACCGTTCTTGGACGAGTTCGATATGCCGAGTTCGGCGGTGCCGTTGCTGTGAACATCCAGGCCATACCCGTTGTAAACTCCCTCCGCCACGTACTGGTAATCCAATATAAAGGCATCCATCATACTGTCGGTGTTATACCAAGCCTCAATGGTCACATTGTTCAGGGCGAAACTGTCCTGGGAATTCGCAACCGTTAACTCATACGAGGTGCCTGAGCAGGAAAGCGCCTGGCCAACGACGCCGGGCGCCTGGCCGACGCCCGAGCCTGTCCAGGAGGCGTTGTACCCGTGGCCCGTGACATCGTAGAACGTACGGCCCGAGGCTGAATCGAATGACCAGTACGCAACGAGTTTTTGCTGAGTTGTTTGGGCGAACAATGTGCCGCATAAACTCGCGGTCACCGCAAACGCGATAAAGAGAGCAGGGATCCGTTTCATACCACACCCCTCGGGATTAAGGAAAAGGTTCAAAGTAACCGCGAAGGACCGGCACCAGGTCACCCCATGAACGCCTGTCTTTCGGGTACGCTCAGTGTCAACGGCAGCCGGTCCTTGACTATCGGGTTTGACTACAATATATAATTCCATTTGCCAAAAGTGAACACGTTTTGCAAAAAACCGTTTTCTGCCGGAAAATTCCCGGCGCCATGGCGGTTGCGCTCCGGGGTCCTTTACGAAAAGAAAGGGGCCGTGGCCGTGATTCTTTGACGGCCCGCCCTTTCTTGTTTGAAATTATTTTATATCCATTCCAACGCCTGTTCAACGGTACAAGAGGCTCCTACGAAAAAGATTCTCGGGATCATCGTCGTTATGGGAATCACGGTGCTGTTCGTGCACACCGCGGGCGCCCAATGGACTGCTGTCAAATCCGGCCCCGGTGGGAGCGATTTTCTCATCTGGTCCCTTGCCGTCAGCGGCAGCAACATCTACGCAGGGACCAACAGCGGCATCTTCCGGTCCGCCGACAGCGGCTTAAGCTGGACCGCGGTTGATTCCGGGCTTGTAACCCCGGCGGTAATGTCCCTTACCGCAAGCGGCGGCACCATTTTTGCGGGGACCGACAGCGGCATCTTCTTGTCCGCCAACAACGGCACAAGCTGGACCGCGGTTGATTCCGGCCTCACAAATTCCGGAATCACGTGTTTTGCCCAGAGCGACGGCGCTCTTTTTGCAGGGACTAAAGGCGGTATCTTCCGGTCCGCCGACAACGGCACAAGCTGGACGGCGGTTGATTCCGGGCTTGCAAATGCCCGTATCTGGTGTCTTGCCGCAGGCGGCGGCGCCATTTTTGCGGGGACCGACAGCGGCATCTTCTTGTCCGCCAATAACGGCGCAAGCTGGACCGCGGCTGATTCCGGCCTTCCCCACAGTACCGTCTGGTCTCTTGCGGTGAGCGGCAACACTGTTTTTGCGGGGACCGACGGCAACGGCGTTTACCTTTCCACCGACAACGGAACAAGCTGGAGTCCGGCCAATTCCGGTCTCTCGGGTGAGAGGGCCGGTTCTCTTTACATCTGGTGCCTTGCCGCGACCAACGGAAGAATTTTTGCGGGGACCGACGGCGACGGCATCTACCAGTCCGCCAACAACGGAGCGAGCTGGAGCGCGGTCGATTCCGGTATCTCGCCCGGCCTCACCAACAGCACCATCCTGTCTCTTGCCGTGGACGGGAGCACCGTCTTTGCCGGGACCGGGGGCGGGCTGTATTCCAGACCGCTTGCCGAACTGGCAGGGGTTCTCCATCGCACGCAGCCGGGAAGGTTGCTGAAGTTCGTGCAATTGAATATTCAACCTCCATGCCGTACTCGGTCGAACGCAACCATTGAATTTTCTCTTCCGCATTCAGATCAGGTGTTCATCGGAATTTATGACCTTTCCGGACAGAGGATAGCATCTCTGGTGAATGACCGTCTCTCGTCGGGATGTTACCGCACGTCCTGGGACGCGCGAAGTCTTCCAAGCGGTTATTATTCAGTCAGGATGCAGGCCGGAACGTACTCACTTGTAAAGATCGTCCCGATTGTTAGATGACTCAGCAGGAGAACAGGCCCCGCGCACCGGCGGGTCCCCTGTTACTATACGCCGCATGAACACGAGCCGGGTCGGCCCTCATTTTCCATTCGCCGCCGTGTGCGCACTCCTGTGCATTGCCACCGCTGTTCCGTATTGGCAAACGGCGCGCGCTTCCTCTCTTGTCAGTTACGACGATGAACTCTATGTCACCGCAAACCCGCACGTGCTTTCCGGCGTAACCCCCAGGAACCTTGCGTGGGCTTTTTCCACGTTCGAAACCGGCAACTGGCATCCGCTCACCTGGGTGTCGCATATGCTCGACTGCACGGTATTCGGGCCCAGGCCCGGGGCCGCACATCTGGTGAATCTTGCTTTCCATATTGGAAATGTTATTCTGTTGTTTTATCTTCTGTGGACGGCAACCGGGTCCGGGTGGAAGAGCGGATTTGCGGCTGCGCTATTCGCTTTGCATCCGCTGCACGTGGAGTCGGTGGCGTGGATTTCGGAACGCAAGGACGTTCTGAGCACCATGCTCTTGCTGTGTACCACTCTGTGTTACGTTCAGTATGCAAGGCGAAGGTCGCGCGCCTGGTATGGGGCCTCCGCAATATGCTTTGCCCTGGGACTCATGGCAAAGCCCATGCTGGTGACGCTTCCGTTCGTCTTGCTCGTGCTTGACGTGTGGCCGCTTTGCCGGGTTCCTGCGATCACGGGCGGCGCGGCCGCACAGAGGGCGTTGTGGTCCGCCTGGCGGCGGCTGGTGCTCGAAAAGATACCCTTGTTCATCATGTCGATTGCTTCGTGCGGTGTTGCATATGTTGCACAAAGCAGCAAAAACGCCGTTGTGGCCACGGCGAGTCTTTCCCTTGTGGAAAGAACGGCGAACGCGGCTCTTTCGTACGGCGCCTATCTCTGGAAGATTGTCCTGCCCGTCAACTTGGCGTGTTTCTATCCTTTTCCTCCACGGCTCCCGGTTACTGCCGTGCTTGTTTCGTTGTGCGTGGTGATTGCGATATCGGCGGTATGCCTGAAAACGGCGCGGCGCATGCCTTTCCTGCTCGCCGGATGGCTGTGGTATCTCGGCACGCTCGTGCCGGTTATCGGGCTGGTGCAGGTCGGGCTGCAGTCCATGGCCGACAGGTACACCTATGTCCCGTCTATCGGGATATTCATCATGATTGCCTGGGGCGCGCCGGAAGCGCTGGCGCAATGGCGCTATCGCCGGCAAGCATTGTGCGCCGCGGCTGCGGCCGTTGTCATCGTGCTCATGGTTTTGACGCACGCACAGGCCGGATATTGGAAGGACAGCGTGGCGCTTTTCGGACATGCCGCGGCGGTCACGAGGAACAACGATGTGGCCTATCTCAACATGGGTGTGGCGTTGTCCGCCCAGGGAAAAACGGATGCGGCCATCGCAAGTTTTGAGCAGGCGCTGGCCGCAAGGCCATACGATACCGGCGTCCGGTACGACGTGTTCAACAACCTCGGGATTGCGCTTGCGCGAAAGGGGAAAACAAATGAGGCGCTTGCGTACTACCGGAAGGCGCTGGGCGTGGCCCCCGACCTGGCCGAAGCGCATTTCAATTGTGCGGCCGCGTTGGCGGGCCTTAAAAAAGACGGGGAGGCGCTCGACGAATACGAAGAAGGCCTGCGCCGCAGCCCACACGATGCAGGTGCGCTCGCCAACATGGGAGATATTCTCGCACGAAAAGGCAGGACCGCCGAGGCTGTTGACAAATACAAGGACGCCCTGCGGGCGGCGCCGGCTTCCGTTCCGGCGCTGTGCGGCCTGGGCAGGCTCGCCGCAGACCAGGGTAAACTCGACGAGGCGATCGATTGCTTCACCCGGGCGCTGCGGATCAGGCCGGATCTGGCCGTTGCACATATCAACCTGGGCGTCGCGCTGGCCATGCAGGGTAAAATCGGCGACGCCGAGCCTCATTTCAGGGAGGCCGTGCGCCTGAACCCGAAGAGCGCCGAGGCGCATGCCGATCTCGCGAGGGCCATGGCGGGCACAGGAAACCAGGCCGGCGCACTTGTTGAGTACGCCCGGGCGCTGCGCCTGGACTCGTTGTACCTGGACGCGCACCTGAACTACGGAAACCTCCTGGCCGTCATGGGCAGGAGCGAAGACGCTACCCGGCAATTCCGGGAAGCGCTCGCGCTTGAGCCGGGCTGCACTCAGGCAAAGAATGCCCTTGAGGTGCTGGCAAAAAACCACGGCGTACGGGAAAAATAGCCGCGGCCCGCCCGGCGGTTTTTATCCTCAGGAAAGGACCGGTATCCGGCGGGGAAGAGCACGGTGACGGAGCCCGGAGGCACTGCCGTCAGTCGGGAAGGAGGCAGATCTTCTGCGAGGTATGCGTGAGCTGGATCTTCCACCTGCTCTTGTCTTTCTTGTAAATCTCGGTGATGATAAGGCTGTTCTTGACGATGTCCTGCTTGTCTAGTACCACTTCCTCTTCGATTTCGAACGTGGCGAACGCCATCGATTCGTCTTCCGCAATAAATGGTTGATAGCTGAGAATCGTCGTGAGTTTTACCGGCGTTTCCGTCTGCATGACGGCCTGTTTGAGATCCGCAAGCGTCATTTTCTCGCCTGCGGAGCCGATCACCTGATAATCCTTGGTGCAGATCCTGCTCAAGACCGCGGTGTCTCTGGTGGAAATGGCGTCGATCCGTTCCTTGAGCAGCTGTTTGAGCTCGCCGGAAACATCGGAACCGCACAGGGCCGCTGTGGAATAGATCAAGAACGCAATGACTGTTCCGGCACGGCGGTGCATGGGCGACTCCCCAAGGCTATTTCGTTTTCGCCGAATCGGCAGTTGCCTTGTCTTTGGCGTCCCTCACCGTTCTGAGGCCGTCGAGAGCATCGTCGTTCTTTGGGTCCAGCTTCAAAACAAACATGTATTTGTTCAACGCCTCTTCAAACGATCCCAAATTGATGTAGGTTTGAGCGTCCCTGAGGGCTTCCTCTATCTTTGCCTGTTTTTGCTCGGCAGTGAGCGAAGCGGCCCTGGGAGGCTTGGGCGGGTTTGGCCGCGCAGGCGGAGTGACGCTTGCGGAGTCCTGTTTCGGCAGAGCGGCTTTTTCCGTCGCCGGGGCGGCAACGGCCGGGGCAGGCGCAGCCGCCTGGGGAACCGCCAGTGGCGGTTCCGGGTTCTGTGGAACCGTCCTGTTCTGCTGCGTAAGAACGAGCACTGCACCCACTGCAATTATTGCTACCGGAACCGATACGAGAAAAGAAAGCATAAGGACTTTGGTTGTCGGGCACTTTGCGGGAACCGATTCCCGGAGGAGTTTTGACCCGCAGTGGGAACAGAAGTTGGCGATCAAGGCGTTCCTGCCCCCGCATGCCGAACAGTAAACAGCGTCTTTTTGAGAGGAAATCTCGGTGGTGACGGAGGCAGAATCCCGTTGGGCCGCAGGCATGGACACGTCGACCCGCCTTTCTTCCGCTTTGGGAACAGACTGTTTAGCCTCGGATTCACGCGATGTCGGCGCGGGCGCGGCTGACAACTCCGTAAGAACAACTGCAGGCTCCGCGGGCTGCGGCTTGACAGCCGGTTTTTCGGCGGCCGGTACGGCCGCTTGCTCCGTGCGAACAATCGCGGGGGCCGCAGGTTTGGGCTCGGGCGCTCGGGACGCAGGCGCGGGGCCCTTTGCGGCCGGCGTGGCTGCTTGCCCTGTGCGAACAATCGAGGGCGCCGCAGGTTTGGGCTCGGGGGCGCGGGGTGCGGGTGCAGGGACCTTTGCGGCAGGCATAGCTGCTTGCTCCGTGCGAATAACGGGAGGCGCCGTGGGTTTCGGCTCTGGTGCGGCGCTCTTCATGGCCGGTGCGGCGGGTTGTTCAGCCCGAACAACTTTTGGCGCCGCAGGTTTTGGTTCTGGGGAGCGGGGCGCGGGCGGGAGGGCTGCACTCTTGGCCGCCGACGCGGTTACTTTCTCCGGTCGAACCGCTTTGGGCGCCGCCGGCTGAAACTCGGCGGGGATGATTATCGCCGTGTCGGTCTTTTCCTCCCGCAACACGGCCGTCTTGCGCATTTCCGCATTCTGGGACACGCTCTCGGAAACTTCACCCTCAACCGATATGATCTCGGTGCCGCCGTCCAGGATTATTCCTTCCGTTTTGCGACCGTCTTCCGGCGGCGGCGTATGGGCCGGCTGCTGTTCCTGAATTATGACCTTGGTGCCCTGCGCATCTTCTTTCGGCAATCCCGGCCGGGCATAGCTCAGGTCAACCGCTGACAGGGGCAGCATCGAGGCGTTTCTGTCGGCCCATTTGGCGGCATCGATGGAAACGGGATGCGCGGTATCGTATTTCTGGAACGTGATCATCTGGCCGATTCTCACGATAAGGTCGGCAAGTGCGGTCCCGGGCGTCCAGTACTCCTTTATGTCAATTCCGTCGTCGGACACGTTCGGGTGAAACAGGGCCGTCACCCGCTTGCACACGGGGGCGGCCGACGGGTACTTGGGCGGCAGCGCAATTTCGACCACGTGCTCGTTTTTCACCTCAATGGCGTTTCTTGATTTTTCTAATCCGTCAATTTTATACAGGAGATGATACCGTTCGGGTGGAGCGCCGAACACTTCCTTGATGGAGATGTATTTGTGCGCTTTGAAAAGCTCGGTGATGCGCTTGTAGTCCGACAGAAGCTGAGTGGTCCTGTCGATATTTTTTTGGGCGTCGAGGGGATCTTTTCTTCCGAATAGGGCCATCGTGCCGATCCTGTGGAAGGGTGGGTGTAGTTAGAAATTACATTTTTGCACAGGCTATTTGTCAAATCTTAATGCGAAAAGCCGCCCTTGAACCGCTTTCCCGTTTCTGCAAAACGGCGGGCCAACAAAGAATGCAACCGAAGAGGCGAGGTGGATGGACCTTCAGCGATCAGCCGAAGAAGGTGCCGGCAGGTGCCCGACAGGCGGGACGCCCGAGTCTCAGGCGCGCGCGACGAATTCGCCGTTGCGGGTATCGATGCGGATCATGTCGCCCGCGTTGACGTAGAGCGGCACCTGAAGCTCGTACCCGGTGTCGGTTTTTGCGATCTTCATCACCTTGCCGCCGGTGTCGCCGCGAACCGCGGGTTCCGTGTAGGATATCTTCGTTTCGACGTTGATGGGCAGTTCGACGCCGACCGCTTTGGACTCGAACATGACAACGTCGATGATCATCTGTTCCTGGAGATAGTTGAGAGCGTCACCAAGATCATCCTTGGTCAGGTCGATTTGTTCGTAGTCATCCTGGTCCATAAACGTATAGTATTCGCCTGATGATGAATAGAGAAACTGCATTTTCCGGCGTTCGAGCACCACGTCCTCGAACTTATCGGACGCCTTGTTCACCGATTCCGTTATCGAGCCGGTCGAAAGGTTTTTGAGCTTCATCTTTACCATCGAAGCATTCCGGGCGCCCTTGTTGTAGCTGAACTTGGTGACAAGAAACAGATCGTTTCCTATCTTCAGGGTATTTCCGACCCTCAGGTCTTGCGCTTCTCTCACCGTACCGTCCTCCGTTTGCATAGCAGAATTGTGTGATCAGATTCCGGACAAAAAATCCGTGAACTTTTCCATCAGGCTGCAATTGCGGGTGATAAAATAACTCATTTCCCTTGTTGCACGCTCGATTTTCTTCAAATCCCGGAAGAACGGCCCGAACCGTTCCGATGTCGCCTGCCTGGATTCTTCTTTTCCTGCATCGTTGAACCTCATGAACAGGTCCCGCAGCTCCCGAAATACGGTTTCGTCCTCAAAGTATTTTCCAAACTCGTCGCAGAATGCCGCCACTTTTACCTTGTGGTATTTCTCGTCCTGGAGGTAGGCGTTCCAGATGAAGGGCTTTTCCGCAAGGATGGCCCGCACCAGCGAATCCTCGCCCCGGACAATATTGAAATCGGCGAGACACAGAAGTTCGTCGAACCTGTTTTGGGGCAAGAACGGCATGAACAGGACGTGCGCGCTGCCCGCCGCATAGTGATTCTCGCCGACGGCGCGGCTCGCGGTGCGCGCAAGCGACGCGAGCATCCCCTCCCTGCTCTTTTCACCGCACACAAGAAGAAACGCTTCTTCGCACGCGCACCGGATGTCCGCCAAGAACGTATCGAACCCCCGCGTATAGGTGAACAGGGTGCATACGAGCGTTTGGCGCGTGTTGTCAAGATGCACCCCGAATTGTCCCAGAAGCGCGTTGAGGTGAAGCAGACGGTGCGAAGCGAGATCTGCTTTCGCATGTTCAACCGCGGAATCGATGATCACCCCGCCCGACTCCGCCGTAAATCCCGGCATAAAGAAATACTTTTTGACCCCGCCGGTCCCCGTGAGAGATTGCCGTTTGTGGTATCCGTCAACCCATGGCTCGGCCGAAAGGTACTCAAGGTTTATCCAGGCACCCGGCCGGAAAAGAATGCCGGTCCGGTACGCGGCGGGGATGTCGCAGCCGAACGCCTCCACCACCACGTCGGCCGGGCCGAGCTCCAGCCATCCCGTCCGGTCGAGACGGCTAAAATTCACAAAAAGGATTCCACCGCACTCCTGGACGGTTTTGTCCGCGTCGATCCCGGGGCGCAGGAGGGAAAACAGATTCAGGCCGTCGCAGAAGACACGCAGGCGGCAGGCGGGGCGGGCGAGTAGAAATTCCTTTGCAAACCGGTACACGACCCCGGCGTCGCCGAAATTGTCTATGACGCGGCAAAAAATGTCGATGCTCGAATAGCGCACGGTGAGAGAATCCCTCGTGGAATGCAACAAGGTCCGCGGCACGGGTTTTTAAAAAAGAAAAATACTCTAATGTTTGCTTTTTTGGCATAGAAAGCCCTATTTTTCCATGGGCCAAATCGATGCGGGCCGGTACGGAAGGGAGGGTGCCACGGAAATCGCCATTGTTCTCGTGCCGGTGCTATCGAACAACTACGCGTGGATATTGCACAACGGGAAATTCGCCGCCGTTGTGGATCCCGGAGACGCGGAACCCGTGACGCGATTTGTCAATCGTGCTGGTCTCACGCTGACGCACGTTCTTATTACCCACCATCATGCCGACCACTGCGCGGGCGCCGAAGAACTCAAGAACGCCCACCAGTGCGCCGTACTCGGTCCCGACGACACCCGCATCCCGTACGTCAATGATGCCGTGCACGACGGTGACGAGCGTTCCGTCCTATCGGAGCGGCTCGAAGTGATCGGCACGCCGGGGCACACGGCGACCCACGTGGTGTATCATTTCCCCAGCTTGCGCGCCATGTTCACCGGCGACACCCTGTTCTGCGCGGGGTGCGGACGGATGCTCGAGGGAACGCCGGCCGAAATGCTGCTGTCCCTTATCCGCTGTGTGTGCGTGGACGACAACACGTCGGTCTACTGCGGCCACGAATACACCGAAGAGAACCTCCTGTTCGCGACAACGGTGGAGCCGGAAAACAAAGAGGTGTGGCAGAGACTCGCCGATGTCAAGTATATGCAGCGCCGCGGCATGCCCACGGTACCCTCGACCATCGCGGTTGAACGCGCGACCAATCCGTTTCTCAGGACCGGCAGCCCCGGCCTGCGGAAAAAGCTCGGGATGGAATCGGCGAGCGGCATCGAGGTCTTTGCGGAACTGAGAAGGAGAAAGGACAGCTTCTAGCCGGCCACGGCCCTTTTTGCGGTCTCCGCCGCTTGCTGCGGGGTCTTCCAATCCAAGTAACAAAGTGGAGGGAACGTTACAGGTCGAGGCTGATGTCTTCACCGTCAATCGACACCTTGAACGTCTTCAAATCGCAGGTGTTGATCTTCGCAACCATCTCTTCCTTGTGCTCAAAGAAATTCCTGAACTTTTCCGGCAGGCCTTCGGGTTCCGATTTCATAAACGGCTTCTTGAGGGTTTTCCCCGTGCGGATGTCGAATTGCGCGAAATGCATCGGGCAGGTGAGAATGTAGCCCCGAAGCGTGCCCATTTCACAGGGCGCATTCATGTGCCCGCACCGCCGTTCAAGCGCGTAGAACGCCCCGTTGTCGTTGCATAGAATGATCTCTCGTCCGTCCAGTTCAAAGGATTTGATTCCGCCGGGGGCGACATCGGTGATTGATGCGATTCTCTTTCTCATAGGTTTTTTGTCTGGGGTGACAAGTGGGTGTAGATTCTTGATTTCAGATTCCAGATTCATGTGATTGACGGCTTGCTTTCAAGACGTCAGTGAGTTTCCGTCAACTGTTAACTGTCAACTTTCAACTTCTTCTTTTACCGCCGAAGCCGGAATTTGTTTGAGCGCGTCCGGGTCGGTCACGTCCTTGTGAACATAGAGCCCGCACCAGCACCGTTTCATGGCATCGTAGTGTTTCCGGTGAAAGGGTATGCAGGGACATACGATGGTCATGTTGCGTTCTCGGTCCCTGGTGAGCGCCTGGCACGGACAGAACGGAACGCCGTGTTTTTCCTCAAGCTTCACTTCCTGTTCGAGCAGGAACTCCACCAGATCGCCGTCGGGGCTGAATTTGTACCCGAGCGCATCCACGAGGGGACCGAAAAGGAACCTCAGGTCTTGCTTTCTCTCTCGCGCGTCCATGGGCTATTTACCGAGCAGCCGTGCGTATTCGTCGGGATCGTACCCGTTGACTCCCTGGCGGCCGATGAGGACAAACGGGAATTCTCCGGTGCCGCCGCATTCGCCGATCAAATCCATTATTTCCTCCTGTTCGTCTTCGGAAGCGAGATCGTATTCCACATAGCGAAAGGGAATCTTCTGTTTTGCGAGGTACTGTTTTGCCTTTTTGCACCAGGGACAGGTGCTGAGCGCGTACAGCGTGACTTTCTTCATACTGCTTCCTTGCCGAGGTTTATGAGTATGTTTCCGTTTTCGATCTTTACCGGATAGGTGTCGAGTGAAATTTCCGGGGCGTCAATGAACCTGCCTGTCGTTGTGTCGAACCGCCACCCGTGGCACGGGCACCGGACAACGGTTCCCTCGATCAACGCGCCCCCCAGCGAACAACCCATGTGGGGGCAGTTGGACGACACGGCATGCACGCCGTCGCCGTTCTCCACCACCAGCACCGCGACGCCCTTCGGATAGGCGCGGACGAACCCGTTCCGGCGGAGATCGGCTTTCTTAATCGCAAATGTCCACATGCGCGCCCGTGTTTCCCCTGCGGCGGCTACCGCACTGCCAGAATGTCGCAATTTCCCGGAGATTTCGAGGCTACCAGCAGTATTTCCGGTGAGAACCGGTAGCTGAGCCCCGAAACCGTGTTGAACGCATAAGTCAAGACGCGCCCCCATCGGCCGTGCCGGCGCGCAAAGTCTATGTCCGTTTTGAGGCCGCTGGTTATGATGTGCCTGGTGTGCAAACCGGCGTGCCGGAGGTACGGGACGATTCCCCGGTGTGTAAAGAAGTGGACATGCTCCTTAAAGCAGTACCTGTCGAGTTCGCGTCCCAGCGGATCGTGAAACATGGCGCCGCGAAGCGTCTTTGCGATGCAGAACAGGCTCGCGTAGTTCGGGGTCGAGAGAAAGAACTCGCCGTCCGGTTTGAGCAACCGGACGACTTCCGCGAGGAAGACGTCGGTTTCCCGCAGGTGCTCGATGACGTCCGAGGCTATGATGATGTCGAATGAGGCGTCGGGAAACGGATAGGGCGCCGTGTTTGCATCGTGAACAACCTGGCAGACATCCTCGTCGCCGTACCGCCGCTCCAGATCCATTGCCTTATAGGAATACTTGCCACGCTTTTCCGGGCCCACCAGATGCCGGAACAGGTACACGTTCGGGCCGATGTCGAGGACCGAAGCGCCGGCGTCCGGCAGCAGAAGAGACAAAATCCAGTTGCGGTCGGGAACAAAACAATCGTGCTCGTTCATGTACGAGAGCACTTTGTCTTGCTCGGCGCGCACGCGGCGCCCGGATTGCAGATTGCCAACGGTGAACATCGGGGCTTCCGGAAGAGTTGAGAATGTCAAGCCACGGTTCGGTCACAGGAACGTGACAAAAATACTTGATCACCCGCCGCCGATACAAGGCGTCAGGTCAGATCGAGCGCTTGCGGAGGCGTATTGCCTTTGGAGTGATTTCCACAAGTTCGTCGTCGTTGATATAGGCGATGCAGTCTTCGAGAGTCATTTCGCGGTGCGGGGTGAGAATGATGTGCTCGTCGGCGGCCGTGGTCCGCATGTTGGTGAGCTTCTTGTCTTTGCCCGGATTCACCACCAGATCGTTTTCGCGGCTGTGCTCGCCGACGATCTGCCCGCGGTACAATTTTACCTGCGGTGTGATGAACATCACGCCCCGTTCCTGCAGGTGGAACAGCGCAAAAGCGACGCTGGTGCACGGGTCCTTGGTGATCATCACGCCATTGGTGCGCGTGCGGAATTCACCGGCATGCGGCCCGTATTCGGCGAACACATAATTCAGCGTTCCCATGCCTTTGGTGTCGGTCATGAACTCGGCGCGATACCCGAGCAGCCCGCGCGTGGGAATTTTAAAAACCAGCCGGGCCATGCCGGCGTGAGAATCCATGCTGAGCATCTGGCCTTTTCTGCGGCCGAGTTTTTCGATCACCGCGCCCACGTACTTTTCGTCAACGTCGATGGTGAGTTCTTCGTAGGGCTCCATGAGCACGCCGTTTACTTCCTTCATGATCACCTGCGGCCTCGTCACCTGCAGTTCATAGCCTTCACGACGCATGCGCTCGATGAGAATTGACAGATGCAGCTCGCCGCGGCCGGAAACCTTGTTGCCGATGACGTCGGGCAGCGGTTCCACCCGAAGCGCGACGTCCGACAGGATCTCCCTGTTGAGCCGGTCCTGTACGTGGCGCGAGGTGACGAAGCGCCCCTCGGTGCCGGCAAAGGGAGAGTCGTTGGGAATGAAGTTCATCGATATGGTGGGCGGGTCGATCACCGTCGGCGGCAGGGGGCTTGGCTGCAGGGGATCGGTAAACGTAACGCCCACCGTGACCTCTTCCATTCCCGCAACAGCCACGATTTCGCCTACCGAAGCCGTTTCGGTTGGCACCTTCGTGTTGCCCTCGAACCGGTATACTTTGGTGATTCGCGCTGGAACGAGCGACCCGTCGCGAAGCGCGACGGCAATGTCTTTGTTGATGTTGAGCGTGCCGCTCGTTATCTTGCCGATGCCCAGACGTCCCAGGTACGACGAATAATCCAGGGAACTTATAAGCATCTGCAAAGGAGCGTCCGGATCGCCCGACGGCGGCGGTATGTGCTTGATGATCATGTCGTACAGCGGCCCCATGGTCGTGGAATCGTCGTCCGGATCGTTCCTTGCATACCCGTCTTTGGCTGAAGCGTAGATGATGGGGAAATCGAGTACGTGGTCGGGCGCTTCGAGCCTCACAAAAAGGTCGAACACCTGGTTCACCGTCCATACGGGCCGCGCCGCCGGTTTATCGATCTTGTTGATAACCACGATAACGGGCAAGGCGAGCGCCAGCGCTTTCTTAAGCACGAAATACGTCTGGGGCATCGGACCTTCCTGCGCGTCAACCAGCAACAGCGCGCCATCGGCCATCTTGAGCACGCGCTCCACCTGGCCGCCGAAATCGGCGTGGCCGGGCGTATCGATGATGTTGATGAGATGGCTTCTATACTTGAACGACCCGTTTTTCGAGGCAATGGTGATGCCCCGCTCCCGTTCGAGGTCCATGGAATCCATGAGCCGTTCCGCAACAACCTGGTTGTCGCGGAACATGCCGCTCTGTTTGAAAAGCTGGTCCACGAGCGTGGTTTTTCCGTGGTCAACGTGGGCGATGATGGCGATGTTGCGGATGTAACGCTGGCTCATTGACGGTGATTCACCGGTTCTGACTGATAGCTGTGATGTAACGGGGGGGTTGGAAATAACGGGTCCCTTGAAGAGATGTTTTGGAAATTGAAACGCATAGCGATCGGTTTCAGTTGTTCACGCCAGTAGGAAACAGAGAGATAAAAATGGAATTCTCAAAGGTCCTTAATATATCGTGCACTTCTGAACCACAAGAACCGTTTTCTTTGAAGCACTGGATTACGGCGACACCCGAACTATCGAGGGATTGCGAATCAGCCAAAAGCTTATCGAGGTACCCTGGAAAATGGCGAGCGACTGCGGCAACCGGCCGACAAAGGTTCCCTAATATACATTGGGTAATGCCGAGGCGCGGAGAAAACAGCATCAAACCCTGCAATCGCAAGTATATTTCCATCACATTTCCTCTTCGCGCATTCTGTGCGATCTTTGCGCCTTTGCGGTGAGCGCACCTTGGAACTCAGTATGAAACGATCCGGCACTGCAGACCTTCCGCTGCACGGCGGCCGCGTACCCGGGTGGCTGCACTCCCGCATGGTCGCCATCGGCCGCGAGATCGTACGCGCGCTTGTGATTGAACACGGGCCGTCGCAGGTGCTGGCCAGGCTTTCCGATCCGTTCTGGTTCCAGGCGCTCGGGTGCGTCATGGGTATGGATTGGCATTCCTCGGGAATCACCACCACGGTGATGGGCGCGCTCAAGGCCGCGGTCAACCCGATTTTCGGCGAGGTGGGGCTTTACATCTGCGGCGGCAGGGGAAAACATTCGCTGGCGACCCCGCGGGAACTTCTGGATTTTTCCGACCGCACGGGCCTGGACGGCAATGCGCTCGTGCGCGCGTCAAAACTTTCCGCCAAAGTCGACAACACGTGCGTGCTCGACGGGTTCAGCCTGTATCTGCACTCGTTTGTGGTTTCCGGATCGGGCGAGTGGGCCGTGATCCAGCAGGGGATGAATACGGCGTCGCGAATGGCGCGGCGGTATCATTGGCATTCGGCAACCGTCACGTCCTTCGTGGACGATCCTCATGCCGCGATTGTGGGCCGAAATCTGGGCGAAATAATGAACTTGAGTGATTCGCGCTCGGACAAAAACAGGCGCGGGATCGTGGAGTTTCTGTCCACGAATCCGGACAGCCAGTTGCGGGAAATCCGCCGCCTCATTCTCGACCGCGATCATGCGGTCCGGCCGCGGCACGTGGATTCCAGGCGGCTCGGCGCGGTGCTCACGCTCGCGTACGAAAAGCAATACCGTACCTTCGTTGACGCTCTGCTGCTGCCGGGCGTGGGGCCGCGGACCGTCCAGTCGCTCGCGCTTGTCAGCGAGGTGATCTACGGCGCGCCCAGCCGGTTTTCCGATCCCGCACGCTTCGCGTTTGCGCACGGAGGCAAGGACGGCCATCCGTTCCCCGTACCGCTTGCGGTATACGATGAGAGTATCTCGGTCCTGCGTGCGGCGGTTGACAAGGCAAGAATCGGCCGGAGCGACAAACTGCGGAGCATTGAAGTGCTCGGCCGCATGGCACGGCTCATCGAACAGCGTCACGATCCGTTTGCAGACGTCGACAGGGTGATCCGCCACGAACGCGACCATTCGCACGAATACGGCGGGATGACCGTGTTCGGGCCCGCCAAACCGGCCGCAAAAAAGCCGGAAGTCCAACAAATGTCTTTGTTTGACGCGGCAACCGAAAACCGTTCCTCGACATCCTGACCAGCGCACACCGGCCTTTCCTTCCCTCGGGGACCTTGCGCAACTTTTCGGCAATTCGCCGGGCCCGGCGGACGTATTTTCCGCGGGTCGCCGTAAACCGTTTCTCTTCGTCTTCCAGGTTAAGGAGTTCTGTGGTGAGAAGAAAGAACCTTGTTTCCCGGCGTTCGTTCATGGCTTCCGCCGCCGGCCTCGCGGCTGCCGGCTTGTTTCCTGCGTTCACCGAGGAGAACAAGGGCGGTTGGATTGATAGAAAGCAGATCAATCCGAATATCGACAACCTGCGTGTGGTAAGCTGCCGTGACCCGAACCTGATCCTGGGCGACCCGCGAAAATGGGACATGGCATCGCAGAACGCGCCGGTGGCTACGGAAAGGATCATCCGTACCATGGACGCGCTTGCCATCGGACTTTCCCAGAAAGCAACCCCGCATGAGGCATGGGGCGCCGTCTTCCGCAAGCCCGCGTCAAAAGAATGGCAGGAGGTGAAGGTCGCCATCAAACTCAATTGTCTTGGCGACAATCACCCGCGTGTCGCGGTGGTGGATGCGGTGTGCCGCGCACTGGTGAGTTTGGGCGTGCCGCCGGCCGCCATCATTCTCTACGACGGGAACGGCAACGCCAGGCCCCTGTACGGGCCCTTTGCCGGAAACGGAATCCTGGCAGGGGTTGCGGTAAGCAACAAGAACGATCTGCTGGGAGGCATGGCGGCCGCACCCGTGCCGGCTCCGCACAAGGGGACATTCAAATGCACGGCGGCGATTGCGAACGGAACAATCGACATCCTGGTGAACATCGCGGTTAACAAGGGTACTCCGTATGCCGGCACGACTTTGACAATGAAGAATCACGCCGGAACGTTCGAGGCCCTGCCCATTCACCTGGGAGGCGGTCTCGATTATATCATTGCGTTCAGCAAGTCGGACGCGCTTCTCGGCGGCTCGCCGGTTCGGCAGCAGTTGTGCATCGTCGATTCAATCTGGGCCAACACAAAGGGGCCTTTCGGCGTTCCGAACAAGCGGCCGTGCGTGCTGTCCATGGGCACTTTTTCGCCCGCGGTGGATTACCTTGTTGCACGCCGGGTGCGGGAGCCGCTCATGGGATGCTCGCATCCGCCCGCGCTCAACCGGATCATGTCGGAATTCGGGTATGTCAATTTCGAGAACCTCGACCTGGTAAACATTGACCCGGTCGCCTGACCGTATGTGGAGGGACAATGACGTTTTGCGCGAGAACCGCTGCGGCGACCGCCGGAATCATTCTTCTATGCGTCATCGGATCGTTTGCCGCCCGTCCTGATTCCGTGAAACTTGCCGCGTTCCGAACGGCCGCGGCCGGCGTTGCCGGATGGACCGAGCAAAAAGACGGGTTCCACTCCTTTGGCACAAAAGAACTGTACGAGCTCATCGACGGCGGTGCGGTGGAGTACGAAAAACCTGGGCTTGTAGGCGGCATTGTGTTCGAATTAGCCGCTGCTGACAACAGGTCGGCAAAGATTTACATAGATGATTTCGGCACCCGGGCGCGGGCGCAATCCATGCTGAAAGAGAAGCGAAAGGCCGCCTCAGACCCCAAACCGCTGCCGGGTGCAAGGAAGGCCGACGGTTTCTCCGACGAAGTCATCGGCGGATGCGTGGCCTACGCGAGCAGCGAAAGTTTCTATTTCGAATTGGTCCTTACCGGGTACGACAAGCCGGAAAGGTCAAGGCAGGACGCCAAAGCGTTTGTTGAGACGCTGATGAAGATGGTGAAATGATCTGTCCACGGTTGTCCGCTTCCCGACGATCCGCCTCTTGGAAGATTTCGTGCACCAGAACCGCCGTTGATTCATTCTTGCCATCCGAGGCACCGGCGCCCGGATTCCGGCAAAAATCCCGTATACAATATGGATACGAATAGTTTAATTCGTTAAACTTTTTTAATGCAATTAGATATTAATAATGTAAATTATTGCATGTACGGTTTGATTTAACCGCCGTGTTGTTGTAATACCGGATTGGGAACATTTGTTGCGGCGCAATGAGGTTACTCAATAATTTCGACAGGCACTTTAGCGATTAAACTACAAGAAGAAATTAGGAGTTCTTGATAAAGGAGGTTGCGCGGGGGAAGAGGGATTGTTTTTGGCATATGAAAGGCCCTTGGTTGATTGTTTCACAATGAGGGGGGGCTTATTCAGGAGGGGCGGATGCGCGAAGTTCTTGCCTGTTTCGTTTTGTGCTCAGTTCTCAGCGGTACAGGATTTCCTCAGGATGCCACGGGCTGGCCGCACAAAAATGCGGCAGGCCAAACCGTGCGGCATGTAATCATCATGAATCATTTGGACAAGGCGTTTACCTTGGAACTCTCCGGGTACGCCAACCAGACGATGAATCCCGGCGACAGCATTGTCATCGAACACGCCTTCGGATGGGCTTCCGCCCGTTGCTCGGGGACGTATCCCGGCACAACGAACATGGGGTCGCTGTCGCTTGCGGAATGGACTATGGGCTCCAACAACAACGATGACTGGTACGACGTGAGCCTTGTTGACGGATACAATCTTCCGGTGCGTATGTATCCGGTAGCGGGAACATTCGCCACGACGACAACCGCCTATATGTGCGACACCGTCGGGTGCACCAAAGACCTTCTTCCGAGCTGTCCTCCGGAGTTGCAGGTGAAAGGAACCAACGGCGACGTGGTCCAATGCCTGAGCGCATGCGCGAAATTCCACGCAGACTCATTCTGCTGCACCGGGGCGTACAGCACCCCGCAAACGTGTCACCCAACTTCGTATTCCGAACTGTTCAAGGACGCGTGCCCGTGGGCCTACAGCTATGCCTATGACGATCTGGCAAGCCTTGACCAATGCACATACTCAAACGGCATAGGGCCGGATTACGTCATCGAATTCGGCTATTTCAACGACAAGGGGAGCGCGGTTGAATGGAAGCCGTCCATGAACCTTTCGAGCCTCAATGCCGACGCGATAGCAGGCGGCAGGGACAATGTCCTGAGATACTCAATAACCGGCACGCATGCCGGCGGCCGAGCTTGGCTCGGGCTGTACAGCTTCGCGGGCCGATTGGTTGCTCAATCGGAAGTGAAAGGAACTTCCGGTGTCATGACGCTGGCCGGGGTTTCCAAGGGAGTGTACGTTGCGGTGCTCAGGAACGGCAGCCGGTTGCTTGCCCAGAGCACGGTGGCGGTAAAGTAGCGGATCTACGTCACAGAGTTTTTATTGATCTCAATCAAAAAGGGGAGGGTGAAATGAAAAGAGCAGCAGTGTCGTTTCTGATGTTGGCCTTTGTCGCCGGCTCTGTTTTTTCCCAGGTTCCCAACATTTGTGGAACGATTACAGACGCAACGAATGGTCAACCGCTGACCAACGGATTGGTCAGGTTGGGGCAGGCAACGTATGACAGCGGATTTGGACCCTCGCCGTACATAATCAAAACCGACAACAACGGTCATTACCGGCTGGGACCGGGAACTTGCCCACCTGTGAAAACCATCATTCCGAGCGCCCAGATGCGAGGAGACGCCTTTTCACAGCCCGTCTACGTGGGCGGGAAAGTCTTGTTCAGCCTACCGGCGAGCACTGCATTGGTGAGGATGAGCATATATGACTTGGCGGGTAGGTTCGTGCGTGACGTGATGAACAAGACCCTCTCCAAGGGCAATTATTCGGTGTCGCTTGACACACGCGGCATTTCTTCCCAGCTTTATCTGCTTCGGGTGACCATCAACGGTGCGGCCTCCGTGATACGGTTACGGCCGGCTTCGCGCGGTTTTGCCGGCGCCGTTATTCAGAATGCATTGGAATTCCAGGCCAGCTTGGAGAAGCTCGCGGATATCGTGGATACCCTGCACGCGACCGTACCGGGCTATTCGATCGGCGTCACGCCGATTCAGGCGTTGGCGGGAACTTACGACTTCGCGCTGACCAAGACCACCACCTGGAATGGCGATACGGCTGCCTTCTGGGGAAACACGAGCACCTACCCGACGAATGCCTCGTACGTCATTCTGAACAGGACCAACGGCGCGTTCCCTGACAGCAAGATTTTCTGGAGTATTCAGCAGAACGGAGCAAAAACCTCCATTGCCACGAACCCCACGCTGCCGATCCCCAACGGCAATGGAAGGTTCTACATTTGGGTTGCTCCCAACGATTCTGGAAACAGATATTTTGATTTCGTCGAAGTCAATTACAATGGTTCGTGGATGGGCAATACCACCCGGGTGGATGGATGGAGGCTCCCGATAGCTTTCAGGGTTCATAGCTCTACCGGTCAGGATAACGCACTCGGCGATGCGTATGAAATGTTCTATCAGTCACGCCAGGCACATTTTGACGAGTTCAAGAACGAGGTGCCGAAGGAGTTTACCGGTCTTGCTACGCATGATTTTGCCAACATCTGGGCGCCGCATACCTCGCCTGTCAACATTTTCGGCACGGGCGGCCCGTATGTGGATTACTTCACCAAATATGAGGATTCGGTTATCGCCTACAACCCGGGGCAAACCGTATCGTCTACCATCAACATTTTTGCCTGTGCGGCACCGGGAATGGGCTCCTCGCCTGACTATTCTGCCGCCGTCAACAGGCACGTCGGAACACTTCCGAAAGGCACGAATAACGCGATCTGGTATAACGACACCAATTACTACAAGGCGGCGCCGTGCAACTACTTTTCATATTGGTGCCACCGCCGTGGGTTGTATAACAAGGATTACGGATTTCCCTACGACGACGATGGCGGCCATGCCGCGTATTTGGGCCAGTCCAATGTCCAATGGTTGGCCATTGCGATAGGGTGGTAGACAGAAGGTTTGCGCCAGATCAAGAAGGTTACCTCTCCTTTCAGAAATAACCTGTTCTGAATTGAGAGGTAATCATTCCCTGTTTATTCTAAAGTCCTTAGCAATCAAGAAGGGGAGGGTGAAATGAAAAGAGCGGCAGTGTCGTGTTTGATGGTGGCGTTTTTCGCGGGATATGTCTTTTCCCAGACCGTTAACATCTGCGGAATGGTGACAGACCCGGGCGGGAAGCCCCTTACCAACACGCTGGTAAGGTTGGGCCAGACACGGTTTACCGATGCGTACGGTAACGAACCGTACTATACCACCACCGACAGCAACGGTCAGTACCACCTGGGAACAGGGACGTGCGCCGTCAACACCATTATCCCTGGCACGAATATGCGGGGCGATGCGTTTTCGCAACCGAGGTACGTGGGCGGGAAAGTGTTGTTCAGCGTGCCGCAGGACAACGCGTCGGTGAAGATGAACATATACGATCTTGCGGGACGGTTCGTGGAAAATGTGCTGAACTGCACCAAGTCCACCGGAAATTACTCCGCATCGATTGACACACGCGGTATTTCGTCGCAGTTTTACATGCTCCGGGTAACCATCAACGGCGCCTCGACCGTCATGAGGCTTCAGCCTGCAACCCGCAGTGCCGGCGGGTCGATTGTGCAAAACACCCCGGAATTTCAGACGCGTATGGAGAAACTCGCGGCAGTGGTCGACACATTGCATGCCACCGAACCAGGCTATACGCTCGGCGTGACGCCGATACAGGCGCTGGCCGGTCAATTCGATTTCACGTTGACAAAAAATAATACCTGGAATGGGGACACCGATACGTTCTGGGACACGGCAAATGTAATGAAACAGGCCGGCCATATATGGTATACCGTTCTGAACAGGACCAACGGCGTATGGGCGGACAGCCAGATTTATTGGGCAATTGGTGACGGCGGGGCTGCGGTCCGGCTCAGCGATTCGGCACATATAGATTTCACCACAAGCGGGTCTGGCAGGCTTTACATAATGGTCGGGTACAACCCGGCCGCTGGAAATTTGAGACCGTCGAACCAGGTTTGGGATTTTGAGGAACATACGAACGGCATGCTGAACGGCAGCCTCTGGTTTCACGGCAATACCACACGTGTAGACGCCTTTGGCACTCCCATGATGTACCGGTTGCATTGTACGGATGGCTTTGACACGGTTCGCGGTGACCAATACTCCGTGTATTACCAGACACGCCAGTCGTACTTCGATGAGTTTGAGAACGAGGTGCCCTACGAGTTCTCGAAACTCGGGACTATGCAGGCCCCATATAAAATACCGAATCCCGGCACCAACGGCTCGGATGTGGGACCAGGCGGGAAATATGCCACCTACTCCGATAAGTATTGCGCCGCCTTCGGGGTCGGTGAAACACCTTATTTGAATGGTATCGCTTCCCCTTGCATCTCTGCCGCTTGCTACAGGCATGTTATGATAAGTGGTGGTTGCGACAACAACGCAGATATTCCTATTCAAATGCAAGACGACTCATATTTTTACAAGGCGGCACCCTGTTGCTTCTATTCCTATTTCCTTCATAGACGTTCCATAGATAACAAATGTTATGGGTTTCCATACGATGATTGGGAAAATTGGTCTTCCTATATTGAGCACGGGAATGTTTCGTGGTTGGAGCTCGCGGTGGGGTATTAAGGCATTTTTTTCGACCTTTGAGGTGTGGCCTCTAGGCCGAAGATTCTCGTCAGGAAGGCCCAAATTGCAACATACAATTGGGCCTTTTTGCTTTGTGGCGTTTCAAAGGGAAACCTTAAGGTAATGGCGATCTGTAAACACTGTAGCCTGAACCCATGAAGATTGATGTGCTGTTCACCGCAAGAGGACCAGCAGCGACGCTCCCGCCAGGCAGTCCACCGTTAACGGGGCTCCAATTGTTGCCATTGTTTGTGGTAATAAAAACCCCGCCACCTGTTGCGGCGAACAAATAATTGCCGCTCGCGACCAGTGAATTAATTGTCGTATTAGTTAAGCCGGTGTCTACGACAGCCCAAATTCCGGTAGTGTTGTTGAGTCGATAGAGGCCGGAACTAGTACCCGCAAACAGCGCCTCACCATTTGTCACCAAGGTGTAAACAGAAATACTCGGTATAGCAGTAACAGCATACCAATTGGGACTGGAGCGGTAGTACAATCCATTATCAGTTCCGGCATAGAGAGTTGCCCCGCTAACAGCCACAGCATATATACTGGTTGCCTCCAAATCATTGGAGGGATCAGAATTCCACGTCGTCCCGTTATCTGCGGAGGAAACTACCCCTGCACCATTGGTCCCTGCATACAGAGTGTCACCCGCTGAGGCAAAACTATAGACTTTGGTCCCTACGAGTGGCTGTGTCCAGGTCGCCCCGCTGTCAGGAGAAACATAAATGCCTGGCGAGCTTCCAGAAGATCCTGCAAGTGTGTGCGTTCCAAACCGATAAATAGCATTGACATACGGGCCTCCTTCAAAAAGGTATGACCAAGTTGTCCCATTATCCGTGGAACGTTGTATCCCCAATTGTTGTTGTCCCGCCATTATTGTATTTCCGCAAGCAGCAATCGAAAAAATATCTTGAGTGGATGAATTGTTGCTGAGCACTTGGTTCCACGAACACGCCAACGCCGCAAAATTCGCCTGTACCGTCGCATTTCCCGAAGTATCCTTCACGGTCGTCGTTGCCTGCGTAGAGTCGGCTATTGTACAAGAGCCGCTTGTTTTTGTCCAGTTCACGAATTTGTACCCCACGCTTGGCGAAGCTGTTATCGTCGTTTGCGCACCACTGTTTACCGTCGCGGGTGATGTTGCCGGCGCCGTTACTGTGCCGCCGGTCCCGGCCGTTACGGTCAGCTGATATTGAATAACGCTGAAGTTTGCCGTTACATTCTTTGTCCCGTTCATCACTACGGTTGCCGAATCTGTCGAACTTGTTGCGTCTCCGGTCCAATTTCCAAATTGATACCCTGCATTTGGCAAAGCTTTCAAGCCGACAACGGTTCCGGAGTCATACTGTGTAGCGTTCGGAGTCTTCGTCACCGCCCCGCTTGTTGCAGTTACCATAAGAGCGAACTGTTTTATTGTTGTAAAGCTCGTTTTAGCCGACCATGCGCCTGTGCCGACTGCGTTCCTCGCCATCACCCGCCAGTAGTACGTGGATCCCTTAGAGAACCCGGATATCGCCTTTGTGGTGTCGGTTTGCGTCGAGTCGGAAACCAGCATAATGGTAAATCCGGTGTCGGAAGCGACCTGTACATAATACGCCAATGCGCCAGGGACTTTGTTCCAAACCAGCGTCAAAGAAACAGGCAGTCCGGTTGCGCCGTTAGCAGGTGACGCCAGCATTGGTGCCGAAGCCGGCGCATTCACCGCCAGATGCGCATACGCCGACGTGTCAGCGCCCGATGCATTTGAAACAACCACATAATAGTTTCCCGAGTCCGCGGCAACCACGCCCGTCTTTTGATATGTCGGGCTTGTGCCGGCCTGCAGGCTCGCGCCGCTTCCTTTGGTCCCTTTGTACCATGTAAACGTGGGTGTCGGGAAGGCGCCGCTGTTAATACCAACCGTAAACGTGACCGACCCGCCTTGGTTCACGGTGGTATCCGGCCTGGGCTGCACTTGTATCTTGGGCGCAACCTTGCTTGAGTCGACCGTGACGATCACGTTTGCAGATGCCACGCTCCACAACGTGCCGTCGGAGGCCCGCACCGCAAAGGTGTCTGTGCCGATAAAACCAGTGTTCGGCGTATACACCACACTCCCTTTTGTAGAGTCGGCAAGAGTCGCCGTTCCATTGTCCGGTTTCTGGGTCACTTGCCATTGCGTAATAGCATCGCCGTCAGGATCGGTCGCCGCAAGAGTAATGGTGATGGCCTGGTTCCTGCCCGCATTCACCGATTGCGGCTGGACAACCGGCGGACGGTCGGTCTTGGTTACCGTGATCTTCACCGTGTCTTTGGCGACCGCATTCCCGTCTCCTGCGGTGAAAACAATCTTATACAATCCCAACTGGCCGAACGTCGGGGTCCAGGTGAATATCCCGGTCTTTGCATTGAACGTCGCGGAATCCGGCAGTTTTACGCCTGTGGTGTCCGTTGCTGCCAGCGTAACCGTGTCCTGGGCAGGGGCAATGGTTTGCACCATGAAGCTCAGGGTTTTCCCTTGAGCAACCGCGGTGTCGGCCAGCACCATGATGACAGGCGGCGTCTTGATCGAGCCGGAATAAACCAAGGCAGACGCAGGAGACGATCCTGCGGTGTTGACCGCAACAACGTAATAGTAGTAATTGGTCATCTTTGCAGAATCGTCGAACAGAGAATCCGACGTGCTGCCGATCTTCTGGAAGTCTGCGGCAACCGTATCTGCAGAGCGGAATATGTTATACGAATCCGCATTGGAGACCTTGTTCCACGAAAAAACGAAATATCCATTGGCCTTTGAAACCGCCTTGACGCCAGGGACTTTGACCGGAACCGTTATCTGCGAGCTTACCGTGATGATCACGGTCTGCGTATCGGACATGGGCGGGGTTCCGTTATCGGTAACCGTAAAGATCGCAGTGTCGGCGCCTGTTTGTCCTGCCGGAGCAGTCCACCTGAATATGTTTGCGGTCAGGGTGGCGCCCTGCGGAGACTTGATCATTGCATAGGTAAGCGTCTGGCCGGCATCAGGGTCTGTAGCGGAAAGGGAAAGTGAACAGGCCTGGGCGGTCAGGATGTTTCGCACGCCGGTAACGCTGAGCACAGGTTTGTGGTTGGAGGTTGAACCCTGGTTAATAGTTAGAACGGCTTCATTGGTAAGTATTGAATCGCCCCACTGATCTTTTACGAGACAGGTGTAAACGCCTGCGTTAGCGGCCAGTACCGGATCAATGATAAGCGTATCTTTTGTCGCTCCGGAGATGGGTGTTCCGTCTTTGATCCATTGATACCGGAACGTCCCCGTATCCTTGGGAGTCACGAAAAACAGGGCAGACCCGTTCGGGTCCACGCTGATACTCGTTGGTTGTGTTGAAATCCAAACCGGCCTCTCCACAATCACGATTGTCGCTGTCACGATCTTATCCGACCTTTGAAGGGAAGCATCGACCGTCACTGTCCTCGTGCCCATGGAATGAAACTTGATGTTGATCCGCTGCGTATCGGCCCACAAAGTTGCTTTGGGGTAGGTGAGAACAGTATCCGTGTCCGCGCTTGTACAAATGAGTACCTTCACCGAGTTAATATAAGAAGGAAGATATCCTATCATGGCGATGAGGACCTGGTTTCCCACCGTGTCCGTGACGGAGGCTGTGTCCCTGTGGCCGCTTGAATTCTGCAGGATCAATGAAACCGAGGCGTCCTGGGGCTTGAAGGGACTTTGGCCGGTCGTACACGTGAGCAGAAAAAGCATGCTCATCGACAAAACGCACAGGACGACGGAGCATTTCCTAATCATACAAACTATTCCCCCGAAAAAGAAGTTCTAAAAACAGGTTGGTCTTCTTACGCATTGCCTCAAATTAAATGTAACCGAAGGCTTAATCGAAACACGCACCAATTGATTCGTTGCCTCATAATTAAGGTAACCCAAGAAAAAAGGGGGTTACCACTATGGGGCACAAAGAAAAAGAAGCATATCGGGAAGCGATACGACAACGATATGCCCATTCCAACAGAGCCGGCAAAAAGCAGATTCTCGATGAGTTTTGTGCGATTTGCCGATACAATCGCAAGTACGCTATCCGGCTACTTGGAAAACGCAAACAGAAACAAAAAGCCAAGCGTGGAAGAAGACCCTTATATGCTGAACCGCTTTTTATTAAGGCGTTACAGTACATCTGGAAAGCCTCTGATTTCATGTGCTCTCGCCGCCTTAAGGTTGTCATTCCAGTATGGCTGCCATTCTACGAACAATCCTTTGAACTGCTTTCCGAGGAAGTCCGTGCGCGGCTCCTCTCTGTCAGCCGCTCCACGCTTGACCGCGTCCTATGCCCTTTACGTACGCGTATGGGCAAGGGATTGTGCGGCACCAAGCCCGGCTCCATGCTGCGCAATCAAATCCCCATCCGTACCGACAACTGGGATATTACCCAGCCTGGATTCATGGAGGCGGATACGGTTGCCCATTGCGGCACCAGCCTTGCCGGAGAATTTGTGTGGAGCCTTATCATGACTGACATCCATACTGCTTGGACCGAAGGCCGTGCTGTGTGGAATAAGGGCTCCCAGGGTGTCATTGAGCAGGTTAAAGACATCGAACGACGAATACCTTTTGCCCTGCGTGGCTTTGACTGTGATAACGGGTCCGAGTTCCTCAACTATCATCTCGAACGCTACTTCGCCGTGCGACAAGACCCTGTAAAGTTCACCCGGTCACGTCCCTACAAGAAAAACGACAACGCCCATGTCGAACAGAAAAACTGGGCGCAGGCCAGGCACATGCTTGGTTATGATCGGATCGAAAACCCCGACACGCTTCCCCTCATTAACGACCTCTATGCCAACGAGTGGTCTCTCTATCAAAACCACTTCTGTCCATCGCTGAAACTCAAATCTAAAATCCGGATAGGATCTCGATACCGCAAGACCTATGAAGAACCGAAAACTCCCTATCAAAGAATCGTTGAATCACCTTACATAGCTTCAGAAGTCAAGCAAAGCCTTGAACTGACCCACCGTGCTCTCAATCCATTCCAATTAAAAAAGACTATCGAAAGAAAACTCAAAACCATTTTCAACCTTGTTACGGTTACCTCATTTGTGAGGCATCGAATCTGACCCTTCGGTTACCTTTTATTATGAGGCAACACGCTTATGAAAAATAGCATACCGCCACTCCAACCGACATGTGACGGCGGTCACATAGCACGCAACTTCTTTGCAGAATAGGAAAATAATATTCGGAAAGGACCGACTTGGTCTCGGTTGTTCCGGCAGCGACTTTACGAAATGTCCGTCTGTCGGTGTGAGATAAAGGGAAAACTTACGACGGTGCCCCATGTTGCTTGAGGTACTATCGGAATGTTTCGGCGCGCATCAAGAATCCCCCGGCACGAGCCGCAGCGATCTGCAAGGGCAAGTGCGGCAAGCCCGGGGGCTTTACCTTTGTTACTTTGCCGTAAAGCTCGAAGAACCGATAACGTCTCCGTTCTCTCCGATCACCTCCACTTTCCATTGCCCGGGGGTCACGGTCTTGTAGCTCCAGAGGCGTCCTGAAGCGTACCGTAACCTGAGCGGCACTTCAAGGACTTTCTCGTCGCCGTTGTACCAAACGTGCTTGATGCTCACAGGAGCGGCATTGATGGATATTTTTGTCCAGCAGAACACTTTTGCAGGCGAGGGGCCGAATTCATTTGCAACGCCCTGCGGTACCCGCTGTTCAACACCCGTTCCGAACGCGATGCTGTCGAGCTTGTAGACCTTGGCTATTTGCGAAATAGTATCAGCGGAAGTGGTGGAATCCTTTTGTGCGAAGGCCCCAGGGCAGAGAAAGAGGATTCCTGCGAGAGCGAAGAGCAATGAGTTTTTCATGGAACCTCCTGAAACAGTGGTTGATGGTTGGTAAAAAAATCGGGTATTGATTTTCAAGTCCTGCTCAATAACGCAGCCCGCTCACTGGGGCGTACATCCCGTTGTAATCGCGGTCCCCGCCACTTGGGGCGGGGTTCTTCAATAAAATGGTAACACAATGAAACAAAAAAGTAAAGTGTCTGTTGATTCAAAATGGATAAAGCCATGCTGCGGGTGTTCCACCCGAAGGTTGTCCGTCCGTCCGCACAAACCAGGGGGCGTCAAACCATGCTTTCAAAACAAGCGGCACGCGCCTGGCCGAAGGCGACGGCATTCACGTGACGCCGCTGCCGCCGTCCCGGCTAGGACCGGCGGATTTTCTTCGAAAACATCTTTCATTTTTTTTCGTTGGATTTTAATTTTATCATACGATTCTCAACGGGCATTTCCTTCCACCGGAGCGAAGCACCAGGCCGGCCATGACGATTACGACTCCCTATTACCTCATTGACGAACGAAAATTGCTCCGCAACCTGAAGAAGATCCAGCGTGTGCGCGAAACATCGGGCGCCAAGGTCGTGCTCGCCCTCAAATGTTTTTCCGCATGGGCCGTATTCGATCTTATGAAGCGTTACATGGACGGGACCACGAGCAGCTCGCTGTTCGAAGCGCGGCTCGGGTACGAAACATTCGGCAAGGAAACCCACGCCTACTGCGTTGGGTATACCGAGGAAGAAATCAAGTCCGTCAAGAAATACGCGGACAAGGTTATCTTCAACTCCGTGTCCCAGCTCCGGCGGTATCACCATCTGGTGCGCGGGCGCGCGGCGGGCCTTCGGGTCAATCCGGGCATCAGCCGTTCCCACTACGACCTCGCGGACCCCGCCCGAAGGTATTCGAGGCTCGGCGTCATTGATAAAAAGGAGTTGTATTCGGTTTCGGATCTCATTACCGGCCTCATGTTCCACTTTAACTGCGAAAACGACGATCTGAACAATTTTACCTCGTCGCTTGAGTACATCGGCAAAACCTACGGCGGCCTGCTCGAAAAAATGGAGTGGGTGAGCTTCGGCGGCGGGCTCTATTTTACCAAAGACGGTTACCCGCTCCAGGCGTTCTGCGCGGCGCTCAGGGAATTTGCAGCGCGCTTCGGCATCCGGATTTATCTCGAACCGGGCGAAAGCGCGGTAACGCAGTCGGCCGAGCTGGTCACCACGGTTGTCGACATTGTCAAAAACGAAATCGACATAGCGGTCGTGGACGCGTCCGTGGAGGCGCACCTGCTCGACCTGCTCATCTACCGGTTGCCGGCAAAAGTACATGAGCGGAAACGGGCCTCGTTTCGGTATATGGTGGCCGGCAGATCGTGTCTTGCCGGAGACGTGTTCGGTACGTTTCGTTTCCCGCGGCGGCTCGCCGTGGGGAGCGTTCTGCGTTTTGCGGATGCCGCAGGCTATTCGATGGTGAAGAAGAACTGGTTCAACGGGCTTCCTATGCCGTCAATCGTCGTAAAAAGGCTCAACGGGTCCGTCGAGACGGTCCGCCGGTTTACGTATGGTGATTTCAAAAACAATGTATCGTGAGAAGGGTGTTGCAGTATGAAAAGAAACGTGTTGATCATCGGTGCCGGGGCCGTGGCCCATGTGGCCGCGCACAAGTGCGCGCAGCACAACGACGTCCTGGGAGACATCTGCATCGCGTCGCGCACGCAGTACAAGTGCGATGCCATCATCGACAGCGTCATGCGGAAGAACAACATCAAGAACAGGTCGGGCAAGCTGTTCTCCCGCCAGATCAACGCCATGGACATTCCCGCAACGGTGAAGCTCATCAAGGAGACCAATTCGCAGATCGTGCTCAACCTGGGGGCAGCATTCGTCAATATGTCGGTGCTCGAGGCGTGCATCCAGGCGGGCGTGAGTTACATGGACACCGCCATCCACGAGGAACCCGACCGCGTGTGCGAAGACCCGCCATGGTACGCCAACTACGAGTGGAAGCGCAAGGACCGCTGCACGCAGCGCGGCATCAACGCCATCCTCGGCGTTGGGTTCGACCCCGGCGTGGTGAACGCCTATTGCGCGCTGGCGGTAAAACATCATTTCGACATCATCGACACCGTCGATATCATGGACGTCAATGCCGGCAGCCACGGCAAGTACTTTGCCACCAATTTTGATCCCGAAATTAACTTCAGGGAATTCATAAAGGTATGGACCTGGATCGACCGCAAGTGGGTGTGCAAGCCGATCCACGACGAGAAAATGGTGTACACGTTTCCCGTGGTGGGCAAGCAGACGGTGTACCTCAACGGCCACGACGAACTGCATTCGCTTTCCAAAAACATCGACGCAAACAGCATCCGCTTCTGGATGGGATTCTCCGACCACTACGTCAACGTATTCACCGTGCTCAAGAACATCGGGCTCCTGTCGCACCAGCCCGTCACCACGGCCGAAGGCCTGGTGGTGGTTCCGCTCAAGGTTGTCAAGGCATGCCTGCCCGATCCGAGCACGCTGGCCCAGGTCTATACGGGGAAAACGTGCATCGGCAATCTCATCAGGGGAAAAAAGGACGGCAAGGAAAAGGAGATTTTTATCTACAACATCTGCGACCACAAGAAATGCTACGAAGAAGTGGAGTCGCAGGCAATCAGCTATACTGCCGGCGTTCCGGCCGCCGCAGCCGCCTTACTCGTTGCCAACGGAACCTGGAACCCCAAGACCATGGTGAACGTCGAGGAACTCGACCCGGACCCGTTTATCGAGATCATGGACAAGAACGGGCTTCCCACCGAAATAAAATTCGTCAAGCCGTCCAAATCCGATCAGACCAAAGAGAAGAAGCCTTCGGTGGCACGGACGAAGACGAAGGCCCGGGCCGGCTGAGACATTCTTGGTGATGAGGCAAACAGGAAACGCGCCGGTGCTGTGTACCGGCGCGTTTCCTGTTTGTCGCAACCAAAGGTTGACAGGAGCAGATCCCGGGGCTTGTCAACCGACAAGCGCCAGCATGTCGCGCACGGCGCTGTCAAGTCCCGCCAGCGCGGCCCGCGCCACGATGCTGTGTCCGATGTTAAGCTCTTCCATTCCCTCGATTCCCGCCACGGCCGTCACGTTGTGGTAATCGAGTCCGTGGCCCGCGTTCACGCGCAGCCCGAGTTTCCTGGCCACCATGGTCGCATCGCGCAATCGCTCCAGTTCATCGAACCGCGCCTGACCCTTGGCGTTTGCGTAATACCCGGTGTGCAGTTCGATGTGCGAAGCGCCCGTATGCCTTGCCGCCTTGATCTGCCGGATATCGGGGTCGATAAAAAGGCTGACGATAATGTTGTTGTTGCGGAAAGACTCGATGGTCTTTTCGAGGTCTCGTTCCTTGTCGCTCACGGGAAGTCCGCCTTCAGTGGTGCGCTCTTCGCGTTTTTCCGGCACGAGTGTCACCATGAACGGAAGGACGTCAACCGCGATCTTCACGATGTCGGGCGTTGCCGCCATTTCGAGATTGAGCCGCGTGGAGACGGTCTGTTTGAGCAGGTACACGTCGCGGTCCTGGATATGGCGCCGGTCTTCGCGGAGATGGGCGGTAATGCCGTGCGCTCCGGCGAGCTCGGCGACCACCGCGGCCTGGACAGGATCGGGATCTTTTCCTCCGCGAGCCTGGCGGATGGTGGCGATATGGTCGATATTGACGCCAAGGGTGGCCATGTGTTGTTCTCCTTTCGATGCTTCAATATACATTTTTGTGATGTGGTTTTAGGAGGTTACTAAGCAGTTCATCGTAGAGCGAATGCCTCAGGCGGCCTTAGCTATGAACGGCTCAGTAACGGGGCGGTTGGACGTGCTGCAAGCGGCGGCATCTACTTCAGGATTTCCGAAACAAACGCCAGTTGTATCCCGTTCTGCTTCAGAAACGGGAGCGCGGCCCTGAGCGCTTCACCGGTTTGGCGCGTTCCCGAGCACCGTACCAGAAGGGAACCCTTTGCCTGCGCGACAGCTGCGTAATGCTTGATTTCGGCGAGCAGGTCCGTTGCGGCGGTCTTTTCCAGCCGGACGCCGATTTCTTCGTACGGCAGGCCGATGCGCGCCGCGATGGGGCCGGCCACCGGGTTCTTGGCGGATTTCGTTGCCACAAAGTATCCGTGCAGTTTCTTCGCCTCATCGAGGACGATGGTCATCACCCGGGAGTCTTCCAAGGCGCGGGAACCCCACAGGTTGGAGAATCCTTTTACATTCGGGACATGTTTTACAGCATCGGAAATTATCCGGCGGATCGCCTCCGGGGAGTAGTGCACCATAATGGTCAACTGCTCAAATTCCTTGGGAACTTTGCCCACGGGTTCAAGCGGAAGGCGGATAATTACTTCCTTCTTATACTGTTCGGCAAGCTGGGCGATGAGAAACGCTTTCTTTCCCGCCGGCGCCAGGGAAACGGTGATTGGTTCCGGAAAAGAAAGCATCGCGACCGCGACCTGGTAGGCCGTGTCTTCCAGATTTTCAACGACAAAACCCATGCGCGCCGTGCCGGAAAAGAACCTATCGGACGCGGCCAGGGCAAGCGTGATTTGCGGATCGCGTTTTGAGGCCGAAGAGAACACCATGGTACACGCCGGTTTTCTTTCGTCCGCCGTGCAGTCGGAAACGCGATACGCGGTACCCTCGACCGCGGTGGATAGCTGCCACACGATCCATTCGAGCGGTTTTCCTTTTGGGATGGCAGCCTGCATGAGAATCGCGTGATCCTGCGGGGAATATCGCGAGGTTATGTCCGCCGGTCGGACTTCCAGTTCCGCAAGTTTCTTGCCCAGCGCCGATTCTAGGGGCGACCGGCCCGACGCTGTTGTATTTTTTGCGGTGACGGGGTCGGCGGGCGCCCGCCCGCCCGTCACTAGGGAAAAAAGGGCGCTGCAGGAATCGGGTTTCTTTGCGACAAACCAGACAAGGCAGACAACAAGAACGGCGACGATAGCGGCTGCGGCCGCAAACGGCCGAAAGCGTACTGGCGAGGCTTTTTTGGTGATACGCGTCTCCCGGGTGGATTACATCAGCCTGTAAAAATACCCATTGTTCCGGGGTGTGTCAATTTGGATCCGGACAAGAACAGAAGGGTTCCCGCGCTGCTCGGCCCGACGGCGGTCGGCAAGTCGGCGCTTGCGTTGACTGTTTGCGAACAGCTCGGGTTCGAGCTACTGTCGTGCGATTCCCGGCAGGTGTACCGGGGGATGGACATCGGCACGGCAAAACCCTCGCCGCACGACAGGGCGCGCGTGAAACACTGGATGATCGATGTCGTTGACCCAGGCGCCCGGTTTTCGGCATTCGCCTATGCCCGGGCGGCCCTCGCTCTTATTCGCGAAAGGGCCGCGCTCGGCAAACGCGTTTTGCTCTGCGGCGGCACGGGGTTGTATTTTCAGGCCCTCAGCCGCGGCGTCGGCCCTCAGGTCGCGCAAGACAAGGCGCTTCGCGAAACCTATGCGGCCATGGCGCGGGTCCACGGACGGCAAAAAGTATTCGACGAACTCGCGCGGGTCGATCCCGTTACCGCCTCCGCGAGCCACGCCTCAAATCTCCAGAGAAATGTCCGCGCCCTCGAAGTATATCACGCAACGGGCAGGCCGATGTCCCAGCTCAAGAAATTCGCGGTCCCTCCGGCCGGTATCAGCTTTGACCCCATTGTTCTTTCCCTCGACAGGGAGGCGCTGTACGAGCGGATCAACGTTCGCGTTGACAAAATGATGAAGAGCGGGCTGTTGGAGGAATTCCAATCGCTCAGGAGGCGGGGATACGGCGAGCATTCGCCGGGGCTGCTGTGCGTAGGCTACAGGGAGTTCTTTGCATTTGAGAGGAACGACGCGAGCCTGCAGAACGCGGTTGACGCAATAAAACAGGACACGAGGAACTATGCCAAACGGCAGATCACGTGGTTCCGGCATCAGGTGAAAGGCATGGAAGCGGTCTGCAACGCCCGGACGTGCGAAACCGTATCGGCGCGGGTGAAGGAATTCTGCGGCCTCTGATCCGCCCGTCCGGCTTCGGCTGCCGGGCCTTTCGCGGGACGTTCCTCTTTTTACTTTTGAGACAGACCGTGCCGCCTCAAAGTGTTCTCCGGCATTTTTATCTGGCAACAGGTTCCCAACAGTAGTATAATCACGTGAGGAAGACCATGCCGTCCGCAGGCCTGGCAGATACGCCGGACACGGCAACGGCGTCGCGCGAACGCCTCGTTGTGCCGGGCTTGTTCCTTGACGAAAGGAGTATGTGCCGATGATGAACGATGATTCCCAGAGAGCGGGCATGGTAAATCTCGGCAACAGGAAAATGGGACAGCCCAAGTATCCCGAAAAGATGCCGAACTACAGCCCAAGCACGGCTTTCAACTACAGTCCTGCCGCCGGGTACAACGGCGGCCAGCAGCACCCGCGGCGGCGAAACGACCGGTTCAAAAGAGAATCACCTAACCTTACCGACCGGCTTGTAAAACAGAACGATATCATTATTCACGTGCTCAAGGAAATCCGCGACAGGCTTCCTTTGCCGCCCGGATCAGACCAGAAACCCCCGGAGGCCCCGGAAACCCTCGATGCGGACCTTGATTCAGACGACTCCGGGGCCGACGATGCCGGCCAGAACGGCATTGCTTCGGAGCCGGAAACCGTTCAATAATGTCCGGGCAAGTCCCCCTTCCAATTTCCCCGGGCGCCACAGCGGCACCTTTTCGTAACGGCAGCTTTCTATTATTTTCTTTTGATGCATAAGGCACCGGCGCGATCAACGCTAATCATCCTCCTTGTTGTTCTTGCATGCCGCGCCGGCGACACGGCGCTGTGCCGGTTCTCCGTTGCCGCCCAATTCACCGAGGACATGATAACGCTCTCCTGGGGAGATGTTCCCGGCGCCGCGGCTTACAATGTGTATGCCGATTGCGGCACCGGCTTTTCAAAGGCGAATTTTGCGCCCATCGCTTCGCGCCGCCGGTTCAGCCTTTTGTGGATGGAATCGCGGGGCGTGAGGACGCGCGTGGTGAAAGGAAACAGGGTCGCATGCCGCGTGACGCCTCTTTTTGAAAGGATTTCCAAAAGAGACACGGTGTTTGTGGAGGGCCCGGCCAGTTGCAGCGTGCGTAACGACTACTTCAGGGGATTTGCGGGCATGCTTTCCGACACGGCATGCTCCAGGGTGCTGGAAACGAGACAGCGCGTCAAAAAGATCTTTCCCTCCGCGGTCTCGGTTGACCGAGCAACGTTCTGCTCGCACTACGTCCGTCCTGCGCGGGATATATACGCCATTTACAAATCGATGATAGACCCGAAAGATGAGGGCGCATGCGTTCCCTTTTCGACAATGGTGGCCAAGTACTTCACGAAAAGGGGCATCGCCTGTTACCGCGTGCAGGGACAGTTCATCGGCGCGTTCCACAGTTTTGACCTGGTGGTTGTCGACAGCGTGGAATACATCCTCGATTTCACGGCCGACCAGTACGTGCCCAACAGTTCGCCGGTTCTCATACCGCGCGATTTCTGCTTTGCAGACTCCTGCGGGGAACCCACGGCGCGGCCTGGGGCAATTTCCACGGCATTCTACCGGGTGGAGAAGATATTCACCCCGGACCAGATCGCCTTCACGGAAACACCCAAGGCGCGGGCGTACCAGCAACTGCTCGACAGTCTCGAAAAAGAGTGAATTCTCTTGAACAGCGCCACATTTTCAACGATTTTATGGTATTGATACGGTGGAACCGCACGGGCAATTGCCCGGCGCCTTCTTCCGGAAAGAAAGGACGGGCAATGATGCACAAGTTGCGCAGCGCAACCTCAACCGAGGGAAGGCGCATGGCGGGCGCAAGGAGCCTGTGGCGCGCCAATGGCATGAAAGAGGAGCAATTCGGAAGGCCGATAATCGCTATCGTCAATTCATTCACCCAGTTTGTGCCCGGACACGTGCATTTGCACGAGATTGGACAGCGGGCCAAATCGATAATCGAGGCGCAGGGATGTTTTGCGGCCGAATTCGACACCATTGCCATAGACGACGGTATTGCCATGGGACACGAAGGCATGCTGTATTCCCTTCCGTCGCGCGAGCTCATCGCCGACAGCGTGGAATACATGATGAATGCGCACAGGGCCGACGCAATGCTCTGCATTACCAACTGCGACAAAATAACGCCCGGCATGCTGATGGCGGCGATGCGTCTCAACGTGCCCGCGATCTTTGTGTCCGGCGGTCCCATGGAGGCGGGCGTGTTGAATGGAAGAAAATACGACCTGATCGATGCCATGGTGATGGGGGCCGACCCGGAGGTGCCGGATGCCGACCTTCGCGACATCGAACTCGCGGCCTGCCCGTCGTGCGGGTCGTGCTCGGGTCTTTTTACCGCCAATTCCATGAACTGCCTTACCGAGGCGCTCGGGCTCGCCTTGCCGGGCAACGGCACCATCGTGGCCACGCATAAGAACAGGGTCCGCCTGTTTGAAAACGCGGCGAAGCGCATTGTGGAAATGGCGACGTCGTACTACGAAAAAGGGGACGAATCGGTTGTGCCGCTTTCAATCGCCAGCAGGAAAGCGTTTGTCAATGCCATGAGCCTCGACATCGCCATGGGCGGTTCCACCAACACCGTGCTCCACCTCCTTGCGATCGCGAATGCCGCTCACGTCAAATTCACCATGAAGGACATCGACGCGCTGTCGAAGAAGGTGCCGGTGCTGTGCAAAGTTGCTCCGAGTTCGCAGTTTCATGTTGAGGATGTCAACCGTGCGGGCGGCATCATGGGCATCCTGGCGGAACTTGACAGGGCGGGACTCATTGACGGGAGCGTGAGCCATGTGGCGGGCGGCGACCTTTCCGAGGTCATCCGGAGGAACGACATCATGGGCGCGCAGGTGACAAGCGAGGCGCTGGAAAACTATTCAAGCGCGCCCGGCGGCGCAAAGCGCAACCTCGTGCTCGGCTCCCAGGAAACCATGGCTCCGGAACTCGACAAAGACAGGCAAAACGGCTGCATCCGCTCCGCAAAAACACCCTACAGCAAGGACGGCGGTCTTGTCGTGCTTTTCGGCAACATCGCCAGGAAAGGCTGCGTGGTGAAGACCGCCGGCGTCGACGAATCGATTCTTACGTTCAGCGGCGCGGCAAAGATATTTCATTCGCAGGAACAGGCTGCAGACGGCATCCTGGCGGGAAAGATCAAGGCCGGCGACGTGGTGGTTATTATCTACGAAGGGCCAAAGGGCGGGCCGGGAATGCAGGAGATGCTGTACCCGACGTCTTACATCAAGTCCATGCATCTTGGCGCGAAATGCGCGCTCATCACCGATGGAAGGTTTTCGGGCGGAACATCAGGTTTGTCAATTGGCCACGTCTCGCCCGAGGCTGCAGCGGGCGGTGAAATCGGGCTGCTCAAGAGCGGGGACATCATCGAAATCGACATACCAAACCGGAAACTACGTGTAAAGCTTTCCGCGGAGGAGCTTGCAAAACGCATGAAGGCCGAATTGAAAAAAGGGAAGAATGCCTTCAAACCGAAGCGCAGGCGCGTGATTTCGGAAGCGCTCAAAGCGTATGCGCTGTTTACCACGTCGGCCGACAGGGGAGCGGTGCGGGTGGTGCCGGAACCATGAACCCATCCGCCAAACAATACCTTGACGAGTGCCTCACCTCGTATCCCGCGCTGGAACCGTGCCAGAACGACATCGTCCGAGCCTTCGAGATTCTCGTCGCATGCTTTACAGGCGGCGGAAAGGCGCTTGCCTGCGGCAACGGCGGCAGCGCTGCCGATGCGGACCATATCGTCGGCGAAATGATGAACAAGTTCGCCCTCAAGCGCTCGCTTACGCAGGAAGATTCCGAAAAGATCAAGAAGAGCGCCATTCCGTTGAACGACAAGCAGTTTCTCCTCAGCCACCTTCAGCGCCAGCTCCCCGCCATATCCCTTTCGGCCCATTCGCCGCTCGTTACCGCCATTGCAAACGATGAAGACGCGGAAATGATCTTTGCGCAACAGGTGTTCGGGTATGGCTTGCCGGGGGATGTGTTGATTGCGCTCTCCACTTCAGGCAATTCGAAAAACGTTGTTCGGGCGGTTACGGTGGCAAAACTTTTCGGGCTAAAAGTCATCTGCCTGACGGGAAAAAACGGGGGCAGGGCGAAAGACCTCGGTTGCGATGCCCTTGTGTGCGTTCCGGAAGAAGTCACCTACAAAATTCAGCAGCTTCACCAGCCGGTATATCATTGTTGGTGCGCAATGGTGGAGGCGGAGCTGTTTTCGTAGCCCGGATTCAAGGTTTTCGTCAACGTCTTCCCTGGGACCTTTGTTTTTTCTGCCGCTCCGTGTTGCCTCATAATAAAAGGTAACCGAAGGGTCAGATTCGATGCCTCACAAATGAGGTAACCGTAACAAGGTTGAAAATGGTTTTGAGTTTTCTTTCGATAGTCTTTTTTAATTGGAATGGATTGAGAGCACGGTGGGTCAGTTCAAGGCTTTGCTTGACTTCTGAAGCTATGTAAGGTGATTCAACGATTCTTTGATAGGGAGTTTTCGGTTCTTCATAGGTCTTGCGGTATCGAGATCCTATCCGGATTTTAGATTTGAGTTTCAGCGATGGACAGAAGTGGTTTTGATAGAGAGACCACTCGTTGGCATAGAGGTCGTTAATGAGGGGAAGCGTGTCGGGGTTTTCGATCCGATCATAACCAAGCATGTGCTTGGCCTGCGCCCAGTTTTTCTGTTCGACATGGGCGTTGTCGTTTTTCTTGTAGGGACGTGACCGGGTGAACTTTACAGGGTCTTGTCGCACGGCGAAGTAGCGTTCGAGATGATAGTTGAGGAACTCGGACCCGTTATCACAGTCAAAGCCACGCAGGGCAAAAGGTATTCGTCGTTCGATGTCTTTAACCTGCTCAATGACACCCTGGGAGCCCTTATTCCACACAGCACGGCCTTCGGTCCAAGCAGTATGGATGTCAGTCATGATAAGGCTCCACACAAATTCTCCGGCAAGGCTGGTGCCGCAATGGGCAACCGTATCCGCCTCCATGAATCCAGGCTGGGTAATATCCCAGTTGTCGGTACGGATGGGGATTTGATTGCGCAGCATGGAGCCGGGCTTGGTGCCGCACAATCCCTTGCCCATACGCGTACGTAAAGGGCATAGGACGCGGTCAAGCGTGGAGCGGCTGACAGAGAGGAGCCGCGCACGGACTTCCTCGGAAAGCAGTTCAAAGGATTGTTCGTAGAATGGCAGCCATACTGGAATGACAACCTTAAGGCGGCGAGAGCACATGAAATCAGAGGCTTTCCAGATGTACTGTAACGCCTTAATAAAAAGCGGTTCAGCATATAAGGGTCTTCTTCCACGCTTGGCTTTTTGTTTCTGTTTGCGTTTTCCAAGTAGCCGGATAGCGTACTTGCGATTGTATCGGCAAATCGCACAAAACTCATCGAGAATCTGCTTTTTGCCGGCTCTGTTGGAATGGGCATATCGTTGTCGTATCGCTTCCCGATATGCTTCTTTTTCTTTGTGCCCCATAGTGGTAACCCCCTTTTTTCTTGGGTTACCTTAATTATGAGGCAACGAATCAATTGGTGCGTGTTTCGATTAAGCCTTCGGTTACATTTAATTTGAGGCAATGCGCGCTCTCTTTGACTTTTATGATAAATATTGTATTTTTTTATGTTTATATTTATAATAATGATGATCGGCTAACATGATGGGCGTTTGAGGCGTTCTCGGGTATGCCGTTGGATTTACTCGGGTTGCGCAAGAAATGGGCTGGTCTTCCCAATAGCGTGCATTGGCGATTACCTTTCTTGGCGCGCGAATTCTTGTTATTTTCTGCGAACCTGCGAATACCGGAGAACGACTATTATATTTGGACGGTGATGGATTGCAGGGGCGTTTATTCGTTTAAGGGCGCAGACGCTCTCGTTTGTTAATTGATATTTACAACATACTTGAATATGAGGGCAAAGGGCAGGGGATGCGTATCGGGTATTCACTCCACACAAGGAATATTTCATGGAAAAAGTGAAGCGTTGTGCGATTGTCTCCGCCGGCATTGCGCTGGCGGCGGTTCTTCTGCTTTCGCCGGCCGCCGCCATGGCGGGCGCTCCCATTCTCTCGGGTGTAAATCCGACCCTTACTCCAGCCATTCCCTCGGGAGCGACAAATCCCGCAGGATACACCGTTTCCTCGTTTCTCAACCCCATCGTTACCGACGGGACCCTTCTCGACAACTTTGCAGACGGTAACAACGTCTCTATATGGGGCGGGCAGTGGTTCACGTTCGACGACGTGGGTGGGGGCGGAACTTCCGTTATCACGCCTATGCCGTTCACCGCGCCGGTGCCGGGTGGGTACAATAATTCCGCATACTGCGCAAAAATAAACTTCGTGCTCAACGGCAGAGCCGTTTTGGGATACAATCCGTATGTGGGTCTTGGGGTAAACCTGAATCCAGCAGTCGTCGTGCCGCCTGCAGCGTCCCTGCCGGTTGACCTGACACAGGCAACCGGGTTCACCTACTGGTATAAGGGGAGCAAGCATTATTTCAAGGTAGAGACCACCGACATTAATACTGGCGTTGCCAGCAATTACCAGGATAGCATGCCCGAATCGGCCGTGTGGAGACAGGCGACCTTTACCTGGGACTCGCTGCATTCCATCGTGTTCGCCACTGGAGTTCTGAACCCGGTATCCGCAAAGAGCAAGACGCTTGCGAACGTATTGTCCTGGGTTATCCAGAATGCCGACGGATACACCGACTCGTTGTTCATCGACAGCGTGGTGGTGACCGGCTTTGGCAACCGCGGCATCGCGGTCACCGGGGCCGACAATACCAACGGCGCGTGGCAGTTTTCAACTAATGCGGGCGCGGCGTGGACGCCGTTCGGTGTCTTGTCAGATGCGAGCGCGACACTGCTCAACACTGCGGCCTTGGTGAGGTTTGTACCTGTTGTCACGTACAGCGGGCCGTCAACATTTAATTTCCGCGCCTGGAACCAGACCGACAACAAGGCGAACGGCAGCGTGGGCCAGGCAGCAGTTCCCAACGGCGGGGTAACTGCCTACAGCGCCGTGGCTGCAACTGCAACGGTCCAGGTGCAGAACACCACGGCGCCGCAAATCACCACACAGCCTGCGGCCACAACAACGGTTAACGAGGGCGGAACATTGACGCTTACGGTTGTAGCGACAAATGCCACTGCATATCAATGGAAAAAAGCGGGCGTTGCTATCGCGGGTGCCGTCACCGCGACCTACACGAAGAACCCGGTGACACCCGCCGATGCGGGAAGCTACACGGTGATGGTGAAAAACGCGACGGACAGCGTGGAAAGCCGGGCCGCGATCGTCACCGTGGTGGCAAAGCCGGCGAATGCGGCAGTCGCTCCTGTCAATGACACGGTTCTGGTTGGCGGGTCGGCCACCTTCACGGTCACCACGCCGACAGGCACGCCTCCCTTCACCTACCAATGGCTGTTGAATGGCGTGGCCGTTGTTCCTGCGCAAACCGGCCAATCCATCGCCATCCCGTCCGCCACTGTAGCGAATGCGGGCGCGTATACCGTGATCGTAACAAATGCCGCGGGTTCCACAACGTCGAGCGCCGGGCAGCTTGTGGTGAATGTGCCCATAAAGGCAATGTTCACGGTGAGCCAGACCATTGCGCAGGTCGGGGCCACCATCACGTTCACCGACCAGTCCACGGGCCCGTTTACAAAGCGGTTATGGTATTTCGGGGACGGCGGGGTTGATACCAGCAACAATTCGAACCCGCAGCACGTGTACAATTCGTCCGGGGTATTTTCGGCAACGCTCGTGCTGCTGAACGGCGCGGTGCGAGCCGACAGCATGACAATATCCATAACCACGTTCAAGGACAACCCGGTTGCCATCACGGGGAGGTATGTATCCGCGGGCAAAGCTGAGATAACGTTTGCGAACTACGCGCTTGTTCCCCTTGGTCCGCTTCCGCTGCCATACGCGGACAGCCTGAGGCTGTGGTACCAGTCCGGATCGGCACTGCCGGTTTCTGCCGCGGCGCCCGCGGCGCAGTGCGGAGAATACAGCCTGTCCGACATGCAGAAAGCAACGCCGCCGTTTAAGGCGGACGTTACCGTGGTGCTCGCGGGTACGGATACTGCTGCCGGATTCATGACGCAAGTGCATTGGAACAACGGCACATGGTACTGGAGCGCGTTCAGTGCCGGCAACGGCACGATCGTGGTGATGACCGACACCACCACTCCCGTAAACACGGCCCGGGTTGGCGGGCAATGGTTTGGCGGCGATTCGGTGCAGTTCACGGTTTCTAATTTGTTAAGTTTGGATACGTCGAGCGTGGACTCGGTGATAGTCTGGTTCGGCACGAGCGCCACGGATACGGTGCCGAATTATGCCGATCCGGCCCAGACCTGGCGGTTCAAGCTTGGGTCCGTCTATGCCAGCGGCCGGGACAGCGTTGTCGTGCAAAATCCGCAGTTCAATACAGGGGTGCAGAAGCTGTTGAACTGTTATGTTATTGTGAAGGGAAAAGACAAGAAAGAGAGTTCGCTTGTTCGCGCGCAGTATTATGCCGGAGCGAACCGGCCCTCGAATCCGATTATTTTGACCGCGGTGGCCCAGAGCGCGAGCAGTATCCTGCTGACGTGGAACCCGGTTGGAGGGGTCAGCAACATCCGCATCTGGTACCAGGCCGGCGCCGCCGTCACGGTGAATACCGCCACCTTTGCGTCCCCGCCCTACAATTCGATAGACGTGCCCCTGGTGTCAAACACGCAGCTTGTGGTAACGGGCCTGCTGTCGCAAACGCATTACTATTTCGGCGCGCAGGTATTTGAGGGCGGGCAGTGGTCGTACGTGACGGACTCCTCGAGCGCCAATGCAACGACCTTTCAACCGGGCGGGAAGCTTGATACCAATTCCGTGAAGATAACGAGCCTTACGTTCGATACCGCCACCAACGAGATCCATGTAAGCTGGACGGTGAACAACAATCTTCCCGACACCCTGGAGATCGGCATTTCGTATTCGCTGAGCGGGTATCCGACGGCGGACACGAGTATCCATCAGCTCATACCGGTGAAGTCCGGGTCGGACAGCACGACAATCAAGCTGCAGCCCCTGGTGTATAGTGCTCAGTATTACGTTGCTCTGTGGGAAAGCAGGCTCAACGGAACGCCGGCCGATCCGACCTCCGGTTCCGAGGCGGTTGTTGCGAGTCCGTTTTACAACTGGCAACCGGCCACGCTTTTCACCACGGTGCCTGGCGACACGCATGCGCTGTTCAACGGGAATATCGTGATCATTGCCAATGCGCTGACCCCTGGCGATGTGACCAACACGCCCGACACGATACGGTATGACTCAATCGGCCCGGCAAATCTCTACGGGTTTGTGCCGGTAAGCGTGCCGTTCTACTTTTCCCATCTGGACCAGTCTGCGCCGTTCAAGATAGAATTCAAGCTTTTCCCGGCTGCCGCCACGTACGGGCTGGCCAATGTGCGGATTTATCAACAAGGGAGCAATGGCCTCTGGTATGTGGACAGGACGTCGATGGCCGACAGCACCGGCTATGCGTGGACGATCATGGCCAACAAGGATTTTATGGGTCCGCAGGACCGGTTCATGGCGCTCATCGACACCATGTCGGTGACCGTGACGCTAGGATTGCATTCGGATACGGTTGGGGCATTTGCGAACCTGTACGATGAACTTCACATAAGCGACAATTGCGCCAACGTGATAGTGAAATATTATTACGCCAGCGGCGACAACAGCGAGGCGGGGTTGGACAGCAACATGCTTTCGTCAACGAGCGCTGTCTTTGTCGACACCATTTTGGGCCCGTATGTTTCCAAGTATACGGGGTATCGCGGCCTGGTGGTGGCCAGCGACGGCGTCCACAACGACACGCTGAACGTGTCGCGGCAGGTGATGCGTGACAACTCTGATGTCGTCCCGACCGGAGTGCAAACGTGGGTCCCGCTGCGGGTGACCGCTGGCCTTGCCAACGACACCATGAAGAACATTCTCGAAGCGAGCACGGCCAACCCGGCATGGACCTACGATAACACGCAACTGCGGTTGTTCAGGTGGCAGTCGGACAAGTGGGTTGAGTATTCGGGCCAGACGACCGGTATTTTCTCCATGGTCCCGGGGATCGTGGTATGGGCAAAGTCGCGGCAGAGCATTTCAGTTAATTTTGGCAATGGCATCACGCCAAGTCTGAAGAATGCATATCCGATTTCGCTTGCGCCGGGCGAATTTACCGATTTTGCGCTGCCGTTCAAGTTCGACATCAGGATAGGCGACATCATCGATTCAACCGATTCAATCGGGACCATGGCCGTGGGAGATTCGTTGCAGTTCCATTCGTGGGTGAAAGACTCGGGCAGCAGCCAATTGAAATTGAACGATCTTTTCATCGAGGACATGGCTGGTGCGCTGGCTTCGCTTGGCGACAAGGGAACGGTGATCAGTTCGCAAGACCTTGCAGGCGCGTACACGGTGTATAATCCCCTGACCGTTCCGGTGACGCTCAAAGTTGCTCCGATTCCGAAAGTTTTGTCGGGCTATGTTGCAAAGAAGCGCATGGCAAAGACAAGCGGAGCCACGGGCTGGGCGCTGTCGGTGGTTCCGCACCTTTCCGACGGCTCGCCGCTGACGTCCGTGCTGTGCGGCTACACGCAGGCAAAGAGCGCGGTAGTGAGCTACTTTCCGGTGCCTCCTTCGTTTTCACAGGAGCATGTGTGCGTGTACGACAACACGGGGAAGAAGCTGTACGGAGATGCGCTTTCGCACACGACGGCGGGCGGCGGGTGCACGTATCTGCTTGCTTTTGTCAACGACGGGCAGGAGCAGAGCCGGATATCGTATCACGTGGAAACGCTGACAGCGCTTCCGCAGGGTTTTCTTGCAAAGGCGCTGAACGAGGAGACGGGGATGTACGACGACTTTTCCGCCAAGGACGCGGCGGTCACGGTTGCGGCGGGCGGCAGGGCATACCGGCTGCTGGTGGTGGGTAGCCAGACGTATCTCGCCAAGATGGCGATTATCATGAAGACCGGGACCCTGCAGCTTGTCGGCACGTCGCCGAACCCGTTCGGAAGGATGGTCCGGATCAGGTACAACATTGCAGGCGGCGGGGTGAGCAGCGCACGGTTCTGCATATACGACATGCGCGGCAGGATCGTGTGGCAGATAACCACAAATGAAGAAGGTTTCCAGGGCATTCGGGAGATCACGTGGGACGGCAGGTCGCTGGACAAGCGCCGCGTTGCCGCCGGGATGTATGTGGTGCGCATGGAAGCGTTCGACGAAAACAAGAAGACGAGCGGCATCTTTGAAAAAAGAATGACGTACCTGCCGTAAGTGAAGATAGTGACCGCTCGCGCAGCCTGTGGCGTGCGGTCACTTTATCAGCGTAAATCAACTGTTGACCGTTCCTGCCTTTTTTTGCCATCACCCTTCTCAAGAACGACTACACAGCCGCGGAATCTGCGAAGGTAATTTCTCCGGCCGTCGCCCCGTATTCCTTGTAGGAAAACAGAGGAGACGATGTATGCGGGTTATTGCACTCATTCTAGCGGGAGCGGTTATCATGGTAGTCTTAACCGGCTTTAGCCGTAAAACAGCCGCGCGGGCGGCGGGAGATGTCGTCGGTGCCGACCAGAACCACGCAGTGGCGATTTTCAGCGGTGGGTGTTTCTGGTGCATGGAACCGCCGTTCAGAAAACTCGACGGAGTGACGAACGTTATTGTCGGATACACGGGCGGCACAAAGCTCAACCCGACCTACGAGGAGGTGTCTGCGGGCGGGACGGGTCATGTGGAATCGATTGAGGTATTCTTCGATCCTCGGCGCGTCGGTTATCTCAAGCTGCTCGATGTCTTCTGGAAGAATATCGATCCTACTGACGGCGCCGGTCAATTTGTAGACAGGGGCAACCAATACCGGTCGGCCATTTTCTATTCGACGCTGGAACAGAAGAACCTGGCGGAAGCAACGGCCGCTGACCTCGCAAAGGCCCATGTCTTCGACAAGCCGATCGTCACGATGATCGAACCGGCATCCACCTTTTACCCTGCTGAAGATTATCATCAGGATTACTTTGTAAAGAACTCTGCCGGTTACCATCAGTACCGACAGGGATCGGGCCGCGATGCTTTTGTAGAGAGATCCTGGAAAGGCAAGACGTGGAGCGCGGAGTCCGTTGAGATCAAGGAGTTCAGCAAGCCGTCGGCGGAGATCCTCAAGAAATTCCTTACTCCTCTCCAGTTTTCCGTTGCGGAAGAAAGCGCCACGGAGCCCGCTTTCAACAACGAGTACTGGAACAATCACCGGGAGGGAATTTATGTGGATGTGGCGTCGGGAGAGCCTTTATTCGGTTCTGTTGACAAATTTGAATCAGGCACGGGCTGGCCCAGTTTCACCAGGCCTCTGGTGGCGGGGAATATCGCGGAAAAGACCGATGTGAGTTTCGGCATGGAAAGGACCGAGGTGCGAAGCCGTTACGGCGACTCGCATCTGGGCCATGTGTTCAACGACGGACCGGCGCCCACTCACTTGCGGTACTGCATGAATTCTGCAAGCATGCGCTTTATACCCCGCGAGGACCTGAAGAAAGAGGGGTATGGCGAATTCGAATCGAATTTTCGCAAATGACAAACAGCGGGTGGGCAAAGAGGGCCTGCGCGCCTACTCATTACTTTACAGCAATAAAACAATGTCCGAGAACCGGTTTCCCGTTTCTTGTTTGCGTAGTGGATTCGTAGCGCACACTCGAAAACGCTGTACCCTGTAGGACCGGCAGGAATTCCTGCGCCGTGTATTTGTGAAAAACGCCGGTGTTTGTGTACGGCGTTGCGTCCATAGATAGTCTGTCGGTCACATAGAAGACCGCCCTTCCCCCCGGCTTGAGGATCCTTAGCACTTCGGAAAGCTCACACCGGGGATCCGGCCAAAAGTAGACTACGTTGACGGCAAACAGCCGGTCAAAGAAATTGTCGGCAAACGGGGCGTCGCCTGCGTCGCCGAACAGGAGAATAACTCTGCCGGTTTTTACAAGTGCTCTATTGTGCCGTGCAGCGCGCCGAACCATTGCCCGGGAGAAATCGAGGCCGTACACCTTTCCCTTTGTGGCAAGCGCCGCCGCCGTTGCAATGCCGATGCCGGGGCCGAATCCGATTTCCAGGACGACATCGTTCTCTTGAATGTCGCACAGGTGCACTGCCCACTCGATTTTTGTACGGTTGTTGCGAAGCATGAAGTTGAGGGCATACCGGCCAAGCAGGCCCGAGGGCTTTCTGAACTGCTGAGCAAGAAGATGGGCGAACGGAACCATCGTGATTCCCTTGCAGAATGGAAAGCACGCGTTCTAGAATGATTCTCTACCGCCGGCGTAATTTCTTGAGCGCCCAGGCAATGTTCCTGCCCAGCGTGACCATTGTAGCGATGCCTTCTTCGTCTTTCTCAACCTCTCCCTTTTCCCGTCCCGTGCCGATATTCCAGTAGGAAGACCCGACAATAATCATTTGCCCGATTGTAAAGAGATGATTGATGGAATCGAATGTGTGGATCGCGCCCGCGCGCCTCACCGCCACGACCGCGGCGCCGATTTTGCGCTTGAACAAGTCTCCATTTGCGCGCGCCACGAATCCCGCTCGTTCTATGAGGGCCTTGGTTGCAGCAGTGCAATCTGCAAAGTAGGTTGGCGATCCGATAATGACCGCGTCGGCTTCGTCCATTTTGGCTATGCATTCGTTTACCGTGTCGTCCGTTGCGGCGCATCGCTTGTTTTTTGCCTTAAAACATTTGTAACAGGCGATGCAGCCGTGGATCCTTTGCCCGCCAAGCTGGATGAGCCCGGTTTCGACTCCTTGTTTTTCCAGTTCGCCGAGTACATGCCGCAGCAGAATGGACGTATTGCCGGTTTTGCGAGGACTGCCGTTGATGCCGATTGCTTTCACTCACGACTCCTTGAATAAAACTACCGGGGATCGATGGAAGGGAACGGGCCGGACCGCCGTCCTATTTTGCAACCGAATTCGCCTCGTCGAGCAGCCGGCAGCCTTCCATGAGAAGGGCCGTGGTTGTGGATGAGATCCTGGGTTTCTCCGTTACTTCGTCGAGCGAGGTGAAGGAAAATGTGCCGCGGCTGCAGGTGAGGGCGTCGAACACGGCCTGCTCGTCCAGCGCATGGGCAAAGGCCCCGCTGATCACCTGGCCGCAGTCAAAAGAAAATGTGCCGTTTCCGATGTCGGTTTTCAGCGTGAGGACGCCGGTTTTCCTCCCGTATTCCAGCATTTGAAACAGCTCCACGGAGCACAGATGCTCCAAGTCGCCGCTGAACGCGGCTTGATTTGCCGCAGACCTGATGGTTGCGACATCGATGATTTCCGTGGCTTCGAGGTGCACCCGCGAGCTGAGATCCTTGAATTCTTTCTTGATAATCGCCGGATCGTCAACGAAGCGGGCGGTGAGCACCGACGAAGCAATGCGGATCTTGTCCCAGTTGGCAAGAGGCCGCAAATCGAGTGCGCGCAGCTTATGACCGTTCAGGAAGGTGCCGTTCGAACTGCCGAGGTCCGATACCGCGTACGCTTTCGACGGCTCCAGAAACTCGATCTGGGCGTGGAACCTGCTCACCCGCGGCTCGGTGAGAATCATCGCGTTGGTGTCGGCGCGTCCTATGGACAATTTCCCCTTCTGAGGAATTGGAATGGGCTGCTCCGGATACCGAACAAGAAACAGGTTCGTCATGAGTAGTCCCCACATGGTGAGCGGCATCGCACAACAACACAAAATACGAACTTGGGGCTTCCACTTCAAGCACTTTTTCCGCGGCGCGCCGCGTCCGGCTTTACCTTTTCACATCGGACTCCGGGTCGCCGAGAAGTATTTTTGTGCACCACAACCCCGCGCGTGCGCACAGCGCCGCGCCATGGAGCACACCGGACATGGACTCCGACTATCCCTGGGAAAAAGGCCTTATCGGCGCGCTGCCGCCGATCCCGAAAACCGTTCCCGACTACCAGCCCCTTATCGACGAAGGAGACTTTGAAGGGATCGAAGGCGTGTGCATGGAGCGGTTTGACGCCTCGGCTCCCGACATCGCGTTCTTCATTCCGGCCTATCGCTCTTTTGTCAAAAAGAAGGAAACCGGCCGGGCCGAGGTCTTGCTTCAGCTCCACGCAGATTGTCTCAGGGAAAGGGGAGATGCAGCAAGCGAGGTTCTGCTGCATTCCACGGTCCTCGGGTTCTGGCCCAACTGCCCGCTTGCGCGCGACGGCCTGTTGTTCCACCTGAAGAAGATGTATTACGACAGCCCCGGCTTCGACCGTTTTGTGGCGCATCTCAACGTTCTTGGAAGTCCCGGCCTCGAAACGCTGCGCCTCCTTGAAGCGTGGTTGCGCTACGATGAAGGCCGCTGCGTGTATATGCCTACAAAGGGAGCCGGGCGGGTAACCGAGGTGAATCTTTCCCTCGGGGTTGTTCGAGTGTCGTTTGAAAGCGGCCAGCAGTTGTCGTTCAAAATAGACGAGGCGCAGCGGCTTTGCCAGTCCCTGCCGGGAAGTCATTTCCTTGCAAGGAAACTGTGCGCCCCCGGCGAGCTGCAAACGGCGGCACATACGGCTCCCGGGGAACTTCTTGCGCTCCTGTTCGCCAGTGTCAAGAGAGCGCTTTCCATTGCCGAACTGCGCGACATGCTCTCCGGCATCGTGCCCGAGGCTTCGTGGGCGGCCTGGTGGACCACCGCGCGAAAGGATCCCAGGCTCACCGTCGGCGCGGGAGCAAAGGCGGAGGTAACATGGAGTGAAACGGCCGCCGATGCCGCTTCGGCGATTGCCGCGCAGTTTGAGCGGGCAGCGCCTCTTGAAAAACCCGAGATGATGCGGAAGCATGCGGCGCGGTCCGCCGAGCTTGCCGCGACAATGCGGGACGGCATCGTACGGGATGCAAACGCGGCTTTGGATGTGGATCCTTCCCTTGCGCTGGAACTTGCACTCGAGCTGGAATCGCTTCCCAAGGCGGGAACTTCGGCCGTTTCCTTTGCTCCGCCCGAGCTCGCAGGCCGCCCGGACGGCGCGGCAATAATCTCAGGAGTAAAGGACAGGCTCTTACGGAAAAAGGCAATGGGGCTCGTTGCCGAAGTCCGGACCGACTGGCCCGCCGTCTTTGTATCGCTGCTCAAGGCGGAGTCCGATTCCCAGGCAATTGCGTATCTGTACGAAACGCTGTTCGCCAAAGGGCACGCCAAGATTCTGGAGGAAACGGTTTCGGCCACCCTTGCCGAACCTTCCGCAGCGCCGCATTTCTACGTGTGGCTCTGCCGGGAAATGCCCGGGCGGCCCGAGCTCAAGGCGCGCGCCAATGCGGAATTTCTATTCTCGCTGCTGCGCATTCTCGACAACAAGGCATTCAAAGGCTATCACGCGTCGCTCCGCAAACTCTTCGATCTCGGGGAGGCCGCCGACTGGGCCGCAACCACCCTCTCGTCCGACGAGGCGGCCCGGGCGCTTGACGCGCTCAACCATGAAACCGGGCTGGAAGATTACCGGAAAGACCGTGTGCGCCAGGAGATCTATCAAGCGCATCCGGAGCTCCAGGTGAAAAAGGAAACCCTGGTGTACGTCACGAGCGACGCGCTCGAGGCGAAAAAGAAGGAATTCGAGACCCTCGTGCGCATTGACATTCCGCACAACAGCCTGGAGATCAAGCGCACGCGCGAATTCGGCGACCTTCGGGAGAATTTTGAATACCACGCCGCGCGTGCGCGCCAGGAAATGCTTTCGTCGCGCGCGAAAGCGCTTCACGACGAGCTTGCCGCCACCCGTGCCATCGATCCGCAGACCGTCGACACGTCCAAGGTCACTATAGGAACGCGCGTCCACCTGCGCGACGCTTCAGGCGGCGAAACAGTGGTCGCAGTTCTGGGGCCGTGGGATTCGGACCCTGCAAAGAATGTCCTTTCCTATACGTCGGCTGCGGGCAATGGCATGCTCGGAAACCGGCCGGGGAATGCGGTGCGGTTCAACGACAAAGAGTACACAATAGAGAAGATCGAGAAGTGGAACGCGTGATCACCCGCCCGCCTTTTTCGCATTGTATCCCCGGGCGATAAGGTCGCGAACCAGAAGGTCCCTGTGGTCGCCCTGAATTTCCACGACGCCGTCCCGCACCGTACCGCCTGATCCGCATTTCCGCTTGAACAGTCCGGCCAGGTCGAGCAGCGTCTTGAGATCCGCGGGAAGCCCGGTGACGAGCGTGACGCATTTGCCTTTGCGGCCTTTTGTTTCGCGTGAGACCCGCACCGTGCCGAGGCCCCTTTGAAGCCGGCTTTGCTTCGTGCATACGCATTGGGCAACCGGCTGTTCGCACGACGGGCACATCCGGCCGAGTGTTGTGGAGTAAACGAGCGAGGAATCCATTACGGTACTTTCACCGGACCAACACCGCTTTGAGCACCGCCTGCGTGTCCGCAAGATTGTCGAAGACGATGTCCGCGCCCGCATCGCACAGCTGTTGACGGGAAGGGAATCCGGTCGCTACGCCGACGGCAAGCGCGCCAACGGAGCGGGCCGCCGCAATGTCGTAGGGCGTATCGCCGAACAGCGCAACCGGGCTCCCGACCGAACCGGGATAGAGTGCGCCGCAGCGCCTGATTGCAAGCGCCGCCATTTCCCTGCGGTCGCTGTGGTCTGAACCGAACCCGCCGAAGGCGAAGTAGCGGGCAATGCCTGCCTTGGAAAGCTTTCCCCAGGCAATTGGTTCCAGGTTTCCCGTCACAAGGCCGATGTACGAGCCGCGGTTTGCAAACGCATCGAGTAATTCCTTCACGCCGGGAAGAAGCTCAACAACATCTGAGGGGTTGAACTCGGCAAACCTGGCGACCATTACGGCCATGCACTGCGAAAGACCGGCGTTGATTACGGACTCGGACACGCCTTTTACTTTGAGGACTTCACGGGTGATCTGCTGGTCGGTCATGCCGTGGTGGGTGATCACCTTCAATTCCGATTGAACACCGTACACCTCGCTCAGGGCGGCAAAAAACGCCTTGAGATGCGCAGACGAGCGGGCGACAAGGGTTTTGTCTATGTCGAAGAGCACTATGGGCGTCATGATTACTTCGTTCCATTGTCGTATTGCTGTCAACTGTCAACTTTAAACTGTCAACCTTATCTTTGTACTCTCCAGCTATTTCCACATCTCTTTCATCTTGTTGCGAATATCAATAGGCGGCCCGGGTATGTCGGGTGCGTCTTCCTTTGGCTCCTGGCCGCAGGTGAGGAGTTCCATAGATTCCCGGACGTCCTTGGAAAAGAACCGGCTGCACTGCGAGTACACGTGGCGGTCGGAATTGCCCGCGGGATGGGTGTAAAACCGCAGGGGCCACAGCACACACAGGTAATCGCGGGCGCGCGTCATGGCCACATACGCGAGGCGCAACTCTTCCTCGATGTTGTCCGCGCTGTCTGTTGACATATCGGACGGCAGGCAGCCGTCGGCGGCGTGGATGAGGTACACGGCGTCCCATTCGCACCCCTTTGCAGAATGGATGGTAGACAAAATGAGATAGTCTTCGTCGCGATGCGGCGGGCCCGCAAGGTCGCTGGTTGACGCCGGCGGGTCAAGAATAAGGTCCGCGATGAACTGCGACCGCGACGAGTAACCGGACGAAAGCGCCACGATGTGCTCGATGTCGCTGTGCCGCGGTTTCGGGTTTTCGTAGGTGTCGTTTAACAGGGGCGAATAGAACGCCGCAATGCGTTCCAACTGACTGCCGAGGTCCGGCGCCTGCGGCCCCGAATTTTCCCGGATCAGGTCCCACAGCCCGCGCACCTCTCGCTCCACGGGACAAGGGAGCGGAAAGGACCCGAGAGAATCCACGGCGAAGTTGTTTTTTGCCAAGTGTTCGAACGCTGCGCCCGCCGTGGCCGGACCCACGCCCTCAAAAAGATTGAGGACCCTGTACCATGCCATTTCGTCGCGCAGGTTCTCCACAATGCGGATAAATGCGATGAAGTCCTTGACATGAGCGGCCTCGAGGAACTTGAGCCCGCCGTATTTGCGGAACGGAATGTTCTTCTTCATCAGGGCGATTTCGAGCGTCGCCGAGTGCGACCCGGCCCTGAACAGCACTGCCTGATTGCGCAGCGCGACGCCCTGCTCAAAGTGCTCCAAAACGCGCCGGACGACAAAATCAGCTTCACATTCCTCGTCTTTGCAGGTGACAAGCTGGGGAAGAGCTCCTTCGCGCCGCGTGGAAAAGAGCGTCTTGGAATATCGTGCCGACGCCTGGGCGATGAGCCGGTTTGTAGTGGCAAGAATCTGGTTGGTAGACCGGTAATTCTGTTCGAGGGCCACGACGCGCGCGCCCGGAAAGAGAGAGGGGAAGTCGAGCATATTGCGTATCGTGGCCGCCCTGAACCCGTAAATGCTCTGCGCGTCGTCGCCTACCGCCATGATGTTCTTCTTCGCCGCGCGCATGCGCACAAGGATGTCGGCTTGGAGTTTGTTGGTGTCCTGGTATTCGTCGACAAGGATATGATCGAAACGCGAGCCGATGACGTCAGCCGTCCTCTTGTCTTCCAGGAGATAATACCAGTAGAGGAGCAGGTCGTCGTAGTCGAGGATGCTGCGCTTCTGTTTGAGTTCCACATAATCCCCGTAAATCGCCTTGATCTCCTTTTCCCACCGCTCGCACCACGGAAAGAGGTCTTTCAGGATGAAACCAAGATCCTCGCCGGAATTCATTTTCCGCGAATAGATGGCCTGCAGCGTGCCTTTGCGGGGGAAACGGCCCTTTGCCGCCGCGTCGATGCGCTTGTGGCGCACAAGGTCGAGCATGTCCTCGCTGTCCGATTGGTCAAGAATGGTGAACTCGGGAGGCAGGGAAATCGCCCGGCCGTAGGTGCGCAGGAGGCGATTGGCCATGGCATGGAACGTGCCGCCCCACACTTGCGCGGCAAGGGGCGAATCGTTACCCAACGCGGCAGCGGCCCGGGAAAGCATTTCCTTTGCAGCGCGCCTCGTAAAGGTGAGCAGCAGGATTCGTTCCGGGCTTGTTCCCGCGGCTATCAAATGCGCCACGCGAAAGGCAAGGGTCTTTGTCTTGCCGCTTCCCGCCCCGGCAACCACGAGAAGCGGGCCGTCGCCAAAGAAGACCGCTTCGCGCTGCTGCGGGTTGAGTTCGGTAAAGGGATCTTGGGTTTGCATCGGATTGTTTTTATCCCCGGTTACGGGAGAAAATACTTTGAAACAGGTGCGACGTATGCCGGTATCTTGTAGCGCGGATGGCGAATGGAAAAAACATGCCTCTTGATAAAAAAAGGCCGCGCCCCGCGGCGCGGCCTTGAAAAAGCCGGGATTTTACGAAAAGCGGTTAGTACGTGAGGCCGTACCCATAGGGGTACAGCGGAGCACTCGTGTCGGGGCCAACCGCATCGCCCATGTTCCCTTCATTAATGGGCTCCTGGTTGTTATTTGCCGGCCAGGTGTAGGGGAGCTTACCCACAAAATTGTAATCCCCGTATAAAACGTCCGTCACGCCTTCACCTTCGGTTCCGGGCAGCCATGCGGCAACGAGGGCTTTGCTGTCTGCGGGAATCGTGCTGAGGGCATTCGGCCTGCCGGTGAGAAGAATAGTCACCACAGGTTTTCCGGAAGCGGCACAGGAATGCACCAAGGCTATCTGATCCGCCGCAAGCGTGATGTCCGTTCTGTAACCCGCGTCTTCAGCATAGGGAGTTTCTCCTACGACGCAAACCACCACATCTGCGTCAGTCGGAATGTTCGTGGCATCGGTGCCATAGTCGATCCTGCCGGTGGCGCCTATTTCGGCCTGCAAACCCTGAAGGATCGTGGTGGCTCCTGCAATTCCATGAGCGGTGGTTGAACCTTGCCATGCGTCGCCGCCTGTTTCCGACCACCCGCCGCATTGCACGCCCAGGTTGTCCGCCCAGGGGCCAACTACATGGATTTTACCTGTTTTCTTCAAGGGCAGGGTAGCATTATCATTCTTAAGCAGCACGATTGACTTGCGTGCACATGCTCGCGCCACTGCCCGGTATACGGGGTCCGAAAGTACGTTTGCCAATTGCTGATTCGGCATCGGGGTGGCAAAGAGGTTCATTCTCAATTTTACCCGCAGGGATCTCTTTACAGCGTCGTCGAGTCTCGCCTGGGGAATTTGGCCGCCTACCGCGCCTTTTACTGCGGAAAGAAACTGGAGCGTGTTATCCGGCTGCATGGACACATCCAAGCCTGCTGCTATTGCGTTGATCGGACCCTGGGTGATGCCGCCCACGCTCGCATCCGTGCCCATGTCCCAGTCCGACAGCACAAATCCGTCAAATCCCCAGCCATTCTTGAGAGTATCGGTAAGGAGGACTTGGTGCATGGTCATGGCAGTGCATGAATCGTCCGTTGGTGATGTGGGAAACTGGTTGTATGAAGTCATTACCGCTTGGGCACCGGCATTGACTGCCGCATGGAATTGGGGCAGATGAATCCTGCACAATACGGGCCATGTGCCCGTGTTTGCGCAAACATGCATTTGCCCGTCCTGCGTCCCGCCTGCGCCGGCGAAATGCTTGCAGGTTGCAATCATGGTATAGTCGGACGAAATATCGGTTCCCTGGACTCCGCGCACCGCGGCTCGGGCAAAGTGCGCCGTGGCATCAACGTTTTCGCCCCAGCCTTCGTATACGCGGCCGTTCTTGTCGTTTCGCGGAACGTCCATGACCGGAGCAAAGTTCATGTTGTTCCCGACTTTGCAGCACATCGCACACTGGCGGTATGCGAGTTCGATAAGGAGAGTGTCTGCGCCTGTGGCAAGCCCCACATTATGCGGGTAGTAAATCATTGGTCCGCCGTGGACGTAATCCGTGCCCACGGTGACAGGGATTTTTGCGCCGGAGGACATTGCGGCATTCTGGTCGGCTTGCTGGTCGGCATAGGCGTTTCCTTTGAGATAGGAGCCCGCGAAATTCGCTGATATTTGGCCGACGTTTGTACACTGGACCGTTTGGCCTACCTTTTCGTCAAGGGTCATCAAAGCGAGAATACTGTCGACTTTCCCTTCGATGTTGATTGCCGTAATAGCAACAGGGCCTACATTATCGGCATAGGTGTTGAGATTCACGATTGCCGGCTTGTAACCGGTTTTGCCGACTCTCAGACCGTCAATTGCCTCCACCTTGGCCAGGTGCGGGGCCGAACTCGTTCCTGTTCCCCGAAAGGAATTGCCCGCCTGATCCATGCCAAGATGCATCATGCGAATGGATTCGGTTTTCGTCCCATCGCCCAGACGGACGATGTACATCTGCTGGGAGACGAGGCCGTTGCGGCCGATAAAAGGATTAAAAGAATAGTTGCCATTGGAAACGACTTCGTCGAGCACTCTTGCAACGCGCCTTCCGGAAAGCGAATACAGATCCGCGGTGACCTTTGAATTTGCCTTGCCGACATAGAAGACGAGGTTTGGTCCTTTTTGCTGTGCAAAAAAACTGGACGAGAGTGTTTGTGATTGCGGGAACAGGTGAACCTGGGTTACGCATGACTTGTACATCGGAGGATCGCTCAGGCTCCATTCGGTCGGAGATGGAATACAGAAGCTGCCGTCCGACTTTGAATAAACATAGACCATCCTGTTGGCGAAGCTGGTATAGTAGACCATTGCATCGCCGACCGGCGTGCCGTTTCCATCCACAACTTGACCTGTCACCAAAGCGCTTGACGAGCCAGCCAACATGGCAACAACCGCAAGCGCGAAAAGTACCTTCTTCATCGTAACCCCCTCCCGGATTTTAAGTGAAACTTTTGGATGATTAACGCAGGCAGCCCTATTCCTGTTTACATTCTTTTCGGTCTGCCTTTTTTTTTCCTATCCTCACAGAATATACTCAATAATTGAGCGGATTGGCCCCGGATTTATGGGGAAAACCGGGCCTATCAAGTGCATGGAAATCTTGGCGACCGCCTTTGAAAAGTCCGTTCTGGTCCGATTTCGCACGAAGAAAAAGATACAAAGGCGCTCGCATGGCAATGAAACCGGCACCGAGCGCCCCGGTATCCTCTTCCCGTTCCGGAACAACCGCATCTCCCTTGTCAACATTGAACGCATACTGCGATGCATGATTCTCGGCGTGCGCCCAGTATGTATCGCACATCTTCGCTCTTTTGCAAAAAGGATACTCGGAGCGCTCATGCTCTGCCTCAGGCATGCGATGAACGCTCCTTTCTCCTCCCCCCCATGCGCACATGGGAATTTCTCCCTCCCCGCAGAACGCTTCTTTCAACAGCCGAAATGTTCTCCATTCTTCGTCCGCAATCCGCATAAGATGGGCAGAGTCTCTCTTCGGATGAGGAGAGACCCCGCCTTGAGCAAAAGAAAAGAGCCCCCCCCTCTTTCTTTCACTGCATCGACAGTTTGCGACGCTCCGGGGATTGCGGGGCGTCGTAAATACCTATTTCTTGTTTTCATGTGCGCTCCGGCTCACCGGAAACAAGTTGAAGGTGAACTGGTATACGCGCTCGGGTTCATTGTCCAGCCGAGCGATTTCGAGCAGTTCCTTTCGGAATTCGCGCGTTTTCATCTTGAACAGGTCGAATGTGGTGTTTGAAATACTGAACGTTGTGGATGCACTCATCCGGTCCCTGCGGGGGACAAGGTCGTACGCTTTGAGGGCCATGTCGAGCATCTCGCACTGGAATCTTTCCACAACGAACGCTTCGGTTGCGTCGGGCCTCACGGAAATGACGTTGTCGGTCTGATGATACAGTCCTTTTTCGTCTCGTTCGAGAAACCCGAGCCGTTCGAGAAGGGCTATTGACTCTTGAGCTTCTTTTCCGGTTATTGCGGGCGTGAGCCGGGATGCGAGCAGGGCAAAATCGTCGTGAAAGTCCACCATGGTGACGATTTCGCGTATGACGCTGTGATACCACCTTCTGTAAAACTCGTACCTGTCCTTGTCTATTGTCTTTATGTCAATCGGCCTGCGGCACTCCACGATACGGCTGTAGTACATTGTCTTTTCGGAGATCTTTTTGGCCTGATTAAAAAAGACAAGGTTCTCGAAATACTCGTTCTCATCCTTTGTGTGGCCGATTGCTGCGGAAATCTTGTCGATGCTTTTCTTGGTAAGGTTTCTCTTGCCTTCAATTACATAATAAAGGAAGGCTGAAGCATTGATTCCGGCCCTTTTCGAAAAGTAGCGGTAGGAAAAATAACGTTTTGTAGTTTTTTGATCGTTGTAGTAATCACGAAGGTAAAGCCTGTAGTTCTGGTATTCAAAAATATTGACCATGTGAGCCGGCAACCTCAGTGAGGCAAGCAAGAGTGCGAGATGGTTCTGTGAACAGAATATAGCACAATCACACCGTTTTTGCCAGGAATTAGTTATCATGGTGTTCACACCAGTGAACGGCATACCAGGGTGAGTAGCATTCCGGCATTTTGATATTGTCTCCAGCTGAATCCCCTGGCGAGCGACTGTAGATATGTCCTTTTCCATAGGGATGAAAGATTGTCATTTCATTCCCTAGCAGGTTGTTGAAATAGTCCTAACAGAAGCGCTCTTGTTGATTTTTTATGAACCTAACTTCAACTTTACATATGTCAGAGAGGTTTTACCTGCCTCGTTCCGAGGCATTTCCCCGGATTCCCAGGCCATTCTCATGCTGCCCCCACCGTTTGCGGCATCAACTTAACCATGCGTATCAAGTTGTACGCTGCGGCAACCACGTAGGCAACAGTCTGGTTGATTCGTATTCCTCTTACCCGAGTTTTCCGCAGGCCACCGACGCTCTTGATCCACCCAAATATCTCTTCAACCCGTTTTCGTTTCCGTTGACTTACGCTGTATCCCTTATGCCGAGTCGTTCTTCCATCCAACCCTTTAAGCGAAGTGTTGGCCTTCTCGGCAATGTGAGGCTTCACGTGCAGGCGTCGCAGGCTCTTGATAAATTCGGTTGCATGATACCCTTTGTCTGCACCCACCGTCTTCATCCGGCGTTTTCCGCGCCTGCGTTCATGCTTTATCAGCTCAAGCGCCATATCCCGTTCCGCTGTCCCCGTCGCTGGCGCAATGGCGATATCAACACACAACCCATTTCGGTTTTCCATCAGCACGTGACCGGAATACGCCAGCTGCGCTCCCGTTCTCTTGTTCTTCCGAGCCAACCGCGCCTCTGGATCGGTCGAACTCTGATGTGTCTCATTGCTTCGCTTCTCATGGTGGAAATCAACCGACGGATTACTCCGATCATCGTCAGTCTTGTTCGCCGATTCCGCGTCTTTTCGCTTGAAGCTCTTCATCGATGCCCAGGCTTCAATCAACGTGCCGTCAACCGTGAAATGCTCATCGGACAACAACTCTTCGGAACGAGCAAGACGCACGATTTCCTGCATCAGCCGGTGCGCAATCTCCTGTTCCATAAGTCGATCTCGGTTCTTCGAAAACACACTATGATCAAACGATGCCGCATCCAGATCCATGTCAAGAAACCATCGGAACAGAATGTTATAGTCCAGCATCTCGCAAAACAACCGGTCCGACCGTATCGAAAACAAAGCCATCAATATCTGTGCTTTCAAAAGCCATTCCGGCGGTATCGAAGGGCGTCCCATCCGGCTGTACATCGCCTCAAAGTCACGAGAAAGGCGGCGCAGCGCTATGTCCGTAAACTGTTTGACACGACGAAGCGGGTGTGTTGCCGGCACTCGGGAATCCGGAGAAACGAAGCTGAACATACCGCCTTGGGCTGGCTGGGAACCTCTCATCAATACTCCTTGGTTGGGGTTCCCCTATAATATAAGGATAAATGTTTACAAAAGGGAGACTTTTTCAACACCCTGCTAAGGCGGGTAATAGCGCTTCGCGCTAAACATTGTGTCATTGGCCTTTTCCTCGCAACTTGCTGCGAGGTTCTTCAATTTGTCCTTTTCACGGCAGCCGATTTCAAGATTCGGTTACATACCTTGGGCAAAGGGGTCTTTTTTTCGTTATATTTATTTGCACACCAATGCCGTTCTTATATTTTTATGGAACACGCTTTGGATTCGGTGGCACAGAGTGATTCCTGTTTTTTCACAATAATTTCAAACGAGCAGGGGGAAGTATGATAAGGCGTCTTTGTCTTTTGTTCCTTGCGAGCATGCTGCTTTCATCGCAAGCGGTTTTTGCCCTTGTGACCGGAAGGGTGGTCGACGGCGCAGGCAACCCCGTTGTGGATGCAATGGTAATGTACACCAACATTAACAACCGGCTCGTGTATGCGTACACGTGTTCCGACGGCCGTTTCAATCTTATCGATCCCGCTACCTGGGATGTCAAGAACCTCCAGATGTACAATTGCACGGGGACAGGAGTGGTCAACGGGAACAAGTCTGGCGAAAACAATTTGGGGTCCTCGCTCAATTTGGGTTCCCAGGGCAGCATGATCCACTTCCATGTTTCCGGAACGCAGAGGATCACCGTTGAACTGTTCTCACTTGACGGTCGCAAGATTCAAACGGTTTTCAACGACATTTTGGAAAAGGGTACCTGGCGGTTTGACCCCTTCTCGGTCGTAAAACAGCATATCGCCTTCCAAACGTATGTGGTGCAGGTGGCGAACGGTTTGCAGGTCGAGTCCAAGACCCTTCTTTACACAGGAAAATCCGGTAAGGCGGCCATGACATCGGCGGACAATTTTGTTCAGAGTTCCCCTTTGCCCAAATTAATGGCTGCCGTGGACACCATTCGTGCAGGCAAGACCAATTATTTTGCGACTTTGGTCCCCGTCAGCGCATACACGGGTGATGTAGGGGATATTACCATAACCACCCGTGACATTGAAGCCCAGATCGATTCCATCATGAACGGCAAATCCGTTCAGTGGCAAGCCAATCAAGTAACGCAAGGCGTTGAATACGGCGGAAACTTGAACAATTGGGGGACCGTTTTCTACGGTGTTGGCAATGGCGGTCCCGCTTGTTCGGATGACGCCAATCTTTGCGATTCCTGGCAAACCGCCACTATAACAGCCCAAGGCACGCCTAAGATGGTTGCGATTGATGCTGTGCATGGATTCATCTCTCCGCCGAGCGGCACAATGTTCCCGCACAACGTCGGCATGGGATGCACGGGCAACCCGCTTCTTTCCGAAATTGAAGAAAGAATCACCGCCATCGAGCTGCGCGGCATGGGAATAAACTGGGCGTTTGCTCCGGTCGTGGATATTCCGCGAAGCATAAACTGGGGACGTTTCTACGAAGGCTGGGCCGAGTCTCCTGACGCCACCGTTCCCATGGTAGTAGGCGCCGTGCGTGGCTTCCAGGGTACAGATCTTTCCGCACCATGCGTGGTAGCCGCAACGGCAAAGCATTTTGCCGGCGGTGGCGGCGCGGTAAACGGCGCAAACGCGGGCAACTGCGCAACAGGCACCAATGCTGTTTTGTGCAGTATCCACCTCCCGCCGTTCAAGGCGGCCGTTGCAAACGGCCTTGCCACCACCATGGCGGGCATGTGTTCGTGGCTCGGAGTTCCCATGCATTTTAACAAGCCGTTCTTGACCGATACGCTCAAGACCGCGTGGAAATTCGACGGGTATGTCGTGGGCGACTGGGACGCATCCGCTAATGACTTGGTCGGCAGCTTTAACGATGGCCTCGACAATATCATGCAGCCTGACGGCGTGGGCCCCGGCGGCGTGAACACCGCTGTTCAGGGTGCGGCGGCAGGCCGGCTGGCCGACGCATGCAAGCGCATCCTTCGCGTCAAGCTGCGCCTCAACCTGATGCAGAATTTCCTTGCAAATCGTACGTATCTTTCTCTTATCAAGTGTCCAGCACATACGGCGGTTGCGCGCGAATGCGTGCGCAGGTCCCTCGTTTTGCTCAAGAACGATGCATTCAACGGCACAAAACCGCTTCCAATCAGCCCGACTGCGAACGTGCATGTCGTAGGAGGTTTTGCCAACGACATGTGGATGCAGTGCGGCGGCTGGTGTCTGGATTGGCCGAGCGCCTACGATGACAACCCTCGTCCGACCCCGCCCAGCGGCAAAACCTTGCTGGCAGCTATCCAGGGGGCATGTCAGGGCACGGTCACCTATGATTCAACGGGAACGACCGCGAATATTCCCGCATCCGCCAATGTGGTCGTGGTCTGCGTTGGAGAGGTGCCTTATGCCGAGGGCGGCGGCGATATTCCCGGCAGTCAACCTTCCACCCTCACCCAAGCGCATCAGAACTTGATTTCGCAGTGCGTGGCGTCGGGGAAACCGGTTGTTGTCGTGCTTTATTCGGGTCGCCCGCTCATCATAACCAGCGACATAGCAAAAGTTCCTTCGTGGGTCGCGGCGTGGTTGCCCGGGCCCGAAGGCGAGGGCATTGCCGATGTTCTCTTTGCTGTAAATGGCGAGAAGTTCACAGGAAAGCTGTCGCACACCTGGCCCGCAACCTATGCCCAGGTTCCCATAAACGCCAATGCTCCGGTCGGGTCGCTGTACGGTCCGAGCGGCCAACCGTATGGAGATTTTACCGGAAGCGGCGGAACTCCGCTCTTCGCATATGGTTTCGGCCTCACCGACTGATCGGAAACGTGTTTCTTAAGTCAAGGAGGCCCGCCGCACCTCGGCGGGCTTCCTTGTTTTTATGGGGGCTAATGGGGAGACGCTATCTGGAAAAACGCCGGACCGGTTGTGCCGCCAAGGGATCGTTTCTGATGTCAACTACCTGGTGATGGGGGTTCGATTGACCGCTGAGGTTACGCCGTTGCCGAAGTTGATTATGTACATTCCGTTTGTTACCGGAGCATGCATCAGGGAAACGACATGCGTTCCGGGAGACATGCATCGCGTCTCACGCGTCAGGTCCAAAACCAGCCTTCCCCTGCAATCATAGATTCGCAGGAACGACTTGCTGGGCGCGAGCAGATCCACGAGTAATCCGCCACGGACCATTTCCAAAAGGTTTACCGCCTGCTGATTCGGCTTGTTGGCCATCTGCCGGATCCCTGTCTTCTTTTGGTACCAGCGGACCCAATCGACCGTTAGTTGCTGGGGAAGAACTGTTGACGCATCAGGAGATCCCGCGAACCCTGTGCCGCCAAGCGCCAGATCCAAGACAATGGAGTGCGGCTGGTGAAACGCCCCCATTTCTGGTTTTGTAATGTCAACCTTGAGGTAGGGAGTGGTTGTAGTGTCAAAGTAAAACGAGAGGTAGTTTTCATCCCAGATTAAGGTAAAGATATGGAAATCGTCCGCCATGCGACCGGGAATTGTGACGGCGCTCTGTGTGTCCATGGGGAAATTGGCCTCATCAGTCCAGTGGACAACGGCGAAATTCGTGTGGTCGCCCCGGTTGTCCGGATAAAAGTCGCCGCATGCCATTTCGAAAATGTCCATTTCTCCGCATGCGGGCCAGCCTACAGCTTCGAAATTGGCGCCAAGGGTCCAGAACGCAGGCCACACAGCCTGGGAATACGGCGCCTTGATCCTTGCCTGGATCTTTCCGTATTCAAGCTCCATTTTCTTTCTGGTGTTAATCCGCGAGGAGGTGTATTGAGACGCGCCGACGGTCTGTTTCCGCAGGTCGATGACGAGGCAGCTGTCTACAAAGGAAATATTCTCACCATCGGTGTAATACTGCAATTCGTTGTTTCCCCAGCCGTTGGTTCCGGTTCCGACATCGTAGTTCCAATACGTCGAATCCAGAAACCGCTGGTTGAACTCGTCGGACCACACAAGCGTCCACGTGCTGTCCTGGGCCCAACCTGCCGAAGCCACGGCAAGCAATAGTGCGGAAAGCCTCAGTAACGTTCGCATGTGTCCCTCCGAACCATTAATATACTATCGAAATGCTGATACGTCCTGCGGAAGGTTACAATTTTTTTTCTTGCATCGCCTGTTCTTTGCCACGTATTTTAGCTTGTTGTTTAAGGGGTTTTTCCTCTGAGAAATCATCGGTTGCGCCAAAATTACCTTAACCCATTCCGCAGGAGGGTTTAATGAAAAGATTCCTTCTTTCACTTGCTCTGTTGGTTCCCATTCTTTCGGCGAGTACCCAATTTTGGGGATGCACTCAGACTACATCAATTCAACGGGATACAACGTACGTTTTCAAATACGATACGGTCGGACTCGGCACCCAGACATACGCGAATTTTGCCAAGTCCGGAGTTGAGGACCTGTCGTTCTTGCAAAACGCGACTTCGCTCGAATGGCTCAATCTCGATTCCAATCAGTTTACCGATCTCACTCCTTTGTCTAACCTTGCCAAACTCTGGTACCTCAACATTGACGAATGCTTCAATGTCACCAGCCTCGCCCCGCTGTCGAATCTGGACAGCCTTACGGAACTCGACGTGGCCAATTGCTACGGAGTTTCAGACATCACGCCGATTTCGCATCTGCCAAAGATTGTGACTCTCAGTCTCGAAGGGTGCTACAGAATTACGAACATTGACTCCCTGGCAAATCTCAAAACCCTTCAAAAACTCAACCTCCTCAGCGCGAACGGCATCACGGATATCACTCCATTATCGAAACTCACAAATCTGACCTGGCTCGATCTGGGATGGGCAAACGGAATAACGGGGTATTCGGCTTTGTCAACCCTCACAAATCTTCAATGGGTCCGCGTTGCAGGCCAGGACGCGGTGAGCCTGTCCGGCCTTTCCGGGCTCCCTAATCTCCAGACAATCCTGATCGCGAACAATGCGCTCCCTGCCGTACAATTGGCGAACCTGCCCAAGGTGCAAAAGATTGATTTTGAGTATTGCGACTCGGTGAAAGCGGTGGTTCTCAATAACCTGCCGGTACTGGACACTGTAGACCTTACAAATTTAAACGGGATTGCCACGTTGAAACTGACAGGGCTTGCGGGTCTCAAATCTCTCATTGTGGGCAGCCAGTTTCTTGATACCATTCAGTTAAGCGGGCTCACGAGCCTCAGCTATCTTTACATTGATAGTTACCTGAATTCCACGCTGGCCTTCCTGCAGGGCATCACCTCGCTCGACACATTCAAAATCAACGACGAGAATATCACGGACATCTCCGCTCTGTCGGGCCTTTCGCACCCTGCGGATATTTCCATTCAAGGCGACGCCCTTACCTCCATTTCCACCCTTGGCGGGCTCACCACTCTCAAGAAAATCGAGTTGCATAATTGCGGCGGGCTTACGGACCTTTCGAGTCTTGGCACGCTTACGAACCTCGAATGGCTCGACGTGCACAACGACGTGGGCATTGCGTCTATTTCCTTCATTACCGGCTTGTCAAAACTCAGATACCTTAATGTGCAATATTGCACGGGCCTCGATTCAATCATGCCGAACATGGCGAATCTCACCCAGCTCACGCATTTGAGCCTCAACGGCTGCACATCGATCAAGGACGTAAGCGGACTTGCCGGCCTCACGCAGATCAACTGGCTGGACATCCGCTACAGCGGTATCGATTCCACGAACAGTGCGCCCTTTATGGCGATCATAGGTTCGGGCGACACGCTGTACGGCAACGCTAACCAGTTTACTGCAGCGGAAACAGACACTTTGACCGCAAGAGGCGTGATCCTGTCACTCTTCTGATGCCGAAATGTGACAAGACGGAAAACGGGCGCGCGGCCTTTGGGGCCGCGCGCCCGTTTTGTTGAGCCCGGATCATAAAGGACACTGGTACTGGCGTCCTTGATTTCTCAGAGCGGAACAAATTTCCTCTTCCTGAGGGTTTCATATTCCACAGACCTTTTTTCGAGCAGTTTCATGTTCCTGCGTCTCACAGCCCTAAAACGCGCCACACCCGAAAGGCCGTGGGCAATGCCCCTTGCATAGGAGAAAAGCACCCGCTCCCGGAATACCACATACCGGAGAATGCGCAGTTCCGTAAACAGAATCCAGCCGAGATTCCTGAGAACAAGAGAGAATGGTGAGTATTTGCAGATGAACCAGAGCCGGTTTCGCGTGAGATAAAAGAACATCGTTCCCCTGACCCTGTTGAAACTGACGCTTCTGCGGTGGTATGCAACGGCCGTCGGAACATAGACGCATTTCCATCCCGCAAGAAATGCGCGCATGCACAAGTCGGATTCCTCATGAAAGGCGAACAGGGTCTCGTCAAGACCCTTCAGTTCGTCAAACATTTTTTTCCGGTAGATGGTGGAAGCCCCGCTTACGCCAAGCACCAGTGCGGGGCCCGACCCGTGGACGCGCGGATCGTAGCGTTTCCGGAATGCCTCCTGGAAGAAAATGAGGCTGGGGTGGAGAAAGGAATACAGGGCATCGACGGCAGTGCGGTCGAAGTAATTCATTTGTCTGCCGCTCGCGATACCGATGGTGCTGTCACTTTCCATAAGGGAAATCAACGTGCCGAGCCATTCCGGGTCAACGGTGATGTCGTTGTTGAGCGTGGCGACGTACGTGCCGTTGGCAGCCTTCATGCCCGCGTTTATGCCGCCCGCATAACCGAGGTTCGCGTTATTCTTGACAATCGTAATCCCTTTCATGGTTGCAAGCAGGGCAAGGGAGCCGTCCGTGGACGCGTTGTCCACGACGATGATCTCACAAGGTGAGTAGCGGAGCCTCGCAAGCGAATCCATGCATTCCGCCAGCAATCTCTCGCCGTTCCAATTGAGCACGAGAAGGGATACCAGGGGCGGGGCCATCAATTATTCCTCTGCAGGAGGCTCAATAACTGCCTGCCCACTGCCTCAAGCGAATACATTTGTTCCACCGTTTTCCTGTTGCTTTCCGCGCAGTGCTCATAATGGGAAACATCGTTTTTGAGCGCCAGGCAGCGCTCGGCAAAATGCGTGTGACCGTCCGCGATGTCAATCGTGAGATCCTCATACCCTTCCGCGCCAAGCGACGTTGACACGATAGGCCTGCCGAACGCGGCGGCTTCCACCAGTTTTGTCCGCAGCCCGCGTCCGGAAACAATCGGGTTGACAAACACGGATATGCTTCTATAAAAATCCCCCAGCTGCGGGGTGTTTTCCACCCACGCAAGCGACGTGTCGCCCGCGAACTCTCCGCGAAGGCGCTCGGGGATGTTTTTCCCGGCGATAAGCACCCTGATCCCCGGAGCCGCATGGACAAGAACGGGATAAACCTTCTGCAGGAACCAGCCGAGCGCGTCGGCATTGGGGACATGAAGGAAGTTGCCGATGAACCCCACGGTAAAGTCCTTTGGCCGCGATGCGAAAAAGCAATAGTCGTCAAGCGGAATGCCATATTTGATGATGTGGGAATTTACGCCCGGGAAATATCGCTTAACGAGCGCTTCTTCCTGGGAAGAAATCGAGACAAAGGCGTCCACGTGAGATAGTTTTTCCGCATAATACCAACGCATCTGCTTGAGTCGAACCGCGCGGTACAGGTCGAGGACGTTATTTCCCTTATGTGCGGCTATGCTTTCGATAAGCAGGTCGTCTTCAAGGTACACGATGGGCCGCGTTCCGGCCGGGACAACGGTCCCTATAAAAGACAGGGCCAAAGGATAGGCGAGGAACGCCGCGTCCACGTCAGCGGCCCCTAAAAACTCTCGGATGACGCCGGCGTTCGCGTTGAGGAAACGGCGGGTGTCATATCCGGGACGGAGAAATTTTCCAAAAAGGTTCCTCGTTTCCCCAATAGGAAGAAACAGGAAATGGCTGAAATCGGTACGCGGCATTGCATCGGTGCTGCCTGCCAGTTCCCCGCACCCGTCGTGGCAGATAACATATACCTCGCCGCATTTTTCGAGCGCCTTTGCAAAATAGTAGAGACGTTTCGAACCGCCGAAGCGCGTGTCTGCAAACAGGTAGTACGAAGAGATGAAAAGGGTCTTCATCATTTGCCCGGAAGAACGTCGGTATTGAAAAATGGAAAATACGAAGGCTTGTATCTCAGATCGGAGGTTCTTTCCCCGATTTTTTTTGCGGGGTTTCCCGCGACTATCGAAAAATCCTCGAAGCTTTTTGTGACCACGCTGCCTGCCCCGGCCACGCAGCCTTTGCCCAACCGCACTCCGGGAAGAACAATGGTCCGCATCCCGGTCCACACGTAATCGGCGATGCTCACCTTTTCCCCTCGTGTGGAGAAATCCGGGGACATCGGATCGTGGTCCAGGGAAATGATGCAGGTTTCTGCGGAAATGCTCACGTTGCTGCCGATGTCTATCCCGACCCGGCCGTCAAGAAAGCAGTTCCGGTTGACAACGGTGTTGTCGCCGATGGTAATTGCGCGTCCCGCAATAAAACACCCCATGTGCACGGCGCTGTTTCTGCCGATCCGGACGCGAAGCGCATTCCGCAAATAGCAGTGCCGCATCCAATAGAGGGGTAGGTTGGTAACAAAGGCGTTGTAGAAATAGTACAGGAAGGCAATCGCCAGCTTGAGCATGAACCGGTTCCCGGAAACAGGGTGGTGCGCGTGGAGACCTCTTTGCACCCTCGAGCGCAGTAGAACAAAAATATATCCCGGAAGAAGAAGATCGGCCATGCCTTTCCCGGTATCAACTAACAGGAATACAGCGTGGTGAAGTATATTTTTTATTCACGGCGTTCGGAAGTGATCCGTAATGCCTCGCTTTATCTTATCTTCCCTGGGGAGAACGGATGAGCCTTTCATCGCGTTATCTTGCCGTCCTGGCCGCCGTACTTTTGGTCCTGGCCTTGTTCGTGGGAATCGTGTTCTATAGAACGCATGTCATGACCGTCCAGCAGCAGGCCCGGCAGACCGGCATCACCGTGGAATACCCGTACCAGGACGCGCTGTTCCCGCCCGACATTGCCGCGCCGGTATTCAGGTGGCAGGATTCAAGGCCCCTTGCCGACAAATGGCACATTGCAGTGCGGTTTCAGGATGGCGCCGACGTGCTCCAGTTCTCGTCGGAAAAGAAAACGTGGAAGCCGGCCGGGGAAAGCTGGGAGGAGATCAAACGTCGCGGAGCGGGGAAACAGGTGATCGTGGAATTCCACGGCGTCAATAAGTCCAAGTGGAGCAGGACGCTTTCCGGCGGCCGGGTGGTCTTCGGCATTTCGTCCGATTCCGTCAAGGCCCCCATTTTCTACCGCGAGGTGAATCTCCCCTTCGAGGAAGCGGTGAAAGACCCGTCCACCATACGGTGGCGGTACGGCGTCATTTCCTCCGACCAGCAACCAAGGATCGTGTTGCAGAAGCTTCCCGTGTGCGGCAACTGCCATTCCGTGTCGAAAGACGGCAAGCTTTTGTGCATGGAAGTGGATTCCGGCAACGACAAGGGCGCCTATGCCGTTATGCCGATCGTGCAGGACATACTTCTTGACAGAACAAAAATCATCAGCTGGGCCAATTACCGCAAGGAAGACCATGATCCCACCTTCGGCCTGCTCTGCCAGGTGTCACCCGACGGCAGGTACGTCGCGGGCACGGTGAAAGACCAGGCGCTCGCCGTGTACCGTCCCAACCTCATGTTTTCACAGCTATTCTTTCTTATCAAGGGAATCGTCGCCATTTATGACCGGCAGACAAAGAAATTTTCCGCCCTGCCGGGAGCGGACGACAGGAAATTCGTGCAGACCAACGCGACGTGGAGCCCCGACGGCCGGTATCTGGTGTATCCGCGCAGCAAGGCCTACAACCTCGACGTGTTCACCCGGCAGCGCCGCGCCCTTATCAACGGACCCGAAGCGGACAGCTTCATTGCCAACCAGGGTAAGTCCTTCAAGTACGATCTGTACCGGATTCCGTTTAACGGCGGCAAAGGCGGAGAGGCCGTCCCGCTCGCGGGAGCTTCGAAAAATTCCATGAGCAACTATTTCGCAAAGTACTCCCCGGACGGCAAGTGGATTGTCTTCTGCAAGGCGCACAATTACATGCTTCTGCAACCGGATTCGCGTTTGTACATTATGCCCGCACAGGGTGGTGAAGCGCGCGAACTTGCCTGCAACCTGCCCATAATGAATTCGTGGCACAGCTGGTCGCCCAACGGGCGATGGCTTGTGTTTTCTTCCAAAGTAAACGGGCCCTACACCCAGCTCTTTCTCACGCACATCGACGACGCGGGGAACAGCAGCCGTCCCGTGGTGCTTGAGAATTTCACAAGCCCCAACAGGGCGGCCAACATTCCCGAATTTGTAAACAACACCGCCGACGCGCTGCTTCATATCCGCAGCGACTATCTCGACGCCTATTCCTATTACCGGATCGCCAATATTCTCCACCAGTGCGGCGACTACGACAAGGCGATTCCGGCCTACCGTGAGGCAATAAAGTTCAACCCCAAGGATTACTTCGCGCATAACAATCTGGGCGCGATCTTGTGGGAAAAAGGAAGACCGGAGGAGGCGGTGAAAGAGTTCTTGGCCGCCATAGAGCTTCATATCGACGACGAAGACCATTATCAGGCGCACACCAATTATGCCGTATTCCTGCTCCAGGGCGGAAAGTTCGACGAAGCCGTACGAGAATTGACAACTGCGTACACGCTGCATCCGGACAGCCTCACCCGGGCAAATCTGGACAAAGCGAAAAACAGGGCGAAGAACGTCAAGGAACAGAAGGCGCTTCAATACGAGTAGAAATCGCCCGGCCCGTTTATCATGACGGATGGGATCTTGCAAATGGCCAGCATTGTCCGCCGCGACATGGACAGCGGCTTCCATGCGGTATATGTAGAGAATGACGGCCAGAGGACCGCGTATGCCGCATTGAGGCCCGTAGGCTCGGAAGATGAGACCGCGCTTGCAGCCTGCCTCGCCCGGTTTCTCAAAGAATCGGGCACCTCCATCATCAAATGCGATGTTTTCGGCCCGTGCGACCGCTACAAGGCGTTCACGAGGGCGCTCGAGGGACTGTTTCCGCCTCCCGGCTTTCCGGTTACCTGGGTGGAGGGACTCGATTGCAGCCGCGATTCACTTGCCGGCATCCTTGTCCGGTCGGTTGCCGGACCCGTTGTCGAAACGGTATGCCTCGACGCAGTGCCTGTTGCCAGGGTGTGGGAAGATGGCGTTGGACGCTATTGTCTGGCAGGAGGGATTCATTCGAATGCTTTTTCGGCGTTGCCGGGACAGCAGACGCAGCTTACCCTTGAGAAGCTCGAGGCCGCTCTCAATGCGGCAGGCATGGACACCACGAACATTGTCCGCACTTGGTTTTACAACGATCAACTGCTCGATTGGTATTCCGAGTTTAACGCGGTGCGCACCCGGTTCTATCGCGAACGCGGCATCTTCAACAGGCTTCTACCTGCGAGTACCGGGATCGGCGGGAAGAATCCATACCAGGCCGCGCTCGTTGCAGGCGCGGAAGCAATCGTGTTCAAGCACCGTAATGCCTCGGTTCGGGAAGCGATCTCACCGCTGCAGAACCAGGCGTTTGGATACGGCAGCGCTTTTTCCAGGGCCGTTGAAGTCGAAAGGCCCGGGGAGCGGCGTCTTCTGGTGTCGGGTACCGCAAGCATCAACGAGGCGGGGGAGACGGTTTGCAAAGGCGACATTGACGGCCAGATCGGCAAGACCATGGTGGTGGTGGAAGCATTGTTGTCTTCCAGTCGCATGGAATGGTCCGACGTCGTCCGTGCGATCGCCTATATGAAACATCCTGCCGGCGCTGCGGCGTTTTCCCGCTTTCTCCAATCGTCGGCAGCACCGGACCTGCCGTGGATTGTTCCCCAGAACGATATCTGCAGACACGATCTCCTATTTGAAATCGAAGTTGATGCGGTAAAAGTCTCCTGATCTTCAAGAAGGGTCATCGGAGTTTTTTGCGGTGAAGGATGTTGTCCCGAAAGGACCTTCTGCCAGCGGTTTCCGCGTTGCAAGGACCTGGCAGGACTCACCAAGAAACTCCGAGGCGCCTTAAAAAAAAAGCCGCGGAGAGGATTCCGCGGCTGCAAAAAACGGCGGGAAAATCAGATAACGCTAGTCTGTGAGTCCATAGCCGTAGGCGAACAAACCCGTTTTTCCATCGCCGTAATTGATGGGTTCCTGAGCCAGGCTCGCAGGCCAGGTAACAGGGAGTTTGCCCGTAAACTTGTACCCGTTGACGCCGAACAGCATTTCGCCGACGCCCAATCCTTCGGTGCCCGGCAAACAGGCCCAGACAAACGCGTCGCAATTGGGAAGGACTGTCGAAATGTCAAGCACCCTTCCGGCTATGAGGACCCCGATCACCTTTTTCCCGGCTGTGTGCGCCGCCGCGATCTCCGTCATAACGGCGGTGTTCGACGAGCTTTGGTCCTTATCGTTCAGGCTGATGTCCGGGAAGTCCGTTTCCGCGTAGGGATTCTCGCTGAGAACTGCAATGACATAATCGGAGGTACCCACTGCATTCGGCGTCGCGGTGTAACTCACGTTGTTGCAAATCGTCTGAATACCGGCTCTGATGGAGGTGCCGGCGCCGCCCGGAATGCCTCCCACCTGACCTTGCCAGCTCACTGCCCAGCCTCCGCACTGGATACCGACATTATCACCGGCATTGCCCCATATCGCTACGTTGGCGGTTGTGGGAATCGGCAGAACAGGCGTGCCGCCGACCGAGTTGTTCTTGAGAAGAACAAGGGAGGCCCTCACGCACGCGCGGGCCACGTCCCGGTGAGGCTGGGAGTAGACCACGGCCGTCAAACTCCTATCTGTCAAATAAGCCGGAGTCGTCTGGTTTTGATAATAGCTGAGCATGCCCATCCATGCTTTCACGCGGAGCACGCGTTTGATTGCATCGGTGACCCTCGCCTGAATGGTGCCGTAATACGTGGTAAAATCGTTGATAACGCCCAGGCCGTATTCAGGAGACATCAAAACGTCGCCGCCGGCATTCAAAAAGTCAAGCGTTCCCACCGCGTCCCAGTCGCTCACAAGAAAACCCTTGAAAGGCGGGTTGGGACCATTCGGAGGATATGGGACCTCTGACCCGGCCTGCCCGACCTGTTGTCCGAGTTTCAGCCAGTTCGTCAGGAGGGGAGTCTCCTTGGACATTATCGTTGACGGTATGACTCCAGCGCACCACGATGAAAATGAGGGCATGATAGTTGCCACGCCGGCGTTAACCGCGGCAGCGTAACCCGGCAGATTGACCGCGCGAGCCGCGGAATCGGGCCCCTGGGTTGTTCCTCCGTTGGTGCCGTTTACCGTGTTACCGTCACCGGCAAAATGTTTGGCGCATGCGGCATAGGCCCGGGGAAGAGACAAATCGGTGGTTTGAAGGCCCAAAACGGCGTTGTTGGCCATTATCTGGGTGCGTTCCGGCGTTTCGCAGAAGCCCTCGTACGAGCGTCCCCAGCGGTCGTCGCGGATCACCGCAATGCAAGGTCCAAACCCGAAGTTTGCTCCCGATCCCCGAACTTCCAGGGCCGCAACCCGGAATGCCTTTTGAATCAACAACGTATCCTGAATCGCGCCCATTCCAAGATTGTGGGGGAAAAGGGTCACGCCCGGGACCGCGCTGGCGCCATGTACCGCATCATATCCGAACAGCATCGGGATCTTCAGAGTTGTACCCATTGCGGCTGTTTGGAAACCGTCGACCTCGTTTGCAACAGCTGATGGGTTAGCAGAGCCCTGAAAACAGCCGCCGCCGCCGAAAGTGAGACCGCAGAAATCGGCTGCACATTGCGCCGGATTGTCGTCCTGAAAATCGGGCATCGCACAAGCTCCGTATTTCTGAGCGGGCGTCATCTGGTTAAACACCGTATTGACCAGCCCCTCGATGTCGATGCTGTCCAAGGTAACGGTGCCCACGTCGCTCGCGTAAGCGGCGATGGGAATAAATACCGGCGTATAGCCGGTCTTGCCGACGCGGACCGTATCGACCGCGGCAAGCTTCTTTGCCAGAACGGTGGGAGCATTCGAGGGAGAAGCGGCAATGGCTATTCCGTTCCTGGAATTGCCCGTGGTGAGCAGTTTTTGGTACGTCACCTTTTCCCCGACCTTGATCTTCAAGAGGTACATGGCTTGCGCGAGCTTGGCCGAGAACGGCTGCAGAAGATATGTTCCTTTGTCAAGCTTGCCGCTCACTGTGGTTATCCTCTTCCCGCCGACGTCGAAAATATCGACCGTAATCGGTCCGTCTGCCGGAAGCGTAATCCGTTGGTCCGGCGTCTGCGGAAGGACGGATAGCGGCCCGATGCCGAAGGATCCGTCCGCCTTGGAGAAATCCCACGACAAACGCTGTGCGACGCTGGTATAGGTCACCGTTGCGCTTTGCAACGCTGCGCCGTTAGCTTGGACATGCCCGGTTGTCTGGAAATCTCCGCTTTGCCCAAAGACGCTTGCATAAACCGCCAACGCGGTTATGAACATCGAAACTTTCTTGATACTTCGCATAGACAGGGCCTCCTTGAATGTTTGTTGTTTTTCGGATTTTCTATCCGGGAAATAGCCTGGTCACCGCGTCTTACGCACGGCCTTTCTCATATAATGAGGACCGAAGATGAGATCATGCCCGTGCATCATACCAGCGTATAATATACGAAAGAAAACAGACAATATAATAAAATAAAGATTCCACGAGCCGATCGCATGCATTTTTTCACATATTTTCTGCGCCCCAACTACCCGTGCAAGAACAGCAAAACAGCCGCGGAGATGATTCCGCGGCTGCAAAAAACGGCGGGAACTTCAACAAGACTAGTCGGTGAGGCCGAAACCGTAGGCGAACAAGCCTGTTTGTCCGTCACCGGAGTTGATCGGTTCACAGGTGGCGCAGGTAGGCCAGGTAACCGGCAGCTTGCCGGAGAAAGCGTACCCCTGGTCTTTGAACAGCAATTGCGCTATGCCCAACCCACCTTCGGTACCGGGCAGGCATGCCCAGATGAACGCGTCGCAACTGGGAAGCACTCCCGATATGTCAAGAACTCTTCCGGCAATAAGGATGCCGATGACCTTCTTGCCGGCAGCATGCGCGGCCGCGACCTGGGTAATGACGGCCTGGTTGGTGCCGGTCGCATCATTGCCCGTAAGGGCGACATCGGGGAAACTCGTTTCCGCGTAGGGATTCTCGCTGAAGACTGCAATGACGTAATCGGAAGTCCCTGCCCCCGTCGGCGTCGCGGCAGAGGTAACCGCGCCCGTGCAAAGCGACTGGACCCCAGTCAGGATGGATGTGCCGCCGCCCCCGGGAATCGCCCCGGCTTGACCCTGCCAGCTCACCGTCCATCCGCCGCACTGGATACCTATGTCGTTTCCAGCCTGTCCCCATATTGCAACATTTGCGGTTTTGGGAATCGGGATAACCGGACCGGCGTTTTTGAGAAGAACGCATGACGCTCTCACGCATGCGCGGGCCACATCGCGGTGGGCTGAGCAGCCGACAAGCGCGGTAAGTGACCGGTCCGTCAATTGCTGACTCGGGTCGAACAGGTTCATCCAGCATTTTACGCGAAGCACGCGTTTGACCGCATCATCCACCCGCGCCGGATACGTTCCACCCATGGCGTACAGCTTCGTAAAGTTATTGTTATTATTCGGGTCGTTGGTAGATATTATGCCCGGGGGGTTGCCGCCGTTGGTGCCGGGCGCCATCGGCACGTCGAGACCTGCGTCCTCGCAGACCGGGAGAGGCCAGCCCGCTTCCCAGTCGCCTACGACGAATCCCTGGAAGTTCGGATTGCCTGCTGCGTTGGATTTCAACCAGCCGGTCATAAGGGTCTTGTTCTGGTGCATCGGGGTACCGTCACACCAGCTTGAAAATGAAGGCATGATGCATCCGACGCCTGCGGCAACGGCCGAAGCATAGCCCGGTAGATTGATTGCTCTTGCCGTTGCATCCGGACCCACAGTCTCACCCTGGTTTACGCCGTTCACGGTGTTGCCGTCACCGGCAAAATGTTTGCACGTGGCAAGATAGGCCCGCGGCAAAGACATGTCGGTGGTCTGGATGCCGAGAACCGCGTGCCGTGCCATTATCTGGGTGCGCTCCGGGGTTTCACAAAAACCTTCGTATGAGCGTCCCCATCTATCGTCACGTATCACGGCAATGCAGGGTCCATAGCCCCAGTTTGCCCCGGAACCGCGCACTTCCAACGCCGCCACGCGAAATGCCTTTTGAAGCAACAGGGTGTCCTGGATTGCACCCATTGCCAGGTTGTGCGGCAGCATGGTCGCCTGCGGAACGGCGCTGGCGCCGTGGACCGCATCGTATGCGGCGAGGATCGGGATCTTTAGCCCGGTGGTCGTTGCGGCCTTTTGGTAACTGTCAAACAGGTCAGCGCATGAGGAGGGCGTATTGCCGCCGTTAAAACAGCCGCCGCCGCCAAAAATGCTTCCGCACGCGTTGTTTGCCACGACAGCCGGGGTTATTGTTGGTGCAGAAGTCCACGGCGGCATGCAAAGCTGGCCGCATTTCTGGAGCTGGGTCATCAGGGCGAAAAGCGAGTCCACTTTGGCTTCGATGTTGACCGCTTGCAATGTCAGAATGCCGACATCGGCGTCGTACGCCGTGATAGGAACAAATACCGGGGTATACCCCGTCTTTCCAACGCGCACGGTGTCAATCGCGGCGAGCTTCTTTGCCATCACCACCTGCTCCTTCGACGAAGAAAGAGCGATGGTGTATCCCGGAGACTTGATGCCGGCATTGAGCATCTTTTGAAACGTGACTTTGTCACCCGCCTTGATCTTGAGCACATACATGCTCTGGGCGAGCTTTGCGGAAAGGGGCTGCAGGAAATATGTTCCCTTGTCAAGTTTCCCGTTAACCGTCTCCACTCTCTTGCCGCCGATATCAAAGATATCTATGGTGACCGGGCCTTCCGACGGCATTATCACCTTGGGATTCTGCCAGGAAGGCTCTTTGACGGACACGGTCTTGCCGCCGAAAGTCCCGTCCGACAGGGAGAAATCCCACGACAGCCGCATTGCGACACTGGTGTAGGTGGCCGTGGCCATGGGTATGCCGACTCCGTTGGCATCCACCACTTCCCCTTTTGTCTGGAAATCGCCGCTCTGCCCGAAAACGGCGGCGCATGCCGCCAGTGCGCTTATGAATAGTGAAACGTTCTTGATACTCATCATAGACAGACCCCTCCTTGAATGTATTGTTTGCGGATTTTCTCTCCCGGAAATTACGTGATCGCTCATTGCGTTCCTATAATATGCAAAAAAAAACGGGTCGCATGACGAATTATGCATCCTTTATAGCGCTTCGTGATAGTGCTTCGCGCGAACGCGGATGCATTCGCGCGGCAGACACGAAAAAAATGTGTATACGTCCTGTATACGGATTTTTTCAACCGGTCCCGGCGAATGTATGCTATGGAAGCATTATGCCGCAACGCGGGTTCTCACATCTTATTGTAATGTTATTGTAATGGGATCCGGAGCTTCCCATTCTTTCCGGTTACCGGAATTTTCGCGAAGCCGGATTTTGGATTACCATTGAAACTTACTCAAGGGAAGGTTTTTTTCCTTGCTTAAACCAATTTAACCCACATATATTATCAGGCTGGCGAAAATCCAAGTATTCCAATATCCTTTATTCAACTCAACAATCCTTTCCTAAGGGGGGAAGATGAAAAAAGTACTGCTCTCAATTCTTGGCGTAAGCGCAGCGCTCGCGGCGTTGTGCACAACAGGGTGCGGAACGGAACCAAAAGGAACCGAAGGCAAGGTCCTTTTGAGCGACTCGGTGTCCGCTGACGTTTCCGTAGGCACAAAAGACCCGGTAACCGTTACCCTCAAGGACGCTGACCTCACCGGTACGGCCGACACCCTGACAATAACAAGCGATGTGGACCATCTTGGCACCATGCTTATTCTCACCGGGTCAAAAGGCGTATACACCGGCCAACTTTATTTCTCCACAGTCGCCTCGGGCCTCGATACGATAAAGGTGAGTGACGGCAGCGAGGTGACGGTTACCTACAAAGACGCAAAACCGGCCGGCCTCCGGACGGCCACTCTCATCTGGAAAGGCGGCGCAGTGGGCGTTGCTCTTGATGCCGCCACATATACGGGCATTACCGCTCCCATGACGATTACGGTAACAGACACAAACATATCCAGCACAACCGTGACCGTGAATGTTGCCACAACTACCTTTACGACGCCTGTTCCCGTTGTTCTTGCCTCTGCCGGCACCATTGGCATGTATACAGGCAAGGTGTACTTCAATGTGGGCAACACGCTCACGGGTGCAGACACGGTTCACGTTCGCAACAACGACGCGGTTACCGTGACGTATTCGGACCTGGTAGTTCCGGCTTCCGTCGCCACGGCACAGGCGCAGTGGCAGGGGGCGTCTGTGGTGATTACGCCGGACTCGAGTGCATACAACGGGTTTGAAAAGATGATGATCACCCTTACGGACGACCACACTGTTGCTACTTCGCTTGTTGTAAACGTGAGCAGCCAGAAGGCCGGTGACACTATTGCTGTGACGCTTACCGCGGTCCCGGGCACTCCGTGGATATTCACGGGCAGCGTTGGTTTCAGCCTCAGCATGACTGCAACCGCAGTCGGTGTTCAGGACAGCGACATGGTTACGGTCTCATACTTCGACGCCGTCCAGAACCTGACGAAGAGCGCAACGGCGAACTGGTACTCGAACCAGAAGCCTGCGTTCGGGATTTTCTCGCCAAACTATACCGCAGCATCTTCCCTTGACACAAGCGTTGTTATCTCGCTTCTTTCATGGACCAATACCTGCACGATCGACACTGTTGATTCAGTTGGAGAAAACGGGGGACATGCCGTGGCAATCACAGGGATTGGTGCAACGTGGGCAGGCTTTGGATGGGCCGATTTTCCAGGCGGTGCTTTGGGCGCCGTCGATATGTCGACCTATGCGAACTGCTCGCTTCATGTGTCAATCAAATGTTCGACTCCCGGTGCCGATTTCGGCCTCTTGGTCGAGAACCTGAACAAAACAGCTCAGACATGGATAACCGCTTCATCCGCTGGTTTTGTCGCGAACGGAAACTGGCATGATCTCATGATACCGCTTTCTGCATGGGCCGCGACATGCGATCTATCGAATGTCGATTACTTCCTTGGTGTTAACATGTTGCCGTACACCATGGGAGAGACCGTTGTGATAGATAACGTCTATTGGACCCTACCGGTAGGCGTTGCAAAGAAGCGCGTCTCCGTTGCAAAGGTCAAGGCAAAGTAACCGACGCTTAGCTTCTTAGTTCTCTCGAGTAAAAAGCCCCGCGCATCCGCGCGGGGCTTTTTTTATTGTGGGTATCCGCCACGCGCCCCCCTAAAAATCCCCCCGAAGGGGGGATATAGAGGAGCGAATTTCATCATAAGTCCCCTTTCGGGTGATTTAGGGGGCGTTCGAGGCAAAGAACTTCACACGTAGATTCAATGAGATTTTAACCTGTAGCTACTCATATAAACCAAAGACTTACGAGTTTTATCATCAAATTAAGTTTTCTTCAAGAAAACGCTTTATATTGAAACCTCTTGAACATTCCTTCCATATCCGGTATATTTCAAGGCAGGGGACAAGCAGTCTCTAGCAGGTTGTTGAAATAGTCCTAACAGAAGCGCTCTTGTTGATTTTTTATGAACCTAACTTCAACTTTACATATGTCAGAGAGGTTTTACCTGCCTCGTTCCGAGGCATTTCCCCGGATTCCCAGGCCATTCTCATGCTGCCCCCACCGTTTGCGGCATCAACTTAACCATGCGTATCAAGTTGTACGCTGCGGCAACCACGTAGGCAACAGTCTGGTTGATTCGTATTCCTCTTACCCGAGTTTTCCGCAGGCCACCGACGCTCTTGATCCACCCAAATATCTCTTCAACCCGTTTTCGTTTCCTTTGACTTACGCTGTATCCCTTATGCCGAGTCGTTCTTCCATCCAACCCTTTAAGCGAAGTGTTGGCCTTCTCGGCAATGTGAGGCTTCACGTGCAGGCGTCGCAGGCTCTTGATAAATTCGGTTGCATGATACCCTTTGTCTGCACCCACCGTCTTCATCCGGCGTTTTCCGCGCCTGCGTTCATGCTTTATCAGCTCAAGCGCCATATCCCGTTCCGCTGTCCCCGTCGCTGGCGCAATGGCGATATCAACACACAACCCATTTCGGTTTTCCATCAGCACGTGACCGGAATACGCCAGCTGCGCTCCCGTTCTCTTGTTCTTCCGAGCCAACAGCGCCTCTGGATCGGTCGAACTCTGATGTGTCTCATTGCTTCGCTTCTCATGGTGGAAATCAACCGACGGATTACTCCGATCATCGTCAGTCTTGTTCGCCGATTCCGCGTCTTTTCGCTTGAAGCTCTTCATCGATGCCCAGGCTTCAATCAACGTGCCGTCAACCGTGAAATGCTCATCGGACAACAACTCTTCGGAACGAGCAAGACGCACGATTTCCTGCATCAGCCGGTGCGCAATCTCCTGTTCCATAAGTCGATCTCGGTTCTTCGAAAACACACTATGATCAAACGATGCCGCATCCAGATCCATGTCAAGAAACCATCGGAACAGAATGTTATAGTCCAGCATCTCGCAAAACAACCGGTCCGACCGTATCGAAAACAAAGCCATCAATATCTGTGCTTTCAAAAGCCATTCCGGCGGTATCGAAGGGCGTCCCATCCGGCTGTACATCGCCTCAAAGTCACGAGAAAGGCGGCGCAGCGCTATGTCCGTAAACTGTTTGACACGACGAAGCGGGTGTGTTGCCGGCACTCGGGAATCCGGAGAAACGAAGCTGAACATACCGCCTTGGGCTGGCTGGGAACCTCTCATCAATACTCCTTGGTTGGGGTTCCCCTATAATATAAGGATAAATGTTTACAAAAGGGAGACTTTTTCAACACC
>CAVSQB010000009.1:0-201564 GCA_963729895.1 uncultured Fibrobacterota bacterium | reverse complement strand
TCCGGCGGTATCGAAGGGCGTCCCATCCGGCTGTACATCGCCTCAAAGTCACGAGAAAGGCGGCGCAGCGCTATGTCCGTAAACTGTTTGACACGACGAAGCGGGTGTGTTGCCGGCACTCGGGAATCCGGAGAAACGAAGCTGAACATACCGCCTTGGGCTGGCTGGGAACCTCTCATCAATACTCCTTGGTTGGGGTTCCCCTATAATATAAGGATAAATGTTTACAAAAGGGAGACTTTTTCAACACCCTGCTAGAGGGATACCATTCATTTATGATCGACATTTTCGAGTACATAGACTACAGGAAGCTGCTCAGGGACTTGTACGAAGACAGGAAAAAGGAATTTCCGTTCTTCTCATTCCGCTATATTGCTCAGAAAGTGGGGTACAGTTCGGCCGGTTTTTTTGTGAACGTCGTGCAAAGAAAGCGCAACATCTCGTCGGAATTTATATTCAAGTTTGCGCAGGTTTTCAAGCTCAAGCGCGCCGAGACGGAATATTTTGAACTGCTTGTCATGTTCGATCAGGCAAAGCAGCACGAGCAGAAGAAGTACTACTTCGAGAAGATCCTTGCCTCAAAAAAGTCGAAGATAAAAGTCACCGAGGCGCAGCACTATGAGTTTTACAGCAAATGGTACTACACCGCGGTGCGCGAAGTGCTTAACTTTTACAAATTCGACGGAAACTACGCCGAGCTTGCAAAGAAGGTATCTCCGGCCATAACGCCGGCGGAGGCGAAAAAGGCGGTGGCGCTCCTGGAGCAGCTCGGCTTTATCAAGAAAACCGAGCCGGGCTACTACCGGCTGGTCGACGACATCATCACCACCGGGTACGATGCGCAATCGCTGGCCATCAACAACTACCTGACGGCAACCACCGAGCTCGCCCGGCAGGCAATCGACAGGTATCCGCGCGACCGCCGGAGCATGTCGACGCTCACGTTCAGTTGTTCGGCCGAAGGATACTCGCAGATCGACGAGCGGCTCAAACGGTTCAGGCGCGAAATCCTCGAACTGGTGAGATCCGACAAGGATGTCGACAGGGTGTATCACATAAATTTCCATGTTTTTCCAATGTCAAGCCCGGCGCCAAAGCCATAGCGGAAACGCCATGATTCACCGCCGTTCCCTGCTTCTTCTCGCGTGCGCAACCGCGGCCCTGCTGGTGCGTTGCAGCCCCACACAGATCGCCGGCAGCGGCTCGGGTTCCGAGGTCGTGGGTTTCTTGGTTGATGGAAAGGGAAATCGGATTGCCGGCGCGACGGTGGTGGCGGATACGGCGCAGGTTCAAAAAGATTCCACGTCGATTCTCGACACCGCGGGGCTCCATCGCGCAGACACCCTCTCCGACGCAGCCGGAAGGTTCGTTCTGCATCATCTGGACACTACAGGGGGCGTGTACAACATCAGATGCAGTTACAACAAGGGCGCGCTTGTCGCCTTGATACCTGATGTCAAGGTCGTCACGTTTGATACGGACCTGGGCGTGGACACCATGTATCCGCCGGGGAGTATAAGCGGTAGAGTCGTTTTGGGCGGCGGTCCCGATGCAGGGGTGTTCTGCTATGTGCCGGGCACGTCGTTTATAGCAATGAGCAACGACACGGGCGGATTCACCATTTCCGGCGTTCCCAAAGGCGTTTACAAGGTCTATTTCTATTTCCCAGGGTATCTTGTTGCCGTCGATTCCCAAGTCACCGTGGTTTCCGGCCAGGTGACGAATGTGGGGGCCACCGGGTTGAGCCTGGACCCGACCGGCGCGCCTCCTCCGCCCGCAGGTCTTTCCGCAACCGTGGACACCGCCGACGGGATCGTGCGCCTATCGTGGGATTCCGTCATGGTTTCCGATCTGGTGGGGTACAGAGTATACCGGAGGGATTCGGCGGACACAGGATACTCCGTTATCGGTTCGTCCGCGCCGATTACGGACACGTTTTTCGTCGACACCGTCTATAAGAACAGCCAAGATTCTCTCGTTCACGATTATTCCTATGTGGTAAAGGCGTTCGACGTTGAAACCAATGCGAGCGCTTTTTCAAATCTGGTTTCGGTTCGCACTGTGCCGCCATCGTCTGTCCGGACCGTGTTCTGGCTCACCATGCCTTTTCCCGCAAGCGACACTGCAAGCGCGGGTGATACGGTGAGGATCGCCGCCAGGTTTTCCAGCGGTCTCACAAAGACGGATACGGTCACCTGGTTCACCGGGACGCCGGGCTCCGCGTTCCTGAAGAAAACGTGGTTTGGCGCAAAGCAGGGGAACGATACGCTGTCGTATGCCTGGACCGCATCCGGCTCAAAGGAAGTGTACATTCAGGCCCTTGACGAGCGCGGCATGGTGTGGCTCGACAGTATTCACCTGGTTGTGCGTCCCAGGGCGGTGGATGTGGTGACTGTCAGGTCGACCGACAGTTCCTGCACCGTACTGTGGCGGGCCTCGGCTGAACCGGCGTTTAAGGAATACCGGCTCCTCGTGAGCGACACGGCAGCCGGAACAGCGACGGTTGTCGCGGATTCCGAGGCGGGCGTGCAGGACACCGCGTTTACCATAATAACATGGAAAAACGGGCCGAAGAAGTATTCGGTGATTGTCGCCGCCTCAAACGGCCTTGTTTCCAACCCCGGCAAAGCCTCGACCGGCGCAATTGTCAACACGCCGCCGCGTTTTCTCGCCGACTCCGCGACAATCTCCAAAATTGCCAACGTGGGAACAACGTACGTGGTGAAGCTCGCGGTGGTGGACGTCAACGAGGCTGTAGGAAAACCCCATCTTTTCTAAGCGGACCGGCATCTTTTTCCTTATATTACCATATGTAAATATAAGCGAAAGGAGCCTGATGCCTCGTTTCAAGCCGTACTCCTACGAACAGACCAAGATGATCCCCCTCTCCTTTGATCGCCAGATTCTTCCCGGAACGTTTGAGTATACCATCAGCAAGACCGTAAATACCCTTGATCTTACTTTGTTTCATCGCCGTTTTAAGAACGACGACAACGGCGCACCGGCATTCGACCCCGCCATTCTCCTTAAAATTGTTCTGTATGCCTATTCCAAAGGGGTCGTATCCTCCCGGAAAATTGCACAGCTTTGTGACGAGAACGTGGTGTTCATGGCGCTTTCGGCGGATAGTCACCCCCATTTTACCACGATAGCGGATTTCGTATCGAGCATGCAGGAGGAAATCCTGCCATTGTTCCGTCAGGTCGTGCTTGTCTGTTTGGAATTGGATCTAATCGAGGGCAGCATGTTTGCCATAGACGGGTGCAAGATTTCGTCGAACGCATCCAAGGAGTGGAGCGGGACTAAGGAGGATTTAGGAAAAAAGCGGGAGAAACTGATAAAAGCGCTCGATTACATGGTAAAGCGTCACATAGAGAAGGACAAGCGTGGTGAGATAAGCGAAGACGAGGACAGAAACTTTGACGACCGTCTCAAAGCGGCGCAGGCGAAGATTGACAAGCTTGAAAAGTGGCTCTCGGAGAACGAGGACAAGCCGGGCAAACGCCGCAGGGTGCGGCAGAGCAATATTACGGACAATGAAAGCGCGAAGATGAAGACGTCGCATGGTGTTATCCAAGGGTATACTGGTGTGGCCGCGGTTGACGCGAAGCATCAGATTGTCGTTCACACGGAAGCGTTCGGTGAAGGTCAGGAAGGAGACACGCTTGCGCCTGTCATGCAAGGTTTAAAGACGAACTTGAAAGAAGCGGGGTTAGGTCCAGACGTGCTTGAGGGTGCTGTCATCACCGCCGATTCCAATTTTCATAGCATCGAAAACCTGAAGGTGCTCCATAATGAACGGGCGGATGGATATATCCCGGACAACAATTTTAGAAAACGAGACCCGCGGTTTTCGACGGCGTTTCGACACAAGGGGAATGACATACCGCGAGAGAAGTTTTTTGAGACTTCCGACTTCCATTATGACAAGAGAAGCGGATGCTACATTTGTCCAGCGGGGAAAAAGCTGCATACCAACAAAAATCTTATGCAGATTCTGGGATTGAACTATTATGCGTACAAGGCTTCACGCCGTGACTGCGGCGTGTGTGGCCTGAAAGCCAGGTGCATGAGAAACGAGCGTTCGAAGAGCAAGTCAATCAATATAAATAAAGACCCGTACCAGTACCTGGTCAAGGAAATGGCGTCCAAGATCGATACGCCGGATGGAAGGGAGATTTACAGCAAGCGGATGGCAATCATTGAGCCGGTATTTGGAAACATCCGTGGGGCGAAACGAATGGACCGATTTACTCTCAGGACAAAGCGCAAAGTGAATATACAGTGGCTGTTATATTGTCTTGTGCATAATATCGAGAAGATATGCAATTACGCCCCTCAGTGGGCGGTTTAACCTGGGAGAATAGTCCGTGTGGATGAAAAAAGCTGATTCGACTTCATTTTCAACCTGTTTCATTGTTTCGTTTTAAATCATCTTGATTTTGCGGACTGGTACAACCTAGTTTTTCAACAAACCAAGAGACGGCGGCAAATCCAGGTTTTTCTACAGGCTCAACAAAGACAGCCTGAGATTCAGCCAGCTCTCGCAGATTACCGGATTGTCGATTTTCGACAGCACGCTCTCCTGGACTCCCACGGTGCTCGACACGGGCGCACACGTCATAAGCGTTCTGGTGAGCGACGGGTTCGGCGGCCTGGACACGCTGAGCTGGAAGGTTACCGTCGTGCCGACGAACGTGTGGGCGTATGTGGCGCCGCTGTCAAGGGCGCGAAGACTCCCTTCGGCTGTGATGGTAAACGGCGTTATCTATGCCGTTGGCGGCGCGGCAACCATCAACCCGGGAGCCGGCGCCACCCTTGTCCCCCTCAGCACCGTGGAAACATATGTTGCGGGCACAAACGGACCCTGGACAACGCTTGCCGCGTCACTTCCGAGCGCCCGCTACTGGAATGCAATTGCACCCGTAAATAATACGATTTATTCGTTTGGGGGTGTGAGCGAGCGGGGATATTTTCAGGTCGTAGATTCGTTTGGAATCTCCAGCGGCCGGTGGGACTCGGCAGGCCAACTGCCGGCATACCGGTACAATGCCGCCGCGTGCGCCGTGGGTGACACCGTATATCTGATCGGGGGCCTGGTTTATGCGGGCCCGAGCCAGGGTTTTACCGTCACCAACGAAATAGACGCATGGGACCCGTCAACCGGAACGCTTTCGATGCGAGCGTCGATGATGGTTGAACGCAGCGATCATCAGGCAGTTGCGCTCAACGGCAAGATTTACATCATCGGAGGATTGGGCGGATCGCCGAACCAGGGCGACTGCTCGCCGCAGACAAGCGTTGAAGTATATGATCCGTCAACCAACTTCGTCGTTCCCGGCCCTTCGCTCCTGACGGCCCGGTTGTCGTTCGGCGTAGCGGCGGTCAACGGCAAGATCTACGCAATCGGCGGGCTTGATCCGAATGACACGGCCGTTTCTTCGGTGGAAGAATTGGATCCGGTTCAGAACACGTCGACGTATCGTCAGAATCTGCCGAAACCGCGTTACGGCTGCGCCGCGGTATCCTCGGGCGACCGCATCTACGTGATCGGCGGCGTTGAAGGCGGAACGGAAACCGGCTCGGTGCTTGTGTTTTATCCTTAGTGCGTGTCGGGAGGGTGGTCTGCCGCCTTTCCTGCGGAGAACCTGAAATGAAGAGAATGCGTTTTGTCAATCAGGGCCTGCTGCGTCGGTTTTGTGTCGCCGCGTGCGGCCTGCTGTGGTGCGCATTCCCGTCGTTTCCCCAATGCGATCCGGACAGCAACGGGTACGTATATCTTCATCCGGCATTTGCAAACAGGAATTGGGGCAAGGCGGCGTACGACAGCGTCACCATCACCATTCCCGACGCCGTGTGCGCGTCGAAGCCGGTGAACTTCGATATCTGCGGGCCCGCGGCGAGCGCGGTGGCCGTGTATTCGACCGCGGCGAACGAATTGTACCTGATGAATACCCAGTACCAATGCCCGCTGCCGAAGCCGCTGTGCACGAGCTGCTTCCTCGACTATCTCGACCCCGCAAAGGTGACGCTGGGCGGCGTGACGCTCGCCCAGGGTTCGCCGCTTTATCTTGTGAGGAACCCCGTTTACGGAGGCGACAGCGTCAAGCTGCTCTGCAAGAACAGCCAGAAGAAGGTCCTGGCGGTTCTCCTTTCCACCGGCACCCTTGCCGTCCTCCATGTCGACACGCTTGTCACAAACGGGCTGCAAACCGGGCAGGAAGTGTTCCGCATCTAGGGCGCGCGCGATTCCGCTGCCCAGGTGGACACCGCAATCTGGCTGCTCGGGTCAAACGGCCTCATGCGGTATTTTCCCGTCGTTATCGGCGGCGCGTGGACCGAAACCAATTTCGATCTTGGCCCCGGAATTACCGACACCGTCTTCTGCGTAAACGACCGCTATGCCGGAACGTCAACAGGGTCCATGTACCGGGGCTCCGGAACAAAATATGTATTCGACAATCAACAAGTGGGAGCTCATGCAATTCAATACATATCCTCCCGCGGCGCCGTGGGCAGCGCAGGCACCTTCCTGGATTACAACGGAACGTCCTGGACCTATCATCCAATCGGAACGGCAAACTACCGGTTCGGCAACTTTATCAACCGGTGGGACGGCTTTGGAGTGGAACTCCTCGACAATCAGTGGACAAGGACCGCCGCAACGTACAGGCTCAATCCATCCTCCATCGGTTCCACCGTGCCTCCGGCGCTCAAGGATTCCGTCAATAGAAATCCCTATTCTATGGTCAATCCCTTTTCCTGTACTGTTACCATGAACGACCCGGACCAAAGCTATTCCGATTTCAGCCTGGTGCTCATGAACAGCGGCACAAACGTCAATATGAAGAACAACGGAACATACACCATCGGCTCCATCCCGCCGGATTCACAATGCATGGTCGATTCCCTGAGGCTTGCGTCGGGCGTGATTACCATAGTGCTGGGCCCTTCTTCGGTGCAGGTTTCTGCGGTCTGTGAACTTGGGGAAAGAGACCTGTCCTGTCCCACATTCAAATGTACCCGTGTGGCGTATCCTTTTGTCGCCAGCCACACCTGGGCTCGGAACGACACGCTGACGTTCACGGCAGGTTCCGACAGGTTGCGGATTGTCAACAATGCCACGGGCATGACCGCGGCTTCGGTTTTCAGGTTCCCGGGCAATGGGCAGGGTTGCATTACCCACAAACTTGCCGGCCAGACATTGTTTTTTTCGGTGCAGCAGGGCTATGCCCGGAAACTCACCCGTATCGAGCTTTGCACCGTTTCCGGTCAAACCCTTGCACGGCTCCCGGTTGGAGACCAATCGCTTCTTTCGGTTCCCCGCATAGGGTCCGACGGCATTGTCTATGCCAGGTATTTCTTTTCCGACGGCGCCCGCCAGTGCCAGTCCATTCTGCTGGCGCGCTGATTTTCGGGCCTCCCTCCGGGCTTTTGCCCCTGCGTACACCCCGCAAAGCAGTTTTCTGGTGGAAAACACTTTTGTGTCAAGCCTGTTGCCGCAGCCGGCGGATGGGGTTATACTTGATGGTGAAGGGACCAAAACCCTTGCAATGGTGTTAGTTTGGGACCGGTGTCGGGTCGAAGCAACCGGCGCCGGTCTTTGTTTTTCTTTGTTCCAAGACCGGATGCTGTTGTTTCTTTGGGTTGCAAATCTTACTTTAATGTGGAACGCCTCAGCCCGCGCAATCCCCGTGAGTTCGCTTATGCGGCTACTCCTGTAGCCGTGTATGCGGGCCTGGTCGTGGTGGCGCGGGAATAGCGGGCGAAAGGGCACCGCAAACCGTATGGTTTGCGAATTACAAATCTACCGCCCCCCAAGGGTGTAGCCCAATTACAAATATTTTTTCCTAGGGCAAGGAAGAATCCCCGCCACTTGGGGCGGGTTCTTCATTGGGATTTACCGTGGCAGGTGTACACAAATCAAGGAGGAAAATCGCCTATGGCTCACACGTACGAGGAACTCAAGAAGAAGACGGTTGCCGAACTCCGGGAGATTGCAGCAGGCATTGAGCATGAAGCGCTCCAGGGATATTCGCAGCTCAACAAGGAACATCTGCTTGCCCAGCTGTGCAAGGCGCTCAATATTGCCATGCAGGCCCACCATAAGGTCGCGGCCGGCGATGTCAAGGTAACGATCAAGGAGAAGATAAAGGCCCTCAAGACAAAACGCGACGACGCAGTAAAGGCCGGAAATCACGAGGCGCTCAAGCACATACGACGCAGAATGCACTTTCTCAAGAGGGACTTGAGAAAGTCGGCCGTGGAGATTGCGGCATAGTGTTGGTCACCACGGCCTGCGGACGCGCCTGATCACTTGATTTGCCCGAGCAGGTATATTCCTTTAGCAAGCGACGCTGCAGAGAAGATTGCCTGACCCGGGCAAACCCGGGATCTCCACACCTCTTTTCCGTTGACGTTGTACAAAGCCACGGCCCGCGTGCCCGGGTCGAGTCCGGGGATGCGGAAACTGCCGCCCGCAAAAAAGAACCGTGACGGTGCCGTGAGCGCGAACGTCTTGTTTTGAAGAAGTCTGGTGACAGCCACCGGACGCACGGGACCGGAGGTGCATTGCTGTTTTCTGGCCGGCACCACCACGCTGAACCCGTCGTTGAAGGTAAACGTCTGCTCGGAATAGTCCGGGTTGAAAACGCAATAGGTCCTCACCGTGCCCTTGTCGAAGACGCCGAACGTAGGCGTGCTCGCGGTGATCATCGTGTCGAGCCTGCCCACTGCGTTGAGAGACGAAATCTCGTTGTAACATGCCGCCTGTGTGTTGCCGGCCTCGATGCCCGTGCCGCCGTTGTACTTCGACATCGCGGTCGCGGCGTCCGAATAGGCGAGGAATTCGTAGAAAAGATCGGACCAGCCGCCGTCGAAGCCTTCGTTGTAGTTTGACGGAATGTAGTCCGGGCAGCGTCCGTAGTACATATGGCCCGCAGTGTTCGGCAAAATGTTTATGCCGTGGATCGCGGATTTGTCCCCCGAGAACCACGTGCCATAGGCGCCGCCGTTGCTCCAGGCCTGGCCGACGCAGGTATGAGCAAATCCGGACGGAAACGTGACGTGGTCAACGTCCCACCAATACTGTTCGATGGCGCGCGCTTCGTTGACATACATGAAGATTCCCTCGTCGCGAAGCGTCTTGTTCCCCGTCATCACCCCCCAGAGGATGAGGCCGGCGTTGAAGTTCATCGACTCGGACGATGATTCCTGGTTGGTGCCGTTCGCAAAGCCCATGCCGTCGGCCCAGCCGTGGCCTTCGTAGGGCTCAAAGTAGGCGAACCTTCCGAACAGCGAGTCATTGTCGTCCCACGAGTTGACGTCCCGGATGAGCATCTGGACCATGCCGCCCCAGTTCTGGGGTTTTGCCCAGGTCGAGTCGTATTCCGCAACCACTGACGCCGCGCGGAGGTAGTAACCGTAGTGGAAATGGTGGTCGGTGAGGCGCGTGTCCGAGTAATAGCAAGGGGGATATCCGATTAACCTGTTCCACGGTTTGTGGTAATAGAACTCCGGGGTGCCGTCGGCGGTGAACCAATTTTGAAGGCCTGCCTCGAGGCCGGCGATTATTGCCGCGCGTTTGGCGGTGTTGCCCGCGAGGTTGGCCTCTTCGCACAACTGGGCATACCTGCCCAGATCCTTGTTGTAGGAGCATGAGCCGGAGCCTATGGAACCGGGCACGTTTTCGCCTTGAACAAGTCCGTTCAGAGTATTTATGTTCACTCCGGTGTCCGGCATGGTGGTGAGGATGCCGTTAAACTTCATGGGGACGGTGAAACTCTGTCCCGCAACCACCTTCATCACGCCGCGCGCGCTTTGATAGGTGTACTGAAGGAACGGCCCCGGCATTTCTTTCCACTGGTGGCGCAAGACCGCAAAAATGGTACCGCTTTGGGTTCCTTCCTTGATATCGGGAGTTATGCCGAAGGTGGAGGTGAGGATGCCGCTCGGCTCGTCGTAGACCCAGCTCACCCGCGTGTCCTTGACAAAGGTATATGCATAAGTCAGGAAGAATTGCAGGGTCTGCTGCGTGTTGTCGGGAAGGAGAGCCACGGAAAGGTAGTTCTGGCCTGCAAGCGACGATGTCATGGTCGCAGTACCGCTCCACGACGATCCCGTTGGCGCGAATATGCCGTAATTGTGGCCGCCCACCGTTGCGCCCACAACGCCGCCCTGATTGTACCAGATGGTAGGATTGCCGTTAAAAGTGATTTTCGCGTTTCCGCCCGTGATCTTGAAGTAGGCGAATGGTATTCCCTGGCACAGGGTGGCTTCCATTACCATCGCGCCCGAGGTCCAGCGGCCGGTCACGCCGAAATGGGAATAGGACGCCACGGCCGTCGACGGCGCGTTCAAACCGTCTATCCCAACCGTAAGATCGTTGACATATGAGCAATAGAACCCGTCACCCTGCACCGATGCGGCGCCGGGATACCCCATCTGGAGGCCGGTGGCGGTTGTCTGGTAGTCAAGCGGATGCGCCCACATGCCCGACGAAAACTGCTGGGTCATGAGGGTAACCCACCACTTGTCGGATATCACTTTCTGGCTGAAATCGGGGGTGATGTAGGGATTGGTGGGAGGGACAGAAAAATTGCCGGAAGTCGCATACGATCCCTTGCCTACCTGGGTCTGAGCGGATGCAGAAGCATTTGCAATTGCAATGATTGCACAGCACGCAAGCAGATACCTTGGGTTGATCCGCATAATGAGGTTTCCTTCCCTGGGCTTGGAAAAGTTACTTTTTGTTTATCGCTTAAACGACGAAATTTCTTTTTCACGAGAGACTAAAAAGTTAAGCGGTTCAAATTCGCTGTCTCCAGCACCTTTCAGCCAAGATTAATATACTGAAAAAAAAGGCGATTATCCTGAATATTTTGCTCCAAACGCGGGTGGACTTTCGAGGTAGAATTTTAAGCTAATCTTGTTGATTATTGTGTCACAGCGTGGTATAATCACAATGGATGACTACGTCCTTTGTATCCGGTGATGGGCGGTGGCGCATGAAACATAACAACCGAACTTCCGGCTTCAGCCTTGTTGAAATGGTTGTCGCCATCGTGATAATCGGCATCCTGGCCGCAGTGGCGGTACCCTACATGAATCCCATGGTTGGACAGATCAAATTGCGTACCGCAGCCGGCAGCATCAAGCGGCAAATGATTGTTGCCCGGACGAGGGCGCTTGCAGACCCCAACACTCATGTCGGCGTCTACATCAACCCAAGTGTCAACACCACGTTGGTGTTTTTTGACACCAACACCGCCACTCCATATCAATATTACGCGAACGATCCAACGTACACGGCGGTGTACACGTTGCCTGCCAACATATGGGACAGCATTCCGTCAACCGCCGCAGGAGGCATCACCAACAACGTGGTGGTGTTCCGCGGCGACGGGTCGGCAAAAAACGGGGGAGCGATAATAGTGAAGAACAAGTACGGTGCGATTCGCACCATAAGCATACTGGCCAGCACAGGCAGGGTAAAAGTTCAATAGGAGCGGACAAAATGATGAAGAAACCGGATCTCGTTGGAAGAAACGCGCAGGGCTTCACCATGATCGAGGTGATGCTCGCAGGGATCATTATTGCGACAAGCGCGGTTGCGGTTCTCATGTGGCAAAAGACCTCATGGTCTCAAACGACAAGCACCAACAGGCTCATGGCTGCCGGCCAAATTGTTGAAAAACAAATTGAGAAGCAGAGGATGGTCATTGCGCAGAATCCGGTAACGAATTTCCAGACCTTCAAGACGACTTTTGATAATCATGATGTGGTTGTCACCGACAGTAGTGTAACTCCACCCGTATCGGTGCGATGGCATGGATATGACACTCTGCATGATCCAAACGGACATGTGATCACCGACGTGCTCAAGGTAAATCTGACTGCATGGTGGACCGGGTGCAAGCCGACCGACAGCCTACAGGTTGAAACCCGGATTGCACAGAATTTTTGATCTTAGAAAAGACCGGCGCGAGACGGCGGGAGAGATGCGGTGCAAAAGGAAAAACAGGGAGCAAGCGGACTTACGATGGTGGAGCTTCTCATCACCATTGCCGCCGGCGCTGTCGTGATCCTGGGGGTGTACCGCCTGCTTACCCAGAGTCTGTGGAGCTACAATTTACAGGAACAAATGACCGATATGTACCAGAACGCAACATACACCATCAGGCGATTGAGCGAGGTTCTGGAGCAGGCCGGTGCAGACCTCCCCACGTTCTATTACCCTGTTATCATAACGTCAAGCTCCACGACGAGCAACATCACGATGCGGGTCAATCCGTACGGCGGGAAATGGACATTTGCCAGTTATCTCTCCTCCAGCAAAATTCCGGTAACGCCGGACTCGGTCGGGAAGGCATTTCTCGGGGCGGATTCCCTGCTCCTTGACACAGGCGGGTGGGCGTCCAGTGTAAAAATCACCGGCGTGGTGACGGGTTTGCCTGCCGACACCGTTGCGCTGGGAGCAAGTACCACTTTTAACGCCTTCAATGTTGCATTTTGTGCCACCACGCACCAATACTTATTGAGCGGAACCAATTTCTGCATAGATTCCGCCGCGAACGTGCAGGCCGAAAACATAGATGCGCTCACAATGACTTTTTTCGACTCCACGCACGCGGTAACGGCCAATTGGACAAACATGAGTTCCTGTTCACTTTACGTACGCGCACGAACCGCGTCCCAGGATCCCAAATACAAGTGCCCTGGCTTTGGCGACGGGTATCACAGGCTCGCGCTTAACATGAATTTGCGGTTCAGGAACAGGTTTTGATTTCCAACGTGGGGAGGGTGCCGATGAAATCCTTATTGAAAACCCTGAGAAATTCCCAGGGCGTGGTCATGGTAGTGGCAATGCTCATCATGCTGGCCGTGGCGGCGATCGGAATAGGCATGATCACCAGTGCGGCCATGAGCTCGACCATCGCTAAAAACTACCGAAGCAAGATACAGGCTTTTTATGCCGCTGACGGGCAGATGACCGTGCTTTCTCAGTCGGTGATAGACTCGCTTGACACCAACTGGCTGGGCCACAACCTCGACACCCTCTATCCCCGGGCGTCAGTTACAATGACGGCTCTCACCACCTATTCAACCTACGCCGCAACGAATGCGAAAGACGGCGATACCACCACGTACTGGGAAAACGATTACACCGCAACCAGCAAGGATACTGCCTGGCTAAAGGCCGACTGTGGCAGTAAAATCAATATCAGTAAAGCCGTAATAAATTGGGACACCCTCTGGTCAGGAAAAAGCTACAATTTTCAGGGTTCAAATGACGCCGCGAGCTGGACCACCTTGTCCTCTGTAGCGAATAACACGAACATTACCAAACACCGAAAGGACACTCTAAGTAACCTAGGCGGTTCGTACAGGTATTTCCGGATGAGCGGAGTTGCGCGAAACGGGTCGGGAAACGGATACAAGATTGATGAAATGTCCCTTTACGCGTACAAGAACATCTCAAACAGGACGCAATTCGGCAATTACACAGTGCAATGGACCATAAATGTGCTCGGGTCCACAAAGTTCATGATGCAGACAATGGCATGGGATTCACTCCAGAAATGGGGTTTGACTTTTAAGACTCCCCTCAATCAGTACATCGAGCTCGGGCACGACTCGCTTCTCACCGCCGCGGACTCGGTTTACGCAGGGGTGACCTTCTACGATTATCATTCAAACAGGACAAATCCGGAGTTTGAACAGCCGTGTCTAAATGCATCTCAAACAGGCATGGTGGGGACTTTCCTGGATGCGAGCCGTAAGCCGGTATTGGGGCCGACTCCTTGCATGGATTATAATATTGCGAAATGGTTTCGTCCCAATACGATGGGAGATTCGGCAGATTCAATGATACCGATTTATCATTATACAACTTTGCAATATACAACGGTAGACAGTTCGGCTTGTGCAAAGACCCTCCGGAGGTGGAGACGTTGCTCCCCATTCATCCCTTGGGATTGTCCGGTCAATACTGGGATTGCCGGGTGCTATGGGGAATGGGGAAATGCAAGCTGCAATGAGGTCGATGCGCCGGTAGACGGGCAAAACCCCAAGTATGAACGCACGTATCCTGCAAGTCCACTAAACGACACGGCTTACAAGAATATGGTCTTTCAGGACAGTCTGCAATTTGTATGCATAAACCACACGACGGGAACGTACCAATTCAACAAGGTGGGCTTCTGGCCTCTGGATGGCAAAGGTTTCGGGGCCGAGTGGACGGCCGGCTTTCAGAAGACGAACGATACAGCCTGCGAGCCCGACACAAGCAAGACTCACCTGGCCCCGGGGGTGTGGCCCCATAATTTCTCGTTCACCATGACAATGAACCGCACCTTTGTGAAGACGCCGCATGACACGTTTCAATTTACGGGTGACGACGATATATGGCTGTTTCTCAACAACAGGCTTGTGATGGATCTTGGAGGCCCTCACGCCGGCGGGAGCATGACGGTGCTTATCGACACCTGTTTCAAACATACGGGCGCCGGGGGAACATTGGTTCCCGGAGATACCATGATGAACAACGGGACGTATAATTTCGACTTCTTCTACTGCGAGCGACATTCCACGAATTCTGACTGCGAGATCACCACCAACATGCTCACAATGAAACCCGTGGCCTCCACGCGTCGTTCCTTTTCACGAAGCTACGGGAACTTGAACTGAAACGGGACAATGGTATTTCTGTAAAAGCAAGGGCGTTCAACCGAACGCCCTGTGTTTTTAAGGAGCAGCGTTTGAGGACACCATTTTTATGATCCCGAATATCCCAATGGACAGCCATGATTTGACGGCAGATGGGCGCATTTCTTGGAACTATCAGAGCTGCATAGATCCGCTGGAGGCATCATGACCGGCTTCAAAAGTGCAACTGTTGTCCTGTTGATACTTGCGATAGGCGTTGCCTCGCAGGATCAAATTGACATACTAAAATCCGGGGTGGAAAAGTGGAATAAATGGAGAGAGGAAAACCAAACCGTTAAACCTGAACTTAATGGTGTCAGCCTTCAGGCAACAAAGCTTCAGGAAGCGAAGCTGCAAGGAGCCAACCTTCGGGGAGCCAACCTTGCGCGAATCGACCTTTTGAGAGCTGATCTTGAGAGGGCCGACCTCTTGAGAGCCGACCTTTCGGGAGCTATCCTTGTGCAAGCCGACTGTCGGGGATCCTGCCTTCAGTCAGTCAACTTTGAGGGAGCCGATCTAAGGGAAGCCAACTTGGAGATGGCCAGGCTGCAAGGAGCAAATCTCAGGGGAGCAAACCTTAGGGGTGCCAACCTTCGGGAAACCCTCCTTGACAGCGCCTTGCTTGATAGCGCCCATTTTGAGGGTGCCGACCTCCACGGAGCCCGCTTCCTGGGAGCCAAACTCCAAGGGGCCGTTTTTCAGGGAGCAAGCCTTGAGAATGCCGACTTCCGACGTGTCCGCCTCGAGAAAGCCGAGTTATTTGGCGTCAAACTTCCGGGAGCAAAGCTTCAGAAAGCTAACCTTGAGGGAGCCGACCTTCGGGGAGCCACGCTTTCGGGAGCCAGCCTTGTGGGATCTGACCTGCTGCAAACCAGACTTCAGGGAGCAAATCTTCAGAAAACCGACCTTTCGAGAGCCGACCTTACGGGAGCCGACCTCACCGGAGCCGACCTTAGCGGAGCCGACCTTAGCGGAGCCGACCTTCAGGGAACGGTCTTTGCGGGAGCCAATCTTTGGAAAGCGAACCTCAAGGGAACCGACCTCAGCAAAGCCAGAACATTTTGTCGGACGAAACTTGAGCCGGAGATTCTGTCCAGAGTAAAGGCAAAATGGCCTGAAAAACTTGCAACATTCTTCAATGAATACAGGGAATGGGTTGTCGATAGCACGTTACTTTCGCAGGTCAAGAAACCTGATTGGCATGGATGGCAGGGGAAGAAGGCGAAGGGTAATTGACATATTGGGAAGCCGAATCCAACTCAAATTGTCATCCTGTTTTGAACAATTGTGAATTGAATTAGTATTTATGGTGTCCCTGTGGCGATTTCCCTTTTTTCTACCGCCTTTTCCGACCGCTCAAACCCCAGGTACCCCAGCATGTCCGCAAAATACCCCAGCGCTTCCCGGCGCACATACGGCGCGTCGCGCCATTGCAAGCAGATGCTGTCTGCAATCGCCATCGCTGCCGCCGTGTCTCCAAGCTTCACCGCCGGCCTCTTTGAGGCGCTGTTCTTAACAATCAGGAACGACGAGCCGTCGGTGTATTCGAGATGCCACTCGCTTGATGCGCACAGTCTCGCGATAAGCTTCCGGTATTGGGTGAAGATGGCCGACGGCACGATCACGTGGGTCACGTTGAATTTTTCCGCAGCAAAGAAGAACAGCTCCGGCTGATCGCATATCGTGAGGTAGTCGGCGAAAAACTGCGGCGGCCGGATCACGAGCCTGCCGTCTGCAAATACCCGTTTATGCGGGTACAACTCCCACATAAGGTACCCGCCGTACCTGATGTCGTTGAACATTTGGCCCTCCACCGGATTGGCCTTCAGGTATTCCGTGATCTTTTCGGGAAACCGAAACGGCGACAGGGTCCGGTGCGGAGGGTAGGCCGCCACGACGGCCGCGTGGTTTGCAACAGGCAAAAAAAGGATTGCGGCCGCGGCTGCGAAGCCCAAAAGTGCGGCAAGCCGTTTCGCCTTGCGGCCGAGAGCCGCAAACCGGCTCCATGCCTCCAGACGCATAACATTGTATCCGACAACCGGGACGATTATCACAAAGTACAATAGAACGTTGCGGACCGCGCTGTACGCCAGCCCCAGAAATCCGAGAAACAGGACCAGGTGTGCGGGCCGGGCGTTCCGCCTGTTGACAAAGAATAGAATGCACGCGACACCTGCCGCGGCGATCACCGCCGTCCGGTAGCCCGCCTCGAACCCCGTAAGCGCCGGCAGCGGGACGTTTTCAGAAATGTTAAGGGAATACAGGTTCTGCGCCGCCGGGGCGATGCGGCCGAACAGCGTAAACGGAAGCAGAAGGCCCCAAATTCCATAGGGGTTAAGCAGGCAGGCCAGGCTGCAGGCGATTAAGATGGGGGTACAGGCGTTCAAAAGGAATGTACCCGGCCCCTTCTCGCGGCGGCCTGTTTGCCCGGCATCAAACATCGCTTCGATCCAGTACGCGCCGATGATAAAAATGCCGATCGGATACAAGCCCTGCGAATTTGTCCAGATAACCTGCAGAGGTACGCACAGCCACAGCGAGGAAGTTCTTGCTCCCTGTTTCACCCGTTCAAAAAGGAAAATGTAGCTCGACATGCAGAGCAGGGTGATGAGCACCGGCCTCTCGCACACAAGGTACCGGGCCTCGTAAAACAACACCGCGCAGAGGAAGGCGCTTGCGAATGCATATCGTAGCGAGCGGAACGCGCTGCAGAGCAACACCGAGGTGAAAGCCACGACAGCCAGTTTGAACCAGACCAGCGCCTGTAGTCCGCCCAACAGATACAAACCGTAAACAATAAGCTGAAACAGCCAGTGCAGGTCTATCCACCGGGGTGACGCAAGCGTAAAGCTGAACGGGTCGGAATACAGGAAATGGCCGGAAGCGACCATCTCCCTTCCGGCGGCAAGGTGCCAGAAAATGTCCGTGTCGGTGATGGGAAAATAACAGAAAAAGGCGGCCAGGGCGGCGCAGAGGGGAATGGGGAGATAATAGGTCAATTTATTCATAAGCCCCCTAAATCCCCCGAAGGGGGACTTAATGGGAAGGGGACATCTTTGCCAGTAACAGCAAAATTTTTGAATGCGGTCATTACTTCCGATAGATTTTCTTTAATTTGCCTGTCAGTAAATCTCAGAACAGAATATCCTTGAGCGGAAAGATGTTTATCCCTGTTTATGTCATACTCTTTTTGCGTTGAGTGGATTCCACCATCAATCTCAATCACCATCTTGACTGAATAGCAGCAGAAGTCGGCAATATATCTTCCAAGGGGGTGTTGCTTTCGGAAACGAAGACCATCAAGTTTTTTAGAGTTCAATTCACTCCATAAAATCTTTTCTGTTTCAGTCATATCAGCACGCATTTTTCGGGCTAATTGAATTACATGCTTGGGGCTGTATTTTTTGTGACGCATTCTCCACCTTAGGGGGTTTTGATCCTTTTCTATTTAAGTCCCCCTTCGGGGGATTTAGGGGGGCTATATTTGGTCTCCAGCACCAAATATACCTGACTTAACCCCAAAAGCAGGACCGAGTCCTCGGGAAAATACTCAAGCCCTTTCTTGAAAATTCTTTCGGCCTTTTCGTATTGCTTCGCCTCCATGGCCACGCCGCCATAGTTGGCTGCAAGGTTGACAAAGTCCGGGTGTTCGCGAAACAGAGTGTCGAAAACGATCATGGCCGAATCAGGGCTTCCCCTCCGGGCCAGGGCGAGCGCCAGGTTGCCGCGCGCCTCGGGGAGACCGCCCAACCTGCGCGCAGCCTCGCGAAAAAGAATGACGGCAGGATCGCAGCGCGCGCGGTCAAGGCAGATTGTCCCGGCATTATAGCAGAACACGCCGATTGCCTCTTCTTTAGAAAGGTTTTTGAGGTTGTACCACGGACGGTCTGCAATAGGATACCGCTGCCGGTAATAGTCGTCGGGGTGGCTGAATCCCGATTTGTTCGGTTCGATGTTGAACCGCGTCTTGCTGTTGTCGAACCTGCAGAAGAAATGGCCGGGCAGCAGAACGCCGTAAAAGGGGCAGCGGAGTTTTTCAGCGAGCATGAGCATGACTAGAGAGACGCCGAGACAGGCGCCCTTCCTGTTTTTGTAAACGAGGTGGGGAAGCAGCGATTGGGGCGCCGTGTCGCGGGGATCGAAAGCGATGCTCCACCGATGATAGACGACCGCCAGAATTGAATCCGCCGCTGCAGTCGAAGCGTTTCCAGCGTTGAGGGAACGGCCGAGCCCGGCTGCCGCCGAGTCGAGGATGCGGTAGAACGAACCGGACGAATTCGTGTCCGCATCCGCCAGCACGGCTCCCAGATATTTTGACAGCGACACGCACGACTGTTCGAGAGAAAGACCGTCGCCGAGCAATGGAAATGCCGGGACCGGCTTGCGCGCTTCCCTCGAACAGGAGGCGGATAGGAAACAGATTGCAAAAAGGGAAATACACAGCGGGCGGGTAGAGAAGATCATGGTGGTACATTAAAAATAATTGACGGTGGGCAAGAACGGCGGCAATCAAAGATACGGCTCGATGTCGCCGCAAAAATGCTCTTCACATGCGGAAAACGGGAAGCGCGATAGCCCTCTGTCAATCACGGGCGCAGTGACACGTGCTCCTGGCCGCCGCCGGAAGTTCCCTCTATATATACCACTCCGTGGGCTTTTGGGGCAAACGATGACCCGGGCGGATAGACCGCCCCGCTGGAAACCAGCCTGCCGTTGGGCAAAACCAGCCGATAGCCGTTTTGCAAGCTTTTCTGTGCCTCCCGCTGCGCTCCGGCCATGCTTCGCAAAACCGGCGTTGTGTTCCCGAGCAGCCAAGTCACTACCTTAGTTATCCCCTTGATATTGTCCTGCGCTGCAATATGCTCGTTGTAGACCCAGGGATCTCCAACGGCAAAAAATACACCGCTACCCTTTGTTCCCACTGCCATCAACACGCTATCCTGAAAGGTGAAAATGGATTGGGCTGGTGAGGTGATGGAAAGGTTGCACATGTTAACAATGTAGAAGGTTGAGCAATTTGAAAAGACCTCGTTCGTCGGCACAGGCCCGAACGTCGACCCTCCGGTCTGGGTATTCTGATTGAACATAATACCAAATTTGCCCGCTAAAACGTTGTAGTGAGTGAATTCGCAGTTACCGATATTGTTCGCAAACATCATCAGCTTGCCTCCGCGCTGTACCCATTTGTCTACCGCAGCGGCTTCCGAATCGGCAATGTAATTGGGATTGATAACCCCGGGATTGGCGGGTGTGCATGGATTGACGATGATGAGTACGCTAAATGGCGCAAGGTCGGCGGAATCGAAAGCCTTGGTTATCCTCGTCGTATCGGCGCCGAGACTCAAAATTATTCCCCCAAAATTAGAAAAGCCGCCCAACCCTGTTTGGTCCCACGTGTAGTGGGCCGGGGTCTCGGTATTATGAAAACAGTCAAGGGCCACGATTTTTGTCGAGGCACCAAAAGATAAAGCGGCAAGCCCGCTCATCAGAGTAAGTACCAATGAAATCTTTTTCAACATGTGCGAACCCTTTTCTGGGAAAAAGTTGATTCAATGAACAAGCGTGTCGGCCAGACCTATTTCAATTCATACTTTACTATTATTATGCCATTTCCGCATGCCAGTGGGAACAGAATTTTTGCATCGAATAGTCCCGCATACAACTTCCTGCCTTGGATATTGAACAATTCAATTTGCGTCGCATTTTGCGGCATCGTAATCGACCTTGCATTTATCGTCCAGACTGCCGTCACCGAGCGTTTCCCCGGCGTCGGTACCGGTCGGTGGCGATTATCAGCAGCCATGGACACACCGTTTTTCACTAACTGGTAAAACTCGTTTCCTGCCAAAAGGAATGCGCCTTCGGTGTATTCGTCGTGGTTCGTGGGGCCAAAGTTATTGGAAGGCCCACCGCCGACGCCCTGAGACCAGCCGGGAAGATTGGGGTGCGCGGGATCAACGCCCACGCACCCGATAAGGCCTTCCCAGGCCTTCTTTGCGGGGCCAAGATATGTAGCGGTGTCGATGATGCCATTTCGTAAAGCATAGAACAGCTCGTAGCAAAAGAAACCGCTGCCGCTTGCTTCCTTGTTCCAAGAGGGCGTAAACAGCTCGCTGCGCCACATGCCATCCGTCTGGTTCTGAAGGGTTATCAGCTCGGCGCAGGTCTCGCGTATTCTCTGTTCGCACCAGGTGCGTCCCGGGTGGCCTTGCGGCAGGTATTGGTGGATCCTGCACGTCGCGCCGACGCCCCAGCCGCAGCCGCGGCCCCACCACTGTCGGGTAACGCTGGTGTCGCTGCAATTTGAATTGAAAAGGTGGAATTTAACGTTATAATGGTGGGTTGCGTTCATCACGATAAAATGGTAAATCGAATCATACATGGTCGTGTCGCTGAGAATGAGAGCCGTGCGGGGATAACTCGGCGCAGCCATTTGATACTGGTCAACGATGGGCCAACACACATCGCCGCATTTGTTTGGACAAATCTGATAGGTGTACCGCTCTATATAATCGAGCGCCGGCTGCACATGCGGCAAATTCGCGGGTTGGGGGTCGGCCAGATAAGTCTCCAGATAGGCCTGATAGCAGCAGACGTCATCGTAGCTGGCGGCGAACGTATCAGGCGCGGCGGCGGCGGACAGCCAATTATGGTAGTTCCCCCATGCCACGGTGGTGTCGAGGTACTGTTTGTCCTGTGTCAAGCCATAGAGAGCCATGATGCCTTCGAAATAAGTTGCCACCTGCCAGCCGTTATAGAGATTCGAATTGAGGCGTCCGCCTGCCACGCGCTTGCACATGTTTTTGATGCTGTCGGCAGTGAATTCCGGCTGCGCGTAGCCTGTGTTAACAAGGAAAAGGGCGAGAAGAGAGCCTGCTATCCCATTTAATTTCATAGACCCTCCAGATTGAAGAGGTCCATGCTCTTTTGGCTCTTGTTGTCAAGCAAGCCGCACCACGCACTTCCGATTCGTTTCGAAGCCTCGCGCCCTTGGCTGGCAACAGAATCGCGCCAACACCGGGTCTTTACGTTTCTTCTTCCGCGCTTGACTACCCAATAATATATGCACATCGCCCCTGTTTTTGTCGGTGAATCATTAAAATCTCCTTACTGCGGGTAAGAAAAAAAATGCCGTCGGCTGGAGAATTATTTGATAGATTATTATTACTCCAACAATCAAATGTGCAGAAAACAAGACCTCGATTTCATGGTACAAAAGCCGCACATTTTGTGCAGTTATTACTGCCAGAGTAATAATCTGAAAACTATTTGTATTTATTGGCTGGTTTCAGTTGAATTTTGTCCGGGACCCAAAGTATAATAGCATGGAACGTCAGTTTCCCTTTAGAAGGAGGCTTCATGTTGTGTAGGAATAAGGTCTGTGCCGCATTTGTTTTTGTCGTCGCTTTTGCCGCCGCGTCTTTTTCTCAAGACACTCTAATTGTCCAACTCATGGGATATGTGAACAACTGGGACGGGCAACCAATAAAGGGGGCAACCTGTCGCCTCAAGAACGCAAATCTGGACACCACCACCGATACATCGGGCCTATATCCCGGCTCTTTTCAGTTCAACGCTCTTATTCCCAATGCTGTGCGCATGTCGGCGCAGAAGTCGGTATTTGCATCGCGGCCCTTTCTGACATCGGACGGTCTCTATTTCAATGTGCCCCAGAAGATTCAGCAAGTGAAGATAGATCTGTTCACCCTTTCCGGCAGGAAGGCTGTTGAACTTGTCAATACTAATATGAAGCCGGGCAATTACCGGGTAAGTCCCTTTTCCGTCGTAAAAACATCGCAGACCTATGTGGTGCGCGCCTGCATAGGAGACCGGACTTTTTACCTGAGGATGCCCCTGATCGGCAGCCGCGTTGCGTCGTCCACGGTGGTGCAAGCCGTTTCCGGCGGCGCGCCGGTGGTCCCTCTTGGCAAGAAAGCCGCGGTCATCGAAAGCCTCATCGTTTCGGCACCCGGCTATGTTACCAACAGCTGGCCGCTTCCATCGTATGTTGGGTCGCACTACGTTGTACTCCGCACGGCTGCGCAGGCGCAGAACAAGGTTCTCAGTTTCACCTGCACCATGAACCAGGGTTCCACCGCCAACGACCCTACCGTGACGCTTTGCACGGCAGTCTTCATTCAAGACATGAACAAGAATTATGTGAATACCCTGTTTGTGAGCGGCTGGCTCTCTTCTACGGGATACGCCTATCCAAGATACGTAATATGTCCGGATTGGAGAGGGTCGGACACTACCAGATGGTCCAATCTGAAGAACAACGACACCGGCTTTGTGGATGCGGTCACCAAAGCCACGCCGATTGTAGGCAACAATTCGTTTGACTTTAATCCCAATTACTTCGTCCCTCTCAACCAAGGGACTCCGTACAGGTTCTGCATCGAGATGAACGTGGACAACCAGTACAATATTCTCTTTGCAGACAGTATTACCTTGGGAAGCCAGCCCCAGGTGCGGACTCCGCCTCTCGCTTACGTTCCCTCCAGGGACACTACCGCAACCGTCGACGGGCTCAGCGGCGTGGTGATTTCGTACAAGTAGGACGGATCCGCCCGAGAGACCGCAATTTGAAGTATTTTTTCTGCGCAAAAGAATCCCCGCCCGGTTGGGCGGGGATTCTTCCGTTACAGGCCCAAGCAGCCATCTACAGGCGAGGTTCCGGAGGAGGCAGGGTAGACAAATGCGATTGCTCCTTGTGCTCTTCCTCTTGTTTCTTTGCGCGGAAGTTGCTGGCGGTTCCCCGTGCGGCGACACCACGCGTCTCCCGGCAATTCCGGGATGCAAGATAACGGGAGACGAGACGGTTGTCCGCCCCTTTCAGCCGGGAAAGGCCTCCGACAGGACCATTCTTCTTCAGAACCAGCCGAATCCGGCGTCAAGTTACACCGACATCTATTTTTACCTTATTCAAGCCGGTCCCGTGAGCCTAAAGCTGTACAACACCGCAGGCAGGGAAATCGGGTACTTTGCGATTCCGGACAACGGCTACTGTATGGCGGGCTATTGGTATGATGTCCATTTTCCCGTGAACGCTCTTTCAAGCGGAGAATACTATTACCGAATGTGGTCCCGCAATTATACGGCTGTCAAGAAGATGATAATTCTCAAATGATCCCACGTTGCAGCAAGCTTGTCTCATTGCATCGCATTGCACCCGACCCTCGCCGCACATAAAAAAAAGAAGGCTTCTCCCGATGGAAGAGCCTTTCTTATAATAAGACTGCACAACAAAATGCCTTGCGAAACGATTACCGGATGCAAATCAATCCGGCAGTTCTTGACCCTTTGTTTCCGGCAGGAACCAGATGAGAACAAGGCCGACAAGATAAACAAGCGCCATCACCGAGCCTGCCTTTGCAAACGAACCGCCGAAATGGGCGACAAGATTTCCTGTTCCCGCAAAAACGCCCACTGCAGCCAAAATGCGTCCAAAATTATAGGTGATGCCTTCCCCGGTTGCTCTGATCCTGGTCGGAAAGAGCTCCGGTAGGTAAAGCGGAAGCCACCCGAAAAATGCCGTACTGAAAACGCCGGCAACTGCCGCCATCACCCAGAGAAGCGGACCGTAGGTGCGGACCGTGGAATACAGGGCGACCGAGAATATCAGGCTTCCGATGCAGAACAGGGCGTATGACTTTCTGCGGCCGATCCATTCCGCGATAAACCCGCCCGCAAAAGCGCCGGCGATCTGCCCGATGGCCATGAACATCTGCGTTGTCGCCCGCTCGTGCGCGGCGTTGCCGCCTACCATCTGGTTCACCCATGAAGGAATCCATTGAAAGACTCCCCAGGTCCCAAGCACCACAACCGATGCAATAAGGCACCCCATCACGGTTTTGTAACGCAGGCCGGGTTGCCACAGGATTTTGAGGTCCGGTTTTTCCCCTCGCTCTTTCGATTTCTTCCAAGCCTCCGGTTCGCGCACCCCCAAAAGCAGGAAGAGCACGGTAATCGCCGGGACAAGCCCGATAAGCAGGATCCAGCGCCAGCTCAGCGAGCCCACGCACAAGCCGATGACTGCACATACGAGAAATCCGATATTGGCGGCCGCGCCAAGAATGCCGGCAAGCGCCGGACGGCTCTTGTTGGACCACGACTCCATGACAAGTGCGACTCCAAGGCCCCATTCACCGCCGAGTCCGAGCGCTCCGAGGAAGCGGCACGCGGCAAATTGCAGGGGATCCTGGCATAGCGCGCTTAGGCCCGTGAACAGCGAGTAGGTGACGATGGTAAGCGCAAGGGTCTTTACCCGGCCTATCCTGTCGCCCAGCCTTCCAAAAACGTATCCGCCAAGCGCGGCGCCGAGCAAGAACATTGCAAACATGACACCCACCCACCATCCTACCGGCCGGGCGTCATGAGAGTGAGACAGCAGTTCCTTGATCGCGGGAACTGCGATAAGGGAATAGATCCCCATTTCCATTCCGTCAAACAACCATCCGAGCCACGCGACGGTGAGGTTGACCCAGGGCGTGTCGCCTTTGGAAGCTGCAGAAGTACCTGATGCCATTCTACCGGGTTCCTTTCTTTGGAAAGAAACTATCGGAAAAAGTCTTCAAGAAGCCTTTCCCGTTGTTCACCCTATTGCATTATGGCAATTAATCAAAATCAAATTCCAATTTGAACCTTGAAATCGAAATACCAGTCTTTCTGGAACATCTTAAGCGGGCTGTCCACTCCATGCGTTACATCGATATAATCCGGGATCACTTGGTACGTTATCATGTGCATATGGTCATTGGCCATTTGGAGCTGCAGGGTAACCGCCTTTCCCAGACTTTTTTTTGCGTAGATCGCCCACTTCCAATTATCCTGGGAGAAATACTGCTTCCAGGTTGTAGCGCCGTCAGCGTTAAAGCCGGGTGGTTTGGTTGAAGCTGTAAAAGCAGCGGTGTCGTCGTATTCTCTTGGAGCATTATTAGGAGTTGGAACGTACCATGTCGGAAATTGGCTGTTCTGAGAGTTCTGCATGTTGTTGTCGAATTGGCTCCCATACCATTCCCATTCAAACGACAAGACATCAAGGATTTTGAATGTAGGAAAATTGAAACCAAACATAACAGGAATGCGCTTTGTGATATCGTCATAATAGAAAGGGTAATTCTGAACGCCAAGCACCGCCGCTTCAACGAATAGCTTCAGATCCTCCTTGCCGAACACAGTGGTTGGGATCACCGGTTTGATGTCAAATGAGGCCATGCCCATGAGCTTGATGCCTCTAAAGGTGAAATAGTGAACGCCTTTGAGTGTATCCACATTACCGTTCATACCTTCGGTTCCATCAAGGGCGCTGTCGCCAAGGTACCGGTTATACGCATTCTTCGGCGTTGTCTTGTCTTCATTCATGGAAATCAGATGGGCAAAAGAAATGCCCAATCCGAAATTGATCATCTTCTTGACAATTTGTGCGGTTCCGATGTAAGAAAGAGATACATCGTACATAGGTGGATAATCGTGCTCCATGGTTGCAAGAAAATGCTGCTGTATGGTCCTGTCGAGCAGATAATTGCTGAAACGAATTCCCTGGGCCCTGTAGAGGTTGTCACCGATGATGTTCCATCTTCCGTTCACCAGATAACCAGGGTAGCATCCCGATCGCAGTAAATATTCACCCATGTCGTATGCGTCCGGGTTGTATTTGAAAGGAAAATAGCCGAATTGAAATTCAAACAATGGATTGTCAATGTCGCCGATTTTGTACGTTCCGGAGGCTTCGGAAACTGCGGGAGAGAATTTTGGAACGAGATATACATCTGTGGGTGATTCCGGGAAAGGATACCAGATAAATGCGCCGACCCCCACTTTCAATGCCAGGCGCTTGTTGACATCCACTTCCTGGTTTAGAAACACATTAAGCCGGGAAATCCATTGTCTAAGGCCGTACTGTTGGTTCAGGTAGTTAGATTGTCCTGAAACGATCTGGCCTTCGTCAAGGCCCGAAGCAATTTTGAGCGGCTTGCGCTCGATGACGGCCGTGTCGGGTGCAGCCTGAAGCGGTTTACGGTCAATGACAGATGAGTCGGGTGCAGACTGGCCAAAAACCGCACATGCCAAAGAAACGCATAGTAGAATACCGGCAAAACGTTTCATGTACACGTCCTCCTTTGAGGTTGAAGTGCTTGATTTGCAGTCAAGAGATAATCTAAGGTCCACGCGGTTTGTTGAAACCGAACGAAAACAACGAAAGAAGTCAGAAGGTTATTTCCTATTAGTTGTCAAGAATGCACGACTTGGAGATAGGGGCTTTGGTAACGATAAATATAAAAACGGACGTTTGCGTTTCCAAGACAATTTTCTTACTCAAAGTAAGATATGGCCGTGCATAAAGAGCAATAGTTTTCCGCGCGTGACTCTATTTTGTGGTGAATGCCGGCACCGTCGATAGCTTGACAATATCATCCTATGGATGTCTTTTGCGCAAGGGGAAAGCCATCTTAACGAGCGCACATTTGCAAGGAAAGGAATCTGTAAAATGCGGCGTCCGGTTTTTGAAAAGAATATTGATAATTTAGACAAACATGAGTATATTACTCATACCAAAACTATCTCTTGATTTGAATGATTTACTACCATTTGAAGGCGTCAATGGGGCAAGGCCAGGCCATCATGGGCAACAGAGAGACTTCCCCGCCGTCTTTCCAGATTCTTGTCCCCAGATAGCCTTTTAGGGTAGGGGTCCCGAAGAGAATGATTCATCAGAACCATGGCAGCAGGACAAAGATAGAGCATGAGCAAGGTTTCTGCATACGCTCGGCCCCATCCGAGAAAAGGCAACTGCGCGTCAGTTAGTCGGAATGACAGATTGTTGAGAAAAACAACTTCGTTTACGTTCAATTTTGTCCGGTCCTACAAAACCTTCTCGGGGATCCTTTTATTTTTGTTATACCCTGTGTTCTCCGAAGCGCAAAAGAGTAATTCAGGAGAGACTCCCAAATCACAGATATCCTTGACTCCTGCCACTGCGAGCCCGATTGAAAAAGAGAGCTTCAAAAAGAGAACCCCTGAGGAGATTTTCGAAGCCCTGAATGCGGTTTTACGCGCAATGAATGATGATATGGAGGAATTCAACTTTGACAGGGTTCATCCCCATTTGAAGATCATCTATTCGCTTTATAATGAATTACGCCTGTTGTCCCTTGATAATATCGACAGTCTGGTAGCCCATCCCGGGAAACCAGATTCAACATCAGTGAAAAGGAACATGGGTTCAACTGAGTACACTATGTCACCCGGCAATGACAGCCTTTCGGCGCGTTCCGGCTCCAGGGGGACTTTGCTGATTGATACCGGCAATTTGTCCGGATCTTTTCCATCGCAGCGGCTATCGGTAGGACCCCGAATTGATTTGAGAAACATCGGTCCTTCAACGACTCGGAAAGACAGCACCTTCCTGGGCAACGTCACCTCGCTTTCATTTTCGTGGGACGACACTTCTTTTCAGAAATATGTGCTCAAATTCGAGATTACTCCCGATAGCATGGGGACTAAAGTTTGGAACGTGGTTTTTGAAAAGGTGGACAAACTGAAGAACAAGACCTCCAAGATACATCAGTATTTTGACCTTGGAGAATTTGCGGTTAGCGCACAGGATTTGGTTTGGTTGGCCGACGAACTGAAAAGATCGGAAACGGAAATGCTGGGTTATTTTTACTATAAAGAGCACGAAAAGGAAAAGGCGAAGAAAGATACGATTCTCCTCAAGTAAGAAGATCGCCGTTCCCGGCAGTGTTCGCTCTTTTGTCAAGTACGCCAAAGGTTTGACGGCCCGGCACGGATGTTTCCTGATGTCACCCTTCCCCTGGGTCTTTGCGTCAAGCTGTTGATTTTAGAACAGGTAAATACAGATGAGAAAAGCCGTAATCTTTTGTCTCCTTTTGCTCGCAGCCCGGCACGGAGGATCTGCTCATACCTCCATCGGCGGGCAGGGAGGTGCGTTCGGCGGATCGGGGGCCGGTCGAAGTTTTTCCGGCGCATCGATCTATGATCTCAACGATTCCGTGAGAGCGGCTATCGACGTGTTTGCTAACTTGGGCTATTCGCTCAGCGAGGATTTGCAAGGGGGCGAACCGCTGGGGCCGGGAGGGAGCATCTCAAATGTCTACAATTCTTTCCTTTATTTGCAGTCCACCGGCCAGAGCCCTGCCCCCATTAGAGCCGATGATCGAATCTTCCAAAGTGATTTCGGATACACACCTATCTGGCAGGGAAACACGGTGAGCACGAGAATACGCTATCGCTTCTTGCCCGATCTTTGGGGAAGCATGACCCTGGATTGTAATCTGGATAATCTCGCCCAGAATGCACAAAGTGTAACCAGTTACGTTCAGCTTGGCTCTTTGGAGATGAAGTGGGCCCCTCCTTTCATCAAAGGTTTTTCCGGAGAAATAGGTCAAATCAATATTTCGGGGTCCTATTGCTCGATTTTTGATCAAATGCCGTTGGAGAACTACAATTTTAACGGATTGGCCCTGAATTACGGGTACGACATCCGGCAGACGTATTTCTTTTCCTGGGAAGTTGCGGCAGGTCAGCAGTTTCTCGGCAGGACTGTCTGGTTCAATGACACAACCGGCAATCAAGGGTACTTGTTCGCAAATGTGGAAGACACACGAAACCTCAATCATCTTTTGCTGCGGGCTCAGTTTGGGTATAAAAGAATCTTCGGCCTGAAACTAATCGGGGGTTTTCAGGAAACTCCGGCGGATTCAAGCCAGGTCAGTGTTCCCAACCCGAATATTCTCGTCCTGCCTGGAAATGCAAACATAACAAAAACCTACGCCTTGCCTCAAACCAGCGGTTGGCACATCGGAACTGAACTGGTTCTCAACACAAAGGGCCTCGTCCAAAATGCAATTCTTGCCTATGGTCGTGGCAGTGTCTTTATGGCCGGCGGAGCACCCGATTACGTTAACAGGCCGAGCACCAAAGCCGGCGCCGTTATTGATGCCTGGAATTATGATGAAATGATACCCAATTTCTCAATGGATGGAAGCGCCATCTTGTATGGCATGTATTGGATGAATTGGCGATGGAGGAAACTGACCGTTGACGGAGGGATTGCAGGGTCATGGCGCATGCCGGAAAAAAACGCCGTCACTTATGGATTCGACAATACCTATTTGTACCTGGACTCGGCCGGAATTTTGCGAACAGGCGGCAACAAGGACACGCTCACTCTCACAGCGCAGGATTTTAAATCAATAAAGTGTGCGCTTCGAATTTCGTACCCTGTTGCAAAGTACCTTCGTGTCGGAGCGCGCTATGATGAATTTCACTATTTCAATCCTAACGCCCATTCCAATATTTTCGAGATCAAGCCGGTGGTCAACGACTATACCACGCAAGACCCCGGCGGCAACAATTTCGCTTTCGATGACACTGATCCGGCAAAGTGGGAACGAGAGGCGGTCAATACGCACATAATCACCCCCTTTGTAGCTCTTGAGCTTGCCAATACCCTCAGAATCCAGGCAGCCTATGCTTTTGCGTTTTACGATAGTCCAATTCTTCGTCAGTCTGTTCTTGCGAGAAGGCACGGAAATTTTAGTTTGGGCGCAACTCTAACCTATCGTTTTGCCAAGCTGCCGGATTGACGCGCTACGTGGATTGGCGGAGAGGAATACTCATGCCGGGGCTGCTCTCATACCTGCGCAAGCATCGCCCTGATCACGATTGCCGCGCCGAGAAGCATAATTATTACCGAACTGAGAACAGGCAGTTTAGGTATGAATTTGTTGTTATCGTACCTGTTGATGAGCGAGGAACCCTTTACAAAAAGAATTCCTAAGATGGTCAACGTTGCGGCCAGACCAAAACTAAAGAACACGATCAGCAGTAAACCCAGAGCTACTTTCTTGACCGAAACGGCAAGGAAAAGAACAACCAGTGCCGTTGGGCAGGGAACCATGCCGCCGGAAATCCCCATAATTACATTTGTCATAAAACTTTTCTTCCGTACCGATTCCATCGTAATGTGCTGATGTCCATGCGAGTGGTCGTGTCCGCGCGAATATTCATGTTCGTCATGCGAATGTTCGTGTACGTCATGATCATGGTGAAAATGGTGGAGCTCGTCGCGTTCATGATGTGAATGCCCGTTGTCATTATGGTCGTCGTGCGAATGACCGTGTGCCTCATTATGATCATGCGAATGCCGGGGGTGATCGTGAAAATGGCTGTGATGATGGGCGTGATTCAAATGGTCTAATTCCAGCAGACGCTTTCTGAACATGAAACCACCGATGATGATGATGATCGAACCTGATGCGATGTTGAGATACATAGAGATCTGAGGCGGGACGACAGAATTGAAGACGACAAAAATAATCAGACCGAGAATAAGAACGCTGACGGTGTGACTGAGCGACGTGACGACTCCCAGCGTGACGGCATCGGCAAAAGTACCCCTATTCCCGATAATATATGCTCCAATCAGCGCTTTCCCGTGTCCGGGGGAAAGTGAATGGAGCGCCCCGATTACAATTGCAAGGAACAGGTAGATCATCAGAATCCGGGGATTTTCGCCTGATTTGAATATCTTTTCCAGGCTGATGGCAGTGAAGCCTGTTTTGACAAATTGTAGGATTTTACCCCATAATGTGTTTTCGTCCGTGCCGGATAAGGGTTCGCCCGATTGGTTGACGAATGCGCTCTTGTCAAAATCGAAATAAGCCGTTTCCCCGCGCGAAATAACCTCAAATAATCTTCGGTCTTTCGTGTTATCTGCAGCCAGCACAACAACCCATTTGACCGGCAGCGCAACATTTCCCAGCAGATCGGGTTTAAATTCAACTTTGTGCGGGACGCCGGTTAGGTTCCATGACCGGGAGATTTCAATTACGCGCATCTGAGTGTCAACCGCTGCGGTCCCGTTTGAGTTGTCTTCAAGCTTCCAGCTTTCATCCACAACTTTCGTTACCGGACTGCCGTCGATTTTGAGTGTAATATTGTCAAAAACATAGCTTTTGATTTTAGGCAGCAATTCGTTCCATTCTTTAACACTAAGAACTCTTGCGCTGTCTATTCCTTTATCTACGGCGCCGAGCAGGTCAACCTGAACCAGCCGCAATTCCAAGGTTAATTGGTTTCCATTTTGTCTGATGGACGCTTTGTTCCAGCTGGTATTGTGGGCAAGAACAGGATTCAAAGGCACAATTACGAATAATAGGGAAACGAAGGTCACTTTACCGGTCTTGAGCAATAAGCTACTCATCAACCAATTCCTATGAAGATTATGAGAATTCCCTTCGAACCGATAACTCAAAATACAGTACGGGCCTTGCCTCTGCACGCTCTTTTTGTCCTTGCAGCGACACCCCTTATCACTCAGATCAACAGCAATACGATTGCCTTGTATCCGGCTGCAACCGTCTGTATTTCATTTTTGCTTTTTCAGCGGTTTGATTCCTGTTCGGCTCGGCTTGTTTGTGGAAAGCGCATTCCAGGTTTCGTTCATGCTTTCCTCGAAAACATAACGCTAGGTATCTTACCGAAGGTAATAAAATAATATGGCTGCCCATAGCATTTTGGCTTAATTAATGGTATATTATTTATAAGGGAAAACTATTTGGCCAGTTTTCCAGTGGGGTGGAACAAGAACGCTTAAATTGGCCTTGGAATCTGGATTCTCACAGTTGTTTTATCCAATTAACCTCTTGAAAGGGGATTGCCATGCACAAGCTTAAATCCTGGGGCATCGTTGCTGGCCTAATGCTGACAGTGTTTTGTGTTGGTGTTTCTCTGGGATCTCCAAGACAAAATGGGCTGAAAAGCGTGTTGGATCTTTCGGACATGGGCCCTGTAGGGCATCCGGTTGCTGACGGGGATACCATGTTAAAACATCTATCCGCCAAATATGGTTTTCAACTCACCATCACTAAGAACCCGTTGCCAATCACCACGGCTAATCTCCAGCAGTACGATGTGGTTATTTTTAACCAGACCTCATATGCCGGCACAACTCTTGACGCGGCCGAGCAGCAGGCATTGCATGATTACGTTGAACTCGATGGCGGGAGCTATATCGGTTGGCATGGCGCAGGGGCTACCCATGCCACGTGGACGTGGTATATCGATTCCCTGATCGGCTCCGACTTTTTGAATCATGGCGGTGTTGCAAACGGAGAAATGTACGTCAACTATAGATTGGCGCAGAACGACACATTTAAGGTCTTTTTCAACAATGTGCCGGATACCTTCTGGACCACGGAGGAATGGTATAATCTGACTCCTGATCCGAGAAAAGATACTACGTATCGCATGATCCAATATGTCAATGAAGCATCGTACGGCGGCACGGCAATGGGTCCGGATCACCCCGTTGCGTACTGCAAGACTTTTCCTTGCGGGGGGAGAATGTTTTATTCGAGTCGTGGACATCAGTCAACCACTTTTTATGAGGCGACAATGGACTCCACGATCTGGGACGCTTTGCAATGGTGCGGTCAAAAGTTGCCTCAGCTTCAAGGCCCCTGCGGCACGGAGACCCAGCAAAATCTTCCAAATTCAAAGGGGTTGCAAAGTTTTGCAAAATGGAATTTTAATGAGCCGACGCGCCTGAATATTTACAACCTATCCGGACAACTCGTGGCATCAAGATCGGTGAGAAGTCTTGCGGAGGCGCAGAATGCCATGCCGGCCGGCTGCCATGTCGTTCGCCTCATGGATGGATCGGGACGCTCGGTTCAACAATTCACCATAGGTCGGTGAGGCTTTTTACCGTATCCAGTATTTGTGCGATAGTTGAAGGGAAGCTCTTCTTTGGAGCTTCCCTTTTGTTTATGCTTGCGCCAAAGGCATTTTGTCAAGATAGGGCGATGACGCATATTTTTCTTCCCAAGGTGGCAAGAAGCCAAAATATCTTCAATACTCCGCCCATCAAAGTATTTTCCTATCATGAGTGAGCCTGCCAGGCAGAACACAATCCGAATTGCAGCCCTTTGCTTTTTATTTTTTCTCTCAGGTATTTCCGGGCTCGCATATCAAATTTCTTGGTCCCGCCAGCTCCAAAACTGTATCGGTTCATCCATCGTTGCGATCAATGCGGTGCTGATAGCCTTCTTCTGCGGGATGATGATCGGCAGTTTTGTCTTTAGTAGAATGTTGAAGGCAAACAACGTTGCACGCCAGTTCGGAATAATCCAAGGTGTTCTAGGACTTTGGGTCCTGCTTTCTCCGGTTTTGTTTTCCGCAATAGACAAGTTGTATGTAGCCGCTGCACCCTTTGCGCTGGATAATACGGCGGCTCGCTTCAGCCTGGGCGTCGGCGTATCGCTCCTGTTCTACCTGGTCCCGTGCGTTGTGATGGGCGCCACAATGCCTGTTATGGCGCGATGGATTGCAAAATACACAAATGAGAATTCCTATTGGATGGGAATTGCGTACGCGGCAAACACTTTGGGCGGGGTGGCGGGAGCGTTGCTTGCCGGTTTCGTTTGGATCAAACTGTTCGGATTGCATGCGACAGTATGTATCGGGGCTTCGATCAATTTTCTTATCGCCTTGATCGCACTCGTGTGGGCATTTAGAGAAAAAGCCGACCACTTTCTTGCTTCTCGCGCATCTGCTTTATCGGGCATATCGGATCGCCCTGTTATCTGGTTTTATGTATTATTTGCCGCCCATGGAGCGTGTGGACTTGGCTACGAGATCGTATGGATACGAACATTTATACAGACGTTTGCCGCGTCCACGTATGCATTTTCGGCGGTGGTGATCGTTTTTCTTTTTGGCTCGGGGATAGGCTCCGCAATCGGCGGGTGGCTTGCGAAGCGGCACCGCAACGCCACTCTTCTTATTGTTTTGTGCGAAGGATCTATTGCCGGTTCCGCAGTGGCCTTTTTGCATACAGCCCGGCTCATTCCAAAGTTTTATCCCTGGCTGGTTCATTCGTTCGGGCTATCCCCTTGGGCTGCCTCTATTGCAGCGGCAATAACCGTTGCCGCCACTTTCATTTTTCTGCCCACCATGTGCATGGGGGCGGTATTTCCCTTTATACTCCAGGCAGCAAAGAATGAGAAAGACTCCGGCACTCAGGTTGGTATGATGTACGGATTCAACACCGCCGGCTCCATACTTGGTTGCATCATCGTGGGATTTGCGCTTGTTTCCGCAGTTGGTGTACGAACTACCGTTGTTCTTCTGCTTATTGCAAACTTGCTGATCATGGTTTGGGCGCTTGCTATTGCAGGAAAACGTCGGGCTGTTGTTCCTGCAATTGCTTTTCTTGCTCTCTGCGTAATCTGCGCGTTTCTTTCGCCGAAAGACCTGTATGGATATTGGTCTTTTGCGCGTGATTTCCGCCTGCTGTTTCATACCGAAGACAGTGTTGCCAACGTCGGGGTATGGCAGGGAAGGCTTGAAGGGCAGGACTACAAAATGCTTCTTGTCAACAACGTCTATTCGGAGGGTGGAACCGATCCGCATGCGTTGCTTGTTCAGCGGCGAGAAGGACATCTTGGGGTGCTGGTGCACAAGAACCCGCATGATGTGCTTGTTGTGGGAATGGCAACCGGCGTCACCCTATCCGCAGTTGCATCGCATCCCGTCAATCGAATAGATTGCGTGGAAATAGTGCCGTCGCTGCTCAAGACTATACATTTTTTTGACGCCGAAAACGGTGCGGTGTACAAGGATCCGCGGGTGCACCTTCATATCGATGACGGACGCAGCTTTATCAAATCCTCATCGCAAAAATACGATCTTATCATTCAGGACCTGTTTCAGGTTGCAAGCGCCGGAACGGGCAACTTGTACAGCCGGGAGCACGTGGAGGCTTGCCGCAAACTTTTGCGGGAAAATGGGGTCTTGGTCCAATGGTTCCCGCTTCAGCAGATGGGGTGGGTTGATTTCACAAGCGCGGTAAAAAGCTTTGCGGATGAGTTTCCATACCTTCATCTCTGGCTTGCCGACACCGATCCGGATAGGGCATATTGTGCGCTTGTGGCATCTCTGTCGCCGATCGACCTTGACGTTGAAGAAATAAGAAAACACATAGGCCATTGCAACACCGCCGCTCTTGGCAGCGTTGGTTTTGACGATCCGTATTTTGTGCTGTCAACCTGTATCATGGAAACAGAGGCTGTTCGAGGTATTTGCAGCAAAGCCCCCGGCAATACCTATGACCATCCTACGGTGGAGTTTTCTTCGCCTCGGCTGTTAGATGCGCAGAACCATCAACAGGTATGGGCTGCACTTACAACCATGCCGACGCCATTGCATTATAGTGTACTCGACCAGTCGGAACAGGACACGCTTGCATGCTATAAGAAGACATTTTTTGCGCTCCTCCTGGCGCAATGCATGGAGCGTGCCGGAGATCTTCCCGCTGCCGATTCGAAATACGATTCAATCCTTGCTGTCTTGCCACATTTCCCGGATGCGTCTGTCCTTGCCTGCAAAGAGAAGATTTCATTTGCCGAAAACCTGATCAGGCAGGGCAAGGATTCAATCGCTCTTGTGAAATTAAATGAGGCTGTCGGTTTGGGCTCCAATGATCCCTACCTGAGCGTGCTGAAATCCCGTATCGCACTATCTCACGAAAAACGGTAACGGCCGCAGTTCAATAAAAAACCCCGCCATGTGGGGCGGGGTCTCTTCAATATCTTGAAAGTTCTGCTTTCGTCAACAATGTTTCTTGCTTATGCCCAGAAATACGGCTTCCCGTCATCCTTGAAGCCCGGCCTTGCCCATGGAAGCGCGTGCGGACCGGCCAGATGCTTGGCGCTGCGCACGAGTTCCTGGTAATTGTATGGATTGTTGTCCGACAGCACTCCCGTGCAATCCGGGGGATAAAGGGTGTTCATGGTGGCGATGTTGGCCGTGACCTGGGCTGCTCCGCCGTCGTGGCCGACTATCAAGGTAGACACCAGCCAAGCGCCGGTTGGATCCTTGAGACTGAGCAGACCGCCAAAGCAAGCCGCAATAGGATGAGCGGCCCCGACAACACCGAGCAGGGTCTTAATGCAGGAAACGCCCATTCCTTTTGCTCGTGCGGCGGGTGCGGCCGTGCTCTCCATGTTGGGATATCCTGTAATGTTCATCGCCAGAGTGCAAACATCAGGGGCCATGGGACCGTTTATCCAATCCACAAGAGTACCGGCGCCGGCGGTATTATCCATGCTGGAAAACCCGATGAATCTGGCCGTGCCTGCCGCCTTTGCTTCTTTTAGGAATTGCCACGCGCCTGTTGTTGATCCGATGGAGGTAAGGTCTTCACCCTGGGCCACGTTGTGGCACAACAGGAGATCGACGTAGGTGGTCTGCAAGTTTTTGAGTTCGCTCGCAAAAGACGTCTTGGCGCCGGCATAGTCGCGCGCGTCAAGCTTGTCCACTATGATAACATCGCTTCTTTTGACCGGACACGTTGCCGCGGAAAAGTACGCACCGTAGGTAGCAGAGGTCCCGTACTCAACGCAGTTGTCGAAATAGTTTACTCCGCCTGCGCACGCTGCGTCAAGAGCAAGGAGCCTGTCCGCCATGGCAAGGGCCGCGAACTTTGATCCGCCGCCAAACCCGAGAATGGAAACCTCCAACCCTGTGTTTCCTAGGGTTCGCTTCGCAATTGGGCAAGTCGCCTGGGGCTTGGCAGAACCCGGGTTCGGATTCTGCACCTGTACGCTGCCGGAGAGCGGCATTTTGTTTTCACCACTGCATGAGGCAATGATGGGCACAGACGATAACGCTGCAGCGCTTGCAAGAAACTCTCTCCTGCTCACATCGCTCTTCTCTTTTTTCATAGAGACTCCCCTTCTTATATGTTTGGTAACTTGTTGACAGTTAATCGCTTACAGACGATGGAGAATACAGATTACTCCGTTCCATTCTTTCTAATCCCTAAATATATAAATAATTGAACATATTGCCAAAAGTATTTTCTTACCCACAGTAAGATATATCTTGATCAGTGATAAGATTTTACGGATTTATATTAGGTGATTATAAAACATCTTGCACAGGAATTATCTTGTGCATATGGGCTTTAGTCAATTAGAAACCTTTGAATTCATAGGGAAAACTGAAAACTGCCCAGTCCGCGTAATTTGACCGGTGTATCCGGATTAATTTGACCGGACGGATGTCTTTACAGAAAGCGATTTACGGTAATAATATAAATGTTTCCATGTGTCCGGTCATTTTGCGGCGGATTTTGATTTGTTTTTTCGCATCGAGTCTCCTTCCAGGTTAAATTTTATGGCACCGTGTGTCAGGCGGTCGCAGACAGCGTCTGCCACGGTAGGATCGGGCAGTTTCAGGTGCCATTTGTCGACCGGGAACTGAGTGGTAATGATGATGGATCCTGCCTGTTCTTTCTCTTCAATGACGTCCAGGAGCGGTCCGGAGTCGATTGATTCGATTGGCTGCATAAGAAAATCGTCGAGTATGATGACTTTGGTTTTTGCGAGCTTTTTCAGGTAACGCAGGTACATTCCGGTGCCTTTGGCGGCATGGATTTCTTCGAAGAGGATCGGGTAACGGATTTTGATTACTGAGAAGCCCATGATGCAGACTTGCAGGCCGATAGCCTCGGCCAGATACGTCTTTCCGCATCCGGTAGAGCCGGTAATAATGATGTTCTGCGAGTTGTTGATCCATGTCGCCGTGGTCAACGGCATGAGATCTTTTTTCATAAACCCTCTGGATTGATTGTACGTGACATTTTCGAGGGTTGCCTGTTCGGGTTTGAAGTTTGCGTGGCCGATCATGCGGGAGAGCCTCCGGTTTTTCCGGGCATTGTATTCGTCTTCGACCAGAAGGGCGAAGAACTCCTCCGGGGCCAGATCACGGTTGTTGCCGCCGGCCAAACGTGTCTGCAATGATTCGGCCATTGCCGAGAGTCGCATGGATTTGAGCTGTTCAATGACGTTTTCGATATGCATAGAAGTTCTCTTTTCCGGTTACTGGTTGATGTAATACTGTGGCCCGCGTATGTTTTCATGAACCACGGGCGGTTGGCTTTGCGTGGGCAGCGGTAAAAAAGTCTGGTTGTCCAGGTGCTGCTCAAGGATTGTTTTGATGGCTTTGAGCGTTGTCGATTTGTAATAGGTAGCTCTTTGACATGCTCTTTCGAGTCTCTGCGGCGAGTATACTTTTGCCAGTCGCAAAACGCCCATGACGGCGTTAAAGCCCTGCTGAACATGGTCTCTTCGGTTCATGATCTGCCAGGCCGCTTCGGCGGTTGCCGGACCGATCTCAGTCGCTTTGGCGATGAACCACTCTTTCGACCACCCTTTGACAAACGCATGGCTTGGCGGCATATGTTCGGTTGTCGTGGCGTATCCGAAGTTCGGCGGGCCTGCCTGATGGCGGCAGACATGGATATTGTCGTGATAGATTTCTATGATCGGGCCGATCTGATATACGTCCACGCGCTGCGTTGCAAGGTAATGCGGTACGCTGTAAAAATGATCTTCGAACCGGATGTGGTAATTATGGCCGACCAGCACGTCGAGCTTCACGAGGGATATCTTGAATGGCTCGGCAGGCAGTTGCTGGGCATAGGGCTTATCCAGCTCTTCGAAGCGCTGCCGTCTCGTCTGGCCGCCATACTCCTTCATCGGGCGGTTGTTGAGCGCTTCCAGTTCTTCCCGTATTGCGACATTGACCTCATCCAGAGAAAAGAACTGCCGGTTGCGCAACCGAGCCAGGATAAAACGCTGGGCCTGCAAAACGGCGCTCTCCACAATGGCTTTGTCCTGAGGCTTCAGCACCCGTGCGGGAAGAAACGCCACACGATAATGATCTGCCATCTTCCCGTAAACGGGATTTGCGACCGGGTCGTACCGGTCGGATTTCTTAACCCCGCTTTTGGTATTGTCCAGAACAAAAGCGAATGGCGCAACGCCGAAGTACTCAAGGCCGTGCACATGGGAGAGGGCAAAATCACGCGTCTTCTGGCTTTCGCTTCCTTCGGCAAACGTGAAGCTGCTGGCACCCCAGGCGCAAACAAAAAGATCGACAGCGATGATTTCCCCGGTACGGCGATCGATATACTCCAAGCCATCGCCGGAGTAATCGGAGAACACCTTGTCCCCGCCTTTATGGATTACCTTCATGGTAATCTCCGGCGGACGGTGCCGTGCGACATGATCGTAAAATGCCGTGCGCTTCAAACCATCGGGATGCTGCTCGGCATATTCCTCCCACAGGCGCTGCAGCGTGACGTGTGGCCGAACGAGTTCTTTCTCAATGTATTTGACATCGGGCAGCCGAAAGGCGGGTGTGTCGTCAGGCGGCGGCACTGGTGGAAACAACGCAGCCTCAAGCGCCGTGTCCGTCAGCGTATCTGGCAGCGGCCACGGAAGCTTCGACAGTTGAAACCGCTCCAGGTAGTTTATGACGCTGCCCTTGGACAGCGATAGCGCAAGAGACGTTTGCTCCGCGCTGATGTTCTTTGATAACCGGTACTCAAGTACCTGGCGAATCTTCCGCATAGGCGTTCTCCCTCTGCTCATATCGTCTCCCTTCAATGGTGAAAAGAGACGATATAGGTGAATCCGGGAACGCTTCCTGAAAAATCATCCGTCCGGTCAAATAAAAGCGGATTTGCCGGTCAAATTGAACCGGATTGATCGGTCATTTTGATCCGGATTCGGCGGTCAAATTGAGGCGGATTAGTCGGTCATTTTGGGGCGGATCAGTCAAAAACAGGGCAAAATTGTTCCTCAGAAAGTTCTGTTGGAAAAATGGCCATGTTTTCTGCATCAATTGTAACAGCCATAAAATCTATCGTTTAAAAGGTAAAAAGTTCAGGTGCAAACGATGCGGAAATACCTTTCATGACTTCTCGAATCGGTGGATTGGTCAGTGCCGCGTCCCTCTGAAAAAGCTGCTGTGGATCATTAAGCTCTTTGAACTGGAAGTCTCAGCACGCAGGATAGCAACTCAGATCGGTTTGAGCTATCCCACGGTCTTGCGGATGTGTAATCTCATCCGAAGGGCCTTGATGGTCGCTGAAAGCGATTTCTGGCTCTCTGGAGAGGTTGAGCTCGATGAATCCTACTTCGGCGGCAGGCGTAAAGGTAAACGTGGCCGGGGTGCTGCCGGAAAGGTTCCCGTCTTTGGTATCCTGGAGAGACACGGAAAAGTGAAGGTGACAGTAGTAAAAAACGTCACTGCCGAAAGCCTGTTGACTGAGACTGTGAAAATGGTCAGACGAGGCTCCATCATTTACACTGACAAATTCCGCGGCTATGACGCCCTGATGTTCTGCGGTTATCGGCATTTGAGAGTCGACCATGGGAAAAGATTTGCCACAGGCAAAGTTTATATTAACGGTTTGGAAGGCTTCTGGAGCTATGCTAAGGAACGTCTTGCAAAGTTCCATGGAGTCTCCAAAGAATACTTTCCAGGGTATCTGAACGAAATGGCTTTTCGGTACAATCATCGTCATGAAAATTTCTTTGAAAAACTTGTCAAAATGATCACTAATTTGGTGCAAGATCCTTTATAATTACCTTATATTATTACCATCCATTACTGAAAGGGAAATTGCCGGATCCCACCATCTTTCCAGGCCGGCATATTCTAATTAGTAAATATGCATCCCTTCGAAGTGTTTTCTCATTCTATGAAAATAGTAATTTAACAGGTTAAGCAGTCGAACGCAGCCTTAACATGTTATAATTCGTTTTTCTGGCATCGGTATTTATCATAATGATATCATTTGAACACGAGTGGTAGCAATATCTTTCTTTTTCCGGGAAGAGAATCATGGCGGGAAAGCACCATAGATTTCACTACACGAGTCTGGATGATCTCAAAAAGGAACTTGCGGTTTTGGGCGTGCGCCTGCCGTTCGATTCCGATGTCTCCATCCTCGGCGAAGAGGTGAAGAACGGCAGGTTCTCGGTTCCCAACCGTTTGGTGGCACAGCCCATGGAAGGGTTTGACGCCACCACAGAGGGGACTCCGCAGGAACTTACCTTCAGACGCTACCTCCGGTATGCACGCGGCGGGGTTGGGCTCATCTGGTTCGAGGCAACCGCAGTTGTCGGGGAGGCCAGATCCAACCCGCGCCAGCTGTTTCTCCACAAAGAGAACGCAGACGAGTACAAACGGCTTGTCGCTGAAGTCAAGGAAGCGGCTCGGCGCGAGTGCGGCCGCGACGTGGTGATGGTGATCCAGCTTACCCATTCCGGGCGGTACAGCAAGCCGACCGGAGTTCCCGCGCCGATCATCGCGCAGCATAGCGCGGTCCTTGACCCGCGCAACAACCTGGGCGCGGACTACCCCGTCGTCACCGACGATTACCTGGACCGGCTCCAGGACCGGTATGTAACGGCGGCCGCAATGGCGGCCGAGGCAGGTTTTGACGGCATTGACGTCAAGAGCTGCCACGGCTATCTTCTCTCGGAAATTCTGGCTTCCCACACGCGGACAGGCAAATACGGCGGTTCATTTGAAAACAGAACGCGAATGCTTCGTGAGACGCTTGCCAGAATATCGCAGGAGGTGCCGCAAGTATTTGTCTCAACGCGTCTCAACGCCTTTGACGCGTACCGACATCCCTATGGCTGGGGAGTTGATAAAAGCGACTTCCTGAAGCCCGATCTTTCCGAACCGCTGCAGCTTGTGGGGCTGCTCGAAAAGATCGGCATTTCGGTCCTCAATATTTCAATAGGGAACCCCTATTTCAATCCGCATGTAGGTAGACCCTACGATTCTCCCATTCATGGAATTGATGTTCCTGATGAGCATCCGCTGTTCGGGCTGGTCCGGTTTGTGGAGGTGTACGCTGCCATTCAGAAGAAATATCCCAAGCTGCCGGTTGTGGGATCCGGGCTTGGATGGCTGCGGCAATTCATGCCGCATGTCGCGGCGGCACTCGTTCGGGAAGGCAGCGCAACGCTCATCGGTCAGGGCAGGGGAATGTTTGCGTACCCGGATTCCGTTAACGACATTCTCAACAAAGGTGCTATGGACCCGGCCAAATGCTGCATCACCTGTTCGGCATGTACGCAGATCATGCGCGACGGAGGTCGGACCGGGTGCGTTATACGCGACAAGGAAATTTACGGTCCGGAATACAGGCATGCCCGGCGTTATTCTCCCGACCGCCTGCTGTCCGAGGCACAGCGATGCCGTGACTGTGCCGAGCCCACCTGCGGCCGGGCCTGTCCGGCGCACGTTGACGTTCCGGGATTCATCAAGGCTTTTTCCCGGAACGATATCAAGGAAGCATACCGCATCCTGCGGAAATCGAATGCGCTTCCGGAAATGTGCGCGCAAGTGTGCCCGGTTGAGGTGCAATGCGAGGGCGGCTGTCTCGAAAAGATCTTCTGTCTAAACCCGATTTCCGTTGCGGATATCCAGCTCGTCACTGCGCGCTCTGCGCGGCTGCAGGGAATAACGGGCGTGGCTGTGCCCGATCGGCATTCAGGAAAGTCAATCGGCATCGTTGGCGGCGGGCCTGCGGGCGTTTCCTGCGCCATCCGTCTCATTGAAATGGGCCACTCGGTCACCCTATACGAAAAGAGCGCATCGCTCGGCGGAACGCCGTCCGGAATCATCCCGCTGTTTCGTTACGGCGATGCGGCCGAAGAGGTGGACGCCATTCTGAAGCCCGCCATAGACCGAAAACGCTGCACGGTTGTTTGCAATCACGAGTTCGGAAGAGATTCAAAGTTCCAAGATCTCCGGGCCAGGCACGATGCGCTTGTATTCGCGCCGGGGCTCCAATCGTCGGCAGGAGGAAGCGGCGTAACGGACGCGCTGACGTTCCTGTCGCAGGCTAAAAAGGGGTCTTTGCCCCCGTTGCCCGACACCCTCGCGGTGATCGGCGGCGGGAACACCGCCATAGACGCAGCGATATCCGCGAAGAAACGGGGCGTGCGCGACGTGTACCTTATATACCGCCGGTCGTTCGGCCAGATGCCTGCGTGGAAGAGCGAGCGCGACGGACTGCTTGACGCGGACGTACACCTCATGATCCTCACACAGCCGTCGGGCTACGTATTTGACAAAGGAAAGCTCACGGGAATCAACATCGTCCGGACCAGGCTTGGCGAGCCCGATGCGTCGGGCAGGCGCCGGCCCGAGGTCGTAGCGGAAACCCGGAGCGTTCTCGGCGTTGACATGGTTGTAGAGGCGACCGGCCAGAGGCTTGCGAGTTCGGTGGCAGGGTCGCTCGGCCCGGTCCGGGTCTCCGCGGAAGGATTGATTGTTGCGGACCCCGCGACGTTTGCGACAGATGCGGATGGCGTGTATGCGGCCGGTGATTGCACAAACGGGGGCGAAACCGCAGTGAAGGCCGTGGCAGAAGGCATGAAGGCGGCGGAAAGCATTGATGATTATTTGAGAACAGGAAAGGGACCCTCATGAAGAAAACGGCCATGGTTACGGGTGCAGGGCGCGGCATCGGATATGCCATTGCGCAGCAGTTCGCAAAAGAAGGATACGACGTGGCTGTGTTCGACGTGCTTTTGCAGGACGATGTGGCCCAAAACATGGATGCGCTCGAAGATTTGGGTGCAAAGGTGCTGTATTGCAAAGGCGACGTGAGTAACCCGGCAGACCGGCAGGCTGCACTTGACGCGGTGAAAACGACCCTTGGCGGCCTTAACGTTCTTGTCAACAACGCAGGCGTTGCTCCCAAGGTCCGCACCGATATTTTGGACGCATCCGAGGAGAGCTACGAGCGCGTAATGAAAATAAACCTGCAGGGCCCGTATTTTCTGACGCAGCTTGTTGCGCGGTACCTCATAGAGCAGAAGAACCGCAACCTTTCGTGGAGCGGGTGCATCATCAACATTTCATCGACATCCGCGGAAACCGCATCCATCAGCAGGGGCGAGTACTGCATTTCCAAGGCAGGCGTCAGCATGGCGACAAAACTCTGGGCCGTACGCCTTGCCCAGGTGGAGATTCCCGTGTACGAAATAAGGCCCGGCATCATCATGACTGATATGACTTCTGTTGTAAAGGAGAGATACGACAAACTCATTGCCGAGGGCATTCTCCTGCAGAAACGCTGGGGCCTGCCCGAGGATATTGCAAAGACGGCAGCTATGATGGCTCGTGGAGACATCGGGTATTCGACAGGGCAGGTGGTGAATGTGGATGGGGGATTTTCGATATCAAGATTGTAAGAATAATGCGAATTGTAGATGTCATTGCGAGCGCAGCGAGGCAGTCTATAGTCGGATCAATTGCTTCCCTGTTTGTCTTCCAATCCCCCTCTCCCTATGGGAGAGGGGGTGAGGTCGAAAGGGAATAACAAGTCAAGGTTTCCCGGAAAACTACTTGGCAATTCTGTCGTAGGAAATTGTCATATGAAAATCAAGAAACTTGTTGTCAGACATGCCGGTAAAAAGCTTTCCGTTCCCTACGTCCGCGTTCACACACTCGTGATTGGCTCAGGTGCGGCGGGGCTCAATGCCGCGGTACAGCTTCACGCGAACGGAATCACCGACGTGTGCATCGTGACCGAGGGGCTTTCCATGGGCACATCCATCAACACGGGCAGCGACAAGCAGACCTATTACAAGCTCGGGATGTACGGCAGCCAGGACGATTCCCCCATGGCGCTTGCGGAGTCGTTCTTTGCAAACGGCGGCATGCACGGCGATCTCGCGCTCGTGGAGGCCTCGCTGTCCGCCCGTGCATTTCTCAGTCTTGTCAATCTGGGCGTCAAGTTTCCGTCCGACAAATACGGTCAGTACGTGGGGTACAAAACCGACCACGACCCGCGTCAGCGTGCGACCTCCTCCGGACCATACACGTCGCGCGAGATGTGCCGCGCCCTCATCAATGAAGTGCGGCGCAGGGGGATTGCCACGCGCGAGAGGCGTGTTGCGGTATCGTTATTGACAACGGAAGAAGGCGGCGCACAACGCGCCGCGGGGGCCATCGTCGTGAACCAGGAGGCAACGCGCCCCGCTTTCGCTCCCGAACTGTACGTTGCGGACAACGTGGTTTTTGCCGCTGGCGGCCCGGGCGGGTTGTACACGACAAGCGTATATCCCAAGGCGCACACCGGAGGAATAGGTCTTGCCCTCCGGGCCGGTGCACGGGCGCAGGGCCTTCCCGAATCGCAATATGGAATGGCGTCTGTCAAGTTCCGGTGGAATGTGTCCGGCACCTATATGCAGGCAATACCTCGGTTCATCAGCACCGCGTCCGACGGCGCCGGACATGAAAAGGAATTTCTTTGCCCGTTTTTTGACGACGCGGGCCGCATGAACAGCATGGTGTTTCTCAAAGGGTACCAATGGCCGTTCGACCCGCGCAAGGTGGCTGGCGGTTCGTCGCTTATCGACCTTCTCGTCTACATCGAGACCGTCATCAAAGGACGTCGCGTTTTCCTTGACTATAGGAAGAACCCCGACGGGTTTGATTGCGGCGGACTCTCGAAGGAGGCGCACGACTATCTTGACAAATCCGGTGCCCTCTTCGATTCGCCCATCCAACGTTTGCAGAAAATGAACCGACCTGCCGTTGATTTGTACAAGGAACATGGCATTGATATCACCAAGGAACCGCTTGAGATTGCCGTGTGCGCCCAGCACAACAACGGAGGGCTTGCCGGGAACCTGTGGTGGGAATCGCTTAATGTAAAGCACCTGTTCCCCGTGGGCGAGGTGAACGGCTCCCACGGCGTTTACAGACCAGGAGGCTCGGCGCTGAATTCCGGCCAGGTGGCGGGCTTTCGCGCCGCGGAATGCATTGCAAACAAGTATGCAAGGAGCGATCTTTCGGAATCTTCCGCTGCCGGCGAGGCTAAGAAAAATCTCCGGTCGCTGCTCGGCTGGATAGAGAAGGGGAAATCGTCCGGGACTCCGTGGAGACAGGCTCGCGAAGAATTCCAGGAACGCATGACGCGGGCAGGCGCACATATCCGTAGCGCGCAGATGTTGAACGAAGCGCTTGCGGAAGCGAGAAACCAGTACCTGCGGCTTTCCCGGGAAGGCAGCGCCTGCAAGACTCCCAGGGACACGGTTGAATCGCTCCGCAACCTGCAATTGTGTTTTGCGCACGTGGCATATCTTGACGCAGTGAAGTTCGCGGTAGACAGCGGCGTCGGCAGCAGGGGGTCGGCCCTGGTGCTCGACAGGAGCGGAACGCTTGCACACAAGGACTTGGGTGACGAGTGGCGGTTCGCGGAGCAGGATGCGAATTTCCTGGACAAGGTAATGGAAACCGACGTGGCGTCGATCGAAAACGCGACGTTCACCCACCGGTGGGTGCCGCGCCGTCCTTTGCCCAAGCCTGACGCCTGGTTCGAGACGGCGTGGCATGCATATCTGAGCGGGGAAATCTATGAAGAATTGTAGATTGGATAAGGTAGATTGACGATTGAAAGGCAGAGGATCAGAGGACAACGGCATTGAGGGCAACTATCATTCGCGGCAAGGAGCTTTCATGGACAAGACAGAACTCTTCGGGAAATTCGAACAGATGAAGGTGATCCCGGTCGTCAAGATTGATGACGCCGGCGATGCGCCGTCGCTTGCCGAGGCGTTTGTAAAGGGCGGCCTGCCCTGTGCCGAAATTACTTTCCGCACCGCGGCGGCCGCTGACGCGATAAGAAAAATGGCGTCACGGGGCGACATGCTCGTTGGCGCGGGAACGGTGCTCAACGTGGAGACGGTTAAAAAAGCCATTGACTGCGGCGCGGTTTTCATCGTGGCTCCGGGGTTCAACCCCGCAGTGGTGGAGTATTGCGTGAAGAACGGCATTCCGGTTACGCCCGGCGTTGCCACGCCCACGGAAATAGAAATGGGGCTTGACCTGGGCGTAGACGTGCTCAAGTTCTTCCCCGCCGAGGCCATGGGCGGCCTCAAGACGCTGACGGCCATAAGCGCTCCGTACGGCAAGGTGCGGTTCGTGCCCACGGGCGGCATAGACGAAAGAAACCTTTCCGCATACCTTGCGTTTGCAAAGACGCTGTGCTGCGGCGGGACGTGGATAGCCAAGGCCGACCTTATCAATGCGAAGGCTTTCGACCGGATAGCAGACATTACGAAACGGGCAGTAGAGATTGCCAAAGCGGCTGAGGTCAAGAAATAGACCCTCTATACGGACGATAGTGGTGAATGATGGACTTCCGCTTTCCGCGGGAGTGACAACACTACTAGTGTAAATCAACCATATCAACGCATACACCCATATACGCATATACGCCTCAACTCATCAACAGGAGCCCCTACATGCCCCTCACCATCAAACCAAAATCGCAATGCAAATGGGACCAAGTCTCTCTGGGCGAAATCATGCTCCGGCTCGACCCGGGCGAATGCCGCATCAGGTGCGCGCGGGAATTCAAGGTGTGGGAAGGCGGCGGCGAGTACAATGTCGCGCGCGGCCTCAAGCGCTGCTTCGGGCTCAACACATCGATCGTGACCGCCCTTCCCGAAAACGACGTTGGGCAGCTTGCGCTTGATCTGGTGTTTCAGGGCGGCGTTGATCCGTCGCACATTGCCTGGGTGCCGTTCGACGGCATCGGTCGCAACGTTCGCGTGGGGCTTAACTTTACGGAGCGGGGGTTCGGGGTGCGAGCCGCGCTCGGTGTGTCGGACCGCGGCAACTCGGCCGCTTCACAGATGAAAGTGGGCGATGTCGACTGGAACAAATTGTTCAAGGACGAGGGCAGCCGCTGGTTCCACTGCGGCGGCATTTTTGCGGCGTTGTCGGCCACCACGGCCGATGTGGTGATAGAGGCCATGAAAGCGGCAAAGGCCTGCGGCACCGTGATCAGTTACGACCTTAACTATCGAGAATCCCTGTGGAAATCGATCGGCGGCAGGGCCAAGTCGCAGGAAGTCAACCGGGAGATTGCACACTACGTGGATGTCATGATCGGCAATGAGGAAGACTTTACCGCCGCACTCGGGTTTGAGGTAGAGGGCGTTGATGAAAATCTGAGCGGGCTCAACACAGCCAGCTTCAAGAGGATGATCGAAAAGGCGGTCAAGGCCTATCCGAATTTCAAGGCCGTGGCCACCACGCTGCGTGACGCAAAGACCGCGTCGATAAACGACTGGGCGGCCGTACTCTTCTGCGACGGAAAATTCTACGAGTCACGGAATTATTGCGACCTTGCTATTTGCGACCGTGTGGGCGGCGGCGACAGCTTTGCCTCGGGCTGTATCTACGGGTTCCTCGCGGCCAAGGATCCGCAGTACTGCGTGGACTGCGGTGCGGCCCATGGCGCGCACGCCATGACCACGCCGGGTGATACCTCAACCGCATCACTCAAGGAAGTGGAAAAGATCATGAAGGGCGGAAGCGCGCGCGTGCAGAGGTAGGGACGAGATGGCTTTCAAAAGAGTCTCCGCGGAAAACACCGGACACCTGCCTGCCGGTGGCGCCGGGTTTCTATGGCGCCGGAGGGGCGACATCCGTGATGATCCCGGACAAGACGCTCCATGTGAAATAGTTCTCTAATACCCTATTGCAAAACAAGATATCGCTTACCGCGAGGAAGAAAAAAGAATTGGCAACTCTTTCTCGGCGAAATATTTTATCATAGGGTGAATTGCAATGAAACCTTTCCTCATCCTTGGAATAGGAAACCTTCTCCGCACGGACGACGGCGTGGGGATTCATGCGGTTAACCAGCTCACCGACTCGGAAAATTTGCCCGACTGGGTGGAGGCGATAGACGCGGCATCGTGCGGGCTTGATCTTCCTGCAATGATGCAGGGACGAGAGCGGGTGATCGTTGTGGACGCGCTTGAAGCGAGCGAAGAACCGGGCAGCATTTTCAGGTTCGATGCGCGGCGTCTGGCTTCATCGGTCCCCCATGCGGTTTCTTTGCATGAGGCAAGTATTATCGAGGCGCTGGAGGCCCTGTCCCTTCTGGGCGAGCGGCCCGAAGTGGAGATCATCGGCGTTGTGCCTCAGGATGTCGTGACAATGGGCATGGTGCCGACGAGAGCGGTGCTGGCCGCTGTCCCCAAAGTCGTAGGGCTGGTACGGCAAACGGTCGCCGAGTATCAGATGGCTAAGTCTGCAACGACATCAGGCGGAGACGTGCAACAGCAGTGAACAGAAGGGAATTCATCCGGATCGTCGGCGGCGCAACCGCGTTTCTGACTTTCCCCGAGGTACTCCTCGCCGGGACAAAGCTCACGCTGGGCAAAGCGTCGTCGCGCACCGCCGTGATCTGGCTCCAGGGCCAGAGCTGTTCGGGCGACTCCGTATCGCTTCTCAATGCCGGCGATCCGGACATCGCGACGTTGCTTACCAATCATATCAGCCTGCATTTTCACCAGACCCTTTCTACCGCAACCGGCGACACCGCAATCAATGTTCTTTTGAAAACACTTGACGAAGGCAAGAAGGACTACATCCTGGTGGTGGAAGGCTCCATACCGCAGAAGTCGGAGGCGTTCTGCACCATCGGGGAAGTGGAAGGAAAACCGCGCGGCGTGCAGGAGTGGGTGACGTTGCTTGCCAGGAATGCAAAGGCGGTCGTTGCCGTGGGCACGTGCGCCACGTACGGCTGCATTCCGGGGGCGCGCCTCCGTACGGGCGGCGAAAACCCGACCGGAGCAGCGTCGGTGTGGAGTGTATTGCCCAATGCAAAGCAGATCAATATTCCCGGCTGCCCGGCGCACCCGGATTGGATCATCGGTAGCCTCGTGCATCTGATTATGGGCAAAAGGCTCAAACTCGACGCGTATGGCCGGCCGTTGTTGTATTACATGAACACTGTCCATGACAAATGCGAGCACCTGCAGGAGTACCGGAACGACCTGTTCGCGCGCTTCTGGGGCGACAAAGGGTGCCTGTACAAAATTGGGTGCCTGGGCATCGATTCAAACTGCGATATTCCTGTGCGCAAATGGCTGGGCGTGAATTCGTGCACCGGGTGCGGCGGAGGCTGCATCGGCTGCACGGAGCCCGTGTTTCCGGACACCGGGATACGGGGGCTGTTTCCGATGAAGAAAGCATAAAAGAGTTTGAAGTTAACAGTTGACAGTTAAAAGTTACTATTGAATACTATGTCAAAAATCGTCATAGATCCCATTTCCCGCATCGAAGGCCACCTGTCCATCGAGCTTGACCTTGACGCGGGCGTAGTCAAGTCCGCGCGGGTGCGCGGTGACATGTTCCGCGGCTTCGAACAGATCCTCATCGGAAGAAACCCGTTTGACGCGGTGCAGATCGCGCAGCGGATATGCGGCGTGTGTCCCATTTCCCACGGCATAGAATCGTCCCGGTGTGTGGAAAACGCATGCGGCGCAACGCCGAACAAGAACGGCAGGCTGCTCCGCAACCTGGCCCTCGCGTCGAACTATTTGCAATCGCACATCCTGCATTTCTACCATCTTGCCGCGCTTGACTTTGTGGACATCACCGCGATCCTCACGTATTCCGGCAACGACGGAAAACTCAACTACCTCAAGGCGTGGGCGAAAAGCGAGCTCGCGGGAAAAAAAGCAGGCGTCGATGCTCTGACAGCCTGCGCTCCCTTCCTGCCGCGCTACACCGGGGAAGGCTTCTACATCAAGGACGCCGAATTCAATATCGCGGCAATTGCTCATTATGTACAGGGGCTCGATATCCGCATGAAGGCGCACCGGCTGGTAGCGCTTTTCGCCGGGCGGGTGCCGCATGCCATCGGGCTTGTTGCGGGCGGCATTGCAAAGACCCCTGACAAAGAGGCAGTCGAACGGGCGGGAGCGATTCTGTCGGAGATCAGCAACTTTGTACATACGGCGTATGCTCCCGACGTGGTGGCCTTGGCAAAAACGCTGCCGGGCTATGCGGAGATAGGGAAGTTCGGTGATTTTCTTGCTTATGGCGAATTCCCCGACGGCCCGGAACCGGGCGACCTTTATTTCCCGCCGGGCATCGTTTCGGCCGGGAAGCGGCAGGCCTTCGATCCGTCGAAGATCACCGAACAGGTGCTGCATTCACGCTACTCTTCGCCCTCGAACCTGCACCCGTCGCAGGGCCAGACCGAGCCTCAGCCGGACAAGCAGGGCGCGTATACATGGATCAAGGCTCCTCGGTACGGCGGCAAACCCATGGAAGTGGGCCCGCTGGCGCGAATCATGGTTGGATACAGTGCAGGCAATGCCGACATAAAGAAGGAAGTGGACATGGTAATGGCCGCCGCCGGCCTTACGCTTGCGCAATTGCAGTCTGCAATAGGGCGCCACGCTGCCAGGGCCATAGAAAGCAAGCTTCTGTGCAAGAAGATTGCGGGCTGGCTTGAGCAGGTTGAAGTCGGCCAGAAACCGCGGACCGAATGTGCAATACCGGAAACCGGGGAAGGGGTCGGCCTGGGCGAAGCTCCCAGGGGCGCGCTGGGTCATTGGATCTCGGTAAAGAAAGGAAAAATAGACCGGTATCAGTGCATCGTGCCTACCACGTGGAACGCGTCCCCGCGTGACGACAGCGGTATCGCAGGTCCCATGGAGCAGGCGCTCGCGGGCGTGCCGGTTTCTGACGAGAAGAACCCGATGGAAGCCGCAAGAATCGTGCGGACTTTTGATCCCTGCCTGGCCTGTGCCATTCACAGCGTGAAGGCGGGCCGCGAACTGGCGAGGTTCAGGGTATGTTGAAGCCTCGCCTGGCCGCAGGGAGCGGGAACGCGCGCGGCACCGCGCCGAACCATCACGCGGCGTGCGGAATGTGCCTGCTGCTCTTTTCCGGAGCGTTCGCGCTGTCGCTTGATCTGTACGAGGGTAATACGTACTACGGCCGCAGCGATAAGTTCGATACCACTTCCGTTCGAGACAACTTCTACGAAGATCTCAATCTCGCGGTACGGAATCCGGGAGACGTGCCGCTTTCGTTTTCGTCGGACGTGAGCGTGACAAACGACAAGACAACGGGAATGCCCACGCAGTACGAAATCCGCTCCACCAGCCTCGACTGGGCCCCGGAGGCATCGGGCATCGGCATCAGCCTCGGCAGGCAGTTTGTCAACAGTTTCGCCAGGGACGCCGGATATCTGGACGGTCTCGCCATGAATTACGATGCGGGCAAGGTACTGTCGCTCGCCGCCTTTGCCGGCACGGCCGCGCCGTCGCGCTATACTGACAGTATCGTAAGCATCGACCCCAGGAGGGTTGAAGCCGGGTTGTACGGAATCGCGCGCATAATGCGGGGAACCGAACTCGGTATCGGCCTCGCATCAGACAAAGAAGACGCGGACCAGCGGCACTATCACGCGGCAGTCAGCATTCGATCCGATGTGGCGCATAGCGTCGATATCAAAGGCCATGCTCGGTACGACCTTGCGGCGCGTTCCATGGACGACTATTTTCTGCAGGCAAGTCTTGTCAAATGTGATTTTCTCCGGTTCGGACTGCACGTTGCCGGGCAGTCGGAGCAGATAGATTCGGTGAACTACTACGAACGCCTGTTTCTTAACAAATACAACGAAGGCGGCATGCTGCTGGGCCTGTACGCGGCCAGCGACATCTCACTGCAGGGCAACTATTCGCTGCGGTCGTTCGGGGAAGGGATCGATCATCTGGCGAGTTGCAACATTCTGGCGAAAGGCGCCTCGTTGCGGCTGTGCGCCAACACGGGCGTTCACGGAACCACCTACGAAATCGTGCCTGGGTATACATTAACCTACGCACGGATAGGCGATGTCGGGGCCGCGTTCCAGTTCGACCGGTACAAGACCCTTCTTCAACCGGATTGGAGCAATGCCTACACCGCATACGCCTATGGCAGGTGGACAGTGCCGTGGTTCACGCCGGTGGTAAGTCTGGTTCTTGAACCGCAGGTGGAATATCTGGTAAACGATTATTACAAGAAGGATGTGCGCGTGCTCTTTATGTCCAGGTTTAATTTCCACGAGTTCTGGCAATCGGGCCGGAGCGATGCCCAAGACAAAGTGAAGTGACATGACAAACGACAATCGCAGAATTGTGAAGCGGGTCTGGTCGGTGGTGTCATGCGCCGGCGCAATTATGGCGTTTGCGGCCCGACCGGGCTGCTCGCAGCCTGACGTTTTCCTCCATGACTCGATTTCCACCGACACGGTGATACTTACCTCGGTGGATTCATTCGTTTCCGCACAAGACACCGGGCTTTCCGCCGTAAAGGTGGGCTGGAGCCCGGGGCCTGTTGTGTTGTCGCATCGCGTGTTCGAAAAGGCCGGCATTTCGTGCATTGTGTGCCACCACCGCCAAGGCAACGACGGCCGAATCAAACAGTGCAGCCAGTGCCACAAGGGCGTACGCGGCATGGAGACAATGCACAAAGGGTGCGGGGTATGCCATGTGCAGCGCAACATGGACATGAGCTGCACGAGCTGCCACAAAACGCCCGAAAAGAAAACGATGCAGTCCGATCTGTACCGGGTAAAATTCTCTCATGAAAAGCACTATGCACGGGTGAAAGACTGCGGCCGTTGCCATGCCGAGCCGCAGCGGGCGAACTGGATGGCGCAAAACAATTATCCGGCCATGAAGACGTGCCTCACATGCCACGATGACCGCAAATCGTCCGGCCAGTGTTCCCTATGCCACAACGATCTGGCGCAAATCAAGCCCAAGTCGCACACGTATGCGTGGGTTGGAAGAAACGGCCATGGCATGGAAGCCGATTACAACAAAGCCGAATGCATGCAGTGTCACAGCAAACAGGAGTGCGACAGGTGCCACTTTGGACAAACATCGTGCCGGATTCATCCGCCGGGCTACCGGTTTATGCACGGCAATGACGTTCGGATGGACGTGAGCAATTGCGCAATGTGCCACGAAAGGAATTCGTGCAGTCAGTGTCACGAGAACAGACTACGATGAAGAAAACATGCGGCATGATAGCGGCGGTTCTGGCCTTGCTGGTCTTGAACTGCAGTGAGGTGAACGATGGGGTTGGTGCGCCCGGAGCAACGATTGCCGCCGACGAATGCGGAATTTGCCACGGCCTTCCGCCGTCAGACCGCGCTCACGCGTACCATGTGGACACGCTCGGCTACGCCTGCTCCCGTTGCCACCTTGGCTATGCGGCAGACCCAACCACCAATACCTACTACGTCGACACGCTCACGCACATGAACGGCCGCATCGATGTAGTTTTCTCAAGTCCTTGGGACGACAGCGGGAAGGCCGCCTACGACCTAGGCTCCGGGCAATGCAGCAATGTGTATTGCCACGGAGGAATTCCGCAGGGAACGCATGCAACGGTCCAATGGAGCGCGGATTCGATTGACAGATCGTGCGGCGCGTGCCATGACCTCTCAACTACTACAAGCGATTCAAACAGCATTTACACGTTCCACTACGGTCATGCGCTCAAGGCATATCCGGCAATCGGCAACAAGACGGTTGGTGGCAATGTGAACCGCTGTAACAACTGTCATGACTCACTTTACAGCGTCCCAAACAATGCCGTTGATCCCGCGACGCACATAAACGGCGTGTTCGATCCCGGGTATTGCGGCGCATGCCACTCCTGGAATACTTGGGAGGAATACAAGAGCCAGCAGGCGGCCGCCAAGGTAGTGACTGGTGCGCGGCCGCCTCTGCTCCTGCCGTAGTGATATCCGTTTATCAAACGAAGAAAGCCGCCCGGAGCGCGGGGCGGCTTTCTTGAATGTAGTGCAACGGTTTCTTACTGGAACAGGTATTTGACGATGAACGGACCATTGGTTTGCAAGCCGTTTACACGTGCCGCGAACCTTGATATCGCCGCCTCTGTGATGTTTGTTCGGCCGACAAGACGCCCGTCGAGGGAATAGACTTCGAGTCCCACCGCCCCCTGGGGTGCGGCGAGTCGCATTGACTTGTCAAGACAGGTCGTCACCCGGACAGCCGCCGCATGCCTGGGGGACGACGCAGGTGCAACAGACCTGCCGACCGGAGTCCCTGTGTGCACCACCCCCTCGGTAAGCAGCCGATAAAACTCGTTCCCCGCGAGGAAGAACCCGCCTTCGGTATATTCGTCGTGGTTGGTGATACCGAAGTTGTTGGAAGGCGAGCCGCCCACGCCTTGAGACCACCCGATCAGGTCAGGCTGGGCGGGGTCAACGCCGATGCAGTCAAGCATGCCTTTCCATGCTTTCTTGGCCGGACCTATGTATGTGGCGCTGTCAACGATTCCGTTGCGGATGGCGTACAGAAACTCGTAGCAGAAGAGACCGGTACAGCTCGCCTCCTTGTTCCAGGCTGGCGTAAACAGCTCGCTGCGCCACATGCCGTCGGTATCGTTCTGCAGGGTCAAGAGCTCCGCGCAGGTCTCAATAATTCTCTGCTCGCACCAGACGCGTCCCGGGTGGCCTACCGGCAGGTACTGGTGAATCCTGCATGTCGCGCACACGCCCCAGCCGCAGCCGCGGCCCCACCATTGTCGAGTAGTGTTGGTGTCGCTGCAATTCGAATTGAAAAGGTGGAATTTGACATTGTAGTGGTGGGTTGCGTTCATGACGGTAAAATGGTAAATCGAATCATACATGACCGTGTCGTTGAGAATGAGGGCCGCACGAGGATAGTTTGGCGCAGCCATTTGATATTGGTCAACGATAGGCCATGCCACGGCACCGCACTTGTTGGGGCAAATCTGGTAGGTGTACCGTTCGATATAATCGAGCGCCGGCTGAACATGCGGTAAATTCGCGGATTGAGGATCAGCCAGATAGGTTTCCAGATAGGCCTGATAACAACAGATGTCGTCGTAATTTGTGGTGAATGTGTCGGACGAGGTGGACAGCCACTTGTGGTAGTTTCCCCACGCGACGGTACTGTCGAGATATTGCTTGTCCTTTGCCATATTATACAGGGCCATGACGCCTTCGTAATACGCCCCGCCCTGCCATCCGTTGTCCTGGGTGGACTTCAGGCGCGCCTTTGCCACGCGTTTGCATGCCCCCTTGATGCTGTCCGGGGTGAATTCGGGCTGGGCAGCTGCAAATTGCGTAACCAGTACAATACAGAAACCGAAGAGCAATGTTACCGGTTTCACTTTGGTATTCCTTTCATACTTGTTTGACAAGCTATTGAAACGATTAAATGCAAACGCATATACTTCCACGAGCGCGCGACGGCATGCTTCCGCAACGTCCGACAAGGAAAGTAACCGGCCAGGGACGCCGGCTACCTGAGCGTCACCACGCTCTTTGTGACCCCGTATTCCCCGTTGTCGAGTTTTACAAGGTACGTTCCTTTCGGGCACCCGATCTCAGCTAACGGAATCGTTACGAACCCGGAGCTTGCGGCCCTGATCCGTTTTGTCAAGTCGGCAACGAGCCTGCCTGCAAGGGAATAGATTTTCAGGGACGCGCGCGACGGCCGGACAAGCGTAACCTGAATTCCTGTTGTGGTAATCCGGAGATCCGCGGCTGCGTTGGGTGCAGGAGTCCGGCTCACCGGGAGCGCGGGCACCGTCCTGTCGGTCGGATACATCCGTATCGCCATGTTGTAACCGTCGCCGCCCATGCTCGTGCAGGTGCCGTCGAGCCAGATTACGTTGATGTTCTCGTTGTCCTTGTGACCGCGCGGTACGCAGGGACGAATATTCTTTGCAGCCGACCCGCGCGTGATGGCCGCCGAGTCCCAGGTAAGGCCGCTGTCGGCTGTTGTCCACTTGTCAAGTTCGAACCCGGAATCGACGGTCACAAAATTCGTTAGGGCAATCTTCTTGTAATTTGCAAAACTTGTGTCCGCAAGATTGAACGGGGTGGCGCTGGGTTTCAACAATTGGCGCGACACGTAAATAACGTTCGGGTTTTCGTGGTCGAAGGTAAACCCGCCGCAGAACTGCTGCCCGGCGACGCCCATGTTATTGCCGCTGTTCACCAGCGGCCTTTTGAACCAATAGCTTCCGGTCCACCGCAAATACCAGTACACATGAGTTGAGTTGTTGTTGAAGAACATATCGTACAGAATAAGGGGATTGTCGTTTTTGTCGTACGCGATGTCCCACACCGTCCCGCCCGCGCCGTAGGCGCCGGGATATATCACGGTGTCGAGGACGGTATTGACAATGGGAAGCTTGTCGATGGTGGTGATCAGCGCACCGCTTGCCTGGTAAAACGCGCCGTTCTTGTATTTCATGTAATAGGTGGGGATGTTGCCGCCGCCGGCGCGGTTCTCACGCTCTACGTCGATATGGATTTCGTCGATTCCGTTCGATGCGCATTTTAAATACGGCTTGTAGCCGTGCGGGTTGTTGGTATAAAGATTAAGCTCTTTGCTCCATGTTACTCCCCAGTCGTCGCTGGTACGGAACCACGGTTCTTGGTTCAGGTCTCGGAAAAACAGGTAGTATCTTCCTTGAGTGCCTTCGTTCTTGAGGAAGCAGACGTTGGGGTAGCAGCACCAGTCGAGTATGGTTACCGTAAAAGTATCCAGAGCCGTAATATCTTCGGGGTTCTTGGAAATGTATTCGGAAATTTCCTTGCCGTCGTGTCCGGTGTGGAAAATCATAATCCGGCCGTCGGGCCGCACGATTACACTCGGGTGGTTGTGGTCGTCTGCGGGATAATGCCTTGGAAGCTCGACCTGGGCGGTTGTTTTTGTGTCGTGATCGTAGTAACCGACAAATTGCGCGCCCGTGCTGATGTTGGAGTTCCAGCCGATGTAGGTGCGCCGGTGCACTCCCTCGTAGTAAACGGCTTTTGGTTCGCCGTACCACGTCCACATACCATTGTTGGTGATTTCGGAGAAACTTTCGCCCGGTTGCGGGATTGTTTGCGCAAAAAGATTTTGCGGGACAGAAAACGCGACTAAAAGCGTCAAGAAAGAAAGAACCGGCACCTTGATGGAACGCATGATTTTCCCCCCTTTTGGATTTCAATATCGCTTAATCGATCAAGAAATTCCCGATCACGGAAATCCTGTACTGTCTTGACATAGTGACAGGCACCCTCATGATGAGGGTGCTTTCCAGGAAAGCTCATTACATACAACAAAACAAACGAACGTTGCCGGATATCTTTTACCGACGAGAAACCATCACCTTTTCCACAGTTCGAAAACCATTGTGATTCAATTCAAGCAGGCAGGCGCCGGATGCGCAGCGCACCTGGGAAAAGGGAACAAATACCGGACTCGCGTTTGCTTCCCGCAAGAAGCGCGTGAGGTCGGCCACAAGGCGGCCATCCAAGGAGTACAATTTGAGCGATGACTGAGCTCGATTGACAAGGTCGATCGACATGCCGGCTTTTGACAACCGGACCAGCCCGCCGTTCACGGTTGACGCCGCTGATAAGCGGTCTTTTACCCCCACGGTCTCATTAAAAGCATACATCTTTACCGCGGTGTTGAATCCGGTACCGGTGAATGCGGTGTAGGAGCCGTACATCCATATCACCTCAAGTTTGTCGCCCATCACGTGTCCGCGGGGCACGATGGGGCGGGTGTTCTTGTTTGCCGAGCCGCGTGTGATGGCCGCAGAATCCCAGGTAGTTCCGCCGTCGGAAGTCATCCATTTGTCGATTTCATGCATGCCGTTTATCTGTCGCGACATGTACACGATGCCTGGGTAGTCGTGATTGAGGGTTACGCCTCCGGCGAACCCGTCTTCGGCTCCCATGTCGGCCCCGCTGTTCACCAACGCCTGTTTGAACCAGGACGTCCCGGTCCAGCGGACATAGTAGTAGATGTGGTTGTTGGCGTCCTTGAACTGGTCGTAGGCCACCACGGGATATCCGTTGTTGTCAAGGGTTATGTCCCATGCGGAGCCGTGGCAGCCCGAAGAAGCGGGGTCCATCACGGTGTCGAGCTCGGTGTTCAAGACAGGCAATTGGTCCATGGTGGCCAGTTGGGTGCCGTCAATTTTGTAAAAAGCGCCGTTCTTGTACCTGAGGAAATATAGGGGCCAGTAGCCTGCACGATGCCCTTTTTCGATTACCATGTCAATTTCGTCCTTGCCGTTGCAGCAGTAGTTGACATACGACTTGGGCGTGCTATCCGGATTGGTGTAATAGTTTTTTGTGGGTGTCCAAGTCTTTCCCCAGTCATCGCTGTAGGTGAAGCACGGCTTGAGCCCCATGCTGCGGTAGAAGAGGAAAATCCTGCCGCTATCACCTTCCGCGCTCAGGAACATTGGGTTGGGATAGGCGTAGGTGATGCCCGGGCCGGGAGCGACTTGAAGTTCCGGGCCGAACGAGGAGATGTCTTCGGGATTGGTGGAAACATACAGGCTCATCGTTGCTCCGTCGTGGCCGCAAAAGAACACCATGAGGTGTCCGTCGGGGCGCATGAGCAGGCTCGGGTGGTTATGGTCGTCGACCGCATAGCCGGTCCGGATCACCTTGGTGGCCGTATCGCCTGTCGCATGGTCGTACGATGCAACGGCGATGACACCGGTGTTGGAAATCCAACCCATGTAGGTCTTTCTGTATTTGCCCTCGTAGTAAATCGAAACCGGGTTTCCATACCAAGTCCATGCGCCGTTTCCGGTGATCGAAGTAAAGTTTGCGCCCGGCTTGGGGACCGCCTGCGCGCTACCCAGGTGCACGTATCCCGATGCTGCGAAAAGAAGCATCGAACTCCAAAGGATCGACTTCATCCGCATATTGAATTCCTCCCTCAATTACCTTTGCAGCGACCTTGGTTGCCGTGCCTTGCCATCGTCTAATATAACCACAAATGATCCATTCGCATCATGAAATCTTGCGAATGCCGCGCCTTGGCTGGCCTATTTTACAACGAACACGTTCCCTGTTGTTCTCGTGCTTCCGTTGTCAAGTGCCACGACGCAGGCCCCGTTTGCTGGACGCATTGACGAAAAGGGGAGTGTGGCATGGCCGGCGCTCATCCTGCGAACCGTGGACGTAAGGTCCGCGATCAGGCTGCCGTTCAGCGAATATACCCTGCATGAAGCCCTTTCCGGATGCACCAAGAAGAAGGTTACGCCCAAGCTGTTACAAACCATTCCTTTGGGCGCAAGGGTGGACCGGAACACGGGCTGCGCGGCCGTGGTCGGGAGCGCTTCACCCGGCAAGTAAGGAAATATTCTCACTGCACAATTGTAGCCGCCATTATCAGGGCTCATGCTTGTGTACACGCCGTTAAGCCACATGACGTCCACCTGCATGTTGGGCTTGTGGTTCCGGGGAACGCAGGGAAGCATGTTCTTGTTGGCGGAATTGCGGGTGATTGCGATGGTGTCCCAGGTGATGCCGCCGTCCGTGGTTGTCCAGCGTTCAAGTTCGTGCACCGCGTCGACCGTCACCCAATCGGATGCCTTGATGGTCTTGTAATTTGCCACCGAAGTATCCTGCAGATTGAAGGCCGGGGTGCCCGGCTTCAGGAGTTGCCGGCATACGTAAATGTTATTGGCGTTCTCGTGGTCGAAGGTGAGGCCGGCAAAGAATCCGCTTTGTGCGCCGCGATAGGCCCCGCTGTTGACAATCGGTCTTTTGAACCATGACGTGCCCGTCCAACGCATGTACCAGTACTCGTACAGCGATGTGTCGAGAAACGAGCAGTACAGAATAACCGGATTGTTGTTCGGGTCGATTGCTATGTCGCACGCTGTGTTGCTGAAGCCGGCACCGTACCGGTAGGCGTAGAAAATGGTGTCGAGCTGTGTGTTGAACACCGGCAGCGTCGCCATGGTGGCAAGCTGTCTGTTGTCCGCGGTATAAAATGTCCCGTTGCTGTATTTCATGAAGTAGTCGGGCCTGCCCTGTCCTGCTCCCTCCCGGTTCTGGAATTCGATGGATATATATATTTCCGAAAGCCCGTCGGTGGCGTACTTGAGATACGGTTTGTACGCGCTTCCCACGTATTGGTAAAGCCGCTTCTTGGCGCTCCAGGTGACTCCCCAGTCGTCGCTGGTGCAGAAGGAAGGACAATAATTGACGGAATCCGTTGGCGAAAGCTGTGTATTGTCCCGGTAGAAAATATAGAATCGGCCTTGTGTTCCCTCGTTTTTGAGAAACACCGCATTCGGGTAGCAGTACCCGCCGTTGCCGCCAGGATAATAGGGACCGTTCCATCCGGACGAAAGGTCTTCCGGATTCTTCATAATGTATTCGGTAACCTCGTTGCCGTCATGTCCTGTGCAGAAAAAGAGGAGCCTGCCGTCGGGCCGCATTATGATGGAGGGATGATCGTGGTCGTCGCCATTGTAGGGCATTTTCGGCATGATCACCGACAGGGTTTCCTTTGTATCGTGGTCGTAGTACGCGACCTGTTTGTCGCCGGTGCTCTTGTTCCAGGCCATGTAGGTCCGCCGATGCACCCCTTCAAAATAGACCGCCTTCGGCTCGCCGTACCAGGTCCACATGCCGTCGTTGGTGATCCCGGCGAATTGCTCGCCGGGCTTCGGGATTGCCTGGGCCCTTGTGTTCGACACGCAAAATACCAGGGCAATCAGGCATAGACACAGAGAAAGGCCTCTTCCGCATTTCATGACTCCCCCTTTTTCTATTTAGTAACCACAAAGCTCCTCACGGTTCTCGTACTTCCATTGTCAAGGTCAACAACGCAGGCCTCATTGGAAATGTGCATGGCCGAAAAGGGAAGTGTCGCATGGCCTGCATTCATCGTTCGCACCAGAGATGTCAGGTCTGCCACAATCCTGCCGTTCAGCGAATACACCTTGAATGAAGCCCTTTCCGGATGAATCAAGGAAAAAGTCACACCCGTGCCGTTGCAAACCATTCCTCGCGGCGCGAAGGTCGATTGGTACGCGGGCTGTACTGCCGTAGTTGGGAGCGATTCTCCGTCTTTATAGGGGAATACTCTCACCGCGCAATTGTAACCGCTGGCATCCATGCTGGTGTACACGCCGTTGAGCCACATACAGTCGATCTTCATGTTGGGTTTGTGGTTGCGCGGCACGCAGGGCAGCATGTTCTTGTTGAGCGATCCACGGGTGATGGCGATGCTGTCCCAGGTTACGCCGCCGTCCGGGGTTGTCCATCTGTCAAGTTCGTGAACCGTGTCGACCGTCACCCATGCGGCGGCGGAGAGGGTTTTGTAATTTGCAACCGATGTGTCCATCAGATTAAAGGGCGTTCCCGACGGCCTGAGAAGCTGCCTGCACACATAGATGTTGTTCGGGTTCTCATGGTCGAAGGTGAGGCCGGCAAAAAATCCGCTCTGGGCGCCGCGGTAGGCGCCGCTGTTTATGAGCGGCCGTTTGAACCATGAGGTGCCGGTCCAACGCATGTACCAGTACTCGTACAGTGTCGTGCTCTGGAACGCGCAGTACAGGATAACCGGATTGTTGTTGGCGTCGATTGCTATGTCGCAACAGGTGTTGCTGAACCCGGCCCCGTAGGTATACGGGTAGAAAATGGTGTCGAGCTGCGTGTTGACAACCGGTAGCGTTGCCATGGTGGCGAGCACCCTGTTGTCCACGGTGTAGAAAGTTCCGTTACTGTACTTCATAAAGTAATCGGGCCTGCCTTTTCCGTCACCTTCCCGGTTCTGGTATTCGATGGATATGTATATTTCCGAAAGCCCGTCCGAGGCGTACTTGAGGTAAGGCTTATACGCGCTGCCCACATAGACATACAGCCGTTTCTTGGCGCTCCATGTGACACCCCAGTCGTCGCTGGTGCAGAAGGCAGGGCAGTAGTTGGTCGTTTCTCCGGTATATTGCGTATTGTCCCGGTAAAAAATGTAGAAGCGTCCCTGTGTGCCCTCGTTTTTGAGAAACACGGCGTTGCAGTAGCAGTAGCCGCCGTTACCGCCCGGGTAATACGGCCCGTCCCATCCCGACGTTATGTCTTCGGGATTCTTGGAAATGTATTCGGTTACCTCGCCGCCGTCATGGCCGGTACAGAAAGTAACGATCTTGCCGTCTGGCCGCATGATGATGGCCGGATGATTATGGTCGCTGCCGTTGTAGGGCATTTTCGGCAATGATGCGGTTGCAGTGTCTTTGGTGTCGTGGTCGTAGTAGCCGATTCCCTTTGTCCCACTGCTCGTGTTCCACGTCATGTAGGTACGCCGGTGCGTACCCTCATAATATACCGCCTTGGGTTCGCCGTACCATGTCCACATCCCGTCCATAGATATTGCGCCGAACTGTTCGGCCGGTTTTGGAATGGCCTGGGCACAGGTTTTTGCAGGCACAACGCAAAGCACTGCCCACGCGCAGGCGAGCAGAACGAGAAACTTGCCGACTGTCATAAGGAACTCCTTTTATTTGGAGATGACTATTCTGTCCATTGCTATTGACTGCCCGTTGTCAAGTTTCACGATATAGACGCCGCCGACCCGGGTGAGGGCGGAAAAAGGCAGGAACGCGGCGCCGTTGCCCATGCCTCTCACCAGGCCTGTATAGTCTGCCGTGAGTTTCCCCTGCAGGGAATACAGTTTGAGCGATGAACGGGCATGGTTGACAAGAGACATTGATATCCCGTTCTTGCAAACGTTCATCGACCATTGAACCTGCTTGTGCGCCACTTGCGATGCGGCGGCTGTGGTAGGCAGTTCCCCGTCCTTAAAGGCGAACATCCGCAGCGACATCTGGTATCCCGGATATCCGTTGATCGCGGTCGGGCTCATGCTTTGATACAGGCCGTTAAGCCACATCAGTTCGAGCTTTTCCCCGGCCTTGTGATGGCGCGGCACGCAGGGAAGGCAGTTCGTGTTCATGTATGTATTTGCTGTGTTTCGGGTGATGGCCATGGTGTCCCAGGTTGCGCCGCCGTCCTTGGTAGTCCACTTTTCGACCTCATGCGGATATGCAGAAGTCGTCCAGCACGTCGCCTTAAGATTGTTTTTGTAATTTGTATAGCTGGTATCCGCAAGGTGGAACGGCGTTGCCGTTGGGGTGAGCATCTGACGGCACAGGTACACGTTGTTCGGGTTCTCGTGGTCGAGCGTGATGCCAGCGGCGAATCCGCTCTGGCAGCCGCGGTACATTCCGCTGTTGACAAAAGCCGTCTTGAACCAGGAAGTCCCGGTCCAGTGCATGTACCAATAGATATTGATTGCGGTGTCCTGAAACATATCCATGACTGCCACGGCGTTGTTGTTAGAGTCAAGCGCGACATCGTAACAGGTGTTGCTGCATCCGAATCGGGAAGCGTAAAAGATGGTGTCCAACACATTATCGAGCAGGGGAAGGGTTGCCTTGGTGCATATAAAACGCCCGTTGTCCTGATAGAAGGAGTCATTCTTGTATTTCGCGAAGTAAATCGGTTTATCCGCCGCAGCACCCTGGCGGTTCTGGCGTTCAATCACCATTTGGATCTGGTCAATGTCATTGGATGCGTATTTCACATAGGGTTTATAGGCATCGTTGGGATACGTGGAAACGTGGAAAAGATGCATGACCGGCACCCAGGTTTTTCCCCAGTCGTCACTGGTTGTAAACCAGGGTTCAAGAAGCGAGTCGCGGAAGAACAGGTAGAATCGTCCGCTGTCGCCTTCGGCCTTAAGGAAAATGGCGTTGGGATAACAATATCCGCCGTTGCCGCCGGGGTAAATAGGGGTTTCCCAGGATGAAATATCTTCGGGGTTTTTTGCGATCAATTCGGTTATTTCATTGCCGTCATGACCGGTGCAGAAAATGATGAGTTTGCCATCCGGACGAACGATGACGACAGGGTGGCAATGGTCGTCTGATCCATAGGGCATTGGAGGCAGCGACATTGTCACCGTATCCTGGGTGTCGAAATCGTAGTAGCCGATTCCTTTGGTGCCGGTCGAGCTGTTCCACGTCATGTAGGTGCGTTTATGAGTGCCCTCATAATAAATCGCCTTGGGTTCACCGTACCAGGTGTAAATGGCATCCTTTGAAATGGCGGCAAACTGCTCGCCGGGTTTTGGAATGGCCTGAGCGCTTAAACTGGAAACCAAGCCTGCACAAACGATTGCCATCGAGAAGACGGCAAGAAAGCTTCTCCTGAACATGATGACCCCCAATTGTTAAAGAAATGCCGGTTTACAGCACGCCATCGAACAGACAATGCATTTCTGCCGCGCAATAATGACCGCGCGCGTTCCGCCCGTATCTCCCCACGCAAGGAGCGAATCGAGTTTGTCTGCTCCAAAGATTGAGGATTTTCCGATTTCCCCCCGTGGAAAATCCTCAAGCTTGCCATTGCTGAAAATAGGCCGGCTTCTTTGCGCCGGTCCGGCTCAGTTTCTACCGCTCAACGATAAAGCACTGCGAATAATCATGCGCACCGTCAAACAACCTGGCGATGTATGCTCCGCGAGCGAGGCCGAGCGATTTGTACTGCACGGTGTTGACTCCCGCCGGCATGCGCCGCACGCCCGATGTCTGGTCGGAAACGATCCGGCCTTGCACGTCGTAAATCCTGAGCGTTGACGATGCGGAAGAGGCGAGCGTGAAAGACAGGCCGCCGGCCAGCAGATTGAATCCGGTCTCTTTTGGAGCGCGCCGTTCGAAACTCGATTTGACCGGCGTGATCCCCGCCGCTATTTTTGTGGAGTCGAACGTGTACATTTTTACATCCATTGAGAACGGGCCACCCCAGGTGGTGTAGGTACCGTAGTTCCAAACAACGTCAATCTTTCCGCCGGAAGTATTGCGCGGAACAATGGGACGACAGTTTTTGGCTGCCGAGCCGGACGTTATCTGCCACGTCGTCCACGTCGCACCTTTGTCTGGCGTAAGCCAGCGCTCAAGCTCGAATACGCCGTTGACATGCGTGCTCATGTACACAAGGTTCGGGTTCGCATGGTCCAGAATAAGACCGCCGCTGAAACCGACTTCCTGTCCGCCTTCGGTCATGGGCCCGCCGCTGTTGATGAGGAAGTAATGGTTCCATTTTGTCCCGTCCCAGCGGTAGTAATAATACCGGTGGTTAGCGCCCGACGGATCGTAGATGTCGTAAACAAATACGGGATAACCGGCAGAGTCGAGCGCCACGTCCCAGCCTGTTCCGATTGTGCCATTCAAACCGTCCGGAGGGTTCGCCGGATCGTAGACGGTGTCCACCTGGCCCGTAGTAATCGGGGTGGTTTTGTCCTGGGCTACTGTTGCAATCAGCGTTCCATTCATCTTGTAAAATCCGCCGTTGTAATAATACATGAAGTACGTTGGTTTGGGCGGCGGGTTGTTGCGATTATCCCCCTCGATCAACATATAAATCCTGTCTTTACCGTTGGAAACGTATTTGCAATAAGGCCTCATGCCTGCGGCCTCGGTGCCTCCGAAGAAGTACTTGACCGCCGCGCTCCACGTTGCGCCGCCGTCGTCGCTGGTCTGGTAATAGGGCATTCCTGCGTCGCCGCCTTCGGTGGACGGTCCTCTAAAGAACAAGTAGAGCCTGTTACCATTTGCCCCCTCTGCACTCAATTGGCAAACGTTGGGATAGGTGCACGCGACGTTGACCGTTTTTTCCGCGCCCCAGGCCGTAATGTCTTCCGGGTTCGTCGAAATGCGGCTGTACCACGCCGCACCGTAATGTTCGCTGTAAAAGGTGATGATGTGGCCGTTGGGCAGAACAGTTAACGTGGTGGTATTATGATCGTCAAAACCGAAATTCGTTTTCAGGTTAAACGTGTCGATTTCTCCGGTTGTGTGGTCAAACGAAGCAATTGCCGCAGCTCCCGGATTGGCCGCCGAATGAAAATAGCCGACATAGGTCTTTTCGTGCGTTCCTTTGTAGTAAACCGCCCTGGAATCGTGATACCATGTCCAGCAACCTTGGGTCGCGAGCGTGGTGCACGCCGCGCCCGGCTTGGGGTACTCAGCCGATTGGACGGAAACGGCGCTTCCAAAGAACGCAGTTGCCAATGCTGCCAGCGTCAGTAGCTTGAAAATGTTGACCATGGGGGGCCCTTTCTGTTGATATAAGGTTTAACTATGAAAACCAATAATCTTATTTTGCACTATTTGAACGGATTATGTAAATGCCGGGCCTGAGATTCCCGTTCCCAAGACGGAGGCCCGCCGCGTCTAAAACAACCTTCCCGTTTGGAAAGAATAGCTCGAAAGATTTCCCCGCTTTGTCAAATGCAGACCAGTTGCGGCCGTCAAAGAACACCGTGCGCGAGAACGAGGGAAAGGTTGAAACAGACTGACTCTTGACGGCCGAAACGGCCATCGTTGCGCCGCATTTGTTTACAGGCCCCCAATTTCGCGCGCAGATCGAGTCAGCCACGCGGTTTGCCCATTTGAAATCCCCGTTGTGGTTGTAATGGGTATACAACCCGTCCTCGGTATACATAGTGAGGCTGTCCGTGGGAATGAGCACGGTGTTCGGAACGGTTTGTGCCGCAAGTTTGTTCTGTGCCATGAGTGTGCGTATTGCACCTGCCCACGGACCGGTGATGCTGTAGTCGTCGGTGGTCGGCTTCTTAGGGTCGCCGGCTAAGACCGGATAATCAGATTGGATAAGTGGAAGGTTGGGGAGTCCGAGACCGGTGCGGAGGTATGTTATGACACTGTCGATATTTGCGCAATAATTGACTATGCTGGCGTACGTCGAGTCGCCGTTACTGTACTGAATTTCCACTATGTTAAAGATCATCGCCAAGCCTTCAATATGGCAGTTTTGCTTGAGGATGTTTCCCTGAGTCACCACAGCTTTCAAGTCGCCGGAATTCGGCGGCTGAAAATGCGTCAACTGCCACGCAGACCCCGACAATTGCGCAACCCCGAAATAATAGCCGGGATAGTCTGCCGCCAGTCTCTTGAGGAACGGTGTGCCAGGGCTGTATTTAATCACGCCGTTCAAAGGGTTTTTTGAGTCGAAACACATCGGATCAATACCAGGCTGCCAGGAATACTGCGGCGGACAGGTTCCCGTGTAAGTACCGCAGTTGTTTGTCATGACATATTTCCATGCGAAGTTATTGGAAATCGTGTCTGGAGGCGTGTCTCTGCCCGACATCACCGAATTCCCAAAGAACAGGAAGACGTACATTGAGTCTTTGGGGACAAAGTGTCCGCCGAGGGTGAGTCCGGCCTGTTGAGCAAAAGCGGAAAAACAAAGCGCAGCAACCATCGACGCGCAGAATGTCGCTTTTCTTCCAACCGCGGTGGCGTGCCCCATTTTCAAATCCCTCCCTCTTGAGTTCTAACAATTCCCGAAATCCGGCTTACCTGCGGTCCTTCGCACCGGGCCAGAGCAGGATTCCGGCACGTCAATGATTAGTTGGCGAGCCGGAGAAGATCAATTCTTTGCCTCAGTGCGCACAAAGTACACGCCCGGCAGCAGCTTCTGGGTCTTTAACGATGACGCCGACGCTGCAGTGATCGCCCTGCCGTTGGGCGAATACACGGTGAACGATTTTCCGGCCTTGTCGAATGCGGACCAGTTGGTTCCGTCGAACATGATCCTCTGTACCGTGGTAGAATGAAACACGGCAATCTGATGCTGCGGCATGGTGGCCAAGGTGGAACAATTATTGACAGGAGGTATCCAGCAACGGCCCAGCACCGTGTCGGCCGTTCGGGTTCCCCATCCGGCACTTCCGGCGGAGTCGTAGTGGTCGTAGTAGCCTGCCGGGGTGCAGTTCATGCAGACCGTCAATCCATCCGTGGGAATTATCACGCAGTCCAAAACTTTTGTGGGAATCTGGGCAATTTGCCTCATGATGCTCTTGGTCTGGATATGCGATGTATCGTATTGGATCGTCCCACTCGGGTTGTCTTTCGCCTCAACCGGGTACCCTGCGTGGATGTAAGGCACCGTGTATGTTGTGCCATCGTACTGCAAAGTTCCCAGGCTGGTCCGGATGTTACTGACCATGTCCGCAACATGCTGCAAATAGTTGAGGGTATCGCTGTTTTGAACTTCGACGTTATTGAGCATGCTGACAATTCCGGCTATGGTTACGTTGGGCTTGAGCTTGTTGGCTTGTGTCAACAGAGCGGTTATCGCCCCAGAGCCGGCATTGAAGTTGCCCATGAGCTCCCATCCGGAATTGGACAATTGCATAACACCGAAATAGTAGTTCGGGTAATCCACGTGGAGCCTCTTGAGGAATGGCATGATGGGACCGCCCAAAGGTGCGGTGAGTGACTGGTAGACATCGACGCAGATGGGCTCTTTTGCCGGCAGCCAATCGTAATTCGCCGGGTCCATTTCGAATTTCCACAAATGGGGGTCTGTGACAAGGTCGGGTTGTTTGTCGCGGCCCGACATGGCGGAATTTCCCATGTCGATGAACAGCATGATGCTGTCTTTGGGGACAAATTGGCCGCCAAGGGTAAGCCCGGCATTTTGCGAATAACTTGTAAACGAAACCATTGCCAATGCCGACAGCACGAGCGAGACCCTTATTGGCCGGATGGAAAAGCGCATAGCAGGATCCTTTCGGAAAAGTGATATGGTATAAATCAACTTGTTTTCAAAGCACCGGGAACTTGAACCCGATTCCCAGAGAAAAAGCCGAGAAATTCAGTCTGTTGTCGTAATCCATTTTTACCGCGCCGCCCAGAAAAATGGGGAAGGTTATGTCGTTCTTCTCAATATTGTATTGTAAGGTAAGAGACGGAAACATCCTTTGCCCCACGGTTGTTCTGGCCAGGTACTCCCAGGTGCTGTCTTGCCTCTGGCCTGCAACATAGTACTGGGTGTTGGGAACGGTATCTCCTGCGTTAAGTGAGGCCTGGGCAAGCGCTCTCGTCGCAAAAGGTGTTGGAGTATTGCCCTTTGCAAGCGTTTCGTAGTTGCTGATTGCGAGTGTCGGATAATAGTAGCCGATGCTGAACCCGTGATTGACCGTTTCCGTCTTGATTCCGAAATCGACAAACATGCCGATGCGGTCGGGCGTAACAACTCCTGCGTCGTTACGCGCTCCCCATCCGTCGCGCGCAACTTGGAACGCTTTTGTATCATAGGTGATTTGATCCGTGTTGGGGTCATACCCATAGCTGGATGTCCGCAGTGCAAAGAGTCCTGCCGAATACGAAGCGCCCACATTGATAATTCCCCAGTCGGGCGCAAACGCATAACTTGCCCGTGCAGTTGCCCCGAATAGACCGTTTCCCACCTGGCTTTCCTGGGCAAGAAAGTGCGTGTCGTCGCTCATGATCGTGGAATAGCCGGTCGGGAAGTTGAGGGTGAGGCCGGCCGCGAACATGTTAAGCGTGCCCCATGAACGGCTCACGTCGAGCAGCATGTCGCCAAACGGCCCGGTTTTCCCGTCGGGAGTTTGCTTAATGAGAAATGGCATGCTGAGCTTGAGATCGAGGACCTTTCCCGGATGAACATAGAAACTCACCAGCGCCTGCGTGATCTTGGTGCGGAACGTTCCGTCGTATTGGGAACCGCCAAGTTTTGAACTGTCCGCGATCATGGCTTCGCTCAGTATGACCTCGGCGTCGATCAATTTTCCGGCAATGCCTTTGCCGATCCATTTCAAATGCAGGTCACCCGACAGGCCGAGGCTGTTTTCTCCAACCTGCATCGCCTGTCCGGAGGCCGAAAGGACCAGCGCCCCAAGAATAAAGGCAGTGATGGTCTTGTAATGGTGAAGTGGCATCTACGGATCCTTTCTTCTTGTGCCGGGTTGCGGGCCTCTGCCCTTGTCAATAGACCGGGAACTTGAACCCAACTGCAAAGGAAACTCCCGCGAAGTTGAGCCTGTTTGCGTACTCCAGTTTGACAATGCCGCCCACGAGTATCGGGAACATCATGTCGCTTTTCTCAATGGTATATTGCAAGGTGACCGAAGGAGGCGTCGGTCTCGGGGTGGGCGTCTTTGTCAGGTAATTCCAGGAACCGTCGCCGTTTTGATTAAGCACGATGTTGGTGGTATCTCCATGGGGCGCGGTGGTGTCCACATAGGTCTGTGCCAAGGCTTTCGTGGGCAGGTGGGCTGCAAAATACGTCTCGTTGACGCTGCGGATTTCGACATTACTCTGCGCGAGCGGGTACGAGTAGTTGATGCTGAAGCCGTGTGTGTAGCCTTGGGACCTGATTCCGAAGTCTGCAAACACGCTCAGATAATCCGGGGAGAACACTCCCGCGTCATTGCGCGCGCCCCAGCCTTCACGGGCATACTGAAATTCCTGGTCAACAGGGTACACGCGAACGTTTAGAGTGTCGTATCCGTAATTGGTCGTTCTTATCGCAAAAAACCCTCCTGAATACGACCCTCCCAGGTTGATAATTCCCCAGTCGAAATCGAAGGTATAGCTTCCGCGCGCCGAAAGGCTGAACAACCCGCCGCCCAATTGATTATCGGATGACAAGGCTTCCACGCCCGAGTTCATTATGTCGGCATACCCTGTCGGTAGAATGAGCGAGAGGCCGGTCTGGACGTCGCCGGAAGCGCCCCACTTGCGGCAGAGGTCGACGAGAAGGTCTCCGAATCCGCCGGTATTCGTACTGATTCCTTCCCTCATGAGAAAAGGCATGCTGAGTTTGATGTCCATGATTCTTGGCGGATGATAATACAGGCTTAGGAGGGCGGTAGTCGTTTTGATGCGGAGCCTTCCGTCGTATTCTGAACCGCGAACGAGAGAGCTGTCGGTGAGCGCGCCTTCGCTCATGATGAGCTCGGCGTCGAACAATGCTCCGGAGACTCCGTTTCCGATCCACTTCACCAGCACGTCGCCGGTAGCGCTTCCTGCGCTCGATCCGCATCCGCCCACGCAAGCCCACGGTGTTGCCCGTGCTGTTGTACGAACCGGGGAAAGCCGGAGGATTGCATATGTCAATAGGCCGACAGTAATGCCCGCTGCAAGAGTCAAGGCAAGGCCGTTTGAGACGGGACATTTCATAGCGTGAAGGCTTCCTCTGGTGCCGCCCGGGCTGCGCGGAACCGTTGTTCCCTCATTCGTGTAAGCCGGCCCCGGGATGTCGGACTTAACCGCGTGACTTTATTGATACAATAATACCACGAAGTACGCTCAAGATCAAGTGCCGCAGCAAATATATATAAGACTATTTCAAGCAGCGGAGTGATTTCCTTTCATCGGCTTCTATATATTTGTTGCCTCGTTCTCAATACCTAATTTATGAAATTCTTTCGCGGGCCACCACGTTTTTTTTCTTACCCCAAGTAAGATAGAAGGCTATTGTTGGGTGCGGTTTATCTCCTTGAATAGTAAGAGCTTATTTTTCCTTGACGGCCCCAATAGGCGCGGAGAGAGTGCAACGTATTTTGGTAAGAAAGTTTGTGTCGCCGTGGCATGCGGGCGCAGAGCGAATCCGGTGTTTTTCCTGCGGAAGGTGTTCGCAAACTCATTTCGTTCGCAATAAGATGTGAAATTCAATATGTTTATTATCAATGTCTTGTAAATACTGTCGTTCGCAAACCAATGCCGGAATTGTTCAAAAACCTGTTTCCATTCCCTTTTTTTGTTATTATATTCTGTGCATGCCATCCAGGGCCCTCAAAATCTTTGAATATACCGATTACAGGTTCTTTCTGAAAGATTATTATTCGTATCAGAAGAAGAGCAACCGGCGCTTTTCCTACCGTTCCTTTGCTGCCCAATCCGGTGTCGCGCCCAGTTTGCTTAAGGACGTCGTCTCCGGCAGGCGACAGCTCACCCTCAAAGTCGTGGAAAAATATTCACATGCAATGCATCTCACGGAACGCGAAAGAGAGTATTTCCGCACGCTTGTAAAATTCGTAAATGCAAAGAGCAATCAGGACAAGAATGAGGCTTTTTCCGCGATGATGCAGCTCAGGCGCCGCACCCACCTGACCTTTCTCGACGAAAAGCAGTACGAATTCTTTTCAAATTGGTATTACAGCGCCATACGCGAGCTTATCTCCCTGCAGGAATTTCGAGAGGACTACGACTGGATAGCCAAGGCAATTGCGCCCCCGGTTACCGCGAGCCAGGCAAAGAAGGCGGTGGAAGTACTCTTGCATCTTAATCTGGTGAGGCGCAACGCAAGCGGGAAGCTCGAGCTGTGCAATACCGTGGTTTCGTCGAGGGCCGACATGAATTCTTTGCTTTTACGGAATTTCCACCATGTGATGATACAACTTGGGCAGGAGGCGCTTGAGCGTTACGAGCCGTGGGACCGTGAGGTGAGTTCGCTCACGCTTGGTGTGTCGAATTCCTGTTTTGAGAATATTAAACAAAGGATACGGGGTTTCAAGGAAGAAATTCTCAACATGGTTGTGGAAGACAAGTCCGATTCGCAGACCGTGTGCCAACTCAATTTTCAATTGTTTCCGCTCGTTCCAAAAGAACGAAAACAGCCGCAGGACACCCAGCCCAAGGAGACGCAGGCGTTATGAGTAATCGCGTCTATTGTGCGCTCACCGTTGCAACGGCGGTTGCCGCCCTCGCGTTTCTCGATTGCTCCTCTCAGCAATCCGTGGCCGGTACCGGTTCGCAAGCCGGCAACGGCCGGGTGGAATGTCTCGTCACCGACTTCAACGGGGCCGTGTATTCGAAGACGCAGGTAATCCTCCGTCGGATTGAAATCACACGGCATAACGACAGCGTCCTGGCAGCGTGGACGAAATTGACAGACGAGAACGGGTTCTGCAGTTTCGACAGCCTGCCGCCGGGAAGTTTTGCGGCCAGCTGTGGAAACAGAGACAGCGGTGCGGCAGCCCTTGTTTCGAAGGTCAGGTCCGACCTGGATTCCACGTTTGTATTATATATCGAACCAACGATTACCCTCAAAGGCCGTCTTCTTCTTGGGCCTCTCATCGACCGCAACTCAATTTCCGTCTTTGTTCCCGGTTGCGGGCAAAGCGCCGGCCTGGATGCCGACGGTTTTTATGTTCTGCAGCACGTGCCGCTCGGGCAGCACGACATAAGTTTTCGCTGCAACACTATCATCAACTACCTGCCGGTGCAGGTGGACCAGGCAAGCGCCGACACCGTGTATCTCAAGGATGTGATGTTCGTGAACAGCGGCTCCGCCGCGAACCCTTCTTACAGTTTCTACCAGACAACGATGTCGCAATCGTACGCCGTTATTTTCAAGCCGTATGATTCGTCGGCAACGCCGCAATGGTACGCCGAAAAAGATTTCTCCATGGTAAAGTATTACAAAGTTGTCAACGGCAGCCTTGCGGAAGTCGACGACAACGGGGATGTATTTGTGGTGCTCGACGATTTCGACGACGGCGACAGCCTGAGCTGTCTCAACCCGATCACGGGCCACAGCTACTGGCTCGTGGTAACCGACGCCCAGGACAGCGGCAACACGCAATTGCTGCCGCCCGGCACGGCGCAGTATTTCTGGCCGGCGATCACGGATGTCAATGCCTGCTTCGGCAAGAGCTTTATTGTTACGTTCCTGATGGGAACCAAGCCTCCAGCGCTTACGCCCTATGCCTATATCAGTTGCATTGTGTCACCTCGCGGGAGCGGATATGCCGATTTTACGGCGATGACCCAATTTTCATTTTACCTGATGGGAAAGGGCAACATACGGGTTGTTTTCAGGTCCCACAAGGCGTTGGCCGGGTATGCTCCTGGTGATTGGTGGGGACAGCTCAGTACGGTCATAGCGACTCCGCCAACATGGCAAAAAATCACCATTTACCCGGGGGACATCAAGGCTCCGGCCGGTTCGAAGCAGCTTACCGACGGTCTCACCTGGGCATCCGTGTGCGACAGCATTGACAGAATAGAGTTCGCCGCCTGGGAAAACAAGGGTGATACGGTCGTCATGGGACTTGACAACATCACCATTCATGGGCTCTCCGATCAGAATTTCAGGTGAGGGGCCTGTGAATCGGCCGATTCAGAAAGTCGTATTTGCTGAACAAAGAACCGTTTCACGAATCAATGGAGGGAACTGACCGATGAAGATGATGAGGATGGTCAAACGTTTCAGTTTGTCTGCCCGCAACGCAGGTACGGGGAGTCTTGCTTTGTTTCTTGTTCTTTGTTCCTCCGTTTTTGCGGCTGTCACAATCAAAGACTCGACCACCACCTGGCATACCAACACGTACGCCATCGGTGCGGACTACGGGCTGCTATCCGCGCAGGCGAACACCAGCGTGGCAAGAACGTTCAACTGCAAAGTCATTGACAATGAATATCTGAAGATCATTGTGGTGCCGGATTTCGGCGGCAGGATCGTTTCGATGGTGTACAAACCGACGAACCACGAAGAGTTGTATACCACCCCCTGCGGCGTGCCCTACGGCATAAATGCCGGGAATTTTTATTACAACTGGCTTATGGTATATGCGGGAATCATGCCCACCTTTTCCGAGCCTGAGCATGGAAAATTCTGGCTGAGGCCCTGGCTGTGCCAGATTGTCAAGCAGACCGCGGACACGGTGAGCCTGTCCCTAAGCCAGAAGGATACGGTGAATTTCGCCGGGCATCCGGGCAAATTCAATTACGGCGCTACGGGCATCGAATGCACGTTCACTATTTCAATCATATCGGGTAGGAACTGCATCGACATCGGCGTGGTGCTGAACAACCCGGCGGCCCAATCAAAGAACTTCGAGTACTGGACCATGAGCACCTTTGCTCCCGGTTCGTCGAAAACCGATCCGAGGTGCACGGGGGGCGCGGAAATAATTTCCCCTGTCAAGAACTGCAATATTCCGAATGGCTATGGCGCCTGCCAGGGTCAGGAACAGAATGTCGGCGGCAACGTCTATCTGTTTAACAAACTCAGGTGGTGGAAAAACTGGCCGGACATGGGCATTGTGTATGCTTGGCCCGACGCAACAACGCCGCTCAATACCTTTTGGGGTGTCATCAACCATGATAACGATGAGGGGATAATCCGCGTGTCGAATAACGATCAGACCATCGGACTCAAGATGTGGACATGGGGGTACCCGCAAAGCGTAAACAGCAATTCCGGGACATCACTTCCATACATCGAATTGTGGGCCGGCCTTTCTCAGCAATTCTACACCGCTGCGCAAATTGGAGCCGGCCAGCAGAGAGCGTGGAAGGAATATTTTGTTCCCACGGTGCATTGCGACAGCGTCACTCACGCCAATCAGGACGTAGTGTGCAATTTCAAGACCGACAAGGCGAGCTACAATGCAGCCACCGACCCGGGGGTTACCATCACGGCTCAGATGTTCTTCACCGCGCCCAACCAGCAGGACAATGTGTCGATTTCATTCGGCGGAACGAAGACCGTCGTGGTGCTCGATTCCAACCTGACTTCGGATCCGCTGGGCAACGTCATTACAAAGACGATCCCATTCTCAAGCCTGTGCAACGGCTTGACCAACGTTACCCTGGCGGCGACGTCAACAGCCGGCAATCAGCTTATCAGTGCGAGTGTTCCCGTTGCCATTGCAAACGCGCAGGATTGCTCCGTGCTCGGGACTGTTTCTCCTTACCCGCTTCAACGGCTGACCGGCCTTGGCAACGCCGGGACCGCCCGGGTGTACTCCCTTGACGGAAGACTCATGGGCGTCTTCAAAAATGCCTCTGCCGCCAAGAAACTGCCGTTCGGCAAGGGCGTATACTTCTTGACGACCGAAAATAATCGTGCCCAAAAAATGGTCCCCTTTACGGCTCAATAGGAATGGAGTTGGCATCACCGACCGCAAAGCGGTCCGACTTTGGAACGAGAAGTGATCGACACACGAAGGCTGCCGCACGTGTTTCTCCGGTAAACTGCCCCCCCCCTCAAAAGCAGGCCGGTCATGCGTGCGGCGGACCTTTTTTGCTACTTCGAAAACACAATCCGCACGGTTTTCGTGAAATTTGGGTCAGAGTCGTCCGAATCCGCCGCCTTGAACCTGCAAAAGTAAATTCCTCGGCACAGTTGCGAACCGTCCCACGAGAACTGGTATTCGCGCGCGTTCTGCATGTTTTCAAGAGGCCGCTCGATGAACCTTCCGATCGCGTTGTAAACATCCAGGGTAACTCGCGACGGCACGGGAAGGGCATACTTAAAAATGACCGACCTTCCCACGGCCGTCGCTTCCTGGAAAGAAAAATCTTTCGGTACCGCGGCAGGCGGCGTTTCGGTTGACGGAATGTCCCCGCTCTTGGCAAATGCAAAGATGGTATCGACCGGCGTCGTGCAATTGCTCTTCAAGAGAAACAGGGCGGAACAGGTCCCCGGTCTTGCGGGCGCGAATCGTACGGTGTCGACGCACGAATCACCCGGCGCCAGATCATGCATCGGTGACATGGTAAACACACTGTCTACCACATAATCGCCCGTTTCGAGCCGCGATACCTGCGAAATCCGGAGGGTGTCGTTGCCGGAGTTTCTGATGAGAATCGTTCGACACACGGCTTTGCCCGAACCTGGCGATTCGAACATCACGGTATCCGGGGTTGCGTCGAGATGCGGCGACGCACCGGTACCGAAGCTCCGGATTGTGTCGGGGCTCGACGCGGCGTTGCTTATGAGAACGATAAGGGCCGAATCGCAGCCTTGCTGCTTAGGCCTGAACGCCAGCGTATCCAAAACAAGTTGCTTGGGCGGAATCCTGAGCGAGTCGATACTGCTCGTAAAAGCCGCGGAGGATATCTTGACAGCCGAAACCACTATCGTGTCGCTGCAGCCGTTCCACAGCGGAATCACGCTGTCACGGATCGATCCGAGCGTCACCCTGCCGAAAGACACGCGGCCTGCGCCGATGTCAAGCAGCCCGGAATCGGGTGTGATGCACACTTCGTTGGAGAAATCGCTCTCGTAGCCGGCGCTGTCGCGAACGGTAACGCGGACATGATACTGCTTACCATTAATCAACTTTGTTATCGTTCTTGCAGTATCTGCCGCCGAATCGGTGGAATCGCGCTTTGCCGAAGGAGAAGCGGATATTTCCACATAGAGGAAATACCGCAGCGCATCCGCGGAAGGGCTCCTGTTCCACGTGAGAGCCACGGAACCGTTGCCGCGCCGCGCGAGCAGCCCGGTTGGAGGCATGGGCTTGTTCGAGAACACCCAGTTGGCGTTGCCGAGGCTGTCGGTGCAGTTGGAGGCGAGGCCTTTCTGCGGCTGCGCCCTGCAATTCTTGAGTACGGCATACCGAGCCGTAACCGAACCTGCCGCGCTCACCGTGCACGAAACGGCGTTCACAATGGCAAGGTAGTTCGAAACCGTTCCTCCCAGCCGGGCATCGCCTCCGGCGTCTATTTTCCACCCTCGTTTTGACTGCGCAATGGATGTGTCCGACCCGTTCACAAGGACAAAATCATTTTCGGTGAAAAGGGCGTTACCGTTGAAATCGAGGGTTCCCCCCGTTTGTGAGAAAGACCGGCATTTAAGAGGAGAGGCCAGTTGAAGCGTGCCTGCTCCGGAATCGATCACGTCGCCCAGCGCAAGCGGGGCCGAAACCGTTTGCACACCCGAGTCGGCGGTGAAAACCACTTTTGAGCCGTCCCGGGCATAGTTTGCGAGGGAGAAATTACCGGCAAACGTCCAGGTGCCTTTTCCCATGTATATGCATCCCTTGTCCGGTCCCGCGCCGTGCGCAAGGACGTCCGCGGAATCGTAGACCGTGAGCGAGGCGTTGTTCCGGCTGAAATCAAAAAGAGCGCTGTCGGGCGACCGGTTCCATTCGAAGGTACAATGCCTCACGCAATGCGCGCCCGATGTCGGGATGATTCGCGCGCTGCCGCCGGAGGGAGCGGCATACAGCACCAGGTTGTTGATGACCCGATTTCCGGATGAGAAAACCGAAGCGGCCGCAGCTCCCGAGGCTTTGACGACAACCGGCCCGGACCTGGTGAGCATTCCGGACAGGCCCGAAAAGAGCGCGTTGCCGTTGACAATGAGGCTGTCGGAGCCGACCGCGAGGGTGCCGCCGATAGCCGAAAAGCCCGTGAGCTCGCATTTGTAATCGCCGCAATCAAAGGTTCCGTCGGAAATCCAAAGTTTCTTCGCAGAACACGGGCCGCACAAAACAACGGTCCCGCTTCGGGACTTGATGAGGTTTGGAAGAAGGACGTCTGGTTTCGGCACAAAGCACTGCACGCCGGCCGAGCCCGTAAACGCCACGGTGCCGTTTCCGGGAATGAGGACGGCAGCGCCGGAAAAATCGACCGAATCGGCGGCCACCGAAAGCGTTGATGTTCCAAAATCAAGAGCGCCCCGTACAAGCAGCCGGGAAGAAACCCCGTGAGACAAGGCAGTACCCAAATGCAGCGTGCCGGCGACAACGGCAAGCCGGTTGCACGAGAAACCGGTTGACAGAATTGTTGTTCCCACCGGTCCGCTTTGGATGATCGAAGGGTAGAAAGCTTCCGCGTTAGGTATGAACACCTGTGCGGTGGTGCCGCCGAATTCGATGCCTCCTCCCTTCTGCCGCGGCGTCACACCCAGCCGTGAAAGGTTTACAGTATCACCCGTAAACGTCAGCATCGATCCGCCGAAAGTGATGCCGCCTCCGGCCGCCGAGAAAGACCGGACGGTCACGGCGATCGCGCCGGAGGAACCGCCTCCCAGGTCGAGCGTGCCTGACCGGATGACAAACGTGTCAATTGTCAATGCTGCCCCGGCTTCGGCGATTACGGAGGAGCCGATTCTGTTGCTTTGCACCAGTTTTGCGAGGTGGAAGGTCTTCGGAAGCCGGAGGGTCTGTTTGTCTCCCAAAAGTTCCAGCCGCACATCTCCGTTTACCGACACCCGATCGAGGTATACGTTTCCCCGGGCGCGGAGTACCGACGGCAGCGATGTTCCGAACCTGAGGGTGTCGGTTGCGCCGTCAACAGCTCCGACGGAGCGGAATTCGCAGGCGTCGCCGGTTATGGACAGACAATGGCCGTGAAGGTCGAACGTGGAAGCGTATTCCTTGCGCAGGACAAACTTTCCGACCGCGGCATCCGTGTCGAGAACGCACGGGGCAAGCCTTTTCCCCCTTGAACCAAAAACGGCTGTATCGGCGAAACCCGGAGCCCTGCCTCCGCTCCAGTTTGCATCGTTGCTCCACCTGGTGTCACCGTCCTGAGGGCTTGCCCAATTCAGTGTGGCGGAGAAGGTCGCGTGCAAGGCAACCACCAGCACCAGCCCGACCGTGGGAAATGCTTTACGTAGCAATAGCTTTGCAATGTGCGTTCTTCCGTGCATTGGTAGATTTCTGTGGACGTGCGGCGGTGTGCAACGTGATACAGGGAAGACGGAATGAAGGATTGACAACGAACCGACAATCGGCGACAGCAAAAATGAAATTCAAGAAGATTGATTCCCACCAACGGGTCCCCGTCTCTTTTTGCAAGATACCCGGCGGTGAAATCCCAGTCCGCCCCTCCCCAGAATTCTAATATAATGAAAAAGGGCGCGTAGTGCTTTTTTTTGTCGGGTGGATAAAGATCCGGGTTAATCGTGTAACCTCAGGCCACGGGTGCCCAGCGGGCGGCGTGTACCGCTTTCCGGCGACCGCACCGTTGTCTCGTGATGTCAATTACTGTGTGTAAAGTACTTAGCGTAGAAGATGCCGGCCCGCAGGTCGGGCGGAATCGAAACAAACGAGCCGTTTGGACCGGCCTTGCATTCACATCCCCAAACTTTTCTGCCGAGAACCGAAAACAATTCCACGCGAACAACCTTGTCCGGCACGTGCAGGCGAAGTGATGAAACGTCCGGCACGGAGCAGACGACGCCGGCATCGGCGACGTGGAAATTGGGCGCACTCGTCATGGCCGGTTTGGCGGACGTCGGCGGATCGTATCCCCACACCTGGACTTCGGCGAATGCGCACCACTTTGCAGGATTGCTCGCCACGAAATCGGTAATTGTCACCGATTGCGTGATCCGGCTTGCAAACGGGAATTCCTGTCCGGTCTTGAGCGAATCGATCGCTATCGTGTCCCGCGTGCCATTTGTGAAGACGAGGGTCGCGCGCTTCCAGTAGCTGTCGTGACCGCCCGACCAGTCGGCGCGTACCCAGATTTTTACCTTGTCAACACTCACGTCGTGGCCGAAATCAACCTTCCACCACAACCCGGCAAAAGTGAGGTTGGGCCCCCAAGATGGATATGCGGTTTCACTCGTATTGTTCGTGTCTCCGTTGATGGCGTTCAATGCGATGTATTGGTTGTTTGGAACGCAATTCGGGGTGGTGTCGTAGTTGCATGGGTATTCGCTGTTCGACGATGCATGGGGAAATCCGTGTCCCGTCGCGCGGACGTCGTTCGGGTTGAGGGCAATGTTGCGGTACGTTTGGCCGTTTGCTTGGCAGATCAGCCCGATTGAAATGAGCAAACAGGCCAGGACAATTGTTCTTGAATGGAACATAATTTGCCTCCATGGAACTAGCACCACTAGAAAATACGGTAATTTTCGCTGCAGGGAAAGAACCGAAAACACAATCAGCCGTTTCTCGGCGTATCCCGCTGGGCCAAGGTTCTTGCGACAGAGCGTCCTCGAGCGGGAATCCTCAACCATGGAATATACGGGTTGAATCACGGCAAGTCAGGAAAAAAAGGTAGCGTTTGTTACTTGCCCGATTCGTCAGGCGGTGCTGAGATGAAAAAACAGCCATGATCCCGCTCTTCACGCATCAGTTTTGTGTTGTTAAAGATACGCCGTTTCTATTATATTTGACTCCTAAAAATTATTACGTGGCAACAAGGATTCTTTTTGTTCATAAACCCTAAACAAGGAGCGGCTTGATGTTTTCAAACAAAGCAAAGGTTCTGTGCGCGTTTGTAGGTGCGGCTGCCGTGGTCTTTTCGGCCCATGCGCAGATCAGTATCTCGGGCACGGTTATTGATGGAAACGGCAACGGTGTTCCGGGAGCAACGGTGAGCCTTGTCGAAGCAGGCTACTCCACCACTACCGACAGCCAGGGCCTGTACACGCTGACGGGCGCCACGGGCGTGCGGGCCGCCATCGGCGAGTCCGGCGACATTGCACCCGTCAAGATCGGAAACAGTATCCGTTTCTCAGTCGCGAATGGAACGGAAAAAGTTGCCGTTGACATATACGATTTGAACGGCCGCATCCTGTCTCACGCGGTCCATACTTATCTGGCAAGAGGCGCATACTCCTACACGCCGGCCTTCGGCCTTGTTGCGTCCTCGTTCAATGTGGTGAGACTGCGGGTTGGCGCCGCGTCCGCTACTTTTGCGATGGCCGTGTGCGAAAAGAATTCCTCATTTTCGGGCCTGAGGGCTTTAGGCGCCAACGGGGCGCAGGGACTTGCCAAGCGGCTGGACATTTCGGATACCCTTGTTGCATCAAAAACAATGTATGTGACCTTCAAGAAGTATATCACTTCGTACACGCTTACCAATCAAATTCTTCCGGTGACGGCAATCACTCCGGCGAAAGAGCTTGGAATAATTTCCGAACGGACCACGAATAACCTGAATTGGGCCTTGGCGAAAGTGTATGTCTGGGACCAGGCGGTTGTCGGCGACACTTCTTCGCACGCGACGACATTGAACCTTGCATACACCGGCGACAAGGAGGAAGGCACCAAATGCGCCCTAATCACCGGTGGAACACTGGGCTGGTCCGGCTGGGGCATTGCGCCAACGGATACGGCCGGCGTAGACATGTCCGGCTATACGGGCGGGAAGCTCCATATGTATGTGAAGGGCAACGCGCAAAGTATCGGTGTTGAAGTGACATGGAACGTCAAGGCCGCACAGGTCGTCGACCTTGCCAATTATGGCTATGTGGCCGGAGACGGCAACTGGCACCTATGCGAGATTCCTTTCACGGATTTTGGTCCGATTGTCATGACCAACATCACCTATTATGTCGCTTTTGTCTGCCCGGCTGCAACCGGCGAGGCGTATACCTCCGGTGAAACCTACATGATTGATGACGTAACCTGGAAGCCGGCGCAGTAACACTTCGATCTGTTCTCAAAAGTCAAAAAAGGCAGGGTGACGCTCTCATCCTGCCTTTTTTGTTTGGGAGCCGGTGTAGCTGAAAATGAGAACAAGCGATTGATTTGGAAAAAAGTCAAGGAACAGGTTGCGCGTCCCTGCCGGCCTGCTATGCCGCCGTGCCGGATTCTTGAACGGACGCGAAGCAGGAATGTATTTTATAAGTTTGGCTGTCGGCACACCAAATTCAATGGCGGCATTGGGAGGACATTTTGGAAATAAAGTACAGCAAGAAGAAACAGGAAATTCGAAAAGACCCTTTTATCGACTTTCTTGCGAAAGCAAAAGAGTTCTCCATCGCAAAAAGTAATTCACTCATGGGGGCGGGTATCGTTCTGTGCCTGTTGGTGGCAGGCTTTCTGGTGTATGGGTATCTGCAGCGGACCGGCGAGGCAAAAGCCCAGGATGCTTTCGGCAGAGCAATGGTTGCTTATGCGGCCGGTGACGAAAGAAAAGCCATTGAGGGATTCAGGACCGTTGTTGACAACAGCAAAATCTCACCCCAGGCCGCATATAGCGCGTTTCTGCTCGGGTCCATGTTCTTGCGCCAGGAAAAATACGACGAAGCCATTACGTGGTTTACCACGGCGGCCTCCGGTAATTCGAAGGCCGGTTTTGTGTCGGGCGACGCCCATGAGGGGCTTGCCGATTGCTACGAGGCCAAGGGCAATCGCGACGAAGCGCTGAAATATCTTGCCAAGGCGCTGGAGGACTCTCGACTGGCCTACCGGTTCCCGGCCATCGAATGGAAGGCCGCTCTCATAAGCAAAGAGGTTGGCCGCGGCGGCGACGCCAAACGTTACTGCAGCCGGATCGTGTCGGACACTACTTCCCAGGCAGCCGCTTTCAAACAAAAGGCGGAGAATCTGGCACGAGAAATCGATGAATCACCGTCCAAGTGAGACGCCGGAGGGCAGGTGACCGGGCAAAAATCCTTCTGAGTTTTTCCCGCGTGAGAATAGCCCGTTGCGTTACGGGTGGGTCCGTCTCACTTACTCGACAAATCGCAAACGAAGACCTCATTGTTGACGCAAAACACGAAAAGTTCTGAGGGGCGTTAGGAAAGTGCCCGGGCAAATCCGAAATAACCATTGGGCAAAAGCGCCCAAACGAAAAAAAGAGGAGGAATCGCAATGGACGTTCTTATTCTGGACGAAGTGAAAAGCCGCAAAGCAAAACTCGCGGAAATTCTCGAAAAACGTCGCTACAAAGTTGTGCAATGCGGCACATGCAACGATTTTTTCGGTGCGGTGAACAATTCTCTGCCCGGCCTCATCCTGCTGGACGTGGACACCTGGCATCACGGCAGGTCGATGTATTCATATTTCCAGATCGGAAAGAAGATCGAAAACGTCCCGGTAGTTTTCTACAATGCACCGGAGAATTTTGTGGCTCTTGGCGACAGGAACAGGCACGAGAAAGACTACGTTCTTCAAAAGCCTTCCGAAGTCGAATCGATAATTGATGCGGTGTCGCACAGCGTTTAAGAGGGAGGGCAATGGGCAGCCTGGTCCGGAAGACGCTCGTGTTCGCCGACAGCGACGCCGGCGGGATAATTCATGTTGCCAATATCAAGGGAGGGGTCGGCAAATCCACCGTCGCCACCAACCTTGCTTCGGCGTTTTCAAGAAGAGGACCAACCCTGCTCATCGATCTGGACGTGCAGGGAAGTGCCACCGTCGCCCTGGGAAAAGATCCGGGAGCAGTGCAGAATTCCTCGTGGCAGTTGTTTTGCAGGCGGTTTTCGCACGGACGCCATTCGGCCCGCGGGGCGAAGGGCACTCTTGCCGCACGGGCTGCAGATTGTCTTGGCCGGGCCGAGTCCCGTTTGTTGTCTCAGATTGTCGGTCACGGCGAGGTCACCCGGATTGCAACCAACATTCATCCTTGCCTCGACCTTCTTCCGGCAAATTCCGATCTGTTTAAGCCCGTCTTTTTCTTTCATCTCCAGAACTTCCTGTACAACCTCGAACTGTGCCGCACCTGCTACAAGTACATTGTGATCGACACTCCGTCGGTATGGAATACGGTGACTAAAGCGCTGTACACGCGGAGCAGCCTCAATCTGATTCCCGTAACGCTCAATGCGCTGGCGACCAAAAGCCTCAAGGATTATTTCCGCAATGTTAAGATGCTGGCGCGCAGGAACCCCACGGTGCGCGTGCGAATCATCAAGAATGAGGTGTTCGGCAGGGAAGATTCGAAAATAAAAGGCAAGACCCGCACCATGAGCGAGAACCGAAGGTATCTGGACGGCTTGTGCGAACAGGTGCATTTCAAGACCAGAGTGGGCCTTTCAACAATACCGCAATCGGTGATGTTCGATCTGGAAATCCCCGAATCCGCGGTCATCCGGGACGCACAAGACGAAGGGAAGACCATTCATGAGTTTCACCAGTACAGCGCCGCAACCAGGGCGTTCGAAGAATTGGCGCGCCGGGTCCAGTATGTGCTCAACAGTCCGCCGCCAAAGACCGCCCCGCCGCTGGCGCAGCGTATCAATACCCTGCCCCGATTTATCCCAAGGCTGGTTGCGGCCGGCCTGATTGTCACGGTCTTGGGTCTTAATATTCCCGCAACAAACGCACGTGCGCCGCGTCCCGTTGCGCCGCAACAGCTCGTGGAACCGTCTCAGCCGCTTATCTCCCATACCTTCCTGCCTGGGGAATCTCTTCACAAATACGCAAAATACGCCATTTGCCGGTACCGGGCAATGGTGCCCGGCCCGGAGGACATTCAGCGCTACGCTGAGGAAGTGGTGAATGTCTACAACAGAACGCGTGTGCCCGGCGAACCGCGGTTACCCGCCGCCGATGAGGTTGCTCCCGGCGTTACTATCGTCTTTTATCCTCCGTCGGACATCGTGAACCCGCGGGAGAAACAATTGCTTCCGGTGTACGAATATTTCATGTCCATGGTTGATGATCCTTTTTCCTACGTGACCGGCGATTGGTGCGATCGCGGCATGGGAGGCGGAACGCCGCACTACGGCATTGATGTCGCCGCGCGCCTCGGATCAAATATCATTACCCCCATTGACGGAATGGTGGTAAACCGGGAAAGCAGGTCTGCCGGCCATACGCTCGGCGTCGCACGCGAAGGGATGATACTCACCTTTTCCCACATGGACAGGCGTTTTTTCCAAACGGGGCAGAGCGTAAAGCAGGGCACGGTAGTCGGCACGATCGGCCTTACGGGCGAAACAAGCGGGCCGCACGTGCATGTAGGCTACGGCGTGCGGACGGTGGGGACCGACGGCATCGATTTCGGGAACAATTATTACAAGTTCACCGACCCCAAACTGTTTTTCTACCGTGAACAGTATTTGGCGAACGTGACTCATTGACATAAACCAAGTCCGCTCCTCCCCGGGGCGTCTCGGAACCGCAGGTTCATTCATGCCCCCTCGACTCCTGGCATTCGATCTCGACGGAACCCTCTTGACATCAGATAAGCGCCTGTCCCGGGCCAACAAGGCCGCGCTGGAAGACATGGCACGCTGCGGGGCCGTGGTGGTGCTGGCGTCGGGACGGCTTGGATCGAGTATGATGCAATACGCCCATGGCCTGGCCTGCGCTCCGGCCCTGCTGACGCTTAACGGCGCTGCAGTGTACACCGGGGCGGACCGCGGCTCGGCTCTTGTCCATGCCGCGCCGCTTCCGTCCCTGCATGCCGACGCGCTTGTACGTCACTCCGAACACCGGGAATTCGCCGTCAACTACTATATAGACGGGATGCTGTACACGGTACGCACGGAGAAGACCGCAAAGTGGAACGACCTGTATTACGCGCAGACCGCGTCGGAGTATCACGTGCTCGACTCGCTGACCGGTATGCGGGGCCGATCGCCGTTCAAAATTATTTTCGTTGGCGACCCGGCGGTTCTTGATAAAGAGGAGCACGAGCAGCGGCGGCGATGGGGAAACGAGCTGTACATCGTGCGAACGTGGGACTATTATCTCGAATTCATGAGTCCTCAGGCAGACAAGGGCAAGGGCCTTGCCGCCCTGGCGCGCGCCTACGGCGTCGATCTGGCCGATGTTGCGGCGTTCGGCGACGCCAACAACGATATCCCCATGTTTGCCGCCGCGCACACGGCCGTAGCCCTCAGAAACGCTTCCCTGGACGCCAAGGCTGCCGCAACGCACGTATCGGAATGGACCAACGACGAGGACGCTGTGGCGCGCGAATGGGAACGATTGAAGAAGACGTGAGAATTTCCCGGCCCCCTAAATCCCCCGAAGGGGGACTTAATGGAAACCGCCCTTGCGACAAACCTAATTTCGTTCGAGTCCCCCTTCGGGGGATTTAGGGGGCGACCAAGAATGTCAAGAAGTAACCCCGTCTTTTACTCTTCGCATCCTTTGGAGTGAGCGTATCTTGATTCCCTTCATCCGCACTCGATAAACTCCATCCGTTTTTCCCGGGAAGCAACAAGGAGTCTTGGAGAAAAACCGGCGGCCTCGAGCCTGACGCCGACGTGGCTGAGCGCCAGTTCGGGTGAATTGTGGTCTTTGCTCAAATGCGACAAGACAATGGAGCGAGGGAGACGGCGCGATGCCGAACATATCTTGACAAGAGCTTGCGCGGCCTGTTCGTTCGAAAGGTGCCCCGTATCGGCGGCGACGCGGCGCTTGTGAAGAAATGGCCTGCGTGGGTTGTTCCAAAGCAGCCCGGTATCGTGATTGGCTTCCAGGACCACGCACGCGCAGTCAACGAAGTGCCGCACCATGGCGTCGGGAAAACAGCCGAGGTCGGTGGCAAAAGCCACCCGGCAACCAGGAGCATCGCCCGGCCAGAACGTGAATCCGCACGTGAGATTTGCGGCGTCGTGGTCCACGGCAAAGGCCGTGAAGCGGAGAGCGCCCACGGCGAATTCACGGCAGGCATAGGGAACGATGCGAACGCCGGCGATCTCGACAGGATTGAGTTCGTTAATGTTGGATTCGTGAATGTACATTGGCACGCCGTGGCCGGCACACAGGAGAATCGCATTCCGGTTGAGATGGTCGGAATGAAGGTGGGTCACCAGGACGGCGTGAATGTCGCCGAATGAGACGTTTATTTCCGACAGGACCGCGCGTAATGCGCGCTGGCTCATGCCGCCGGCATCCAAGAGCAGGCGAGTCGGACCGTGCTCGACAAACGTACAGTTTGCGCTCGATCCGCTTCTGAGCACGCAGAACTTCATGGAGCAATTGCCCTGCTGGGGTCCGATTTTCCAAGCGCATGTATCGCAACCGGAAGAACTTTGCGCCACCCTCACGCCCCGTCTTTGGCCGGACATCACCGGGCAATGCCGCCGAGGCGACTTTCCGCTAGATCTTTCCGATTGACGAGCTGAGAACCCACCCGCTGAGTCCCGTGGGAAGGCTCACGTACGACCAGTCGTTCACGGATTTGTGGACCCGGAATTTTGTTCCCTCGTGCACGGTGAAAATGACCTTGGCGCCGTTCGGCTCGTTTTTCGCATCAAGCGAGGGAGAGAGCACAATGGCATATTCGACGCGTTCGCTATTATAAATCTTGATGCCCGCCGATGCCCCGACTGCGCCCGTGACAAGGAGCAGCAGACACGACAGATACACGATCCACAGCCTTGCATTTTGCGATGCGTACAAGCTTGCGGCAAAGAGAATCGCAAGAGAAAGCAGCAGAAAAAAAAGGAGCCATAATTGCACATTGAGAGATAGAAGCCTGTGGAGCCGCTGCAACGCAGTTTCAAAAAAGGTCTGCTCCGGCGCCGGAATGCGGTCGATGATGGCAGAGGTCGCGAACTTGATGTTTGCAACAATCTCCGCATCGTTCGGAGAAAGCCGGTGCGCCCTTTCGTAGGCAAGCAATGCAAGCCCAACCTTTTTCAGCCTGAAATACGAGTTCCCAAGATTGTAATAGACGGCGCTGTTTGAAAGCCCCGACGAAAGGATTTGTTCGTAATAATAGGCGGCGCTGTCATACGACTGATGCTCGTACAGCGTATTGGCCTTTTCAAACCAGAAATTTACCGGAGCGGAAACCGCCCTTTCGGGTACGAGAAAAGAGAAGATCAGGGCGGCACAGAAACAAAGGGGCCGTGTGGTCATGATTTTCCCCGTTTCTGCCTTTCAAGATCCCGGATCAGCCCGGCCGCCTGTTCGAGGATTCCGGATTTGGAGGAGGCGTCAAGCGATTTCATGCCGAACCGGAACGTGTCGGTGCTTTCCAGCAAACCGGCAAGCCGTTCGATGACCTCCGCGCTCACGTGGCGTTCCAAAAGGCTGCTTCGCAATTCATCAAGAGTCCTGCCTGTTGCGGCAAAACCGAATTTGTGCGTAACGAAGTTCTCCAGGCATACGGAAACGTTCCCGAGGAAATCGGTTGCCGGCATGGCGGCAGCGTTCTTCTTCAGGCCGGCCAGCGTACGGAAAGCCCTGCGGGACGCTCTCTGGCGGAGGGCGAGCAAGGCGTCTCTTTCGTAGCGTTGCGCCTGCATCCTATACAAAAGGGAGAAGGCCGCGATAAGGAAGGGAATAGGGAAGAGAACCAGGAAGAGAGGATTTCTGTACGGAAAATCGGTCTGTTTCCCGATGGAAATGCCGGTCTTGATATACCGGATATCCTGGCCCACCTGCCGTATTTCCTCCTGGGTAAGATACCGAGTCTGGCCGGCCTGGGTGGCCTTCCCTTTTGTGACGGTGATGACGATGGTGTCGGACTTGAGCGTTTTGTAAACCTGGGCCGCCGGGTCGAAGTAGACCCAGGAAAGCGGCGGGACAACGAGCCTGCCTTCCTGTCTCGGGATCACGAGGTACTTGTAGCTTTTCTGGCACGTGAGACCGTTTTGCGTCGTGTCGACCGACACGTGCTTTTCCGGAGCGAATACTTCACATTCGGGCAATTGCGGCATGGAAATATCGCCCATGCTTCCGGGCCGGGTGCTGCCGCGGATGCCGATGGACAGCGTGACTGCTTCGCCCGAGGGCACGGTCCGCGGGTCGGCGCCGACATTCATGGTGAAGGATCCGACGGCCCCTGAGAAACCTGCAGGCGCCGGGGGCAGCAAAGAGGCATGGATGGTGAGGCCGTTCGACAATACGCTCTTGCCAACTTGTTGTACGCCGCCGCCGAAGAATTCATCGGGGAAGAAATCCGAAAAAGGATCCGACCCTCGTCGGGATTGAACGCGTTTGAGACTCACGTATTCGAACGGCACGGGAGGTATCGAAAGGTCGCCCGTGGAAATGGGGAAGAGGGAGTATTGTACTTTGACGACAAATTCCTTTTCGCCGTTCACCACCTCCATGACGCCCTTGGAGGGCAATTGGGTAAACAGCCTCGCCACGGCAAAATCCTTGCTGAGGCCTTTTTCCAGTTTGTCGTACATGCTAAACAATCCCTGCTGCGACAATTGAACCTGGGCGCCGGCTTTCTGGGCGACCTTGACGGTAAGGAAAGTTTGTTCACCGAGGTACAGATTCTTCTTGGTGACCGAAAGGAGAACATGTACCTCGGTGGCGGCCGGCGCAGCCTCTTTTCCGACGGAGACGACAAATGGATTCGAGGCATAGGTCTTTCCGTCAATTACGGTCTTGAGGGCGGGAAACGTAAAGGTTCCGGGCTTTTTCGGCGCAATTTGATAGTAGAAGAAATAGGTGATAGTGACATTCTGCGTCATCTTCCCGTTTACCACCTGTATCGATGTTGACTGCGAGGAATTCTGGTTCATGCCGAGCATGTCGAAATCATCGCTCTTTGGGATTTGCGGGGCAAATGAGCCGGAAAGCTGCTTGTTGCTCACAATCTGCGCGGTCACCTGGATCCGCTCGCCGAGCATTGCCGAGGTCCTGTCTGCAGAAACTGAAAAGGAAATGTCCTGAGCATGCGCGGCAAAACCGGCGGCGGCGGCGAGCAAGGTGAGGCAGCACAACATCGAAGCCGCCGAAGCGCTCGAAAAAGATCGAGGGTGGGTCGCGTTCATCCGGTCAGCGAATGCCGCGTTACCTGCCTTTGCGCCGCTGGTCACCAGTCCTTCTCCACTTTCTTTTCACCTGCTATTCCCGTTTTTTCCGGCTTTTTGTTGAGCTCTTTGTCGTCGTCCGAGAATTGTTCGATGAGCCGCTTGGCCTCGTCTTTCTTCATGTCTTCCTGTTTCTGCTGCGGCGTGGGCTCGGGTTTTTGATTGTCCTGATTGTTCTTGTCCTGCTGATTTTTGTTCTGATCCTGCTTGTTCTTGTCTTGTTGTTTGTCTTTGTCCTGGTTCTTGTCATGGTCATTCTGATTGTTCTTCAGGTCTTTGTTGTCTTTGTTCTGTTTATTGTCCTTATTATTCTGCTGCTGTTGTTGCTGGTTCTGCATCTGTCTGATCTTCTTCTGAACCAGCTGAACGTTCCATTTTGTATCCTTGTCCGACGGTCGTGCGTCGAGAGCCTTAATATAGTTTTCCAGCGCGCCCTTGTATTTCTCCATGGCCTGCTGGTTGTTCTGCGCGGAAAGTTTGTCGCCCTGCATGTACTGGGCGTTGCCGAGGTTGTAGTGGAGCGCGGCGAGCGCCTTCTTGTCCTTGACGTCCTTTGCCTGATTGTACTCCTCTTCCGCTTTTTCGTATTCGCCAAGCCGATACAGGGCGGCCCCCTTGTTCATTTTCAGTTTTTGTTCGGCGGGATATTCCAGGATCAGATTGTCGTATGCCTTGAGCGCCTCATCGTAATTCTTGTTCCCGTATTGTTTGTTTGCGGCCTCGTTCTTCGAATGCAGCTCGTCGGAACACGCCACGGCGGCCAGCACGGCAATGCAGGTGCAGGCAGCGAAAGAGCGCGCGCACAAACGGTGTCCCCATGCTTTCTTCCGCGCTTCCATGGTCAATCGATTCTTCCTTTCCATTGATGTTTTGATTTGACAAGCTCGGGCACCAAAAATTCAAGCAGGAGGAAAAACAGGGCGATGGCACAAAAGGCCTGGTATTGTTCCTCGAAAATGTTCAACCGGTCGGTCCCGAGATCGTTCTTCTCCATTTTTGAGATTTCGTGATAAATTGCCGGCATGTCGAGCATGGTGCCGGCATGAAAGTACTTTCCGTTTCCTTCCGTGGCGATCTTTTCGAGCATGAGCGAATTGAGCCGCGTCATCACCAGGTTCCCGTTGGAGTCTTTCTTGTACGAAATGTTACCTTTGCCTTTGTTAAGAGGAATGGGCGCGCCGTTTTCGGACCCGAGTCCCACCGTGTATATCTTGATGCCGAGAGCAGCCGCCTTTTGGGCTGCAGCCTCCGCATCGCCCACTTGATCTTCTCCGTCCGAAAGGAGAATGAGGACCCGCGACTTGCTTTTTTGGGACCGGAACGCTTCCACAGATTGGTTTATGGCTTCGGTAATGGCCGTGCCGGGAGTCTGTACCCAATCCGTGGTCACCACGCTCAAAAACATTTTCGCCGCTCCATAATCGAGCGTGAGCGGACACTGGACAAAGCTTTCCCCTGCGAACACGATGATGCCCACGCGGTCGCCTCGCAGAAGGTCGATGAGCTTCGCGATCTCGAACTTCGCCCTTTCGAGTCGGTTGGGCGCAATATCTTCGGCCAGCATGCTTTTGGAAATGTCGAGCGCCACGATCACGTCAACGCCTTTGCGCTCTATCATTTCTGTCTTAAGTCCGAAACGCGGGCGCGCGAGCGCAATAATTGCAAAAAAAACGAACCCGAGGAACAGCACCCACTTGAGCACCTGCTGTTGGAGGATTTTCTCCGGCGTCAACCGTTTCATGAGCGCAAGCGAGGCGAAACGCGCCAGCGCGGCTTGTTTCCATTGGTATGCGAGGATAAACAGCCCCACGAGCACGGGAATGCAGAGCATAAGCCAGAAGTATGCGGGACTGCCGAACCTCATGGTTGATTATCCTCAAAACGGTGAATGCGTGAATGCGATCGAATGTCAAGTTCTTCACTCTTCCGCATATACGCTTCTACGCATCCGCGCATAAACGTCTCTTTCATGGTATTCTCCGGAACCACGTTTGCGAAAGAAGGCTTTCTGCGAGGAGCAGGATGCCGCCTGCAATGAGCCATCCAAAGAACCGGTCGGAATAGCTTGTGTACAGTTTCGTTCTTATCTGGGTCTTTTCCATTTTGTCTATTGTGTCGTAAATTTCCTTGAGTTTTTCCGCGTTCTGTGCCCGGAAGAATTTTCCGCCTGTCGCATCGGCGATGTTGGCAAGCAGTTGCTCGTCGAGGTCCGATTGCACGTTTTGGATCTGCGTGCCAACGATCTTGCCCGTAAACCGGTCCACCACCTGGACCGGATAGGGAACCACGCCTTCCCTGCCCACGCCGATGGTATAGATTTTGATGCCGAGTTCCCCGGCCGCTTTCGCGGCCGCCAGGGGCGCTATTTCGCCAAAATTGTTCCCGCCATCGGTGAGCAGAATCATCACCTTGCTTTTTGCAGGGGAGTCCTTGATACGGTTCGCGGCCGTTGCAATCGCCGTTCCTATTGCAGTCGCATCGCCGAAGTCTTCAAAGTCGATGCGGTCCACGAATTGGGTGAGAATGTTGTAATCGAGCGTTAGGGGGCATTTGGTGTAGGCCCGTCTTGCAAAGATCACCAAGCCTATTCGGTCGTTGCGGCGCTTCTTGATGAAATCTTTGACGGTTTCCTTTGCCACAAACAGCCGGTTATTCGGCTGAAAGTCGAGCGACCTCATGCTGAACGACACATCGAGCACAAGCATGATGTCAACGCCTTCGGTGGTCACCTCCTCCTCGGATGTTCCCTTCTGCGGACGCGCCAGCGCCACAATCAGCAGGCCCACGCCAAGGAGCCGCAACACAAACGGCACATGGCGGAGGTGAACGAATCGGGAAGTCGGCAATTTCTTCAATAGAGACAAATCTGAAAAACGAACGGCGGGACGCTTGGTTTCCCTGCGAGCATACATCCACACCATGGGAAGCCACGAGAGAAACAGCAGAAGGAACCACGGATCCTTAAGATGCATGGCTTCCCCCCTGGACTTTTTGCGCTTCCTGCGGGGCCTGCGGCCTTGTTTTTTCAACAAAGGTCCGGATGTCGGCGCCAAACCTGTACACCGTATCGTTGTCGGGCAGCCACTTTGCGAATTTCACCGGGTCGGTGGTTGAGAAGAACCATTCGGCCGTCTTTCGCTCGGCGGGTTGGAGAGGCGAGCGCTTGGCCCACTCGAGTAGTTCCTCCGTAGTGAACTCCGCTGCCTGCACCTCGAAGCGCCGCTCGATATATCGCTTTGCAATTTCCGAAAGTTCGAAAACATATTCCCGGATCATGCCTTGTGCAACGTAGTGCTTTGCCTCAAGGCGGTCGAGCGCTTCCATCGCCTCCTCGTAGGGAGGTTTGGGAGGCGTCCGCACGGTCCCGAGCCCTCGTTTTGGCACGCACCGGCGAACAAAGAGGAACCCGGCAACGGAAGCCGCACCGGCGAGAAGAAGCCACAGCCACAAAAGCGACGGCTTGCCGACGCTCTGCTGCGGCTTGAGATCCTTGATGGATGCGGTGTCGGGCGAGGAAACCAGCAAGACATGCAACGGGAATGCCTGCGTGTGGAGCGTTTCCGCAGCATTCTCTTTTGTCACGAAGAAATCGAGGGAGGGAATGGTGCAGGGTTCGGCGGAATAGGTGGTTATTGCGTAGTGAAAGGCAATGCTGTCCGCACTCCTCTTTTCAACCTTGTCGGAAGTCCATTCCTTGACAACCGCTTTTCCAAAGCCGTTGTCCGTGGGCGGCGGCGTCACCTGGCTGGCCTTCGGAACAACCAGCGTCACGCCGAAATGTAGCCTGTAGCCTATGTAAAGGCTGTCCTGGCTTATCGAGCTGAAAATCATGCTCCCGAAGCAGAAAGACGACAGCGCGGCGATGGCAATGAATGAGGTCCCGAGATTCAATTGAAAACGCATAAGAATAGAATATAGGCGCCGAATGGCATCACGAGTCGAAAGAACCTGTACACCGTCGATACCCGGAAATCTGAACATTACGCTCCGGTAACCCCATTTATTATCAAAAGTTATGAGCCGCATATGCGGCGTTGGAGCGGTTTCCGGGAACTGTAAAAATAAATAAGGGATGGCCCGGCTTAGAGACTATTCGCACCAAAAAACAGCGAACGCCGGAGCGTTGCGGCGCAAAGCCAGGCCCTCCATGTATTAGTTTCTATGGGTAAGTTTTCTCCAGGAGTGAGGCCTTGTCCCGACACATGCCGATCATCGTCTCGGTGCTGATGATGGCTGCCCCAATTTGTTTCGGCGCTGCCTGTCCGGCCGGTGATTCAAAGTCAAAAGGTTTTTCATTCGCCCCGGAATTCCATTTCGATGAAGATCTGCACATGTTCTTCAATCAGGAAGATTCGGTTTTCAGGCAAAGATACTTTCTTGAATGGAACAGCTCGGCCGAACTGGCATTTCTTTCATACGACAACCGGTTCTTCTTCTTCGGGGAGATGGAGGCAACGGTCGGGCTGGGACGATGGCCCAACAAAGCAATCTTGTTCGATCCCAATCAAATGGATATCGGATTCGGCCCCTTGTTCGAATACCGGTTTGCACCAGTGAATCTTGACGTTGGGCTCGACCATCACTGCTTTCACGAAATCGACACCCTGGACTCAGGGCCCTTGGGGCCCGTGTATTGGAACAAGGTCGCGCTCAGCGCATCGTCGCCGCAATTCAGGCCCGGGGCGTTTAAGGAAGCAGTCGCCGAAGGCAGGGAGCTTTCGTGGAAGAACAGGCTCGCGTGGCAGGCGGGGATTGCCTACACCCTGCATGACTTTTTCGGCGTGGACACTTCGATAGTAGGCTGGAATCAGACCTATATGGTTGATCTCACGGGCGAGGTCAAGTGCGCCGTGTACCGGTTCAAGGGGATCGCCGCGATTGTGGACGCAAGAACGGGCGCGTATATCACCCGGACAAACCAAACCTTGTGGAATCAGCAGCTGCGCGCCGAACTGCTCGCAACGCAAGGAAAATTCGGGCTTGACCTTTTTGTCAACTGGGTGGTTGTCGACCAGTTGCCCCCGCGCCAGAACAAGGACAAATTGGTTGCCGTGGGAATCGACGGGTTTTACTAGGCCTTCTGGTATTCTTATTCTCGCATGAAAACCGAATTCGACATAATAAAGATCCTCAGTGACAACGAGAAGACGCTTTCCCCTTTTGCAAAGAAGAGCGGCGAGTCGATGGGAAGAAAGTTTCCCATGAAACGGGACCCGTTCCGCCTTGAATTCTCCCGCGACGAAACAAGGATCCTTCACAGCCCTCCGTTTCGAAGGCTCAAGCACAAGACCCAGGTTTTTCTGTCGCCCGACAACGATCACATCTGCACGCGCATGGAGCATGTGCTGCATGTTTCCAGCATAGCCTATGTCATCGGCCGGTGTCTCAACCTCAACATAGACCTCATCAATGCCATTGCCAAGGCGCACGACCTTGGTCACCCGCCGTTCGGCCACGCAGGCGAGCGGGTTCTCGACACCTTGCTGAAAGCTCACGGCGTTTCGGGCGGGTTCATGCACGAACTGCACGGGCTGCGCGTGGTGGACAAGCTCACCAATTATGGCGCCGGCCTCAACCTCACCTACGAGGTACGCGACGGCATCATCACGCATTGCGGGGAAAGCTTCGACCGAATTCTCGAGCCGGATCGCGCGCGCGACCTCACGAAGCTGGAAGAGATTTCAGGACGCACCCGCCTGCCTTCCACACTCGAAGGCTGCCTGGTGCGGATGGTGGACCGTATCGCCTATCTGGGCCGCGACCTCGAGGACGGCATCAAGGCCGGCATCATCCGGAAAACGGATATCCCGGCGCCCGTTGCCCGGGAGCTCGGCACCGACAACGGGTCGATCATCGGCCGGTTTGTCAACGACATCATCGCCAACAGCATCGACAAGGACGCCATCGTCATGAGTAAGGATGTACTTGAGCACATGGAAAGACTCAAGGCTTTCAATTACGAATGCATATACAATCACCCGGACGTGGAAGGCAAGGCTAAGAAATCGGGACACGTCATCACCCTTCTGTTCGAGGAGCTTCTGGCGATTCTCACAAAGTCGGACCGCGGCAAAGACACAGCCGCCCTTCACGCGATTGAGCGGGAAGCGCCGAGCATGCAGGTATTCTTCCATTTTATCAAGAACACCAATTACAACGAAGAAACGCCGTCGTGGCGTATTGCGGCGGACTATATTGCCGGAATGACCGACCATTTTGCGGAACGAACGTACATCCAACTTTTTGTCCCGACGCCGGTCATTTGAGCTGCCGCGGAGGCGGAATGGTTCCGGGAAACGAATCAAGGCTTCATCAATGACAACGCATCGCAGCAGCAGCCGTTCGAACGTCAGACAGGAATACCAGTCCTTCTTCGGGGAACTGTGGAATTCATTCTGGAACCCTCCGCGCATCAAGTGTCCCAAATGTCAGAGCCTTGCCGTGGAATACTACGACCCGTTTTTCTTTTCTCCGGTTCGCACCCTCAAAGGACACAGGCGTGTAAAATGTACGGCCTGCCGGTTTATCTGGAGGCCCAGCCGCAGGCGCAAACCGTTCTGGAAGGGCGAGGGCCCTTTCTCATGAAGTAGTTTATATTCACAAACCGCCGGTCAATAAGAAATCATCTTTTCCGTAATTTCTGGCAAGGGAACGGAGGAGCAATGATAAAAAGAGGTGTGGTGGGTCTGCTGTTTTGTTCAGCACTTGCTTTCGGGCAGGATGCGCAGTCTTACAATTCTTCAGGAGATTCGCTCAGGGGCGGGTTCTTGGACCCGTCGAGGTTTTCAATCCACAACAGCATGAGTTTCGGCATGGCCTCGGCAGGCGGCTCCTCCCTGCAATCACAGGGTTTGTACAGTACCATGCTTACGTACAAGTTCTCGCAGCCTCTTACCCTCAACCTCGATTTCGGATTTCCCCTGTTCTCCACGTTTTCGGCGGGGCAGAACCTAAACGCCCAGAACATTGCTTCCGCGGAATACTTCAGGAACATGCCGGTCGACGTTTCGCTGGCATGGAAGGCCGCCGACAACATGTTCTTCATGCTCAGCTTCCAGCACGTCCCCGAGAGTTATTGCTCCGACTATAATTCTCCGTTCTATTACTTACCCGTCAATAGGGGAGCGGCGGGGATGCTCGGAACATCGGGCGGCGGACACTAGTTTCATTTACAGATCGAGTTCCTTTATTTTCTTTTCCAAGTGAAGACCAACTTTCTGCCACAACTCGGGCATTTTGATTGTCTGGCCTTTCCGCACCCTGAATAATTTCATCACCTCGGCAATTTCGGCTTCAACGAGTTTCCTGCTGAAGCCGTAATGAATGTTGAAGTAGTCGCAAAGCTCCTGTTTGGAATGCCAGCGAAAAGTCGCTGTACGCTGGTCCGGCGCTTTTTGGTTCATACCAATCCCTCCTGCGAAAAAGAACCGCTCGATTCCGGACAGGACGAAACAAGCATTGATTTGAGTCCTACTTTGCGCTGTATTTCTCTGAAGTCTCCCGAAGTTTTGAGAATGCCGAGCACGGTTGATCCCGAGCCGCTCATGACGGCGCCGGCACAACCGGCATCGAGCAGGCGCTCCTTGATTTCCCGCAACCGGGGATATCGGGCAAAAACCGAGAGCTCAAAATCGTTGTGCAAGGCCGCCAGCACGCCGGCGCGATCGTTGGCGAGAAAGGATTCCCTCATGGCAAGCGTTTTAACTCTGCTGCCGGCGGTGCGGGTGTAGTCAAGGCCGCGATAAGCCTCCGATGTCGACACGCCGAAATCCGGCACCACCAGTATGGCGTCGAAGCGCAGGTCCGTTGAGATCGGCGTGAGCGTGCCGCCCGCCTCGGTATCAAAGGCTGTGCCGCCCGAGAAATAAAAAGGCACGTCCATGCCTGCGCGCCGGGCCAGCTCGACCAGTCTTTTGTCGCTGATGTCCAGGTTCCACAGGTCCCGCAAAATCATAAACATTGTCGCGGCGTTCGCGCTGCCGCCCGCCAGTCCGCCCTGCACAGGGATATTCTTTTCAATGGAGATTGCCACATTGCGACCAATGCCGAATTCTTTCTTAACCAGGTCCACCGCTTTCCAGCAAATGTTTGACGCATTTGTGGGTACCAAAGGATTGTTGCAGGCAATTCGCATTTCGTCCGATTCTTCGACGGTAAGCGTGTCGTGCAGGTCTATTTTGTGTTTGACGGTGGCGAGTTCGTGATAGCCGGCAAAGGGTCCGCTTTCCAGCTTTCCGACAATATCGAGGGCCAGGGTAATGCGGGTGTAAGACCTGGCCGTAACCGTATTCATGACACTAAAAATATATCAAAGCATGGCCCATTTCTTGCCTTAAAGGCGCGGAGGGAATCATGCTCGGAGGCTGTGTCGGCGCAGGAGGAAATGCGGCTCACCCCGAAACGCCGGTGCTGGTCCGGCCGTCAACGAAAGCGGCAATCTGAGACGCTATGGACGACGAATCGAGCTTGATCTTTTCGAGAATGCGGGCATTGCTCCCGTGGCCAAGGAAACAGTCGGGGTAACCGAGCCTCAGGAACTTGGGCGGGGGGGTGCCGGAAAGCGCGGGAGCCAGCTCGAGCACGGCCGACCCGAACCCGCCCGCCAACGAATTGCTTTCCAGCGTCACGATATGCGAGTACGAGGAAAAAAGCCTTTGATAGAATTCGAGCGACAAGGGCTTTACAAAACGTGCATTGACCACCGTAGGACGTATTCCTTGCTTGTCAAGAATAGCGCATGCGGCCAATCCGGTCGTCACGACGTCCCCGATGCACACGAGGGCGCACGTTGAGCCGTTTCTCACAAGCTCCGGCTCCGGGATGGCAAGCGGCGAGATATCGGGGCCGAGAGCCTCCTCGGGAACGCACCCGCGGCAGTAGCGTATGAACACCGGTCCCTTGTCGTATGCCATTGCGGTATACAGCATTCGGCGAAACTCGCTGCCGCTGCACGGCGCCATGATGAGGGCGCCGGGGACGCTTCTCACAAACGATAAATCGAGCACGCCGTGATGCGTGGGGCCGTCCTCGCCCACAAGGCCGGCGCGATCGACGCAGAAGGTGACGTTAAGATTGTCGAGCGCGACATCATGCACGATCTGATCAAAGGCGCGCTGGAGAAAGGTTGAATACAATGCCACCACCGGCTTGAGTCCGCAAAGCGCAAGGCCTGCGGCAAAGGTAACGGCGTGCGCTTCGGCAATGCCTACGTCGAAGAAGCGGCCGGGAAATGCGTCGCGAAACGCCGAAAGCCCGGTGCCGTCCGGCATGGCGGCCGTAATCGCCACGACGTCGCTGCGCGTTGCGCCGATGTCCACAAGCGTTCTTCCGAGCACTTGGCTGTAGGTGGGCTTCGAGGTGGGAGCGCAGACGACATCGCCCGTGTCAAGGGAAAACTTCGAAATGCCGTGGTATTTTGTCGCGTCGTTTTCCGCGAAGTTGTAGCCTTTGCCTTTCGTCGTGATCGCATGCACCAGAACCGGCCCCACGGTGTGTTCCTTGACGAATCGAAAGATCTCCACCAGCTCGGCAATATTGTGTCCGTCAACCGGCCCGAAATACCGGATGCCCATGTCTTCGAAGTATTTGCCCGGGATCACGAAGTGCTTGACGGTTTCGTCGATATTGTGAATCAGGTTCTGGATCCGGCTGCCGAACGTGGCAAGCCGGCCCGTGAGCTCCCACACTTCATCCTTGAGTTTTTTATACCGTTTGTCGGTGATCACTCGCGTGAGATAGCGGGACAGCGCGCCGACATTCTCGGAGATCGACATCTTGTTGTCGTTGACGACGATGATCATGTTGGTGGAAAGACTGCCCAGGTTATTCAATCCTTCAAAAGAAAGCCCGCCCGTCAGAGACCCGTCGCCGATTATCGCCACCACGGCGTGTTTTTCCTTTTTCATGTCGCGGCCGATGGCAAGCCCGAGCGCGGCCGAAATCGACGTGGACGCGTGCCCGACGCTTGCGGCATCGTATTTGCTTTCCGAGATCCTTGGAAATCCGCTGATTCCGCCGAATTGCCGCAGGTTCTTGAACTGATCCCTTCTGCCCGTAAGGATTTTGTGGGCGTACGCCTGATGTCCGACGTCCCACACCAGTTTGTCTTGGGGCGTGTTGAAACAGTAGTGCAGGGCCACGGCTATTTCCACCGCGCCGAGGCTCGACGCGAGGTGCCCGCCGCTCTGGCTCACATGTTCGAGCATGAAGACGCGGAGTTCTTCAGCAACGGCAGGTAGCTTGTCAACGGGAAGTTTTCGCAAATCGTCCGGGCTATTAATGGATTGTATGAGGTTCATGTGTGGAAACGTATTTTAGTACCTGAAAAGGTTACGCGGTTGTTATCCGCGACTCCGGTGGGCATGGCCGGTATCGATTCCTGCGCTGCTTTGGTATGCACTAAAGATACCTGAAAATATCCGCGTTTTCAACAACTACGTCCTTTTGGTGAGAGATAGTTCGACATGACAAGCCTTACCGAGCAACCGTTCTTTGAGGTGCAGGCGGTCGACAACATCACCGCCGCCCGTGCCGGCGTCATACGTACCGCCCATTCGACCATCGAGACGCCGGTCTTCATGCCGGTGGGAACCCAGGCAACGGTTAAGTCTCTATCGCCTGCCGATCTTGACGAATGCGGATGCTCGATCATCCTTGCAAACACCTATCATCTGCACCTGAGGCCCGGCGACGAACTGATTGCGAAGGCGGGCGGGCTCCATGCCTTCGAAAGCTGGGGCAAATCGCTGCTCACCGACAGCGGAGGATTCCAGGTCTTCAGCCTGCGCGATATTTCCAAAGTCACCGAAGACGGCGTATGGTTTCAGTCCTACATCGACGGCTCGAAACATTTCTTTTCTCCCGAACGGTCTATTGAGATCCAGCGAAACCTGGGCGCGGACATCATCATGATGTTCGACGAGTGCCCGTCCGCGCGGGTAACCGCGGCCGCAATCGAACTGGCTGTGGAGCGGACGCTGCGATGGGCCGAGCGCTGCCGCGAGTCCCACGCGACCATGCCGCCTGTGCACAAGTATCCCCAGGCCTTGTTCGCCATTGTCCAGGGCGGGACCAGCCTCGACCTGCGCAGGCGCTGCGCAGAAACCCTCTCGGCAATGGACGTGCCGGGCTATGCGCTGGGCGGGCTTGCGGTTGGGGAATCTACCGGGGAAATGTACGACGTCACGGCTTTTGTATGCGGCCTCCTTCCCGTCCGCAAACCGCGGTACCTCATGGGCGTGGGCACGCCCGAGAACATCCTCGAATGCATCGAACGCGGCGTTGACATGTTCGACTGCGTGCTTCCCACCCGCAACGCGAGGAACGGGACCGCATTCACCTGGAACGGCAAAATCAATATCCGAAATGCCTGCCACACGGGGGATTTCGGGCACCCGCTCGACGATTCGTGCGGCTGCTACGCCTGCAGGAATTTTTCCAGGGCCTACCTGCGCCACCTGTTTTGCGCCGGAGAGATTCTTTCTCTGCGGCTTCTCACCCTGCACAATGTTTATTTCTATATGGAATTGGTTCGGCGCGCGCGTTTTCACATTGTGGCCGGGAGCTTCGGATCGTTCAAGGCGGCCTCCCTGGTCCGCCTGCAATCGGCGAAGGGAATGGAACCGGAAACCACACGCGGGGTGATCAATGGGTGATATACTCAAGGAATGCGCGGAAATTGCGCTTTCGGAATGTCTTAACGTGGGCAAGCAGGAACAGCTTCTTGTCGTGTGCGACCCGCCCTGTGCCGCTATCGGGGACGCGTTCTGGGAAGTGGGCTCCGCGATGTGCCGCGAGGCCGTGCAGGTGCGGATTTCGCCTCGCAGGCAGAACGGCAACGAACCGCCGCCGCCGGTGGGCGAATGGTTCGGCGGATTCGACGTGGCTGTGATGCCGACGTCACGATCCCTGTCGCACACCCAGGCCCGCAGAAAGGCGTGCGAAGGAGGCACCCGCATCGCGACGCTGCCCGGCATCACCCGGGACGTGTTTGAACGCACCATGAAGACCGATTGGAAGAAGCTCGGCATTGTCACGCGAAAGATAGCAGGCCGGGTATCCGCGGCCGCACGGGTACGGATATGCAGCGAAGCGGGAACCAACCTGTCGTTTGAGACCGGCGGCCGCCAGGCAAAAGCCGACGACGGCCGCCTTATTTACAAAGGCGCGTTTGGTAACCTGCCGGCGGGGGAGGCGTACATGGCGCCGCTTGAGGGCAGCGCCGACGGCACTCTTGTTATCGACGGCTCGTTCCCTTTGTCCGGGCTGCTTGCAACGCCGCTTGTGGTCCGCATAAAGAAGGGCAGGGTCATCGACGTTTCCGACCATGCCTGCAAGGCGGAGCTCGAGCAACTGTTCAAGAGATATGGATCGTTTTCGCGCAACATCGCGGAATTCGGCGTAGGCACCCTCGACAGCGCGATCATTTCCGGCAACACGCTGGAGGACGAGAAGGTGAAGGGAACGTGCCATATTGCGTTTGGCGACAACGCTTCGATGGGCGGAAAGGTGAGAGTGCAGATGCACCTTGACGGAATTGTCCGGAATCCGACGATTTGGCTTGACGAGAAACTGTGGATGGAAAAAGGACGTCTGCTATAGGCCTAAAGCAAAGGGGTTACAAGTTCGGCCGAAAGGGGTAAACCGAATTTTTGTCTTTTTCCCAACCTGTAGCCTGCAACCTGGAATCACGTTATATACGTCCTTGCATCCTGCGTCTGATTCAATCCCAAGCCTGGAACCTATCCGCAAACGATGATTCGTGGTGCACGCGGGCGCAACCCTAGAAGGCCACGTGATACGCCTGCTTTGCCTTCCGTGCATTCGCCCTTGCGGCTTGGTTTCGCCTATAAACATTATTTATGGATCATCTTAATTTATCAATCATTAACTCGTAGTTCTAGTGACGGGACGGCTAAGCGGAGAAAAATGTATTTTTTGGGGCAGGAAAACTATGAACAAACCGACCCTGAAGAAAACGCTCGACGCGTTGTACGGAGAGTATCATCACCCCTTTTATCTTCGGTACGATCCTCTTGAATATGTCCGTGGAATGCACGGAAAGGAAAACAGGGAAATTGCCGGGCTTGTCTGCTCGGTCTTGGCCTATGGCAGGGTCGAACAGATCAGAAAGACTCTGCAGAGAATTTTCGAAATCACCGAGACCGATCTGGTGCGTTTTTGCACCACCGTACCGCTTGGAAAGAAGATCGAGCGACTTGGTCACGTAAAACACCGTTTCAACACCGGCCGCGACGTTGCGATTGTACTGGAATGCGCCGGACTGGCCATCAGGCGGCAGGCTTCACTTGAGGCACTTTTTTGCTCCGGATACAAAGATTCCGATTCGACAATTAAACATGCTCTGGAAAGCTTCGTCGTTTCTTTGCGCAGGATGGCGTTCGACGCCGGAGAAAAGCCGTCGTCGTCGTTTGAGTTTCTCCTTCCGCAACCAAGCCGGGGCAGCACGTGCAAGCGGCTGAACATGTTTCTCAGGTGGATGGTACGAAAGGATGACGGGATTGATTTGGGAGAATGGACGCGGGTCCCGGCGTCAAAGCTTATAATGCCCGTCGACACGCATGTGGCCGCCCTCGCCGGAAGCATGGGAATTACCCGCAGGAAATCCGTTGACTGGGAGATGGCGGAAGATATCACCCGCGTGATGCGGGGCCTGTACCCCGACGACCCCGTCCGCTGCGATTTTTCGCTCTGCAGGACCGGCATGATTGATTTTAGGAACGTGGCGAAGGCCGCCTGAGGAACCATGGCTATGAAAGAATTCGAAGGGCTCGCGATCAATTCCGGCAAGGTCCTTGCGCCGGCGTGCCTGTATTCGTCGAATCTTCACAAATCGGTAGACGAGTACGATATCGCCGATTCGATGATCGAGGCGGAAGTGCTGCGGTTCGAGCGCGCTCTCAGGCAAAGCTCGCAGGAGCTCGAAGCAATCTCGGAGCGAATTGCCGACAAAATCGGCAACGTGGAGTCCGAGATCTTTACAGCGCAGAAACACATCATGAACGACGAAGCAATTGTACGGCAGATACGTGAAGGCATCCGGAGCAGAAAGAGGAACGTTGAGGCGGTGATCTTCGATGTGTACCGCGCCTTTGAGGAGAAATTCAAGGCGATGGACAACCCGCACCTGCGCGAGCGGGGGTCCGACATCCGCGAAATACGCCGCAGGCTTCTCGACAATCTCAAGATAGAAAAACCCGGCTTCTTGTGCGAAGGCCAGGAGGATTGCCATCAGGGCGCCAACAGGATAATCGTTGCGGAAGAATTTACCGCAGATATGATGACCCACATGAATTTCGAGCGGGTGCTCGGTTTTGTGACGGAGCACGGCGGCATTTCTTCCCATGCGGCAATCATCGCCCGGTCGCTGGGAATTCCCGCGGTCACGGGTGTGCACGGTGTTACGGAATTCGTAAAATGCGGCGATGTGGTGCTCGTGGACGGGGACGGCGGCAGAGTGTACCTGGCGCCAACCGAGGAGGTCACCAAAAAAGTATTGCCCATCTCTGATGTCAAGGCTCAAAAAGAGTATCTGCACGCTTCCCCGCCCGGCATGGAAGTGCTCGCGAACGCAAGCATTCTGGAAGACGTGCGGCAGGCCAGCCTGCTGGAGGCCGACGGCATCGGACTATTTAGGACGGAAATCATGTTCATCCGGGAAGACCGCTTGCTGAGCGAGGACGAGCAGTTCGATCGGTACAAGCGCGTTCTGGAGGGGATCGGAAACAAACCGGTGACATTCCGCCTGCTCGACGTCGGCGGCGACAAGCCGCTGCCGTTCCTCAGAATCCAGAAAGAACCCAACCCCTACCTGGGCTGGCGCGGCGCGCGTTTTCTTTTAGGGAACCCGGATATTTTCCGCGACCAGGTGCGCGCACTCGCACGGCTCGCAAAGCTTGGCAAGGTGCGAATCTTGTTTCCCATGGTGATTGATGACCGCCAGCAGAAGGAACTGGTTGACGGCGTTCGGGGGATTTTTGATGGAGTCCCCGGCGCGGCGGAGAACATAGAACTGGGGGCCATGTTCGAGGTGCCCAGCGCGTGCATGCAGGCGAAGTTGATTTTTAAGCATGTCGATTTCGGCAGCATAGGATCAAACGATCTGATACAGTATTTGTTCGCCGTGGATCGGAACAACGAACAGGTTTCCTCCGACTACAACCCCGGGCATCCCGTCCTGTGGAGCCTTCTGGAAGATCTCGTCGGCGCGTCGGCCGAGTGCGGAAAGCCTTTGTCCATTTGCGGCGAGATGGCGGGCAAACAAGGTTTTGCCGCACGGCTGCTTGACATCGGGATACGGTCGCTCAGCGTGAGTCCGAGGCTTATCCCGCAGGTGAGGACCGAAATGACGGAATACCATGAAGCCGGCGGAAGCGTACGAAGGGGCCATGCTCGCCGCAAAGCCGGCGCCGCGATGCAGTCGGCCGTCGCGTCGCAAAATTCGAAAGCGTAGGCAATAAACGGCGGCAGCGAGGCGAAAACCCGATACTGGTGGTGTGGCAAGGGCGGATATTCTATTTTTACCACGGGCGACCGTGGAAGTTAGACGCCGTGTCGTGACCGGTCGAGGCCGCCGCAATTCCGAGTGAAGGAGAACCATACCATGATTGAAAAAAAGAACCTGCTGTGTGTGCTTGCGTTTTCGTTGCTTCAGCTGCTTTCCCTTGTGTTGCCTGTCCGCGCCTCCGATGCGGAGCGGGTGCAGCAGCTTGTCGACGTTATCAAGAACGGCCCGTCTCTGTACCGGACGCCTGAGGCTGCCGCAGCCTATGCGAAATACAATCCGCAAGGCGGCGTGCCGGCGGTATCCTCGTCCGACGGGCTCGTGGCCATCAAGCAGAGCCTTCGGGCGGCCATCGAGCTCGCCGATTTCGGGGACAAGGCGCGTGCCGCCGTTCCAACGCTTGTCGAGGTTTTCCCGCAGGCTGAATACCTTTACGTTGTCTCGGGAGCGCAGTTTGCACCGGGAATGGGAAGCTTCGACGACTGGGTGCAGACGTATGTTATCAGTTCGAAGAACAAGTTTCTCCTTTCGTCGCCGTTTGTGGAATACCAGACTCTTACCCGATGCGAACACTATGTAGAGGCTTCCGCCACAACCGACATTCATCAGAAGCGGATGGCGGGGAACAAGATGGTGGAGGCCAGTGTCGACATTTACGTTACCATCAGGATAAATGCCGCAGCATGCGCGCTTGCAAAGATCACCGGAGTTGAAGCCGGCAGCACTCGTGAATCGTGGCGCGCATGGTACAGCCGGAGCCTTGGGGTCTCCACGGCTACGCCGCCCGGCCAGTCTGCTCCGGTAAAAATAACCATTGTCAATACGCCGGCTAATCCGCCGCCCGATTATGTGGTGGGCGCGCGCTATCAAATTACGCTCACCACGGGCGACGTTGTGACCGGCGTCATCGAATCGGTGGACGATGCGTCGCTGACGGTCCGCGTTGATCAGGGCGGCAGGTACAGCTACGACAAAAGCTTTGTTCGGACCCGGACAATGATTTCCGCGGCTCCATATCAGTATGCGCCGGCTCCCGCGGCGTCTCCGGTTGGGCAGCAGGCGCCTGCCTCAGGCTCAATTCCATACGAAGACCTGATGAATTTCTCTTATTCCGGGCGAACGATGGAGGTGGTGATGCAGAACGGAACCGTGATGCGGGGAGCGCTCAGCGTGGTCGACGCGTCCATTCTGCACCTGAATGTTGACGGAGCGGAAATTCCTATTTCGCGGAGCCTGATTGCGCGAATTTCCGTTGTTCCGGATGCTGCAGACACAAGGCAAACGGACAAGCCTGCAGGAAATTCATCGCCGGCGCCGTGGTAGGCGGAGGACCGGTTGTGGAACCATGAAACTCGTTGTTGCGGTCATACGACCCATAAAACTACCTGATGTTAAGGATATACTTCTCGACGAAACCGTGGAGGGTTTCTCCGTTACCGAAGTAATGGGGTGCGGAAGCCAGTCGGGCCACGCCGAGAGCGAAAAGAATTCGGCGTTCGAGACCAACCTTCTCAGGAAGATCAAGGTTGAGATCGAAGTGCCTGATAAACGCGTGCGACCGGTGATCGACAAGATCGCCGGCGTGTGCCGATCGGGCCGCATCGGCGACGGAAAGATATTCGTCTTGAACGTTCCACATACCGTAAGCATGTGATGCCGCAATGAAACTGGTCACCGCGATCATTCAACCGTCAAAATTCGCCGATGTAAAACAGGCCCTGTTCGACGCCTGTCTCGGGAAGATGACCGTGTACAACGTGAGCGGTTCCAGCCAGCTCACCCATTTTCCGGACATCCACCGGGCAAACGACTACGAGCCCAATCTTGTCGGCAAGGTAAAGATGGAGCTTGCCGTCAACGACGACAGCGTGCAGCAGACCATCGACATTATCAAGAAATACGCGAAAAACGACAATATCAGCGGCGGCAAGATTTTCGTGCTCGACATCGAGCAATGCGTCAGGATTCGCACCGGTGAAGAAGGGCCGGCGGCGATTTAGGGCAATCAGAATTGTGAAGAAGATTCACCGCAATGGCGCAGAGGAAGCCGCACACGCTCGGCAAACCGGAATTAAATTTGACTCCACCTGAATCGCATTCTCCCACGGATGACGGCAACAGTTCGCATAAGCCCTGTTATTTCCAAAAAGTGACGATTGTGCCGCCCATTATGATCAAGATGCCTCCCACCAGGATCGGAATTGTTGGAAGAGATCGAAAGAAGACAAAGTTAATGGTTTGCCAGACAACAAACAATGTTGCAATATAGAGACCGACTACTTGCCCGAATTCTAAAGGGGCTAAGTTGAGAAAAGATCCATATCCTAGCAACAGCAAAGCTCCCACCGTCAAAAGCACGATGCGCAACAGTCCGGAATATTTGTAGATCGCTATTCTGACTGTAGCGTCCCCGCTTACCTCTAAAGTAGTGGCAATTATTAAAAAAACAAGAGGGGGTATTGTTTGTATGACTTCTTTCACTCTTCCCTTCCCTGCTAAAATCGAAGTGCAATATACAATGAAATACTTTAAATTTTCAACGTATTTCCTTATTTATCGGAGTGCCCCTGCAGGGTGGCGATGATCATGAACTTTGTGAACGGTAATGCAAAGCCGAAAAACAGCAATCACCGTTCCATGTGCACCCCAAGCTCCGCCACCCGGTTGGACGGCAAGGCATAGAACGAGGAAATGTCGACGGGGAATACGCAACGCCTAGCAGGGTGTTGAAAAAGTCTCCCTTTTGTAAACATTTATCCTTATATTATAGGGGAACCCGAACCAAGGAGTATTGATGAGAGGTTCCCAGCCAGCCCAAGGCGGTATGTTCAGCTTCGTTTCTCCGGATTCCCGAGTGCCGGCAACGCACCCGCTTCGTCGTGTCAAACAGTTTACGGACATAGCGCTGCGCCGCCTTTCTCGTGACTTTGAGGCGATGTACAGCCGGATGGGACGCCCTTCGATACCGCCGGAATGGCTTTTGAAAGCACAGATATTGATGGCTTTGTTTTCGATACGGTCGGACCGGTTGTTTTGCGAGATGCTGGACTATAACATTCTGTTCCGATGGTTTCTTGACATGGATCTGGATGCGGCATCGTTTGATCATAGTGTGTTTTCGAAGAACCGAGATCGACTTATGGAACAGGAGATTGCGCACCGGCTGATGCAGGAAATCGTGCGTCTTGCTCGTTCCGAAGAGTTGTTGTCCGATGAGCATTTCACGGTTGACGGCACGTTGATTGAAGCCTGGGCATCGATGAAGAGCTTCAAGCGAAAAGACGCGGAATCGGCGAACAAGACTGACGATGATCGGAGTAATCCGTCGGTTGATTTCCACCATGAGAAGCGAAGCAATGAGACACATCAGAGTTCGACCGATCCAGAGGCGCTGTTGGCTCGGAAGAACAAGAGAACGGGAGCGCAGCTGGCGTATTCCGGTCACGTGCTGATGGAAAACCGAAATGGGTTGTGTGTTGATATCGCCATTGCGCCAGCGACGGGGACAGCGGAACGGGATATGGCGCTTGAGCTGATAAAGCATGAACGCAGGCGCGGAAAACGCCGGATGAAGACGGTGGGTGCAGACAAAGGGTATCATGCAACCGAATTTATCAAGAGCCTGCGACGCCTGCACGTGAAGCCTCACATTGCCGAGAAGGCCAACACTTCGCTTAAAGGGTTGGATGGAAGAACGACTCGGCATAAGGGATACAGCGTAAGTCAACGGAAACGAAAACGGGTTGAAGAGATATTTGGGTGGATCAAGAGCGTCGGTGGCCTGCGGAAAACTCGGGTAAGAGGAATACGAATCAACCAGACTGTTGCCTACGTGGTTGCCGCAGCGTACAACTTGATACGCATGGTTAAGTTGATGCCGCAAACGGTGGGGGCAGCATGAGAATGGCCTGGGAATCCGGGGAAATGCCTCGGAACGAGGCAGGTAAAACCTCTCTGACATATGTAAAGTTGAAGTTAGGTTCATAAAAAATCAACAAGAGCGCTTCTGTTAGGACTATTTCAACAACCTGCTAGAGCGGACTGGCACCGATATCGCCGAACACGATGCCCCAGCGCACCCAAGGCCAGGGCCAGACTCGTCGGAGAGCATGGGGCGATATACCGGGGAAGGAATGCGAATTGACTTACATGCCACCCGCGTGTGAAATGGCAGGAATCTTTTTACTACGAGCATTGCAGGAAGATACTGGAGACGTCATGCCATGACGTCTCTTCGATGCGTTTTCCCACATGTTTGAACTTACTTCTTTTCCGGTTTCTTGAACCAATCCTGAACCGCCGGCAGGTTGACGTCAAACTGGACAGTAACCGTTGGTTTTGCCGGAATACCGCCTACATGGTTTACATAGTCGATATCGCTCCAAACGTCGTATCCGACAATAAAACTCACGTCGGGTGTTATCGCGTATGAGGCGCCGACGCTTATCTCGCTGTAACTGTTGTATCCGCCCATGTAATCCACGGCAAGCCAGAGTTTATCGGTAAGCTCGGACATCGTGCGATCCCACGACACCAGAAACCCCTGGGCGTCTTTCTTCGCCACGCCCAGAGCATTGTCGTTGCCCAGATAATATCCGGCCGAAATGCGTCCGAGCTTCCAGATATTCTTTGCAATGAGACCGTAGGAAATGTTGAAATTAGTGAGACTTGCGCCGCTCGTTTTTGTTCCCAAATCGAAGGCCCCGATTGCCACCGCCGGCATGTATTTGAAGAAAGCGTCCTCAGGAACCCCCAGCTTGGCGTTGAAGTAGAGCGGGTATATATGATTGGCATTGATATCACGATAGTCGATGCCGATCTCAAGCCCAACCTGCTTAAAGGGCAATACGCCTACCGTTATCCCGCCGTTGGTGACCGTGGGTTCAAACACCCCATCACTGAGGGCGGCGGTCTTGATGTACGAATCCCAGCCGAGATGAAAAACGCCGAACCCCTGTATGTCGGTTGACGGAATCCAAATCTGCGTGGAAGGAGTGGCTGTCGCGGCAGGCGCAAACCAGAAGACCATCGCCGCAATTACGGGTAGTATCGATATTCTTTTCATAGTGTTTCCTTTCACTGTGAGTACGAATCGATTATTTCCGTCCAGTGTTCCGCAAAGGCGGACCGCCGGGCGGCGGCATTCTCAGGAGTACATTGCCATGAACGTTCTGAAACGCGCCGCCCGGCCTTGCCCGCACACCCGAACGCTTACAACGCCTCCGAGCCCCGTTCGCGGGTCCGGATCCGCATGACGTCTTCGAGCGGAAGAATGAATATCTTGCCGTCGCCGATCTGTCCCTCTTTACCCGTGCGGGCCGAGCCCGCGATCGCATCGATGATCGGTTCGACGTATTTGTCATCCACGGCGATCTCCAGCTTTACCTTTCTCACGAAATTGATCTTGTATTCGTGCCCGCGGTAGACCTCGGTATGGCCTTTCTGGCGGCCGATGCCTTCCACATCCGTCACCGTAAGCCGGAACACTTCGATGTGGCTCAGCGCTTCCTTCACGGCCTCAAGCCTGGATGGTTGTACTATTGCAACGATGTATTTCATGGGTTCTCCTTTTGTCATTAATGGGTGATGTCCGGTTTCGCGTCAGTAACCCAAAGCCCTCTCACCATGCGAGGTCTGATCCAATCCGGCCATTTCTTCGTCCGGGCTCACGCGCAAACCCACAACCGCCTTGATGACCATGAAGATGATGAACGTGACAACCGCGTCGTAGCCGATGGTCGAGCCGATTGCGATGAGCTGAATCTTCACCTGTCCGGGATTACCGTAGAACAATCCCTTGCCTGCCGCGTTGATGGCCGGATCCGCGAGGAACCCGGTGAGCAGCGCGCCGATCGTCCCGCCTATGCCGTGGATGCCGAATGCGTCGAGCGTGTCGTCGTAGCCGAGTTTAGCTTTTACAAACGCGACCATAAGGTAACACACGAATCCAACGACCACCCCGATGATAATTGCGCCTCCCACGTTGACAAACCCAGAGGCAGGCGTAATGGCAACAAGGCCAGCCACTGCCCCGGATGCAAGACCAAGCACCGTGGGTTTCTTATTGAAGTACCATTCCGTGGCCATCCACGAGAGTGCGGCGACCGCGGTAGCGGTGTTGGTATTGATAAAGGCCGCACATGCAAGGCCGCTTGCCGTGAGCGCCGAACCGGCGTTGAACCCGAACCAGCCGAACCACAAGAGGCCCGCGCCCGTTACGGTGGCCACAAGGTTGTTTGGTATCAGGGACATCTCTTTCCGTTTTCCCATGACAAGAGCGCCCACAAGCGCCGCAACGCCTGCATTGATATGCACGACCGTGCCGCCGGCAAAGTCGAGCGCGCCGAGTTTTGCGAGGAATCCGTTGCCCCACACCCAATGTGCGATGGGGCAGTATACAAACGTGAGCCACAGAACCGAAAACAGAATCCAGGCGGAAAACTTCATTCGCTCAATGTAGGCGCCGCTTGCCAGCGCAACGGTGATTGCGGCAAAGGTGAGCTGGAACACCACGAAAATCAGCTCCGGAATAGTATTCTGATAGGTGGACAGCGTGTCCACCTTGATCCCGCTCATCATGAATTTCTGAATGTTTCCGATGACGCCGTGGACATCGGTGCCGAACGCGAGCGAGTACCCGTAGACTACCCACAAGACACTTACAAGGGCAAAGGTGACAAACGACATCGCGATGACGTTGAGCGTGTCCTTGCGTTTTGCAATACCTCCGTAAAACAGGGCCAGGCCCGGAAGGGTCATGAGCATGACCAAAGCCGTTGCCACGATCATCCAGGCCGTGTCGCCGGAATTGAGGGCCGGCGCTGGCGCCGGGGCAGGTGCGGGCGCTGGCGCAGGCGCCGCAACAATCGCCGATTTTGCGGAATCACCCGCAGTCGTTTGCGGACTCGCGGATTGTCCGAGCGTGTGCATTACAGTCGCAAGAACGAATCCGACCACCATTGCTACGAAGGCCTTTTTTATCATTGTATCCTCCTGTTGTTTTGAAAAGCGGGCACTACAAAACCCCGGCCGATACTCCGGCAATGTACGAAAACCAAGAACTTGTTTACACGTTGGGAACTTCGAAAGGGCTATTCTTTCAGGATGACTTGTATTTCATAGGGGTTTTCCTGTCTATGTTGATGTTGTTTGGCAGTTCCCTGTCTTATTCCAATGGAATGGAATTGATTTTTAATAGCGTCTTCAGAAAAAAAACAAATGCAATATCCGTGCCATTGCGTTACCGTTCGGCACCCTGCGGGTGACATGTCTTTCCTGCCCGAAAGCGTGCTGCCCACCGCACAAAATTGTAATTAAGAAAAGGTTTTGCACAATTTTGTATCGTTTTTGCCAATATTTCCTCTCACATGTGGAAAATTGAAATGAGAAACGCCGATTGCCGGCAAAGGATCGGCCGGCAAAATGCAAAGGAGGGGAGCCAACAGGTGGAATTTAAGTTTTTGGAAATCATAACGCCGGGTTGACGGACGAGGAATCGAACCGTCAGGGAAGCAGGAAGCTGCGGTGATCCTGGCAGTCCTGTCGCCCCGAAGAGAGCGGATGCCAGGAAAAAAACGTCTCGTTGTCCGCCGTGCGATGTTCCTTGAGGCTCTTGCAATCCACACCGTACTTTCTGATCTTGTATTGCATCTTACGTTTTGTGATGCCGAGAGCCCTGGCTGCTTTGCTCTGATTTCCGTGCGTGTCTTTCAGGGTTTTTTGAATGATGTTACGCTCGAATGTCTCCAGGATTTGATCGAGATTCTTTTGAATATCGTCCACGACAACGCTCCTTCCGGAAAGAAACAAGGAATGTGAATATGCAAGAAATGTGCCGGAAGAAATTGAGGGAAATCGAGCAAATTACGGATGTTGCTTTGTGAGAGTCCTGCGCAGGATACAAAATTGTGGCGGTGAAAGCCAGCCTCAGGCGGTTCCGCGCAACCTTCGAAAATCGATGGCGAGCTTCCGGATTTTGTACTGAATGACGCGTTTGGTGGTACCGAGTATGCGCGCGGCCTTGGTCTGATTTCCACGGGCGTCCTTGAGCGCGTCCACAATAAGCTCTTTTTCGTAGGAGGCAACCATGGCCTCAAACGTGTCCTTGCGCTTTCCTTGCAAGTCCGGTTCCTTCATCTGAAGGGTGGGAGGCAGATCGTGGCCGTTAATCACGTTTCCCGTTGCAACGAGTACCGCGCGTTCCATGACATTCTCCAGTTCGCGTACGTTGCCAGGCCAATGATATGCAGAAAGCATGTCGATTGCCGCCGTGGAAATGCGCTCGATTTTCTTGTTGTTCATTACTGCATACTTCTTGACAAAGTAGTCGGCAAGCAGGAGAGCGTCTGCGCCCCGTTCCCGGAGGGGAGGCAGATGGATAGTGAATACGTTCACGCGATAGTACAAATCTTCGCGGAATCTGCCTTCCGCGACGTCGGTCTCGATATTGCGGTTGGTGGCGCAGATGAGGCGCACGTTTACCCGAACGGGACTGGAGCTGCCGACGCGTTGAATTTCCTTTTCCTGGATGGCGCGCAAGAGCCTGCCCTGCGCCGACAGCGACATTTCTCCAACCTCATCGAGGAACAAGGTTCCATTGTTCGCGGATTCAAACCTGCCTATCCGCTTGGAAAGCGCTCCTGTAAAGGACCCCTTTTCGTGGCCGAAGAGTTCGCTTTCGAGCAGCGATTCCGGAAGCGCCGCGCAGTTCACCGGCACAAAGGGGCCGGTTGCGAACGGGCTCTTCTGGTGAATGGCTCGGGCAACAAGCTCTTTGCCGGTGCCGGTCTCTCCACGAATGAGGACCGTTGTCATCGACGCCGCAACCTGGCCGATCTGGCGGTATACCTCTCGCATTGAGCCGCTGTTCCCAACCATTTCGTCGGGCTTGCCCTTTTCCTCAAGGGTTTTGCGGAGTTCGAGGTTTTCCCGTTCGAGCGCGGAAATCAGCTCCTGTTGTTTGCGTCGTGCAACGACCACTTGGGCGATAAGATCGGACACTGCCTTGAGAAATTCCAGTTCGCCTTCGAGAGTCACCGCGTCCTGAACGGAAACCTTGTCCACCGACAGCGCACCCACGACGTTGTCGCCCGACTTAATGGGAACGCAGAGAAACGCGAGGTCGGTGTCCTTGAGGTGTTTTCTGGCCCCTGTCTTGTCGAGAAAGGTCGGCTCATTCCGAAGCTTCGGGATGGCTATGGGCCGGCCGGTGGCGACCACCTTTCCGGTGACCCCTTCGCCCAACCTGTATTTGCCGCGCAGCTTGCCGCTTTCCGAAATTCCCCTCGCCACGTCCACGCTCAGCTCGGAATTTTCCGGGTTCAAAATTGAGATCATGCCCCGTTTCATGCCGGCATGCGTTTCCAGAATGTCCAGCACGCTTTCCATGGTCTTTTCTATGCCGCCGCCCGAGCTGAGAAGATGGGCGATTCGATACAGCGTCGAAAGTCCGTTAAAGCTCAGATGAGAAGCAGGGTTGTTCATTTGGTTTTCTTCAATGACCATGAAACAGGTGCATTTGCCGAGCACACAAAATAATTGAAATGAGCGATCCATACCCTAAGAAACTGTGTCGTGGCACAAAATTGTATCAACAAAGTAGGCTTTTTGATGATTTATTGAAGTTTGTGGGGAACCCTTCTTCTGCAGAAACTAGAGGCGATCTAAATGAATTTTTCCCGCCGCTGCAAATTTCTGATGCCCCACAAAATGGCCGATCCCGCTGCCACGGCAAGCATGACGCGGTTGGCCCGAACAATTGAATCCCACACCAATTCCTTGGGTCCTTGAGGAACCGCAAACGGGTTTAGAAAGATATTCCATTGACTTTCGGCGAGGGAACCGCTCACCACCCAGGAGCCGAGGCCTGCGAGCACCAGCATGATAGCCGCACCGTAGCCATTTCGCATAAGCGTGGAAAACAGGAAGGCAAGTGAGCCCCAGAAGAAGACCGGAAAACACAAATGGAAGGCCATGCCAAACACCGGCAGGTGTACGTGCAATACCACGCATGCCTGGCAGAGACACAGAAGCACGGCAGCCGTAAGTGCGAAGCAAAGCAGCAATCGGAAAAGCCAGACCTTGTAACGGTAATCGGGAATTCCGAAGATCACTTCGAGCATCTGCGCGTCTGCATCGTTCTGAATGCCGAACGCGGCGGGATAAAATACCAGCAATAATCCCGGTACCAGCAAAAGATTATAGAGTATCGACGGACTCAGCTCCCTTCCGGCGGATATATTTATTCCCACCACAACTGTAAAGAAACCGATCGCCGCGAGAAGGAAATAGAGAAACTGATGCTTGAAAATTATCTTGAGGTTGTAGCCTGCGAGCCTTCCGATGAGCGCTGCACCGGGGGCCAGGCCTTTACAGAAGAGCAAGAATGCCTTACGTCGTTTCAGCATGATTCCGGCCTCTTTCGTCATCGTCCTTCAGGTCGCGCGTGAGACATAGATACGAATCTTCCAGCGTGGGTTGCACCGGTTGCGCCTCGGGATGAGGTTTGCCCGAAGAAATGCACCGGACATGGATTCGGCGCAGGTCGCTTATGTGGCGCACCACCGACGTTCGCCGGGCGAGCGCTTCATACGCCGTTGAATCGACGGTTACCTGCCACACACGCCCGGCCGCGTGCGTGAGCATGCCTGACGGCTCGCCCGCATAACGCAATTCACCGCCGACCAGAACCGCCATGCGGTTGCACGACGACGAAATATCTTCGATGATATGCGTTGAGAAGATCACAATTCGCTGGCGGCTCAACTCAACCAGCAGATTACGGAACCGGATCCGTTCACCGGGATCGAGCCCGGCCGTGGGCTCATCCACAATCAGAATACGGGGCAGGTGAAGGAGGATCTGTGCGATGCCGATTCGCTGTTTCATCCCTCCCGAAAATGACCCGATCTTTTCATCGGCATGATCTTCCATATGCACCGCGGTCAGTACGGAACGTATCCGCTCCTTCCGCGTCGCGGGATTGCGCAGCCCTTTGATAATTGCTTGATAATCCATGAATTCCTGCGCCGTCAAATTCGGGTACGTGCCGAATTCCTGCGGAAGATAGCCGATCAGTCCCTGCAGCTCTTCGCGGTGCAGGGCGGTGTCGAGTCCGTTGATGTACACCTTCCCGTAGGTCTGCTCGTATATTCCCGCCACGATCCGCATGAGGGTGCTTTTGCCCGCTCCGTTGGGGCCGAGCAGTCCGAACATGCCGTGTTCTATCTGGAGACTAACGCCTTTGAGTGCATGAAATGTTGACCGGCCGGCGCCCAACACGGGTATCACCTTCACTAATGCAATAAATACGGCGGCAGGCTTTGCCCAGGTCTTTTTCCAATTTCGCGGGTCGGCCCCGGGATTGTTTTCGAGCCAACGCGACGTCCGGAAAACGGCAAGCCCCAGATACCACATAATCCCGGCAAGCAGAACGACCGAAATTCGTTTCCAATCGTGCTGGAAGAAAACCAAATTCGCGAGCGGCGCTCCCCAGAACAAAGCCGTGTACACTTTGTTTTGCGGGCCGATGACTGCCTTATTCCCCGGCCATGCACAATAAATGAGCCGGCTGTGCCGCTTGAAAAGGAAAAGCGCATAGCAGTACGTGACAAGCGCAAACGTGAATTGCCAGAATTCATTTTCCGTATACCAATAGACAAAATAGACTAGAAACCCCAAAAGCGGGATCTGCCACAGCAGCGCTCCCCAATCATCCTTCGCATCACCATGGGCGATGCCCTTGACGGCGGTGCCCCACTCCCGCGCGAATCGCCCCGGCATGTTGTAGATCTTCTGCACGTTACGAATGTGTATGGTCACCTGGCCTTGTCCCTCGCCTGACATGCGGGCCCTGCGCAGACTCGAAAGCAGAAACCAGGTGGCGGCCGGGATCGCGACGGTGAAGGTGATGACATCGGCCAGGCGCCAGAGCTGATCATCCACAAAGACAAATACGAGCCATGCGCACATGGCAAGGGCGCATAGCTGAACAATGCGGACTGTCCACGAAAGCGACCGCAGATACCCGAGCGCCGACTCCAACCCGAAATAACAGGTTGGAATAAAGATAAGCGTCAGCAGCGACGCGGAAATGATGCCGCCTATTACCGTAAGCGCAAAGGGCGCACCGATGGCACCGATCTGCCCGCCTTTGCCCAATGCAAGCGGCAGCATGCCGACCGCGGTGGTGATCGCGGTTATGAAAATCGGCCTCATTCGGTCCTGACCTGCGGTCATGAGCGCGCGCGCCGTGGAAAATCCGCGCCGGCGCAGCACGCGCGTAAAATCGATCAGGATGATTCCGTTGCCTACCACCACGCCGAACAAGATCAGGAACCCCATAAGCGAATTTGCATTCAGCAAGGAGTGCCCGGTGAGGACCAGGAGCCAGAACGCGCCGATGGCGGCAAGGGGTATCGAAAACATCATGACCAGGGGAGCGGTGAACGATTCAAAAACCGAGGCAAGAATCATGAAAATAAGAAGAAACGCGGCGCCGATAAGCCAGTAAAAATCGTTCAGGCCGGCCTGGCCGTGCACCGGTTCCACGGCGATACCTGCCGGGAATGTCATGGCATCGATTGTGTTGTCGACCTCCTCGCGGGCGGCCTTGAGCAGCGATTGCGATGAGGCAATTTCATCATTGAAATGATAGGTAACGACGATGCGGTGTTCCTGGTTTGCCCGGTTGATGCTGGCGGGACCGTTGGCGCGGATGATTTTGCTTATGTCTTGAAGCGGGTAATCGGTGCCATCGGAAGCCGAAACCGGAACGTTGTTGAGCTCGTCAAAAGTCTTGGCATTATTCACTGCGGTGCCGTGGCCCGATGGGTTCCGGTTCTGGACCGACGCGCCTTTCGACGTCACCATGATGTCGTATTGGTCGGCGCCCTGCTTGAATTCCAGGCCCGAGGTGAGTTCCTGCGTAAACCCGGACAGTTCCGAAGCAACCGATTGAAGGCCTATGCCGTATTCCCGCATGAGTTGCGTGTCAAAGAACAAATGGACCTCGCCTTGACGGCCGGGAACATCAAGCTGCACCGACTGGACCGTAGAAAGGTTGTTGAGTTCGAACCTGATTTCGTCCGCCACGGCTTCCATCCGCTCAAAATCGTCACCTCGCACCACGACCGTTTCGTCCTGGCTGCCCGCGCCCAGCACCTGCTGCAGCCGGGCATTGGCGTTCACCCCGTTGTTTCCCCGGTAGCGGGAACTTGATGTCGGCTGCGTGAAACCGACGCTCCCCAGCGGAAAATTATCGAGTCTTTTTTGAATGTCGGCCTTGATCTGGGGCAAGGTGCGATCCGCAATATCGGAATAATTGTTCTTGAGCTTTACCGTGAGCACCGCTTCATCCTCGTATACCATGCTGAGCAGATTGTCTGTTTCGTCAATGCCCTGCAGGCGTTTTTCAAGTTCGCGGACTGCAAAATCGGTTTTGTCCAGCGTAGCGCCGGTTGGCATGGTGAGGTAGACGCTGAATTGTTCCGTCTCCTCCTGCTCGACCGAGGCGTTGCCCTGAGAAAGGCAGATGCCGAGTGAGATGAGGAAAACCGCAAGCGCCCCGCAGATCGTGACCGCGGGATGGCGCAAGGCGGCTTTGAGCAGCACGCGGTAGATACGGATTGCGGGCGTGCGCGAATCGATCCTCCGGAACGAAAAGGTACTCTGCGGGGCCGTGCGCAACCGAAGGAGGATTGCCATGGGGACCAGGAGAAACGCCGTAATCAACGAAATGACGAGCGTTGCGATCACCGAAACGCCCATGTGTTTACCGATCAGCCTGATGGTAAAATCGGACGCGAACAGGAATGGAATAAAAATTACAACCGTCGTGAGGGTTGAGGCGAACACCGAACGCCATACCTCGGTTGTTCCCCGGGTCACGGCTCGTTCGGGATCGTTTCTGCGCGCAGCCAGCCGATAGATGTTCTCCATTACCACGACGCTGTTGTCAACGAGCATACCCACGGCGAGGGCCATGCCGACCAGGGTAAGGCTGTTGAGCGTAATGCCGAACAGGTAGAAAAGATTGAACGCGCCGAGTACAGATATGGGAATTGCCGCTGCAACGATCAACACCAGCCGGAGGTTGCGCAGGAAAATCCACAGCACTCCGACAGCCAGAAGACCGCCGGTCAAAACCAGCAATGCGATCTGACGAAGGCTTTCCTCTATGGAATCGGCGGCATTGGATTGGATCACGATCTGTACGTTCTGCGGCGCCAGGGTCTTGTTCAATTTTTTGATGACGGCCTGCGTCTGGTGCGAAAGATCGATCTGGTTTACCTGGGCATCGCGGACGAGTTGAACGCTCACCGCTTCCTTGCCGTTGACGCGGCTCAGACTCGTTGGCTCCTTGAAACCGTAAAAGACGTCGGCGATATCCTTGAGAAGGACTTTCCCGTTCTTGTTGCTCACGGCAATGTTTTTCAGATCGTCGATGGTTCTGAAATCCGCGTCCACGTCAACAAAAAAACGCTTGCCGCCGTCGTGCAGCGCGCCTACGTATTGACGGGCGTTGTTGTTCTGCTTCAGCAGGTTCTGGACGCGGGTCGGCGTTATGTCGTAGGCGCGGCAGATGTCATCGTTCATGACTATCTCGACGCTTTTTGAGCGTCCGCCGAAGACCTGCGCGCTCGCAACGCCGTCGATGTCCTGGAGCACCGGGGCTATCTGCTGATCGACGATATTGCGGATGCGGTCACTCCCGCCGTCGCCGAGCACCTGCAGGGTCATGAACTGGTTGGCGGCCTGTTCGGTATTCACTTTGTCGACTTCCACCGTGAACTGGGTGGGAAGCTGGCTTACCAGCGCGGTGACCCGCTGCTGCAATTTGAGAAATTCATACTTGACGTTGACGCTCTTGTCGAAATAGACGTAAATCGTACCCCTGCGGGGTTCCGAATAAGAAAGCAGATTGTCGACGCCTTCCAGCATCGCGGCCGCGCCCTCGAGCGGCATCACGCCGTTGGTTTCCATATACGACGGGTCCACATCGATGCGGCTGGTGATGCGGATCAGAAGCATGGGCAGTTCCGTATTGGGGTATAGTTCCAGCGGCAGGTAATGAAACGACACCACTCCCAGCAGGCAGATGCCGACAAAAAGCACGCTGATGAAGATTTTACGGTTGAGAAGTTGTATCATCGGGAATTCTGTCTCGTCCCCTCGCAGATTCCCCTTCGGGAAATTTAGCGGCTTTGATTTATCAGATTCCGCCCACCACGCCACACGTATTTTACCGTTACTTTCTCTTCACGATTTTTTCCCGCCACCCCTCCACCATTTCGTACACGCAGGGGATAACCACCAGGGTGAGCAGCGTGGAGGCCGTGAGCCCGCCCATTACGGCGAGCGCCATGGGCGCGCGCAGCGCGGCGCCTGCGCCGAACCCGAACGCCAGCGGCAGGAGCGCCAGAACCGTGGTAAGGCTGGTGATGACGATGGGCCGTATGCGCCGCTGCCCGGCGAGGAGCAGGGCCTCATGGCGCGACATACCCGACTCCCGGAGCTGCCGCACTGCATCAAGCAGAACGATGGCATTGCTCACCACAATGCCCGCGAGCATGATTACACCGATCAAGGCCATGATGTTGAACGACTTTCCAAGCAGGAAGAAGAGCGGTACCACGCCCACAATCCCGAGCGGAACCGTACAGATTATGACAAACGGATGCAACAGCGATTCCAGCTGCGCCGCCAGCACCATGTACACCAACAGAACCGCGAGTGCGAGCGCAAAGGCAAGGTCGCGGAACGATTCGGCGCGTTTTTGTTCGTCTCCCGCAATTTCGAGCCGGTAGGTGGGCGGGACGGCTAACGATGCCACATATCGCTTGATTTGTGCAATAACCTGGCTCAACGCGGCGGTTCCGGTGAGCTGGGCCGTGATTCGCGCCAACCGGACCTGGTCGCGGCGCAGGATCTCTTTTGGCGAGAACCCGCGTTTTATCTGCGCAACATCCTGCAGCGGCACGGTGGTATTCCCTTCTATCAATGTAAAGTCCGCGAGCTGCGACTGGGTCATTTCGGGGAACAAAATGGTGATGTCCTTGAGCTCTCCGCCGTGGTCCCACTGGCCGGCTGTCCTGCCGAGCATTTTGTCGTGAAGCTGGGTTGCGATGTCGGCCGCGCTGGCGTTGTAATCGCCTGCGCGCAGGCGATCGACCATAACCTCTATCGACGGAGCGCCCTGCTCGAAATTGGAACTCACATTAGTCAAGCCCCTGATCTTCCCCATGGCGAGGGTTATTGAATCGGCCAGTTTCTCCAGTATGCCAAGATCGTCGCCCTTTACTTCGACGACAACGGGAGGCTCGTTGTTTCCCACCACGTCCAGCAGCACATTTTGCTGGGGTTTGTATTGAATGGCGAGTCCCGGACCGCCGATGCTGGCTTTGGAAAGCATCTCCGCAGCTTTCGCCGCATCGATGGGCTGGTTCTGCCTGAGCACCACCCGGATCTCCGCGGTGTTTTCGTCCTGCGGTTCATTTTCGACATTCGTGATCGTTGCCGTGGTGACCGGGCCGCTTTCGCTGTATACCGTTTCCACGGCATCCTTGAGGACAGAGCCGATGAGTACTTCCAACCCGCGTACGGTTTGCGCCGTGCGCTGCAAGGTTGTTCCCTCGGGAAGATGGACCGCAACCGTGAATTCACGGGTGCTCACGGTTGGAAAGAACTCGGACCCGACAAAGGGAACAAGCGCCAGCGAAAGCGCCATGAGCAACCCGGTGCACAGAAGAATCGTTTTCCGCTTCTTGAGCGCGCCTTCAAGCAGCCCCCTGTACCAGTGAAAATGCAGGGAGTGCTGCAACGGTTTTTGCCCCAGGAACCTCGACGAGAGCATGGGAATTACGGTCAACGCCACTGCCAGGGAGGAGAAAAGTGCAAATGCAACTGTCAAGGCCTGGTCTTTGAACAATTCCGCAGAAATGCCGTGAAGGTAAATGATCGGCAGGAACACCACCACCGTCGTCAGTGTGGATGCCAGCACCGCCCCGCCGACCTGCCCCGTGCCGCGGACCGCCGCCTCGCGTATGGAATAGCCTTCCTCGACATTGCGGATGATGTTTTCAACCACCACCACGGCATCGTCGACAAGCCGTCCGGCTGCCAGAGCCAGCCCTCCCAGCGTCATGAGATTAAGCGTCAGGTGGTTGAAATACATGAGGTTGAAGGTGGAGATAATGGAAAAGGGAATCGCCACGCTGATGATTACCGTGGCGCCGAATTGGCGGAGAAAAAACAGAAGCGCCATGACCGCAAGAAAGATTCCGATGAGTGCGGTCTGCTTCATCTCACCGATGGATTCATCAATGAATTTCCCTTGGTTGCTGACGATGGAGAAATCGTAGCCGGGCAATGACAATCGCAGCCGCTTTATGGCGCCGTAGATTTCCTGCACCGCCTTGACGGTATTGTACTTTGTTTCTTTGTACACCCGCAGCCCCAGGCAGCGAACGCCGTTGACACGCACGATGTTCTGCGGGTCTTTGTTTTTCAGCGAAACTTTGGCCACGTCTTTCAACCGGATCGGCGTCTTGTTGCCCGTTGTCGTATCCTGCGGCCCCTGCGTCGTGGCGCTCTGGCCGAAGGCCACCACAAGATTTTCGAAGTCCGCCAGCGAGTTGAATACACCCACGCCCTTGACGACGTATTTGAGTCCCATCTCCTGGATCGAACCGCCCGAAAGATTTCTGTTGAAATTCTGTATCTGAGTGGCCAAGGTGGCGGCAGAAAGGCCGTAGGCCTGCAGGAGATAGTCGTTTGTTTCGATGGATACCTGGTCTTGATCCTGGCCGCATATCTCGACGTCGGCAATTCCGGGGAGGCGTACCAGTTCGTTGCGCACACAGGTTTCGGCTGTCTTGCGCATGGCGTTCATGTCCGTAATTTTTTTATTTGAAAAGCCGAGGATCACCACCGGTTCGTTGTTCGGATCGTACTGCGAAACGCTGATCGTATCAAGCGAGACGCTCTGTGCGAACGTGGAAACTGCCTTCTGTAAATCGAGAAACGCCTCGTTCATGTCGGCGTCCCATGCGTATTCCACGGTGACCTGGCCGCTGCCCACGCGGCAGATCGATGCCACGCTCGCGGCGTTGTGCTGCCTGATGGCCTGCGCTTCGAGCTTCTGAACATATTGCTTTTCGATCTCTTCGGGCGGTTGTTCCCCCGCGTTGAAATCGATATAGAGACGGGGATTGTTGAGGCTTGGGAATAGTTCCATGCCAAGGCGTGAATACGAGAGAATACCCAGCAGCAGTACGCCAAGCGCCGCCATGAGAATCGCAACCGGATTTTTTACGGCAAATGCGGCAATCTTGTTCAAGGTCTATTTCTTCCTAGTCAAGAATTTTCACGTGACTGCCGTCTTGAAGCGTCTCAAATCCTTTTGTCACCAAACGCTCTCCTGCCTTGAGACCGCTCACGACCTCGATTTCATTTTCACTCTCGATGCCGGTCTTTATCGCGCGCAGTTGAGCGCGGCCGCGGTCGACGACGAAAACACTCTTGCCTTTCAGGTCCGACAGGATGATCTCCTTGGGAACGACCACGGCGCTGTCTTTACGGGCCACAACGACATCCGCCATGACGAACATGCCGGGACGGAATTTCCTGCCCGGGTTGTCGATGATGAACACAGCCTGAAAGGTCCGGGACGTCGGATCGACTGCGGGCGACACTTGGGTTATTGTACCGTGGGCGGTGTCGTTGGGCACCGTGTAATTCGTCATCAACACGGATTGCCCTACACGAACGCGGGCCATGTCGTTTGCGGGCAGCTTGGTCTGGAGACTCAGCCGGTCGTAGTTCATGACCTCCACCATAAGCTGGCCGGTAGCCGTTATGCGCGTGTTCTGCGTGTAATACGGCAGGTTGACGATCACTCCCGCAAAAGGCGGTTTGATCCAGAGCTTTGAATCCTTTTCCACGGCGTCGTCGTAGTTGAATTTGTCATTCGAAACAGCCAATTCGGCGTTCTGAAGGTCGGTGGTGGCAGCGCCGCCTTTCTGGTACAAGGAACGTTCCTGATCCAAACTCTGCTTCGCGATATCCAAAGTGAGTTTTTGCGCATTCACCCGGTTGGTGCTCTCGTAGTCAACATCGTGCAGCTTGATGATTACCTCGTCTTTCTTCACCTGATCGCCGAGAGCGAACGGCTTGCTTGTGCGGGGATTCACCTGGAGACTGTAATAAGCGGCCATTTCGTTGATAATGGAGACGTCTTTGTCGGGAGTGACCGTCCCGGTCGTCTGCAGAAGGTCGGCAATGGGCCGCAGCTTTATTTCCGCAACCGATACCGGAATGGTGACGGTATTCTGGTCCTGCGATTGCTGGGTGCCGCACGCAATAATCACTAGCGCCGCACCGGCAGCGGCAACGGCGGATCGGACATAGTGCATAGGGTCATTCCTTTGGTTTTAACTCCGGAATTACCGGTTGGTTCGTCCGGAAATCCCACAGACTTTGGACCTTCATGTTCAGAAGCTCGATCTGGTAATTGACAAGGGCGCTCACGAGACCGCTTTTCGCCTGCGAAAGCTGGATCTGATATTGGTTCAGGTCCATCGCGCTCAATCCGCCGAGTTTGTATTTTTCGAGATTGACGTCGTAGGTCAGAACGGCGGACTTCAGGGTCTGGCGGGCCAGCTCGATCTGCTCCAGAAGATTCTGGATCGAACGGTATTCCTTGCGTATCGAAAGAATTATGGTTGTTTTCTCATTGTCAAGCAAGAGCTCGTCCTGTTTGACCGCTATCGTCGACGCCCTGACGGTTGCACGGTTCGCTCCGAAATCCCAGAGAGGAACCTGCAGCGTCAGTCCGGCGCTCATGTTTTTTGCCGGTTCCTTGAAAAGCGTGTTCACCTCCGGGCTGGCGCCCACAAGCCCGTAGGAAACATTGAGATTTCCGTTGAAAAGGCCGTTGCTTCGCGCCTGGGTGAGGGCGAACCGCGCATTCTCGATTGTAATTGCTTCCTGGCGCAGTTCCATGCGCTGGCGCAGGCCGTTCGCCACCGCCTTTTGCAGGTCGATGGTCATGGCGGAGGCGGTTGTGTCGATCATCAGGCTTATTGCGGTGTCAAACGGAAGGCCGAGCCTTTGTTTAAGCGCCTCGGCCGCGTTCTGCCACGTGATTTCCTGGTTCTTCATGGCAGATTCATTCTGCGTCATGGTGACCGATGCCTGGTAAAGATCCGATTTCGCCTGTTTCCCGGTGGCTACGCCAACCTCGGTAATTTCGTAACTTTGCTGTGCACTCTGATACGATTCCTGTGCAATCTGAAAGTTCATCTGGTCCTGGTACAGGCCGTAATAATCGGCGGCGATGCTCGCCTCAATGGCGAGCGCCTGCATCGCATAGGTGAACTGGTTGTTCTGGAGCGTGAGCTCCTGCTGGCGCAAATTCATCTTGAGCTGGTTATAGATAAGAAGCGGCTGCGAATAGCTGATTGCCGTATGATAATCAAACGAACGGTTCTCTCCGGCCCTGGAATAACTGGTGTACAGGTCGTTCCAGCCCATATCGCCCTCCAGCGCCACGGTGCCGCCGGTAAGAAGCACGGGCTGCGAAAGCTGGAGCTGGCCGCTCGATTTGATGTTCCTGGTCGTGTCCCAGGAATTATTGGGGCCCAATTGCAAATCGTTGGTATAACTGATGGGAGAAAGGGAAAGGTTAACCGAGAGCTTCTGGGCTGCGACCGCCGCGTCGTACACGGCCTGACTTTGCGCCAGGGTCATGCGCGCCTGCACCATCTCCGGACTCTGGCGGGTAACGAGCCACACGGCCTTGTCAAAAGACAATGTGTCGATTGCCTGAGCGCCGCAGCAGAAGGCGGCAAGAAAAACCGTTGAAATCAAAACGTATCTTTTCATGATGGGAATCTCTAAGGGGGACCTCTAAAAATTGCCTAATTTGCCCAATTAATGCTTGACAAAGGCTATTTCGTCAATTATTTTAATTCCAGACAACAAACCTGCGAACCCACTACCGTCTGGAGGATATTGCGATGGGACAGATAGGCCTTTTTGACCTTGAGAATCGCCTTTCCGAGCTTTCCGAAATGGGAGACCCTCTTGAAACCATCAATCGGGCCATACGTTGGAAGAGTTTTCGTCCTGTTATTGACAAGGCTTTTCGCAAGGAACGGAAGAGCAACGCCGGTCGTCCACCGTACGATTATATCCTGATGTTCAAGATTCTCGTGTTGCAGACGATGTATGGGCTTTCCGATGCGCAAACCCAGTTTCAGATTCTGGACCGATTGACGTTCAAACGGTTTCTTGAACTCACTTCCGAGGATAGCATTCCCGACGAGAAAACGGTCTGGTTGTTTCGGGAAACGCTGACACAAGCAGGCGTTGTCAAGAAGCTGTTTGACCTGTTCGGTCGTCAGTTGAACGAAGCGGGTTACACTGCCCAGAAAGGCCAAATAATAGATGCGAGTTTTGTCGAGGTACCTCGCCAGAGAAACACGCGGGAGGAGAATAAAGAAATCAAGAACGGGGGCACGCCGCAGGAATGGGAAAAGCACCCTGAGAAACTTCGTCAGAAAGATGTTGATGCGCGATGGACGAAGAAGAACGATCAGACGTTTTTTGGCTACAAGAACCATGCGTCGGTAGACGCGAAGCATAAAATCATTCGAGACTATGCGGCGACATCCGCAGAAGTGCACGACTCCAATATGCTTGAACCTCTCCTTAATCCTGAGAACACGAACGCGGACGTGTTTGCCGACAGCGCGTATCATTCGGAAAAGGCGGAACAAAGGCTTGATTATCTCTGGTACAGAAGCAAAATATGTGTCAAAGGGACTCGTGGCGCACCATTGACGGAAGCACAATTGGCACAGAACCGGAAGAAATCCAAAGTCAGATCGCGTATAGAACATGTGTTTGCTCAAATAGAAATCATGTTTCGTGGCAGGATCAGGTGTATCGGGCGGCTGAGGGCCGCGGCGAAGATAGGACTCCTGAACCTGGTTTACAACATAAAACGCTTTGCATATCTTGAGTGCCACGCCTGAAAAGCGGGACAGGACCGCACAAGGCCCCCAAAGGGACCGAAAAAAGAACAGTTTTGGGCACCTATCAGACAAATAGACGCCCTGACATCGCGAAATAATACTATCTGTCAACATGATCTTGGAATCTACTATTTTACAGAATTTTTAGAGGTCCCCTAAGAAATGGATGGCCTTTTCATCATGTCTTGCGTTGACAAATTAACCGAATTATTACAGGGTCTCCCATCACTGTTTTACCCACTTGATTGCATCACCGGCAACGATACCCTGGCTTCCCTGGTCCGTGAGCTCCACCTGGGCCATTCCCGGAGAAAGATGATATCGGCCGAGGGAATTCCAGCCGTTCTGGATATCTTTCAAGTCAAGTGCGGCATTCTCCACGCCGTCGTCGTGATGCACAATATAATGGAATGCCCCATGCAAAGCCTCCCGGTTCTGGCGGCGGCCGTTTCCGCGCTGAAACCCCATGGTGCCGTAGTAGGCATAAATTTCGTAGGTGCCGCTCTCTTTGATCGACGCGTTCCAAGCAATTCGTTTGCTGCCGTCACCGGCTTTTATATAATGGATGGAGTGAACATACTTTCCGTAATATTGCGGACCCGCGGCTTCGGTCCATTCGGCCGGCGGATCAAAGAGACGCACGCTGGCGTAACGATCCTGCGGTTGGGCCGAAGAACTTTTGAACCAGTTCATCACGCCGGTCGAAGGTTTGGCTTCTATCGAAAAACCGCTGTCCCCATCGTCGACGATGACGGTACCCGGTTCGGGCGCAGTAATCCCGCGTATCACCTTTTCCCCGTCAAACGGCGCCCGGTCCGGGTTGAATTCGACCTTATCGAAGGGATGCACGAGGGTGGCGGGAATATTTTTCGATATGAGCGTGTTGATGGAGAGCATTCGCGGCGGCTGATCCATCATCATGTCGATTTCTTTACATTGGCGCGGATCGAGCGAAATGATCCGGTCGACGGTTGCGCCGCCGAAGGTCCCGCCGCGATTACCACCTGCAAACCCGCCGCCCCCCCCAAATCTTCCGCTTCCCAGCGTTCCCGTTCGAACGCTCACCTTGACAAACCCTTGCGCGGATTCCGGATTTGCTATCTCAAAGCGCAGGAGAAACCGGTCGGCCGTCTTGTCACGCACCCCGCTGGCCTCTATATTGTCAAGCAAATACCCCGGCAACGGATGTTTCCGGTAACAGGATTGGAGGGTGGGATGAAAATCAAAATTGAAGCGTTGTTGTATCGTGGCGCAGAATACGTCAAGGTCAAGGGTGCCGAACCTGTTCTGCCGCACAAGCGCAAGCATGAAATCGTCGAAAGCCTGATCGCCGATATTTTTTTGCAATACCGTAAAGAGGTAATCTCCAAGCGCCTGGACGACATCCGGGACGAGCAAACGGTTTTGGGGGTCTTTGCAAATCTGATCGAAGCCGCTGTTTTCCAAAGCCCCGTTCACCTTCTCATCGGTGGTTGCGCCTCCCATGAACATGCGCATCATCGGCGGAGCGTCGCCGCTTGCCCGTTTTTTATAGTACGATTCAAGCGCCAGCGAGAAAACCGGACATGATGGCGAATGCAGGTGCACCACATAAGAAAAGTATTCCGGAAAGACAAACAGGTTGGCGTTCGCAGCGCTCACCGGCGGCATCCATTGCAGCATCTGGGCTGCCGCGGCGGAGCGATCGGCGGGCCGCAACATCAGCCGGCGGCCGGCATTGTCGCGCAGGAAGGTGGAGGCGACAAACCGCTGAAACATCATGCCTTGCTGCTCCTGCGGAGTCAGTACTTCCTGGTCGCGTCCGCGGGGAGTGAAGCCGCCCCGTTGCATTGAACGGAAATCCGCATCGCCGAGCGAGAATCCATTCTCAGGAAGCAAGGCGATTTCCGGCTGCATCGCTTCATGCCCGGCGGTCCATACCCGGCCAAATTCGGTGAATTGCAGGGGAACTTCGACCATGGTGAACCGGGAATACGGATACGTGAACTTGAGACGGTTCTCGAAATCCCCCTTTAATCCCCGAATCAACGAGACAAGCGTATCGGTCTGAAGATCCTTGAAATAGCGTTTGAAATAGTCGTGGTGAGCAAACGTCAGCAGGCTGTATTCCACCGAATCCACCGCCAGCGAGCGCTTTGTGTATACCCCTATGATCACCGACACTCCCGGCATCGGTTTTGGCGGGCAGAAAACGGTGACGCCGCCCGCCGTGCGCACGGCTACCCCTTGACTAATGACTGTCAGAGCCGGGTCGGCGGTAACCGAGATGCTAAATTCGGCGGGCGCCGTATAATTCACTTCGGGATGTTCGGAGCTGTAGCCCGCCCCCGCCTGGGGATAAAATTGCGATTCGGGGGTAAGCAGAACGAATCGTTTGTTGATAAAAGCATATCTTGTTTGTTTTTGGAAAAAGAACACGGTGCCGGCTCGTGCGAGTTCCTCGGGCTGGACGTCGAGATAACAAACCGATTCGTCGATCGTTCCGGCATAGACGAAAACGATGGTGTCGAGCGCCAGGGCGGGGAGGGGAGTCGCGGGTTTTACAAACACATAATCGAGCGCGCGTCGAAAGCTCACGTGATGGCTGCCGCGTATTTCCCGAATTGCAAGTCCGGGATTAAGCCGGAACTGGTATTCGTCGATCGTCCTGCCGCTTTGATTGCACACCGTTACTTGAGCCGTTGCCCGTATCGCAGATCCCGCATGCGAAATGCCGAGCGCCTCGCGGACCACGGAAATGCAAGGGGCCTCGAACTGACGGTTATGTTGCTCGATCATCTGCGCGCGCGTTATGTCATTACGCAGGTTGCTATGCACATAGAACGCTCCGGCGCCTGCCGCGGCGCCGCTGAGGAGTATCGCGCCGGCAAGCGTTGCTCCCGAAGCGAAAGCGGATTGCCGAAGGCGTTGTAACCGCAGCGCCGCGATAAGCACACAGGCACCTCCGACCAGCAGATACGCCGCGCGAAGGGCCGCGATCCCGGGTACCGAACCGAAACCGACACTGTCGGAATACATGAGCGGCGTCCGCAGTGCCGCGAAATCGAAGAGCGAATACAGACGGTCGGGCAGAAAGAAGAAGGCCAGCCCCAGAAGGCCGAGCATTCCGACCAGCGTCAAGGGCTGGCTCCGGATAATCGACATAAGAAAGAATGTCAGCCCGATGCAGAACACGAGACTCGGCAGGCTGATGAGACATGCGTAATAAACGTACACGGCAGGCTCCGGCGCCGCGCCGCCCGAGAACAAGGTAAAAAGCGCGGCGCACGCAAGCGCTACAGCGTCGAGGCAGAAAAAAACCAGCAGATTACCGCATGCTTTTCCCAGCACGTACGACGTGTTGGTCATGGACCGGATGTACACCACATCCGTGGTATCCATGGAGCGGTCGCGCTTCATGAAGTCGGTTGCCAAAATGACGGCCACAATCGATTGAATCAGGTTGAGAAGCAGCATGTTTACATAAGGAACGTTTGCCGGTACGGCGCGAAAGACCCATGTTGAAAATTGACCGACACTGAATATCAAGCTGTTCAATCCGAGCAGAAGCAGTACGATTGCGCCCGCGAAAATTCTGAAAAACCAGCTCCGCCAGAGTGTGCGAGCCTCGTACAAAGCAACGATGGCAATGGTCCGCATGGAATCCATGCTTATTGATTGCCTCCTGTTTTTTGTTTCTCCATGAAGTACACGTAGGCGTGCTCCAGGTCCGGTTGAACGGTTTCACCCGTAAAGCCGTCCAGCCGTTCGGCCACGATTTCAACCTTCCATCCGTCCACAGCGGGAATGGTGGTCACTACCGTGTGGCGCTGCTTAAGAGCATCGAGTTCCTCGTTGCCGACAGCAACGCGCCAGACACGACCTTGCACCCGGCGCAGCAGTTCATCGGGCGTACCGCAATAGGCCACTTCACCGTTCCACAAGAGCGCCAGATTTCTGCAGGTGCTCGAGATATCCCCGACGATATGCGTGGAGAAAATAATGATAATATCCTGCCGGCTCAATGCGCTGATCAGGTTTCGGAAGCGGATTCGTTCCTCGGGATCAAGGCCGGTGGTGGGTTCGTCTATAACTACAATCTGAGGATTGCCGATAAGCGCCTGAGCAATGCCCAAACGGCGTTTCATTCCCCCGGAGAGGCGGTTGGCCATGCGGTCGCGCGCGTCAAAAAGTCCGACCTGGGTCAACATACGGTCGATGGCATTCCTTCGTTCGGCACGATTCTTTAGGCCGGCGAGCAACGCAATATAATCCAGAAACTCCCACGTCTTTAACCTTGAGAAAAATTTGAAATCCTGAGGCAGGTACCCAAGAACGGCGCGTATGTTTTTTCGCTCCTTTTGTAAATCAACGCCATTCACCATGACCCTTCCAGAGGTCGGTTCCATAAGTGTAACGAGAATGCGAATAAGCGTGGTTTTGCCCGCGCCATTGGGTCCGAGCAGGCCGAACATGCCGTTGGAAATTTCAAGATTGACGTTCTTAAGCGCGGTTTTCCCATTTTTATAGGTCTTTCCAAGGGACTGAATGGAAATTTGCATACTTCACCTTTGCGTAAGTCGCTTCAAACCAAATGATGCGTCGAGTGGTAATTGCCTGTGTTTCCAGACTCTATAATGTACTAAACTCGTTTCTTGAACTTGTTCTCTTGCTTTCTCGATCCATATAGTTAGATGAGATTTGCATCCAAAATGTTTCAATGATGTGCGCCTGCAAGCCCTTTTTTTACCTGCTTTGCCTTTGCCGCCGGGCGGCAAACCGATGAAGCGGAACGAGCAGGGCGGCTTGTTTCTTTTGGAATAGCAATTGCTGGAACTTTAGCTGCGGTGAAAACCTATTTTCTAAAACCGTTGGCAATGTCAATTTCGCAGGCTATATTCTTTGGGCGGTGCCGATAAGCCTGGGTCGTGCGCATTCCCGCGCACCGGTCAAAAGGGCAAGCGTGCAACGTCTTTTCAACCACAGGGAGGTTTTACATGCGAGAGTACTCAATTTTTGTCCGGTTTGTCTTTGCTCTTTTTCTTGCTCACGGCCTCGTGCAGGCCGGTCATGTTGAGATCGACACAACCCTCAACGGCGAGCGCATTGAATTGCACGTGCTGGCTGCGGAGCCGTTCTTTACAAAGCAAGAGGTTTCGGCCGGCAAGGCAGCCGAAGGCATGATGATCGTGGCGGGAGCTAAACCGGTGATGCCCGATGCGGCCACCCATCCGAACCATCATCTGGTCATTCATGTTTTCAATGCAAAGACTGGAAACGTGATTGCCAACGCCAAAGTGAAGATGAGTTTCCGGCCTCTCGATGAAAAGGGAAATCCGTCCGGGGTACCGAAAGAAGTTCCGATCGTTGTGATGCAGGCCATTGGAAAGGGTGAACAGTCGACTCATTATGGAAATAATGTTTCAATGGCCCCTGGTTCTTATGCGGTGGCAGTTGCCGTGAACGGCAAAAAGATCGATTTCAAAATCAAGCTGTCCGAAACCCCGGCCACTTCGATGGATGAAATGCAAATGAAATGACCCGTCATTTCCGATTTCGAAATGCGGAGCGCAGCTGCGTGCCTTTTGAATCCCACCGCCCGCTCATTCCCCGCCTCTTGGGTTAGGGAATGAGCGTGCCAATAAAAAAATCCGAAATCCGCGACCAAGATTCCTCCTCATTTCTCCCCATAAATTCCGCGATTCATTTTCTGGCCACATTTTGCGCCAGGAACTATATTTTCACGTTCAAAAATGGCTCCCGGCGTTCAAAAATCCTGCTCGCCGGCCGGCAGAAGACGGTAAACAGAATCGCTCATGGTTGAAATGGCACATCAAGCTTCTTCCGACATCACAATCTATCTCTGCAAAAACTGCGTACCTCACGCCGGACTCATGCCGGTCCAGTGGACGGACGCCGGAACGCATGTCCGGATCAAAGAAATCCCATGCAGCGGCAAGATCGACGCGCAATACATGCTTCATGCCCTGGAGGGCGGGGTTCGCGGAATCTGCATTATTACCTGCGCTCTCGGAGAATGCACGCTTTCGCAGGGCAATTACCGTTCCGAGATGAGGGTCAAGACGGTAAAACGGCTGCTTTCCGAGATCGGACTCGATCCGGGCCGTGCTGAGCTCGTTCATTGTCCTCAAAACGTCACTCCCGGACAGCTCAAAGAGATCATTTACGATGCGGCAAAGAGGCTGAGCGGCCCGGCCGTGGAAGCGCATACATAAGAAGGTTTACCATGCAACAAGAAAAAACCGTCCTGCAGAAACGGATCGAATCCGGAAAGCAAATCGTTACCGCCGAGATTTCGCCCCCGAAATCGTCCGACGCTGCCGGCGTCCGGCAGATGGCGAAACAGTTTGCGGGCAGAGTTCACGCCCTTGGCGTGAGCGACAACCGGGACGGGGTGAGAATGTCGGCCCTCGCTGCGGCCGCGATTATCGCATCCGAAAACGTGGAACCCATTCTGCACATGACCACGCGCGACCGCAACCGGACGGCCCTGATTTCCGATTTTCTCGGCGCGCGTGCCCTCGGGATCCGCAATATCCTCTGCACCAGCGGCACGCATCAGACGCTTCTTCCGTTTCATGCGGCCAAGAACGTGTTTGATATTGACGCCACAATTTTGTTGCAAAGCCTGCACGGCCTTGAAAAAAATGCTTCCATAGTCGGCGAAGAAAATATCGATGGCCATGTATCGTATTGTCTGGGGGCCGTTGCTTCTCCTTTTGCCGACCCGCTTGAATTGCAGTTGCCCCGGCTTGCACAAAAAATCTTTGTGGGTGCGCAGTTTATCGTTACCCAGCCGGTCTTTGATCTTGACCGTTTCGCCACGTGGTGGAAGGAAGTTATCAATCGCGGGCTGCACCATAAAGCGGCTTTTGTTGCCGGAATCAAGGTGCTCACTGATGTTGAAAAAGCAAAGGCCTTTGTAGAAAAACGGCCCAATCCGATGGTGCCGGCAGATGTGCTCAGCCGGCTTTCTTCAAAACCGGACTCAAGCGCCGCCCGCGCGGATGGGATAAAGATGGCGCTTGAAACCATTGAAAAACTCAGCAGCATCGAAGGATTGCGCGGTTTTGAAATTGTGTGCGACGACGATAGTGATGCGGCCATGGACGTGCTTAACGCTCTGAAATCGAGATTGGGATAATCCGGCATGCCTGCCAAGTACCACATTCAAACGCAGCCGACGCCGCCGCGCATCCGTCCGGAGGGCAAGCTCGGCATTGTTGACTGGCGAGAAGACTGCTCCGGGTGCCATAACTGCGTGAAGAAAGGCTGCGTGTACGGCCTGTATCGCGACGAGGCCGACGCGCTCCGCGACGAAATAGGATACCTCGATTACATATACCAGTGCAAAGGCTGCCTTACCTGCGTGCAGAACTGCACCAAGAACATTCTCACGAGAGTGGTGAATCCCGAATACGAGCGCCTTGGCGACAGTTATTACAACCCCGATATAGTGCTTACCACGTGGTTCCAGGCCGAAACCGGAGGCGTTCCGGTGTCCGGCTGCGGCTATGGCGGCCCCTTTTCAGGTGAGGGATTCGATTCGATGTGGACCGACATGTCGGAAATCGTGCGGCCGACGCGCGACGGGATTCACGGACGCGAATATATCAACACGGGCGTTGACATCGGCCGCAAACTGGGACGCATTTCCTTTGACAACGGGAAACTTCGCGAAGCCCCGCCGCCGCGCATTCAGAGCCCGCTGCCGCTTATGTTCGACAATATCGCGCAGCACTGGGCGCATGCCCCGGTTGTTTCGGCTCTTGTGAAGGCTGCAACCGATCTGGGACTGTTTGCCTTGGTTTCTCCCGACCGGATTGCAAATATCGGGACCGGCGCGAACTCACAAGTTGTTCCCTTGATGGACGACAAGGCGCCCGCACCGGACGGCCGGTTTGCGGATTCGGCCATGGTGGTTATCCAGGATTCGGACCGTGTTGTCGAGACGGCGGCCGCATGCAAACAGGAGAATGCGCGGAGAATCGTCGCGGTACGGCTGGCGTCCGGGAAGGCGGCAGCGGCCCGCGTCCTGTGGCTGGCTCACCAGGGCATTGAGGTTGTCAATGTGGTGTTCGACAAACATGGCAGGGAACTCGAGGCGGAGAAGCCGCGCCATATGCGCGATGCCGTCCGTGAAGTGCATGCAGCGCTTGTCAAGGATTGCATCCGCGACGAAATCACGCTCATTGCCTCGGGAGGCATTGCGTTGCCGGAGCACATGGCCAAGGCGATTATCTGCGGCGCCGACCTGGTTACCGTCGATATTCCGCTTATTCTCGCCATGGATTGCAGGTTGTGCGGGGAATGCGAGAGGGGCGAGCAGTGTTCTGTCGACTTGGCCGGGATTGACGAACAATACGCGGTCCGCAGGCTTGTCAATCTGATGGGATCATGGCACAGCCAGCTTCTGGAAATGCTCGGCGCAATGGGCATACGTGAAGCGCGGCGCCTGCGGGGCGAAGTAGGCAGGTGCATGTTTTTTGAAGACCTGGAACGCGCGGCATTCGGGCGTATTTTCGGGAAACGCAAAGACGGCAATTAGGGACGAACACCAATCATGACCACAACAGCCATCAAACCGGTCCCGCAGACAGCGGAAGATTTCACATCGCGTCCCGATTTTGCCGATGTTTCGCGCACCGTGCGGACAGCGCCGCCGCGTTACCGCAATGAGATGGGGAAGTATAGCATCCATCGCGCGTCAACCTGTGTTTCGTGCGGGAAGTGCGTCGACGTATGCCAACACGGAGTTCATGTCCGTCCCGCTGGCTACCGTCAGGTTATCCGTCCGTTCGATTATAAATGTGTAGGCCCGGACTGCGAAAAGACCGGCCGGTTCTGCATCACCACCTGCCCGCAGCATGCGCTTTCGCTCGATGAGAATCAGGTTTTCAAGACACTCGGCGATTATCGCTGGACACCGGACCTTCTGGCGAGCAACTGGCACATGGCCGAAACCGGCAGGCAGCCGCCTCCGCATCTCGAAAGCCAGGTTGGAAACTCGGGAGGCGGGTTCGACAGGCTGCGGTTCGTTTTTCCGGACAAGATCCCGTCCGGCCTCCGGCGCGAGGACATTTCCACCGAATTGCTCCTTAATAAGAGGAAGAACGATTCGAGGCCGAAGATAAAGATCGACGTTCCATGGTACGGCGGAGGCATGTCGTTCGGATCAACCAATATCCGGGCGCAGCTGGGTAAAGTGAGAGCGGCCAAGGCGTGGAACACCTTCAGTTGCACGGGTGAGGGCGGATATCCGGAGCGTTTTATTCCCTATAAAGATTACATGATCACCCAGGTTGCCACAGGCCTGTTCGGCGTGCGCGAAGAAACCATCCAACGCGCGCGCATCGTTGAGTTCAAATACGCGCAAGGCGCCAAGCCGGGATTGGGCGGACATCTTCTGGGCGACAAGAATACGCCTGCGGTTGCCGCCATGCGCGAGGCTGTTGTGGGCACGTCACTGTTCTCGCCGTTTCCGTTCCACAGCGTGTATTCGATAGAGGACCACAAGAAGCACCTCGACTGGATCGCTCATGTCAACAGGACCGCATTGCTTTCGGCAAAAGTTTCCACGCCCAACGACGTGGAGATGGTGGCGGTAGGATCGTACTGCGCCGGCGCGCACATTGTGCACATGGACGGCAGCTACGGCGGCACGGGCGCCGCCCCGAACATCGCCAAGAAGAACATCGCCATGCCCATCGAATACGCAATAAGCAACGTGCACCAGTTTCTGGTGGCCGAAGGCGTGCGCGACGAGATCACGCTCATCGTTTCCGGCGGAATCCGCAATCCGTGGGACATTGCCAAGGCAATCGCCATGGGCGCCGACGGGATCGTGATCGGCACGGCCGAGCTGGTCTCGCTCGGGTGCATCCGCTGCGGATGCTGCGAGAGCGGCCGGGGATGCGCGCGCGGAATCTGCACCACCGATCCGGAGTTGCTGCAATTGCTCACCGTGGAGTGGTGCACGCAGCGCCTGGTGAACCTTCATACCGCTTTCAGGGAATGCCTGGTTGACATACTGTACCGCCTGGGCCTCGAATCGGTCACCGCCCTGCGGGGAAGAACGGACCTGCTGATGCATCTTGACTATGAAAACGACAGAGGGAAGAAATGACGGTTTCGTCTCTTGACCGGGCGGAAGCCCTCATCCGCAGCCGCGACGGCCTCCGGCCTTCCGGCGAATGGATCGGCAAACCTCAGGAAGCCGAAGGCGGATGCGGCGTTACCGGTTTCGCCTGTACCATCCCGGTGCGCGGGAAGCACATTTACGAGCCGAGCATCCAGATGCGCAACCGCGGCAACGGCAAAGGCGGCGGTATTGCCGCCTGCGGGCTCGTGCCCGAGGATTTTGGCGTGTCGAGGTCGGTGCTCGAAGAGGATTACTGCCTGCAGGTCGCGCTCCTCGATGCCGGTGCTAAAGGCGAGGTTGAGAAGGAATGCATCGAGCCGTTTTTCACCATAGACCAGGGCGGCATCATTCCCACGGTGAGCGATTATCGCGACGTACCGCTGTTGCAGGTGAAGCCGCCCGACGTGGCGCGCTACTTTGTCCGCGCAAAACAGGATGCGCTCGCAAAGTTTGCAGACGAGAAGAAACTGACCGGCCTTGAGCCGCGTGAGATCGAAGACGAGTTCGTGTTCCAGAATTCCAGCAAGCTCAACAACCGATTCTACGCGTCACTCGGCGAGAAGCGCGCATTCGTGCTTTCGCATGCGCGCAATCTGATTATTCTCAAGGTGGTGGGATACGCCGAAGCCGTGGTCCAGTATTACCGCATGGAAGACTCGCGAGCGCACGTGTGGATCGCGCACCAGCGGTACCCCACGCGCGGCCGCGTGTGGCATCCGGGCGGCTGCCACCCGTTTATCGGCATGAACGAGGCGCTCGTCCACAACGGCGACTTCGCAAATTACCTTTCGGTGTGCGAATATCTCGCGCAGCGCAACCTGTTCCCGCAGTTCCTGACCGACACCGAAGCGTCCATCATGCTGTTCGACCTCATGAACCGCGTGTACAAGTATCCGGTGGAATACATCATAGAATCGCTCGCGCCCACCACCGAGCTCGATTTCGACCGGCTGCCCGTGGAAAAACAGCGAGTATACAAAGAAATCCAGGCCGCGCAGATCCATGCGTCGCCCGACGGCCCGTGGTTTTTCATCATCGCGCGCAATCTTGATAAAATGGGATTTCAATTGCTCGGCATCACCGACACGGCCATGCTGCGTCCTCAGGTGTTTGCGCTTCAGGAAGGCAAAGTCTCCATCGGGCTCATCTGTTCCGAGAAGCAGGCCATCGACGCAACGCTGGCGAGTCTGGCGCGCGAGGATTCGCGGTTTTCGCCCATTGCCGACATGTACTGGAACGCGCGCGGCGGCAGTTCGACGGACGGAGGCGCTTTCCTGCTGAACGTTGTCCCGTCGGGCAACGGGCACAACGGAACCTCGCCGGACTACACCCTGAACGTTACCAACAAATTCGGCCAGCAGGTGGGAACGCGGCCCGGACAGGCGCATTGCGATTTTTCGATTCCGGTGACGGTTCCTTCAAGTAAAGATGCCGATGCTGCGGCGATATCGCAGGCCCTGCAGGACAACAATCCGCAGATGATGTTCGAGTACCTGCGCGAAAACATCCGTGCCATGGATTACAACCGGCTGCGCTGGTGCGCGGAGCAGGTTGCAGCAAGCTGTGCGAAAGACGAACCGGCGTTCGGCATCCAGGCGCTCACCTTGGCAATCGACCGCCGGTATCCCACGGGCGACAAAAAACGCAGTTCGGTGGTTGCGGCGCTTCGAAGCGGATTGGAAACAATCTTTTCGGTGCAGCCCGGCATCGGCCGGGAAGCCGCAAGCGCGTGCCGCCGCATTACGTTTGACACACGGCAATCCCTCCGCGGCCCGCACGAAGGTGAGACAACGCTTCTTATTGATGCAACGGGTTTCCAGGCCGAGGGCGACGATTGCGATGCGCACCTTGCCGTTGATGCATACAAGCTCGGATGGCGGCATATCGTGCATTACAATTCCCGCGGCACGCGATTTCACGCCGCGGGCTTTGGCCCCGCAACAGACGGACTTCGAGTCGACTGTTACGACAATCCGGGCGACTATCTGGGCTCCGGCATCGACGGGCTCGAGGCCTATGTTCATGGAAACGCGCAGGACCAGTTGTGCCAGATTTCCAAGCGCGGGAAAGTGGTGGTGTACGGAGACGTCGGCCAGACATTCCTGTACGGCGCAAAGGGCGGAGAGATCTACGTGATGGGTAACGCGGCCGGCAGGCCTATGATCAACGCCGTGGGAAAGCCGAAGGTGGTGATCAATGGCACCGCGCTGGACTTTCTCGCGGAATCGTTCATGGCCGGCGACCCGCTGGCGGGCGGCGGATTTGCAATTGTCAATGGGCTTCGCGTTGAAGACAACGGAGACATTGTTGGACTCGACCTCCCGTACCCGGGCAGCAACCTGCTGTCGCTGGCCTCGGGCGGGGCGATTTACCTGCGCGACCCTCAGCGTACCCTCGTGAACGAACAGCTCAACGGCGGCATGTTCGGGCGCTTCACGAATGAGGACTGGAAGCTTCTACTGCCGTATCTGCAGGAAAACGAGCGGCTGTTTGATATTCAAATAGAGCGGGATCTTCTCACGGTCGGCGGTGTTGTGAAAAAGCCGGGTGCGGTCTATCGCAAGGTGATGCCGAAGAGCAAGACGGCCGGGGAAGAGACGGAAGAATGAGGGGAATAGGATTCACCACGGAGACACGGAGAACACAGAGAAGTACCGGAGAGTACGTTAGGCTTTTACCGGTGAAGGGAAAGATCCTGGAAATTGATCGTTCGGAAGAGGAGATTTACCGCAAAGGCGCGAAGGACGCAAAGAAAACTGGAAATAGAGCAAATGCAGCATATTGTCAACTTTCTTGACGTAACAATTCTGCATTCCTTTGCGACCTTTGTGTCTTTGCGGTGAGTCTTGCATTTCTTTTGACGGAACAAAAAGGGACAAAACGTCATGATCGCGGAAACTCTTAAGGAACCGGTCCCGGCTAAAGCCAAGAAAGAGCCTGTAGGCGCCGTGCTTGTATGCGGCGGCGGGATCGCGGGCATTCAGGCATCGTTGGATCTTTCCGCAGCAGGGTTCTACGTGTATCTTGTTGAGGAGAGCGCCACCATCGGAGGAAACATGGCGCGGCTCGACAAGACATTTCCCACGGGCGACTGCGCCACATGCATCATTTCACCGAAGGTTGTCGCCTGCATGCGCGACCTGAACATCGACGTGATTACCATGTCCGAGGTGGTGAAACTCGAGGGCGAGGCTGGGAATTTCAAGGCAACCGTGAGAACCAGGCCGCGCTTCGTTGACCAGGACAAATGCACCGGCTGCGGCGACTGCATAGAGCGATGCCCGGTGCGAAACATTCCAAGGACCGTGACGGAACCAAAGCCCGCCGCCAAACTTGACAAAAAAGATGAGGCATTTCTGACGGATATCATTGCAAAGCACCAGGGTGATGCGGGCGCGCTGATGCCCGTGCTCGAGGCAACCAACAGGACCTACGGCTTTCTGCCGCGCCCCATTGTGGAACACGCTGCGTCGCGGCTCGCCATTCCGCTGGCGAGCGCCCTCAAGGTGGCGAGTTTTTACGACAAGATGAGGTTCGAGCCGGCCGGGCGCCACGTTATCCAGGTATGCAGCGGCACAAGCTGCCACTCGCAGCATTCCGGCGCGTTGCTCTCTCTTCTCGAAAAGAAACTCGGCGTGAGCGACGGCGGAACCGACACGACCGGACGCTTTACCTTGCGTACCGTGCGCTGCCTGGGCCTGTGCGCCTTGTCGCCGTCCATGCGCATCGACGACGTGAGCTTCGGCAAGGTTGATCCCGAAGATATGGACGCGATACTGGAACAATTCTCATGAGCACTGCGGTGAAAACCATGGTCGATCTCGACAGGCTTGCGGCTCTCGGCAGCGCCTCGCTGTATCCGAAGAAGCTGAAGATCCTCATCGGGTCCGGCACCTGCGGGCTTGCCATGGGTGCGCGCAAAGTGGAGGAGGCGGCGCTTGCAACTGTAAAGAAATGTAAGGCCGACGCCACCGTGTCGCGCACCGGCTGCATCGGTTTCTGCAGCCAGGAGCCCCTGCTCGACATCGTTATGCCGGGCGGCCCGCGTGTGAGCTTCGGCGGCATGACGGCCCGGAAAACCCGTTCCGTGCTCACGGCATATTTCACAAAAGGCAATTTCGGCGGCGAAAAGCCGCTCGGCAGGTTCTCCTCTGAAGAGCATGTGTCCACCGGTGACGTCCATTGTTACGGTTCGAGCCCGGCGGCAGAGGGAATTCCGGAATGGTCAAAGCTCGATTTCTTCCGGCACCAGAAAAAAGTGATCATGCGGAACTGCGGTTCCATTGATCCGATGTCTATAGAAGAATCCATCGCACGCGGAGCATACCGGGGAGCGCAGAAGGCGCTTTCGTCGATGAAACCTGAGAACGTGCTCGACGAGATCACGGCCTCGGGCCTGCGCGGGCGGGGCGGCGCGTATTTCCCCACCGGCCAGAAATGGCGGTTCGCGCGGAACGCGAAAGGCGATGTGAAATATGTCGTGTGCAATGCGGACGAGGGCGCACCCGGATCCTCCATGGACCGCAGCGTGATCGAAGGCGACCCGCACGCGATTATCGAGGGCATGATCATCGGATCCTACGCGATAGGCGCGAGGCAGGGATATGTCTATGTCCGCAGCGAATACCCTCTCGCCATCACCACGCTTGAACACGCAATTGCGGAAGCGGAAAAGCATGGGATACTCGGCGACGATATTTTCGGTTCAGGCTGGAGTTTCCGCCTGAGCGTGCGCCGCGGCGCGGGCGCATACGTGTGCGGCGAGGAGACCGGGCTCATCGAATCCATTGAAGGCCATTCCGGCGAGCCGCGCGGCAGGCCGCCGTTTCCCGTGACCGCGGGTCTCTGGGGCAAGCCGACGGTTGTGAACAATGTCAAGACCTGGGCAAGCGTTGCGCCGATTATTACCAGGGGATCGCAGTGGTACGCCTCCATCGGATCGAAGACGACGACCGGCACGACGATTTTCTCCCTCGAAGGGTCGGTAAAAACTTCCGGACTGGTGGAAGTGCCGTTCGGGATCACCCTGCGTGACATGATTTACGGAATGGGAGGCGGCATCCGCGGAGATAAGGCATGCAAGGCAGTGCAGGTGGGCGGGCCGTCAATCGGCTGCGTGCCGCCGTCCATGCTCGACCTGGCAATAGACTCGCAGGACGTGCCGGGAAAGTCCGCCAATATGGGGACCGGCGGCATCATCGTGATGGACTCCGATTCCTGCGTGGTTGACATGACGCGATTCTTGCTCGGGTTCTTTGTGGACGAGTCGTGCGGCAGGTGTACGCCGTGCCGGGAAGGCACCAGGCAGATGTACGGCATGTTGAATAGGATCTGCGAGGGAAAGGGTAATGCCGAAACCATCGAACAGCTCGAGCGGCTCAGCAGGGCAATGAACGCCGCAAGCGTGTGCGGGCTCGGCACCACCGCGTCCGGTCCGGTGACAAACGCGCTGCTCCATTTCCGGGACGATCTCGACATGCACATCGCGGGACGGAAATGTCCGGCCGGCGTGTGCGAAATGAAAAAAGCATAACATGGAAACATCAGCTCCAGACAAGATCGGCATCACCATTGACGGACGCACATCCGAGGTATCCCCTGGCACAACCATCCTGGATACGGCGCGGCAGATGGGAATTTCCATACCAACGCTTTGCAATTACCGGGGCATGGAACCAATCGGCGCGTGCCGGGTTTGCATTGTGGAACTGGAAACTCCCCGCGGGCCCAAACAGGTTTCGTCATGCAACTACCCCGTGGAAAACGGCATGACGGTAAGAACCGACACGGCCGGTGTCAGGGAGAACCGGAAGATCATTCTTGAGCTGCTTCTTGCCGAAGCGCCGAAATCGAAGAAACTCGCGGAATTCGCCGCATCTCTCGGCGTGACATCCACGCCGTTTGAGAAAAAGCCCGATGGCGAATGCATCCTGTGCGGTTTGTGCGTCAAGGTGTGCGGTGATCTCATGGGCAGGGGTGCAATCAGCATGTTCGGCCGCGGGGCAAAACGGGAAGTGCTGCCAGCGTACGATGAAAAAAGCGAGCAGTGCCAGGTGTGCGGAGCATGCGATTTTGTGTGCCCCACGGGGGCGTCGGACCATACGCACGTTGCGACGATTGCCGCAAAAAAACATTACACGGCGTATAATCAATATCTCGAAGCGCGTCCGAATATCGACATGGCGCATCCGCAGGCAGTGCCCCGCGTTCCCGCGATAGACCGCAAAACCTGCGTGCACCTCACAACGGGCGAGTGCGGGCTGTGTGCAAAAGTGTGCGGCGCGGGCGCAATCGACTACGAGCAGGAAGAAACGGTCCGGGAGCTTGACGTGGGCGCAGTATTGCTCACGCCCGGATTTTCCGCATTTGACCCGATGCGGCGCATCGAATACGGTTCGGGTTTCGACGCCAACGTCATCGCCAATACCCAGTTTGAGCGGTTGCTTTCGGCCGCCGGTCCAACACAGGGCCACGTGCGCCGGCCTTCCGATAACACTACCCCCAAGAGCCTCGCGTTTATTCAGTGCGTGGGATCGCGCGATTCCAAAATGTGCAACGATTACTGCTCATCGGTGTGCTGCATGGCCGCGACCAAGGAAGCCATTCTCGCAAAACAGCACGAGCCCGACACCGCGGTCACCGTTTATTATATGGATATACGTGCCTACGGCAAGGATTTCGACCGGTATTACAACCGCGCAAAAGAAATGGGCGTTTCGTACGTCCGGTGCCGTCCCTCGTCTGTTGAACAGGTCAACGACACCAAAAATCTAAAGATAACATATATGGGCGAGGACAACCGCTGCATCACGGCGGAACACGATCTGGTCGTGCTGTCGCTTGGTCTTGAACCCAGCGCAAGCCTCAAGGAACAGATCGAACGGTTCAACGTGATGGTGAACCGGTGGGGATTTGTAGGGACCGGCGAGCTTTCTCCTTTGGAAACATCGCGGCCCGGGGTGTTTGTCGGCGGCGCGCTGAGCGAGCCCAAGGACATTCCCGATACCGTGATGCAGGCATCGGCCGTTGCCGCCAAGGCCATGGCGCTGCTTGCACCGGCCCGCGGAACGCGTGTAAAGACGAAAATCTATCCGCCGGAGCGCGACGTTACCGACGAACCGCCGCGCGTGGGCGTGTTTATCTGCCATTGCGGCAGCAACATCGCCTCGGTGGTGGACGTGGAAGCGGTGGTGCAGCGTACCAGAAAACTGCCGTATGTCGTGCTTGCGGAACGCAACGTTTACACATGCGCAGACGACACCCAGAACCAGATCAAGGACAAAATCATCAAGCATCGTCTCAACCGCGTGATCGTGGCATCGTGCACGCCGCGCACGCATGAGGCCATCTTCCGCGATACGCTCCGCGATGCCGGGCTCAATCCGTACCTGCTTGAAATGGCGAACATCCGCGACCAATGCTCGTGGGTGCATTCCGCCGAACCTGAAAAGGCAACCGAGAAGGCCAAAGATTTGGTTCGCATGACCGTGGGCCGCACCGTGGGACTTCTTCCGCTGGTGGAATCAACGGTGCCCGTAAAGAACGCCGCGCTCATTATCGGCGGAGGCGTCGGCGGCATGACCGCAGGGCTTTCCATTGCAGACCAGGGATACCAGGTGCACCTTGTGGAAAAGGAAAATATCCTGGGCGGCATGGCGCGGGACATTCACGAGACTCTTGACAAGAGCGACGTGTCGGCGTTTGTGTCGAGCCTGATCGAACGGGTGGCATCCCATCCGCGTATCAAAGTGTATCTGCATTCCACGGTTAAGAAAGTCGACGGCCACGTGGGTGATTTCACCTCGGACATTGTTACGCCGGAAGCGACGCTCAAGGTGGAACACGGGGTTGTGATCCTTGCGAGCGGCGCACGAGAACTCAAACCGAAATCGTTCGGTTACGGGAAAATCGACAAGGTCATTACGCAGCTCGAACTGTCCGGCCGCATCGCGAGAAATGAGCTTGCTTTGCCGGACAAGTCCACGATTGTGATGATACAGTGCGTTGAGCAGCGAAACGACGAGCGCCCGTACTGCAGCAGGGTATGCTGCACGACGGCGGTCAAAAACGCGCTCCTTCTGCGCAAGCGCTATCTCAAGGCGAAAATCCTCGTGCTGTATCGCGAAATGCGCACTTACGGGTTCCGGGAAGCTGCGTACCGCGAGGCGCGCGAAAAAGGGATCATGTTCATCCGGTACGACGACAAGCGCCTTCCGGACGTGAGCACGGATGCCGGGCTCACGGTGCGCGTCACGGACAAGATTCTCGGACGCGAACTCATCATGACGCCCGATCTTCTCGTGCTTGCCGCGCCTATCGTTGCGCGCGACGACCGTCAGGAACTGTCGGATCTGCTGCGCGTTCCGCTCAACGCCGACGGATTTTTCCTGGAAGCGCATGTCAAGCTGCGGCCGGTGGATTTCGCCAGCGAAGGACTCTTCCTGTGCGGCACGGCGCATGCGCCCAAATTCATCAGTGAGACCATAGCGCAGGCAAACGCGGTTGCGGCGAGATCCGCGTCGATTCTCTCGCGTAAAGTAATGCCCGTGGGCGCGCAGACCGCCTGGGTGGACCCGGCCAAGTGCATCGCGTGCATGACCTGCGTGCATGTGTGTCCGTACCTGGCGCCGCAGATCGGCAAGGACAACAAGGCGGAAGTTCAGGGCGCGGTGTGCATGGGCTGCGGAAGCTGCACATCGTCGTGTCCCGCAAAGGCGATCACGCTGCACCATTATCTCGATGTGCAGATACTCGGCGCTATAAACAGCCTGCTTGCCGGGTCGTTTGAAGAGAAGCCCGCGGAGACTATGTATCTGGAACAGGTTGGCGTGGCACAGCCCAGATGGAAGAAATAGAAAGACATAAGATTCACCGCAAAGGCGCAAAGAACGCGAAGTCAAAAAAGTTACCAAAATTGTGACAGAAATTTGCAACGAAAGCAATGTTGCTCTTAACTATTCGATTTTTCTTTGCGACCTTTGCGTCTTTGCGGTGAGAGTTTTCTTTTGACAGGACAAATACGAAAATGACCCGACAACCCGTGATCCTGGCCTTCTGCTGCCACTACTGCGCGTATGCCGCGGCCGACATGGCGGGATCCATGCGCCTGCAGTATCCTTCAAACGTGCGCGTGCTGCGGTTCCCGTGCACCGGGAAGATCGAGGAGAATTACCTTCTTGCCGCGTTTGAAAAAGGCGTGGACGGAGTCTTGGTGGCGGGCTGCCTTGAGGGCGGGTGCCATTTCCTCGAAGGAAATTTGCGGGCCAGGAAACGGGTCCAGCGTGTAAAGCAGATCCTTGCTGAAATCGGAATCGAGCCCGAGCGCCTGGAGATGTTTAACCTCTCGTCCGCCGAAGGTCCGCGGTTTGCGGAGATCGTAAAGGAAATGAATGCGCGCATTGCGCCGCTCGGCGTAAGTCCACTGCACAGGAGTGAAACGCATTTGGAAAGCGGTATCGCCGAGATGGCGGCCCAGGCCGAACAGGCCGTTCAAGGAGGAAACAGATGATCGTTGCCGACCGTAAGAAGATTCCGGAAATTCGCGACATGGTAAAGGACTACAAGCGCGTGCTCGTTGTGGGCTGCGGCACCTGCGTCACCGTATGTCTTGCCGGAGGCGAGCGCGAGACCGGCATCATAGGTTCCGCGCTGCGTATGTCGCTCAAGCTTGCCGGACGCGAAAGCGTGGTGGTGCATGAGTGTACCATCGAACGCCAGTGCGAAGACGCGTTCATCGACGTGTTGAGCCAGCGGGTCGGCGACTACGACGCGGTCCTGTCGCTCGGCTGCGGTGCAGGGGTCCAGGCGCTTGCCGAACGGTTTCCCAAAACCGCAGTGTATCCCGGCCTCAACACGCAGTTCATGGGAATTCTTGAATCGCAAGGAGTGTGGGCCGAGAAGTGCGCGGGCTGCGGCAATTGCCGGCTGGGCCAGTACTTTGGAATTTGTCCCATCACCCGTTGCTCCAAACGGCAGTTGAACGGCCCGTGCGGCAGTTCCAGAAACGGTAAATGCGAAGTGAGCGACCAAACGGATTGCGCGTGGCAGCTCATCTACGATCGGGCAAAGGCGCTGAACAAAGTTTCGATGCTTGAGTCGCTCGCAGTTCCGCAGGACTGGTCCACGTCAAATGACGGCGGTGCACGGAAAGTGGTGCGCGAAGATCAGTGCATTGCAGGGATGGGGCCGAAGGCGTAGAAGAATTGCAGATTTTAGATTGTAGATTGCGGATTGAGTGAAAATCCCTGGAAGAATTGTCGATTGAAGATTGAAAAGCGGAATTCTGAGAAATACAAGAGGTGGATTGATCATGACAAAAAGTAACTCAGAGGTCATAGTCGTAGAAGAACTCGATCCTACCTTCCGGGACGAAGTGGCGCTCATGCCCGGCGGGGCGAACATCACGAAATGTTTCGCCTGCGGCACCTGCGCGGCCGGGTGTCCCGTCACGAACATCGACGAGGAGTACAACTGCAGGACCATCATCCGCAAGGTGCTCTACGGCATGCGTCAGGAAGTTCTGGCGTCGCCCGCGATCTGGCTGTGCATGATGTGCTACCGGTGCTATGCCCGGTGTCCCCAGCAGGTGAATTTTACCGATGTCATGCGCGCGCTCCGGCACATGGCCGTACGGGACGGGTTTGCTCCGGCGGAGATGCTTGCGAAAGAGGGTGAGTTCGACAAGAAGGCGCAGACGCTGAGGCGTGAACTGGTGAAGGGTGCGGTTGCGGGAAAAAAACCTGTTGCGAAGAAAACCAAGGCGAAGGTCGGAAAATAACCCATGCATAAAAAGGCGATGGTGGTCGGCGGCGGCGTAGCGGGGATCCAGGCATCATTGGATCTTGCCGACATGGGCATTGAAACGTTTCTGGTGGAAACCGGGCCATCCATCGGCGGGCGCATGTCGCAACTCGACAAGACGTTTCCCACCAACGACTGCGCCATGTGCATCCTTTCGCCCAAACTCGTCCAGGCAGGCGGTCATCCCTACCTGCACATCATGACCAACAGCGAAGTCACCGGGATCGAGGGCGAGCCGCCCAGGTTCACCGTGAAAGTTCGCAGGCGGCCACGCTATGTTGACGAAAGTAAATGCACCGGATGCGGTATCTGCGTTACCAAGTGCCCCGTCAAGGTTCCCGATCCCTATAACAAAGGCCTGTCCCAGACCAAGGCCATAAGAATTCCTTTTCCGCAAGCTGTTCCCGCGGTTGCGGTTATTGATGCCGCAAAATGCCTGTATCTCACGAAGGGCACATGCCGCCTGTGCCAGAAGTCGTGCGGCACCAATGCCATTGACTTTACACAAAAAGAAGAAGCGATGGCCGTCGATGTGGGATCGGTGATCCTTGCCTGCGGAACCACCGAGTTCGACGCGAAGCTCAAGGGCGAATACGGATACGGCGTGTTTCCCAACGTGGTCACCAGCATCGAATACGAACGGCTTCTGAGCGCGTCCGGCCCAACGGGCGGACATATCCTGCGGCCGTCGGACAAGAAAGAGCCGGCAAGGATAGCCATACTCCAGTGCGTTGGCTCAAGGGACATCTCGGCCGGAAACGAACATTGCTCGGCAATTTGCTGCATGCAGGCTGCAAAGGACGCGATCATCACCCAGGAGCACCTGCCAAAAGCGAAGACGACCATTTTCTACATGGACATACGCGCATACGGCAAGGGTTTCGACCGGTTTATCGACAAGGCTCGGGACCGGCACGACACCACGCTGATCAACGGTCGCATTGCGTCCGTGGAAAGCGACCCTGTCACCAACGACCTCACCATTCATTACATCACGCAGGACGGAAAAGTCTCCACCCGGAAATTCGACATGCTCGTGCTGTCGGTCGGCATTCAACCGTCCGTGTCGTCCATGGCCGCCGCCGGCAGCCTGAACGTCCGGATCGATGCGGCCGGTTTCGTGAGCGTTGACACAATGGAACCCGTTTCCACAAACCGTGCAGGCATCTTTGTGTGCGGCAGCGTGAGCGGGCCCAAGGACATTCCCGAATCGGTAATCGAGGCGAGCGGCGCTGCGTCGGCTGCGGCATCAACGCTTGGCAATGTGCCGGTCAAGGAGATAAAGGTAGATCTCCCCCGACAGAAGGATTTGCGCGGTGAGCCGCCGAGGATAGGCGTGTACGTGTGCCGTTGCGGCATCAACATAGCCTCCGTTGTGGATGTCCCGGCCGTGGTGCACTACGCTCAAAGCCTGCCCGGCGTGAAATTCGCCGGTGAGCTCATGTTTTCCTGCGCGCAGGATTCACAAAAGGCAATCAAGGCCGCAGTGGAGCAGCACAGGCTCAACAGGCTTGTGGTGGCTGCGTGCACCCCGCGCACCCATGAGCCGCTGTTCCAAAAGACGCTCGAAGAGGCCGGTGTTAATCCGTATCTTTTTGATTTCGCCAATATCCGCGAACACTGTGCATGGGTGCACCAGAAAGAGTCCGCAAACGCGACGCGCAAGGCCTGCGATCTGGTTCGCGCCTCCGTTGCGAAAGTGAAGCTTGCCGCGCCGCTGTATAAAAAGAGCATGGGAGTGACCAAAGGCGCGCTGGTCATCGGCGGCGGCCTTGCGGGCATGACGGCCGCCCTCGACCTCGCAAATCAGGATTTCAACGTCACCCTGCTGGAGAAAACAGGCGAGCTCGGCGGCAACCTGCTGCACGTGCGCTCAACGCTTTCCGGAAAAGCGACGAGACCCGAGTTGAGCCATATGATTGAGAACGTGACGCATCACCCGAAGATCAAGACGCACTTGAATTCGAAGATCAAGAAAGTATCCGGCTATGTCGGTAATTTCCACACCGAGCTCGAAGGCAACGGTGCGCCAATCGATCACGGAGTCGTGATTGTCGCCAGCGGGGCCGATGAGCTTCAGCCGGCAGACTACCTTTACGGCAAGGATGAACGGATCATTACCCAGCGCCGGTTCGAAGCGATGCTATACCCGGGATCGGACCATGAACAGACCGCGGCCGACAATTCGCAATCCGCAATCGGCAATCTGAAATCAGTTGTGATGATTCAATGCGTCGGCTCCCGCGATGAAACGCGCGACTACTGCAGCCGCGTATGCTGTTCCAACGCGCTCAAGAACGCCATAGCGATCAAAGAGCGGAGTCCCGCAACTGCGGTTTACCTTCTGTTCAGGGATATCCGAAGCTATGGTTTGCGGGAGAAATATTACCGGCTCGCGCGCGAGAAGGGCGTGCTATTCATCCGGTTTGATGCAGCCAAAAAACCTGAGGTTAAGAAACTCGGGAACGATCTTGTTGTGTCGGTCAACGATACGATCCTTGGAAGGACCGTAAAGATAAAGCCCGACCTCCTGGTGCTCAGCGCGGGCATCGTTGCAAATCCCGACAACAAGGCGCTGTCCCAGTTCTTTAAGGTGCCGCTTGAATCCGACGGCTTCTTTCTCGAAGCGCATGTCAAGCTGCGGCCGGTCGATTTCGCCACCGACGGCGTGTTTGTGTGCGGCCTGGCCCATTATCCCAAGGACATCGGGGAGACCATTGCGCAGGCGCGCGCGGCGGCAGGGAGGGCGGCCACCGTGCTTTCTAAGAAGTCAATTGAGTCCGAGGGAAAGATCTCAACCATCCGGGCGGACATGTGCAGCGGGTGCGGAACCTGTGTGGCCGTATGCGCCTACGGCGCCGTAGAGCTCGATCCGGTGAAGGGCATTGCAGTTGTCAACGAGGCGCTATGCAAAGGGTGCGGCGCATGCGCGGCATCGTGCAGAGCGGGTGCCATAGACCTGAACGGGTTCAGGAACGAGCAGATATTGAGCATGCTCGCAACGATATGAAGTAAAATCACCACGGAGGCACGGAGAACGCAGAGAAGAAGAAGAGCAAAATCGTGTTGGATGTTTGTCTCCGTGGTGAAGCCTTTTTGAGGAGAGAGTAATTGACTAAATCAACGGAAATTCGAGAACCGACCATTGTCGCCTTTTTGTGCAACTGGTGCTCCTATGCCGGGGCGGACCTTGCCGGCGTGAGCAGGCTGCAGTATCCGGCGAACGTGCGTGTGATCCGCGTACCGTGTTCGGGCCGGGTTGATCCTCTTTACATTATCAAGGCGCTCCAGGAAGGGGCCGACGGCGTTCTTGTTTCGGGTTGTCATCCGGGAGACTGTCATTACATTTCCGGGAACCTGGTCGCGCGTCGTAAATTCGCCATGCTCAAGAGCTTTCTGGAATATCTGGGGATCGAGCCGGAACGGGTGCAGTTTTCATGGGTGTCGGCCTCGGAAGGCGGGCGTTTTGCTTCGCTCATCGAAAAGGTGGTGAACGACGTTCGCAGCCTTACGACATCAAAGAAGATAGCCAGGAAAGAAAGAGCCGCAGCGAACGCTTGTTAACGTAACATTGACAGCAAGAGAGAAGTAAGGATGCAGGACCAAGAAAGAAAGATGAAAGCGGCGGCGAAGAGGCTGTTCGACGACAAGAAGGTGGACGTGGTCGTGGGCTTCAGAAGAGGGTCCCTTCCCAATTCATCGCGCCCGTATTTTGCCCGCAGCGCGGCGGACGTGGAGCATCTTGTCTGGAACGGCTTCTGCACGGCGAATCTGGCCGCATTCCTGCCAAGCCTTTTTGAAAAACCGGCACGACCCAAAGACGGGTACAAACCCCCGCACATAGCAATTATCGCCAAGGGCTGCGACAGCCGGTCGGTTTCCGGTCTTGTGAAGGAAAACCAGGTGCCCAAGGCGAATCTCATTGTTATCGGCATGCCGTGCAGCGGAATGGCTGCCTCGAACAAAGGCGCAAAGCCCAAGAAGGAAGAAGTCGCCCGCGCCTGCCAGGAATGCGTGAGCCCGACGGTTACGAATGCTGATATAACCATAGCCGGTGAAAGCCGGAAGCCGGCAAAGCCGGGATATGAGCGCGTCAAGGCGTTCGCGCGAAAGTCTTCGGAAGAGCGGTGGAAGGCCTTTGTCAAAGAAATCTCAAAGTGCATCCGGTGCAACGCATGCCGCGAGGCGTGCCCGAACTGCTATTGCAAAACATGCTTTGCGGACCAGAGAAAGCCGTCGTGGGTGTCTCCGGCCAACGAGCTTTCTGAAACCATCGTGTTCCACATGGGGAGAATGTTCCATCAGGCCGGCCGCTGCGTTGCATGCGACGCATGCGTCAATGCCTGTCCCATGGGAATAGACCTGCGCCGGTTCACCCAGAAACTTGTGTGCGATGCGCAGGAGCTGTTCGGCAGCGTGCCGGGAACGGCCGGTGACGAGGTGCCTATGCTCAACACGTTCGCACAGGACGACAGCCAGTGTTTCATTACCGATCCGGAGGAAAAATAGAGTGGTTTCCGTTGCGCTGGACAAGAAGAACCTCAAGAAATTCGTCGGGGCCATGCTCAAGCAGGGCAAGGCCTTGGGGCCGGTGGCCACCGAAAACGGAACGGTATTGGGCGAGTTGTCTGCGAAGAGCGACATCGTGCTGGACTACGCCAATTTCAAGCTGCCTCCGAAGCGGGAATTTTTTCCGCAATGCGAAGTGATCACCAGATTCGACGGTACAAAGGTCTCCGAAGAACCGGTCCGCGGCCAGGCAAGCGTGATTTTCGGTGTGCGTCCCTGCGACGGGCAGGCGCTTGCGTACCTTGACAAAGTGTTTAGCGACGCCGCGTACACGGATCCGTATTATCAGGCCAGAAGGGACAGTGCGCTGGTGATTTCCCTCGCCTGCAGCGAACCCGGCGAGGCATGCTTCTGCATGTCCACGGGCTGCGGCCCGTCCGCAACAGCGGGGGCGGATATTGCGGCGGCCGGCCAGGCCGCGTCGCTTCTGTTTGAGCCGGTAACGAAAAAGGGCGAGGCCTTTCTCAAGAAGAACAGCGCTTTATTCCGTGCGCCGACGGCGCATGAATTGCAGAACAAGAAGAGGCAGGAGTCGGAATCTGCCAAACGGATTTCCACAGTCGCCGTGAGCGGTGCCCCCAAAGCTTTGGAGAAGAGAAACGACTCCCGGTTCTGGGAGGAGCTCGCCGAGACGTGCCTGAGCTGCGGCGCATGCACCTTCTTGTGCCCAACCTGTCATTGTTTCGATTTGTACGAGGAAAAGCGGGGGAGCGCGAGTGCGCGAATCCGGCTGCACGACGCGTGCATGTTCCCTTCGTTTACGCGCGAGGCCTCGGGCCATAACCCGCGTGCAAGAAAAGGCGAGCGCATGCGCCAGCGGGTGATGCACAAGTTCTCGTATGCTCCCGAGAACTTCGGCGCCGTGTTTTGCGTCGGGTGCGGCCGCTGCGTGGAGCACTGCCCCAGCAATATTGACATAAGAGAGACCATAGCCAAGGTGAATTCATGAGCACGAGCGGCAATCCCTATGTCCCGGTGCAGGCGCGCATCGAGACAATAGTCGTTGAAAACGACGAAAAAGACCTTAAGACGTTCCGCCTTGTTTTCTGCAACGGCAACGGCTTCAGCCACGAGTGCGGCCAGTTTGCCATGCTGTCGGTGCCCGGCGCGGGCGAAATCCCCATAGGAATAGCCTCGTCACCACTTGACAAAGGGTATGTTGAATTCACGGTAAAACGCTACCCGACCGGCGTGGTGACAAATGCCCTGCACGACCTGTCGGAGGGCGACATCGTCGGCCTGCGCGGCCCGATGGGAAACAGCTTTCCGCTCAAAGACCTGACCGGAAAGAACGTCGTGATCGTCGGCGGCGGATTTGCCTTCACCACGCTGCGGGCGACCATCCGTTATTTGCTGGATGATTCCGTTCGCACGCAGTTCGGCGCCATCACCGTTATCTACGGCGCGCGCAGCCCGGGCGAGCTCCTGTACAAACCGGAGCTCCGGCAATGGCAGCAGCGCAAAGATGTTCAGACCCACATTACCGTCGACAAAGGCGACGCATCGTGGAAAGGCCGCGAAGGTTTTGTCCCTGCGGTGGTGAGCCAGGTCGCCCCATCATCCGCAAATGCCTCCTGCATTGTGTGCGGACCGCCCATCATGCTCAAATTCACCATCCCGCCGTTGCTGACGCTCGGTTTTTCGCCGGAGACCATCATCACGTCCCAGGAACGGAAGATGAGTTGCGGCATCGGCAAATGCGGCAGGTGCAACATGGGAAGCAAATACGTCTGCAAGGACGGGCCCGTGTTCAGCTATGCGCAGATCAAGGAAATTGAGGATAAAGGCCTCTAAGTGGCCTTTGGTGGTGCGGCATTCCCCATTGCGGACGAAAAGAGCGGATGGACAGGATGGAATGTCCCTATGCCGAAGCCTTGGCGCTCACGTTCACAAAGTAGATGAGATTCTCCAGTTCCACGGCAAGGTTCACGTTGTTGATGATGCAATCGCTGGTACCCTTCAGCTCAATGGGCGCAAAGTTGAGTACGCCTTTTATTCCGGCTTTGACAAGCATGTCGAGGGTCTGCTGGGCCGCAACGTCCGGAACCGTGAGTATGGCGATGCGGATGCCGTTCTTCTGAACGTACTTTGCCATTTCGTCAATACCCAGAATCGGCGTGGGACCCTTGGCATTGATCTTCGCTGGATCGATGTCGAATGCCGTGACAATTTTGATGCCCTCCTTTTCAAAACTGTTGTACCGGATAAGGGCCGATCCGAGCTGGCCCGCTCCCACAAGCACCACCTTCTGGATCTCGTTTTTTCCAAGAATGTCGTTGAGTTTCGCGATAAGCGCATCGATCTGGTACCCGCCGCGCTTGTTTCCCGAAATTCCGAAGAGAGAAAAGTCTTTGCGTACCTGGGCGGAAGTTCCGCCCACCGCATCGGCGAGATACTCCGAAAAGATCTTGATGAACCCCAGAGTCTTGAAACGGACAAGGGCATTCTTGTAGCGGGAGAGGCGAATAATGCAGTTTTTGTTGCTGATCATTATGTTCCCCTTCTCACAAAAGTTGCTGAATTCTCATTCCGATGTAATATAGGTCAACATACCGTGACAGTCAAGTTTGTCGTAACACTTTTCACATAATAGCAGCGCCACGGATCATAGAGGAAAATGTGAAAGCCGGTGATTACGGATCTTTAACAGGCGGAAAGGATGCCGGAGGTTGCCACGGCTCTACGATTGATCAGGAAACTAATATCATATATTTCACAATAAATATTGACTTCATGCCAAAAACGTGGTATACTATTAGCGAATGCATGTATGCGCATGAAGCATTATATGTGAAAACAGTCACATATAACCTGGATTGAACCCACTGTGATGCTTCTGAGGCGCAGACCTCGCAAGCAAGAATTTCCTGAGGATGCGGAGCACGGCTCTAAGGCCAAGGGTTACCGGTGAAAAGAACAATTCCATTTCAAATAGCAATCCCGATTTCGGCTCTTCACGGGGAGCCGGAGGCGGGATTTTTTTGTCGGGCGTCTCGCACGAAGGAGGAACAATGGAGAAGCGCGTCGGATTCGTCGGAATAATAATCCACGACCGGAAGAAGTGGGCGGACGAAGTCAACAAGATCCTGTCGGCATTCGGCGACATGATCGTCGTGCGCACGGGCGTGCCGCATGTGCGCGACCAGTATTCCGTGATCATGCTCGTGGTGGACGCAACCACCGACCATGTGGGCGCGCTCACGGGAAAGCTGGGGACGCTCACGGGTGTTTCGGTGAAATCGATGCTCGGTAAACAGAACGGGATCGAGTAGGCCATGAAAACCCGCACCGAACATGATCTTCTCGGCGAACGCGAAATTCCGGCCGAGGCATATTGGGGAATCCACACGCTTCGCGCGCACGAGAACTTCGTGCTGGGCGGACGGCGCGTGCACCCCGGACTTGTCGCGGCAATTGCAAATGTCAAGAAGGCGTGCGCCGCCGCCAATGCACAGCTCGGCTATCTGGAGGTGCGGAAGGCGGGCGCGATTGCGGCGGCCTGCGACGAGATTATCGCCGGCGGTCTGGCCGGGCAGTTCGTGCTGGATGCTCTCCAGGGCGGGGCCGGCACGTCGACCAACATGAATGTCAACGAAGTGGTGGCCAACCGCGCCCTGGAATTGATTGGAAAGCCCAAGGGGGATTACGAAACGATCCACCCCCTCAGCCACGTCAATCTGCATCAATCAACCAACGACGTGTATCCTACTGCGCTCAAAGTAGCGGCAATCAACGGGCTTCGCGCACTATCGGAAGCGGCGGCGTTGCTGCAGGGATCATTTCAGAAGAAGGAGAATGAGTTTTCGCGCATCGTGACGATTGGCCGCACCGAGATGCAGAACGCGGTCCCCATGACGCTGGGGAGCCAGTTTGCGTGCTTTGCCGAAGCAATCGGCCGTGACCGCTGGAGGACCTTCAAGAGCGAAGAACGGTTGCGTGTCGTTACGATCGGCGGCACAGCCATCGGAACGGGTTTGGCGGCGCCGACGAACTACCTATTTCTGGTAATTGAAAAACTGCGGGAGGCCACGGGACTGGGCCTGTCGCGGGCGGAAAATGCCATGGACCTCACGGCAAACGCGGACATGTTCGTGGAGGTTGCGGGAATGATCGCGGCGCATGCCGTCAATCTTCAGAAGATCGCCGGCGACCTGCGGCTGCTGCATTATTTCGGCGAGATCCTGCTGCCGGCGGTCCAGACAGGTTCGTCGGCGATGCCGGGGAAGGTAAATCCCGTGATGTGTGAAGCGGCGATTAACGCTGCTGTTCAGGCAAAGGCCGATGTTGCCGTGGTGACCGAAACTGCCGCAATGGGGACCTTTCAGATCAACGAATTCCTTCCGCTGCTCGGCCACGCGTTGCTTGATGCAATGGATGTGTGCGCTGCAGTCGACCGCATGCTTGCGCGGCACGTTGACGGCATCGTTGCCCGACCCGATGTGTGCGGCAAACATGTCGAGGAGAGCACTGCTATCGTGACCGCGTTTCTGCCGGAAATAGGCTACGAGGCGGGGCAGAACCTGGTGACTGAGTTTGCCGCATCCGGCGAAAGGTCGTTCCGCGGTTTTCTCGAAAGGAAATTGGGGAAATCGATTGTTGACGACGCTCTGTCTCCGCAGCGTCTCATGGCGCCCGGGCACCGGATGCCCGGCCCGGCTGCAAGGGGAAACAAGGTATAACACATGGAAACAACTCCAAAATCGATGCGGCTGCAGATCGGGATATTCGGAAGGACCAACGTGGGGAAGTCGAGTTTTCTCAATTACCTTGCGGGCCAGGATATCAGCGTGACCAGCGCGATCCCCGGTACCACCACCGACGTGGTGGAAAAGGCCATGGAACTCGGCACGGTTGGACCTGTGGTGTTCCTTGATACGGCCGGCGTGGACGATGAATCGGCGCTTTCGGCAGCCCGGCTGAAAAAAACGCAGGGCGTGTTTGATCGGGCGGATGTGTTTGTGCTTGTGACCGACGGCGGCCTGTGGACGCGGTATGAAGATTCGGTCTGCGCGGAGGCGAAGAAACGCGGCGCAGGATGTCTGATCGTTGCGAACAAGGCAGACATGAACGCCGCATCTTCGGAATTTCTGGAGCAGTGCGCGCGCGCGGGCGGCGCCGTGATGACTTCCTCCTGCCTTGACCTGCCCGGACGGGACGCGTGCGTCAATGAGTTCAAGAAAAACATTGCCATGCTCGCTGCAGGTTCGCAGCCACAGGAACTTCCGCTGGTGGGCGATCTGGTTTCGCCGGGCGGCATCGCAGTGCTGGTTGTGCCCGTCGATCTTGGAGCGCCCCGGGGGCGGCTCATTCTGCCGCAGGTGCAGACCATCCGCGATGCGTTGGACAACGATGCCGCGGTTATTGTGGTCAAAGAGCGTGAATATGCGTCGCTGCTCGGCACATTGTCGGTAAGGCCGGACATTGTCGTATGCGATTCCCAGGCGGTGATGAAAATGGTGGCGGACACGCCGACTGCCGTACCGTGCACCACGTTTTCCATTTTGTTTTCGCGAAGCAAAGGCGATCTTGTCGCCCAGGCGGCAGGTCTGGCCGCCATCGATTCGCTTGCAAACGGCGACCGGGTGCTTATAGCGGAGGCTTGTGCGCACCATGCGCTTCAGGACGATATCGGCAGGGTGAAAATTCCGCGATGGCTCCGGCAGTACACCGGGGCCGACCTTTCCTTCGAGGTGTCCTGCGGCCGCGACTATCCGGCAGACCTTGCCGACTACAAGCTTGTGGTGCATTGCGGCTCGTGCATGTTGACACGAAGGGAAACACTGGTGCGAATCCGTACGGCCGTTGAGGCAGGCGTGGCCGTTACGAATTACGGTTTGTGCATTTCGTTCATCCAGGGAGTTGTCGAGCGTGTTCTGCAGCCTTTTCCGGCCGCGTTGGATGCGTTCAACCGGGCTTGCATTAACAAAGGGAAAACGTCATGAGTACCACAACAATCGGTTCGTGGATCGAGAAAAGAATCCCCCGTGGCCAGCGCGTGAAATACATGGCCGGGACAACGGATTTTATCGACGATGGCGCACTTGAACGCGCTCTCGCCGAGAACACAAAGAGCGACGCCGCGGCGGTTCGCGCGATCATCCAGAAATCTCTCGCGATTCAGACCCTGACTCCCTCCGAGACCGCAACGCTGCTTAACGTGCGCGATCCCTCGCTTGTTGCGGAAATGGAAGAGGCGGCGCTCGCCATAAAGAAAAAAGTGTATGACAACCGCATCGTGACATTTGCGCCGCTGTACATGAGCACCAGGTGCGTCAACAATTGCCGGTACTGCGGTTTCAGAAACGAAAACGCCGAGATGAAACGCGGCGTTCTCACGCAGGACGAAGTCCGGCGCGAGACCGAGGTCCTGGCTGGCGGGATCGGCCACAAACGGCTCATTGCGGTCTATGGCGAACATCCTGCGTCCGATACCGACTATATTGCCGAGACGCTTCGGACAATTTACAGCGTCCGAACAAAAACAAAAAACGGGTCCGGCTCCATTCGCCGCGTCAATGTGAATGCCGCGCCCATGACCGTGGAAGACCTGCGGGTCCTTCACGAGGTAGGCCTCGGCACCTATCAGGTGTTCCATGAGACGTATCACCACGAGACATACCGCACCATGCATCCGGCCGACACGCTCAAGGGGGATTACCAGTGGCGGCTGTACTGCATGCATCGCGCCATGGAGGCGGGAATCGAGGATGTCGGGATAGGCGCCCTGTTCGGACTTTACAAATGGAAGTTTGAGGTGATGGGGCTGCTCTGTCACGCCATTGAGCTCGAACGGACTTTCGGCATCGGCCCGCACACCATTTCGTTCCCCCGCATTGAGCCTGCGCAGAACACGCCGCTCACCGCGGCCCTGCCGCATCCGCCCGCCGACGACGAATTCAGACGGGCAATAACCGTGCTCAGGCTCGCGGTTCCGTATACCGGCATGATCCTCACTGCGCGCGAATCGGCCGACATGCGAAACAACCTTGTTCCCCTCGGCATCACCCAGATGGACGCGTCCTCGAAAGTGGGGCTTGGCGCGTATAGCGACGCGAAGCCACAGCAGCAGCCGGACCGCCAGCAGTTTATTCTGGGCGACACCCGCTCGCTCGACGAACTCATCGGGTATTTAGCAAACCGGGGCTGCATCACCTCGTTCTGCACCGCCGGATACCGTTGCGGAAGGACGGGAAAATGCATCATGGATCTGCTGCGCAGCGGGCAGGAAGGCAAATTCTGCAAATTGAACGCGGTGATTACTTTCCGGGAATGGCTGGATGATTTTGCAAGCGAGCCCACAAAGGCGGCAGGAGAAGTTGTCATTGACAAAGAAATAGCTGAAATACGGGAAAGGAATCCGATGGTGTATGAGGCATTCATGAAGAATTATGGGAGGACAAAAGCAGGGGAGAGAGACCTGTATTTTTAGGATCAAAAATGATGGATTAGAGAATTGGTTTTTTGATGGGGGAAGTTTACCCCGTCGGGTACTTCCAAGCGTCGTCCCCTGAGGTTCAGTCAACCGGCGTGCTGCAACTGTCGGAACCGATTGTAGCCGGTTGTCTGAACCCACGCCCCCTCTGCAGGTGGCCCCCAAGCAAGTGCGGTTGCTGAAAGCAAGCACTCGTGCGGGGCACCTATAGAACGGTTGACGAACAAAAGTTGACAGGCGAAAGTGAATTTTGAGGGAAAGGAGTGTCGTACTTTTTGGTTTTGATTTGCGTTAGGTGGACCGGAGCGGTCCCGCCAAAGCGGGATTGCCGGCCGACCCGGCCGACAGGCGTAGGGCGGGTGGCAACGAGGCCTTTCGGCCGAGCCCGGAGGGAGACCGGCCCGAGCGTAGCGAGGGAAACGCCCAAATCTTTTTCCAGAGCTCTGGCTGAACCGGCTCAGCAATCCAAATGATTCTTGTATAACTATGTCTTAGCTAAAGGGCAACAGATGTCCAGCAACATAACTCGTATTCTCACTAAGCAATCATTTGACAAAAACGACATCATCGCCCTGCTGTCCGCAACCGACCCTTTGGACGCCGAGGCCGTCCGCCGGGCCGCGTTCCATACTCTTGTTGATAATTGCGGAACCAACGTTTATTTGCGCGGCCTTGTGGAATTTTCCAACGAGTGCCGGTGCGACTGCCGCTACTGCGGCATACGGAGAAGCAACGCGGCAGTGAACCGGTACACTTTGTCCAAAGAGGAAATCGTCGAAGCCGCCGTGTTCTGCGCAGAGGCGGGATACGGATCGATGGTTCTGCAGTCCGGTGAACGCCGTGACGGTCAATTCGTTGTGTTTGTGGAAGATGTGGTTGCCGCGATCAAGGCAAAAACGGCAAGCGCCGGCCTTCCGCAGGGGCTGGGGATTACTCTGAGCGTGGGCGAACAAACGCCGGAAACGTACCGGCGCTTCTTTGAGGCCGGCGCGCACCGGTACCTGCTGAGAATCGAAACGTCGTCGCCCGAACTCTTTTCGCGGCTGCATCCGGCCGGGCAAACATTCGATGCCCGTATGCAAAGCCTGATCTGTCTCCGGGACATAGGGTATCAGGTCGGCACGGGGGTGATGATCGGCCTGCCCAGTCAAGCCATCGCGGATCTGGCAGACGACATTTTGTTTTTCAAACGGCAGGATGTCGACATGATCGGCATGGGGCCGTACATCGTTCACAAACAGACCCCCCTGGCCGGGCTTGGACAGGAAGCGGCCGGTCGCAAGAAACAGGTGTTCGATCTCGCGCTGCGAATGATCGCGGTCGCCAGGCTCGTATGCCGTGATGTGAACATTGCATCCACAACCGCGTTGCAGGCGATGGAACCGCTCGGAAGGGAGTTGGGTTTGCAGCACGGCGCCAACGTTGTGATGCCGCAGGCAACGCCGCCCCGCGTTCGCAGGGAATACCAGCTTTACGAGGGAAAACCGTGTTTGGATGAAAACGCGGATGTTTGCAGGACCTGTCTCGAACAAAGGATACGGTCCCTGGGCAGGGACATCACGCTGAACGCATGGGGTGATCCGAGGCATTTTGCGGCACGATGCGCCGCGGCGGTTCCTCCGCACGTATATTAATTACGCAAGAATGCCTGTCATTCGCCGACCCTAATCAACGGAAAACTGAAATAGTGCTTCGCACCGACGCCTCCGTCAGCTACCGTGGCATCCTCAAGCTCGCCACGCCGCTCATTCTTTCCATGAGCGGCGTGGTACTCATGCAGTTCATGGACGCCATTTTCCTTTCGTGGTACTCGTCGGACGCCATTGCCGCGGTTGTGCCGGCGTTCATGTCGGCAATGCTTTTGTCAAGCGCATTCACCGGTACGGCCGGGTACACCTCCACGTTCGTTGCCCAGTATGTCGGCGCCAAACGGGTGGAGCGGGTTGCCTCGGCGGTGTGGCAGGGAATTTACTTTTCGGTATTTTCCGGCGTTGTGCTCGCACTTGTCGCGTTCGGCGCAAAGCCGCTTTTTGCCTTTGTTGGCCATAGCGCGCCTATTCAGGCCATGGAGGTCAGGTTCTTCACCATCATCAGCTGCGGTGCATTCTTCTTTGTCGCCGGAAGCGCGCTGTCCGGTTTTTTTTCCGGCAGGGGCGAAACACGGGCGGTGATGATCGTGAATATCGTGGGACTCGCTGTCAACGGCACGCTCGACTATGTGTTGATATTCGGCAAATTCGGCATGCCGCGACTCGGCATTACGGGCGCCGCGCTGGCAACCGTTTCTTCCCAGGCGCTCATTACCTTGATTTTCGGCATGACGTTTCTGCGCCGGGCCAATCGCAGGCAATGGGCAACGTGGCGGTCGCGCGGCCCGGACTGGCACCTGCTGGGCCGCCTTGTGAGATTCGGATTTCCCGGCGGCATCCGGTTTTCGGTAGAAATGGCGGCATGGACGGTCTTTGTGTTTTTTGTAGGTCGCATCGGCGCCATAGAGCTTGCGGCCACCAACATTGCATGGAGGATAAACGGCATCGCGTTTTTCCCCGTTATCGGCCTGTCGCAGGCGGTGGCGATTCTGGTGGGAAACGGCCAGGGCGCCCGGCGGCCCGAGATTTCCGCAAAAGCTACTTTGCGGGGGACCATTCTGTCCCAGGTGTGGATGATCGCCCTGGCCGTCGTTTTCGTTGTGTTTCCCCGGCAGTTGTTCGGCATTTTCGTGTCCGCCGACGCAGTGCCGCATGAATCGCTGGCCCGGTTTGCCGGGCTTGGCGTGATGTTGCTGCGGTTTGTGGCGCTGTACTGCCTGCTTGACGCGTTGAACTATGTGCTCGTGGCCGCGCTTGTTGCGGCCGGAGACACCCGGTGGACGCTGGTTGCCTCTCTGGTGCTGAACGGCGGGTTTATCGTCGCGCTTGCAGCGGCGGATGTTTTCCATCGGACGTTGTTTACGGAATGGCTCATTGCGACCGCGTTTGTGGTGATTCAGGCTGTTGTGTGGTGGGTAAGGTTTGCAGGGGGGAAATGGAAAGGGTTTCGGGTAATTGAACCGGCGATAACGGAGTAGGGGAGACGAGCGCAGTAATCACCGTTCACACCGTTTACTCCGGCCGCTATTTGCCGCCCGGTGCCAGCCCGACATGATTTCCCAGCCATTCCGCCGCCGCGGCAGGGATCCATTCGTGGCCGCCGCTGAAAATGGTGACGCGGCTGTTACCCGCACAGCGGCGCAGGAAGATCCGCCGGGCAAAGACAGGGTCCTGCGCAGTATCGTTTGGGTGCGGAGCGGAGAGCCTCCCGCCATACGCGGAAAGCTGCGTGGTCTCCTCGTCGGAAACGGTGTCGGTGCCCAGCGCCCGGGCAATGACGTTGAATGCAGCCAGCGTTTGACTAATGGGAACCGGGTTGTTCCCGTGGCCGTCGTCCCGGCCCGCCGCGAAATCGAAGGGGACGTTCCTGGCGATTGCCAGGAATGCAAGCGGAGAGCGCGATTGGTACCTGGCGCGAATGTCCGGGCCGCTTTCCGGCGCACCGCCGAAGCAGCGCCGCATGTCGTCGCCGTACTGCTGGTGCGCATGCATCGCATACCAGGATGTCAGATCGGATATCCCCACCCATGCGCTCACCGCGGTCCATCGCCACGGATAGCGGGCGGCGAGCAGCAGTGCCATGTACCCGCCGCCCGACATTCCGGCAAGGTAGACGCGGTTGGAATCCACCGTGAAATGCGCAACGGTCCATTCCAGCGCGTCAATCACGTCGCGGCAAGCGGCGTCTGACCCGCAGGCAAGCGGGTGGTTGTTGGCGCCCCGGAAGTCCGGGAACAGGTACAGCCAGCCGCGTTTCTGCGCCTGGCGTTCAAGTTCGCCGTACATGTCGCGCTGTTCCACGTTCGCGCTCCAGGTGTGCAAAGCAACGACAACCGGTACTGCTGCCGACGACCGTTTCGCGCTTTGAGGAACAATGATGTACGCGGTTTGCGAAGTGGAATCGTAACTGCTCTTGAAGGTGATTTTGTGGCGGCCCGGGGCAAGGAATGTTTGTGAATATGCAAGCGGGGCAAGGATACACGATGCAAGGCACACGGAAAACAGGCACGGCAGGCGCCTGTGCATTAAAGATGAAGCGATGAAGATCCGGCCTTTCCCTTTTCGTCTTTCAGAATAGACCACCTGTATTTAGTCCCGATGAGCAGGAAGTCCAAATCCCTCGGCACGGAAATGCGCGATTTCGTGATATCGAATGCGGACGTATCCTCATTGTAATTATCCCGTATTCTTAATTTGATTTCTCTTCCCATCAGAGTGCGATGGACTTTTTCCTGTATTATCTGACAAAATCTTCCGTTGCGATACCTGTTCCATGCCGCCGATCTTGGATTGAGTGAAATGATGGTAAAGCCCTCCACATTCGGCAATGCAATATTCCTTTCATACATGAAAACGGGAATGGTGTCTTTCCAAACATGCAACCTTTTCTTGTCTTCGTCGTGAATCCAGGTCTTCAATAGTTCGGCATACCAGTGTTGCTTATCAAAAATCGGATAGGAATAGAAAGTGAATACCCTTGTTCCAAAGTACCAATGGCAAAAAATAAACACGAGTGACGCGATGATGAAAATGATCCTCTTCTTGGTCATGGAAGTCTTCTGGGGCAGCGCCAATGGTACAATGCCGGACTACGACTGTGAACTCTCTTTGCAGAACAGTATCTTAGCACGAGCAGTCGGGCGGACCGCCGTCATTTTCCTGCCACTAGAGAGTCTTGATTGCAATGTGTTCTGTTCGTTTTACTCCGTGTGAACCGTTTAGACCTGCTCACCCTCAAAAAACTATCTTTTCCTGATGCGAAAAGCAACTTTTCCAGCATCGCGTCTCAGCACGCAATCGCGTCCTTCACCGTTTTGAGCAGTTCATCCGGCTTCACGGGCTTTTCCAGCACCACCCTAACGGGCAGCCAGTCATCATCCGGCTCAAACGAGAACGGAAGCGCCTTGCTTTTACGGATTCCGGTGATCATGACAATAGGGATCCCCTTGGTTGCCGGATCTTCCTTGAGCTTTCTGGCAACGTCGAACCCTTCGCTGTCGTGCGTCATCATCACGTCAAGCAGCATGGCGTTCGGTTTTTCGGCCTTCGCTTTTGCATAGCCTTCTTCACCGTTTGCCGCGCTCACAACACTGTAGCCTTTGGCTTCCAGCAGGGTAGTGGTGGCTTCTACGAAATCGACGTCGTCGTCGACGACAAGAATCTTGTTGTTCATACAAGCACCTCGTTTGTTAGAGTGGATTTCTATTTGTCACGTTTGTTTTCTGCACAAGACTTTTCTTTCCTAAAATAGCAACCGGAGATTGCCGCGCTCCGCTCGCAATGACGCTGGAATCGGTATATTTTCCCGCAACGGTAAAACCCCCATTTCATCTTCTTATTTCTTCTCTGCGTTCTTCGCGTCTTTGCGGTGAATCCTGTCTTAATTCCGTCTATACGCGTTCCCTCACCGTATAGGTGGTATGCAACAGGTGGTGTGATTTTTCTCCAAGCGGAATCTTGAGAAATTCTCCATACACCTGTTTCACTTTCGGATTGTCATGCGACTTGCGCAGTTTCTTGCTTTCATCTTCTTTGTAAATTGCCTTGATCCTCTGCTTCCGTTTGGCGTCATTGGTGAGCCGGGGCTGACCGCCGCCGCCGATGCAACCGCCCGGGCAGGTCATGACCTCGACAAAGTGGTATGCGGCCTTGCCGGACGTGATCCGCTCTATCACCTTCTGCGCATTTCCCAGGCCGTGCGACACGGCAACGCTCAGGGTCACGTTTTCGAGAAACGACCATTCGGGCACGGTGCCGGTGATGGTGAGCCGCGCTTCCTTTATGCCTTCGAGTCCGGCTATCGGCTGCACGTGCAGGAGATCGAACGGGAGCGGCCTGCCGGTCACAATTTCGTATGCGGTGCGCAGCGCCGCTTCCATGACGCCGCCGGTGTTGGCGAAAATGTCGCCCGCTCCCGAGGATACGCCCATCACACGGTCGAACGTGTCGTCTTCCAGCCCCGCAAAGTCGATGCCGGCCTGTTTGATCATGCGGGCCAGTTCGCGTGTGGTCAGCACAGCGTCAACGTCCTGCGACCCGCTGTCGTTCATTTCGGGCCTGGCGGCTTCGAATTTCTTGGCGGTGCACGGCATGATCGACACGACAAAGATCTCCTCAGGCCGCTTGCCTACTTTCTGCGCCCAGTACGTTTTGGCAAGCGCGCCGAACATCTGCTGCGGCGATTTACAGGTGGAAAGGTTGGGGAGAAGTTCCGGATAGAAATGTTCCACATACTTGATCCATCCGGGCGAGCAGCTTGTAAACTGCGGAAGCGCAACCGGTTCCTTGTCCAGGATAGCTTTCTTGAGACGGGTGAGGAGTTCGGTTCCTTCTTCTATGATGGTAAGGTCTGCGGTGAAATTGGTATCGAATACGGTAGCAAACCCGAGACGCCGCAGGGCCGACACCATTTTGCCTGTCACAAGGGTTCCGGGTTCATACCCGAAGCACTCGCCGAGCGCTGCGCGAACCGCCGGGGCGGTTTGCACCACAACGGTTTTTTTCGGATCCTCGAGCGCGTCCCAGACTTTCTGGATGTGGCTGTGTTCCACTATTGCGCCGACAGGGCAGACGGCGGCGCACTGGCCGCATTGAACGCATGTCACGCTGCCAAGATCCGAAGCGAACGCCGGCCCGATAACGGTCTTAAAGCCGCGCCACTGCGGGAACAACGCGCCGACCTTCTGCGTGTTGTTGCATACCGCAACGCATCGCCTGCACTTGATGCACTTGGAGTTGTTGCGCACCAGCCCCGGCGTGCTCTCGTCAAGACGAGCCGAGGTCCTCTCGCCTGCATACCGCACCGAGCGGATGCCGAGGTCGCTTGCTATTTTCTGCAGCTCGCAGTCTTCGTTCCGCTCGCAGGTCTGGCAGTCTCCGTCGTGCTCGGAAAGCAGCAATTCCATCACGGTGCGGCGCGCTTCGCGAACGCGCTTGGAATTGGTTCTGACTTTCATACCCTCCGTGACCGGGACGGAGCACGAGGCAACAAGGCTCTTTGCGCCTTCAACCTCCACGACACAGATGCGGCATGCGCCGATTGCGTCGAGTCCTTCAAGAAAACAAAGCGTGGGTATGTGAACTCCCGCGCGCTTTGCAGCTGCGAGAATGGTTGTTCCCTCCGGAACGGTAACCTGCGTATTGTTGATGGTTATGGCCGGCATGGCCTTTATCTCCTTTCGTGCACTGTTTTTTTGCCCCAGTCGCAGCGCAGGCAGCGTTTTGCCTGGCAAATGGCCACGTCTTCGGTCCAGCTCTGTTCAACCTCGTTGAAGTTGTTGCGCCTTTTGTCAATGCTGATTGCCGGCTGCTTTTCCCGGCCGTAGGGCACGGGATCGGCGTCCGGGTCGAACGCGGTTGCCGTCTCCGCTTCGTGACGCCAGAACGCGTGGCTTTCGCCGGTGAGGAACGCGTCGATACCAACCGCGGCGCGTTCGCCTGCCGCAATTGCCTCGACCACGCTCGACGGGCCGCTGGCGGCGTCGCCGCCGGAAAATATCCACGGCACCGAAGTCCGGCCGTTGGCGCGGTTCGTCTCGATGGTGCCCCATGCGGTGGTTGCGAGGGTGATGCCGTCGAAAACTTCTTTTGTGTCAACGCGCTGGCCGATGGCCGCGATCACCTGGTCGGCTTCAAGGACGTAGTCTTTTCCATCGACCGGTTCCGGCCTGCGGCGGCCCGAATTGTCGAACTGACCCGGCCGCATAGGCCTGCATCTCACGCCGGTCACTTTTCCGTGCACCGACACTATTTCAACCGGCGCGGTGAGCAGCACGAGGCGCACTCCTTCCTTGTGCGCCTCCTCGATTTCTTCTGCCCAGGCAGGCATCTCTTCACGGGTGCGGCGGTAGAGGATGGTGACGGTTTTTGCGCCAAGCCGGATCGCCGTGCGTGCCGCGTCGATCGCGGCGTTACCGCCGCCGACAACCGCCACGTTTTCGCCCACCGGCACTTTTCCCGTCAGATTGAATTGACGAAGGAATGCCAGCGCCTCGGTGACTTCCGTGCTGTTTTCGCCGGGAACGTTGAGCTTGAGCGGGACCTGCGCGCCCACGGCCACGAACGCGGCTTCGTAGCCGTCGTCCCTGAGGCTCGCAAGCGTAAAGTCTTTGCCCAGGCGTTTCCCGGTAGTCATCATCGCGCCGAGCGATTCAATCATTCTTATTTCCTTGTCGAGCGTTGCGCGCGGCAGGCGGTACGCGGGTATGGTCTGAACCAGCATGCCGCCGGGTTTCTTTTCCGCCTCAAACACAACCGGTTTGTACCCGAGCCGTGTGAGGAAATACGCGCAGGTGATGCCGGCCGGACCGGCGCCCACGATCGCTATTTTCCGAGCCGAGTTCTTTTCGTTTGCAACAACCGTCGGCAGCGCGGGTTCTTTTTCCGCGTCGGCCATGAACCGTTTCACCGCCCTGATGGACACCGGCGCGTCGAGGGACGCGCGCCTGCATTTGCCCTCGCAGGCGTGGAAGCACACGCGCGCGCAGACGGACGCGAGCGGGTTACGCTCGCGGTGAAGCCCCATGGCTTCGCCGTACCGCCTTTCCGCCACGAGCGAAACGAATCCCGGCACGTCGACGCCCGCCGGACACGCGCTCTGGCACGGCGCGCGCACCAGACCGGCGCAGACGCCTGCCTCGCAATGTTTGTCGCGGATGTGCGCGTCGTATTCGTGGCGGAAATACCGGATGGTGGAGAGAACCGGATTGGGCGCGCTCTGTCCCAGGCCGCAGAGCGCGGTGTCGCGGATCTGCTCGCCCAGGGTGATGAGCCGTTCCACGTCGCCCTCTTCGCCGTTTCCTTCACATATGCGATTGAGGATCTCGTGCATGCGCTTGGTTCCCACACGGCACGGCACGCACTTGCCGCAGGATTCCTCCTGCACGAATTCGATGAAGTAGCGCGCGATGTCAACCATGCACGAATCGTCGTCCATCACGATGAGCCCGCCCGATCCCATGATCGCGCCGAGCTTGTTGAGATTTTCGTAGTCGAGCGGCACGTTGAGATGCTGCTTTGGAATGCACCCGCCGCTCGGGCCGCCGATCTGCGCGGCCTTGAAATTCTTGTTGTTCCGGATTCCGCCGCCGATGTCGTAGATGAGATCGCCGAGCGCGGTGCCGACGGGAACTTCTACCAGACCCGTGTTTCGCACTGCGCCGGCCAGGGCGAATACTTTGGTGCCTTTGCTTTTTTCGGTACCGTACGATGCATACCATGTGGCGCCCCTGGTGAGAATGGCGCCCACATTGGCATACGTTTCCACATTGTTAAGCAGCGTGGGTTTTCCCCACAACCCCTTTACCGCAGGGAACGGCGGCCTTGTCCTTGGTTCGCCGCGGTTGCCCTCTATGGAGGTCATGAGCGCGGTTTCCTCGCCGCAGACGAACGCTCCGGACCCCATGCGTATCTCCACGTCGAACGAGAATCCGGTGCCGAGGATGTTGGCGCCAAGCAGTCCCACGGCCCGCGCCTGAACCAGCGCGATGCCGAGGCGTTCCACGGCAAGCGGGTATTCCGCGCGGACGTATACATATCCCTGATGCGCGCCGATTGCGTGCGCGGCAACGGCCATTCCCTCGATCACGGAATGCGGATCGCCTTCAAGGACGCTCCTGTCCATGAATGCGCCCGGGTCGCCTTCATCGGCGTTGCACAGTACATACTTGACGTCCCCGGCCGCCTTGGCAGTGAGTTTCCATTTCATGCCTGCGGGGAATCCTGCTCCGCCGCGTCCGCGAAGGCCGGAGGCGAGCATTTCCTCGATAACCGCGTCGGGCGTCATGGTCAGTGCATGTGCGAGTCCCGCATATCCGTCGCGGGCGATATACTGAGTGATGTCAAGCGGGTCGACGATGCCGCAGTTGCGGAGCACGATTTTGGTCTGGCGCTTGAAAAACGCGATATCGTCCTGCAGAGGCAGCGGTCGTGCCGACACCGGCTCCTTCACCACAAGCCGTTCCACAATCCGGCCGGTCTTGATATGGAGCGAAACGATGTCCGCAGCGTCCTGCGGAGAAACATTCTGGTACAGCACCCGGTCGGGAGCGATGAGCACCACGGGTCCGATAACACAGGGCCCCAGGCAGCCGGTGGGGATCACCACGGCCTTGTTCCCGCAGTGTTGCGCGGCGAGTTCACGTTCCAGGGCTTCCTTGACGTTAAGCGAACCGGATGCGAGGCATCCGCCGCCGGTGCAGACGAGAATACGGTACGGAACCTTCTTGAGAAATGCCGCATCCTGCCGCATCAGTTTGTCTTTGAGGGCGCCCAGATCGCCGATAGTTTTGAGAATCATTGTTTCCGTGCTCATGCGTTCGATTCCTCCGTGCCTTTCGCCCGATAGGCGTCCAGCAATTCCACGACCTTGGACGGTTTCACGCGCTGGTGGACGTCGTCGTTTATCATGATGACGGGCGCCAGTCCGCATGCGCCGAAGCAACGGCCTATGTCAAGCGAGAACAGACGGTCCGGAGTCGTCTGCCCGATGTCTATTTTGAGCGCTTTCTTCATGGCTGCCAGCACTTCATTGCCCCCGCGGACATAGCACGCGGTGCCGAGGCATACGCGCACCAGGTATTTGCCGCGCGGGTATCTGGAAAAGAACGAGTAGAAGCCGACGACCCCCGCCACTTCGGAATAAGACTTGTTGAGTTCCCTGGCGATTTTACGGATTGCCTGGTCCGGAAGATAGCCGAACATCGTCTGCGCGGTCTGCAGAACAGGAATGAGCGCGCCCGGTTTCGATCTGTACTCGTCAAGCACATCGTCGAGCCGCGTCATGAGCTGTTCCTCCGTTGCCGTTGCCCCGCCGCAGGCGCAGGCCGTGGTCTCATGCATAGTTGTACTCCTTTACGTCCGAGGCGGTCGTGAAGGTCTCCGCCTCGCATTTTGGTATGGTAAAGATGAATGCATTTCCGTTGTCGCGCGGCTCGCACCACATGGTTCCGCCGTGGCGCTCCACGGTTTCCTTGGACAAGAACAGGCCAAGCCCGGTGCCGCGCACCTTCTTGCCATCGACGCATGCGTCAAGTCTGGAGAACCGCTTGAAGAGCCGCTGCACTTCGTCGCAGGTGAGCGGCCGGCCGGTGTTGAACACCTCAACAACCGCGCCCGTTTCCTCATGGGTCAGGCTGATGTGGATTTTTCCCTGTTTGCAGCCGTACTTGATGGCATTGCCGATCAGGTTGTTTGTCACCATGAGCATGAGCGATGCGTCAACGTGAACGGAATACGACGGCGGCACGCGGTTGTCGATGTTAATCTCCTTTTCGTGCGCCTGGCGCAGATAGGCGTCCACCGACACGTCTACGATGTCTTCCCGGAGCGCCACGGTGGTGCGCGCCAGCGTGAGTTCCTGTTTTTCAACCCTGCTGAGGTTGAGGAAATTGCGCACGGTATGGTCGAAGTATTCCAGGTTTCTCACCACCGAATCGAGCGCTTTCTTCTGCGGCGCCGTTATGTCGCCGAGGTGGCCGTCCCGTACCGTGCAGGTATTGAGCACCGTGGACGAGAGGATGCCTTTGAGCTCGTGCGACACCATGCCCACCAGGTCGAGATACCGGCCGTTGAGCACCGCGAGCTGTTCGTTTTTGTCCACAAGCGCCAATTCGCGTTCGTGAAGCTTCTGGGCCATAACGTTGAAGGATCCCGCAAGCCGGTTGATTTCGGAGATGGACGAGCCCGATTCAACGCGGTGCAAAAGATCTCCTTTGGCAAGATTGTCGGTTGCCGTTGCCACGCGGGTGAGCGGTTGTGCAATGGCGCCGGCAAGCACGAAGGCGACGCCACCCGCGAACACCGCGGCTATGCCCATGATGACCAGGTATTTCATGAGAACCGAACGGATCATGTCGGTAAACGGCTGTTCCAGGATCCCCACGTAGAAGATGCCGACGATTGCGCCGCTCACGTCGCGGATAGGCTCATACGCGGTAAGGTACCAGTCGGTGACGACGAATGCGCGGTCGAGCCACGGTTTCCCTTTGCCGACCACGTTGTCGTACACCCGCGCCGACACGCGCGTTCCGATGGCGCGCTCACCGTCTTTGTCGAGTACGTTGGTGGCGATTCTCACGTCGTCTTTAAAGATGGTGACCGTGCCCACGGGCTTGGAATGGTACAGCTTCGATTCGTAGACGATGTCATGTATTTTGTCAATAAGCCCGAAATACCGGTTGACCAGCTTCCCTCCATACAGCACCCGGCTTACGGCGCCGTTTTCGCCGAAAAACGGCATGGCGTATTCCATGGCGATGGCGCTTTCCAGTGCGGTTTTCGAGGTGGGGTGCGCCATGGGCGTTTCTTTAAGCTCGATACGCGCGGCGGAGAATACTTTGTTGCCCATAGCCGCAAGTTCCCCGCTGTCGATGGCGCGCGTGCCGCCGTTCGGGTTTCCCATAAACGCGCGCCGCACGATGTCGCTATGAACGAATTCTTTCTTGTCGAAATCGATCACATACAGGTAATCGAGGCCGAGTTGCGATTTGAGACGCGCAGGGTTGTCGATGGCGGAAATAAGCTGGAAAGATTTTTCCATCTGGCCGATTTCGCCGTCGTAGACGGCGCGTGCGGCATTCAGGTCGTTTTTCACCTGGTTCTGCGCGCGCTTGATTACGTTGGACTTGATGATGCTGTACCCGAACAATGCGCTTACGGCCCCGAGTACCAGGATTACCAAAAGAAAGGAAAGCAGCAGCCTTGTTCTGATGCTGGTCTTAGGCATCGCCTGCGCTCCGTTTTCCGCGGCCGTGAGCGCCGGCAAAGAAGACCACGTTTTCAAATTCCCGCACCACGTTGATGGCGTTGACAAAACACGTTTTTGGGCTCTTGAGATCGATTGGCGAAAGGGCGAGGATGCCCCGGATGCCAGCCAGCACCATCAGATCCAGGGCCGTCTGGGCCGTTTTGTTTGCAATGGCGATAACGCCGAAACGGATATCGTTGTCTGCCGCATACTTTATGAGGTCATCGAAGCGGAATACCGTAAGTCCGGTTTCTTCGTCGTATTCCGGCTCCATGCCTTGTTTAGTATCAAATGCGGCCAAAATCTCCAACCCCTTGCTTCCAAGAAAGTATTCCTTATATACGGCTTTGCCAAGCGGCCCGAACCCGGCGATGATCGCCGTATTGCGTTCGTCTTTTCTGAGGATCTTGTTCAGATGCTCTATGATAGGATCCACCGAATACCCGATCTTCCGTTTGCCGGTGACCCCGAAATGAGAGAAGTCCTTTCGCACCTGGGCCGCGGTAATGCCGAGCGCTGAAGCGATCTGCTCGGAGAACACCCATTTGACATTGTAGGATTTGAACCGGCACAGCACGCTGCGATACCGGGAGAGTCTCGAAACCGATCTGTGATTTGCTTTCATTTGCACCTTCATTCACATTAATACACCATAAATATACAAACGAAAAGTACGAAAGTCAATCAAAAAAGTGACAATAATCACAATAAAAAAGAATATTGGCTATAAACATCGGCGACTTTGTGATTTATTTAATAGTTACAGTTTCACAATAAAAATGACTTGGGTTGTTAATATGTGACTTCATTCACTTAATAACTGCATGTTATTGTTCTGCAAGACAAACCGTGCCCGTCCACGAAGAAACCTGCCTGTTTCTTGATACCGAAGAGGAAAAGAGATCATTCGCGGAGGGTTTCAGGAGGTTGCTGGTGCCGTTTTTAAAGCAGAAGTAACTGATACGATGCTTGCAGACGCCGGCAGCAGGGTAATTATCTTTTTCGTTTGCCTGTTTTACCTTTTCGCACCAGCGCCGTGACCCACGGATAAAATCCCCATTGTTCGTAGAACCTGAACGCCGATTCGTTGCCGACCGCAACATTGACGGAAGCAGACGTTACGTTCTCCGTATCGAACCACTTCAGAATTCTTTGCACGAGCGCCGTACCGATGCCCTGCGTACGATGGACCGCCTCAACGTACAGCGATTCTATTTCGCCATGGCCCTTGGCATCGATTGCAGCGACGCAATAGCCTATACTTTTGTTGCCCGCCGCGCGGGCAATCACGATACGCGCCTTGCCCGCGGCTGCCTTTTCCTGCAGGTCATGTTTACGTTCGGGAAATTGCATGGACGCGAACCGGCCGGAGAAATGCGTAGAAATGCCCGAATGATGGAGCGTGAGCTTTTTCCACAACGGGCCGATAGCGTCAAGGAGCTCGGGGCCGCCTTCGACAAAATGGACGGTGGGCATGCGCATGTCCTCGGAAAAGAGAAGAGGTCATTCCAAATCTCGGGGAATACCATAAAGAAAATATGATTTCAGCGTAGGGTGGTGGCGTAAATTCCCGGAACATACTATTTTATTTCGCCCGTCAATCCCGGAAAAAACGATCGGAGGCGTTCGTGAATATCATCGAAACACGCGGTCTCAAGAAAGACTACGCGCTGGGCACCACCACCGTCCACGCCCTTCGTGGAATCGACCTCGCCATCGAAAAAGGAGATTTCCTGAGCATCGTCGGCCCGTCCGGCAGCGGCAAGACGACGCTTCTCAACATCATCGGGTGCATCGATTTCGCCACCGAGGGAAGCGTGCGGGTTGGGGACCGGGACATCACGTCGTTGTCCGACCGGCAGATCACCGACATCCGCCTGCACAAAATCGGGTTTATTTTTCAGACATTCAACCTTATTCCGGTGCTCAACGCGATTGAGAACGTCGAGTTCCCGCTTCTTCTCATGAAGAACCATTCCAAAATGGACGTCAAGAAGAAGGCTGAGCAGTTGCTTGATGCGGTAGGACTGGGGGAATACGTAAAGCACAAACCGGCCGAACTTTCGGGGGGCCAGCGTCAGCGCGTGGCCATTGCCCGCGCCCTGGTGACCAAGCCGGACATCATCCTGGCCGATGAACCCACGGCAAACCTCGACTCCGTCACCGGGGCGTCGATCCTCGACGCGATGCGGGAAATGAATAAACGCGAACAGACCACGTTCATTTTTTCAACGCACGACGCGAACGTGCTCAAGTACGCCAATCACGTGGTAAAGATAAAAGACGGCCTTGTTACCAAAGAATAGCGCATGAATCTTATCGTAAAAATCGCATGGCGCAACATCATGCGGCACCGGGGGAAAAGCCTGATTATCGGCGCGATCCTGTTTGTGGGCGCGCTCATCATGACAATGGGCAACGGTGTGATATCGGGCATGGATGCGGGCCTGCAGAGGACCATCGTGCACAGCTTTACGGGCGATATGGTGCTGATCTCCGACAAACAGGAATCCGACAACGTGTTCTTCGAGTTTCTGGGCAAGGCCGTGGCTCCCATTTACAACTACGGCGACATTAAGAAAGTGCTCGGAAAGCAACCGTACGTCGAAAGGGCCCTGCCTGCCGGAAAGAATATGGCCATGGTGCTCAACGAAGAAGGCGGCACCCCGGGCACTGCGTTTCTTCTGGGTGTGGACGTGAAAAAATACCGGAGCATGTTTCCCGGGAACTGCAAGGTGATTGACGGCCAGATGCTGGGCGACAACGAACACGGTGCGCTTGTGCCCGCGGAAGCACGCAAAGAATTCCAGGCCTACACCAATATCTGGTTCATGCCCGAAGGCACGACGCTCGACTCTTCCCGTCTTCCGAAAGAAGTGAAACCCGATTACGCGAGCCTGATTCCAAAGACGAATGCAGTTCTGATGGGATTCAACGAGGACAATTCCACCACCGACATCCGGCTCGCTATCAAGGGAATAATCCAGTACCGTGCGCTTAATTCGTTGTGGGGAAGGTTCATTGTCATCGATATCGAATCGTACCGCCGGTGCCTGGGATATTTTGCGGCGGCCGACAAGATCGCCATACCCGCGTCCGATCGGAAGCTGTTTACCATGGCGGACGAAAACCTTGATGCCATGTTTTCGTCCGAATCCCTTATGGTGCAAAATACCGCAAAGAAGAGCTTGAAGCCTGTTTCCGCCCGCGCAACCCCGGCCGCGCCGTCCCCCGCTGCCGTTGATGTTGACGCCGGAGCGTACAACATGGTGTTCGTGCTTCTCAAGAGCGGCGAGGACGAAGCGTCGTCGATCAAGAAGCTCAACGCGGTCCTCAAAGAGCAAAAACTCGGGGTGCGAGCCGTTTCCTGGAAAAGGGCCCTGGGCCCGGTGGGCAGCATGGCCACCATCATCAAAGGCGCTTTGTTCGTGTTTGTCATGTTCCTGTTCTTCGTGGCGATCATCATCATCGTGAATACGCTGAGCATGGCCGCCATCGAGCGCACTACCGAAATCGGCATGATGCGCGCGGTGGGCGCAAAAAAGGGGTTTATTTCCGTCATGTTCCTTGCGGAAACAGCCATGCTCTCGTTTGTGTTCGGGGGCGCAGGGATCCTGTGCGGCATCGCAGGCGTCAATGTGCTCGCGCTTTTTGGCTGGACCTCGGACAACGACATGGTGCAATTGCTGTTCGGCGGCGACACGTTTCATCCGTTGCTCACTACGATGGACATCGTTTTGAGTATCGTCCAGCTCGCGATCGTGACGTTTATCGCGGTGGTGTACCCGACCAAGATTGCACAGAGCATCACGCCGCTGGATGCGGTGACAAGAGACTGAAGTAAGGCTTCACCGCAAAGGCGCGAAGCTCGCAAAGAGACGCAAAGATAATGAAGATGGTGATAGGTCATGGAAAAGCCGGAAGACTTCCTATCGAACAGCATAATCGGCGCGGCGATCGAGGTTCATAAATCGATAGGCCCGGGACTTCTCGAAAATGCCTATGAGAATTGTCTTTGCCATGAACTGGGTTTACAAGGCATTTCATACGAACGGCAGAAGCAGCTGCCAGTATCGTATAAAGGTGTACAACTTGATTGCGCTTACAGGCTGGATATCGTGGTCGAGAGCCTTGTCATAGTGGAACTAAAATGTGTTGACCGATTGGAACCTGTTCATGAAGCGCAACTCTTGACGTATTTGCGGCTTTCCGGCTTGAAACTTGGCCTGATCATTAATTTCAACGTTCCCGTTCTGAGAAGCGGAATTAAGAGGCTGGTAAATAGTCTTTAATTTTCAAGCCAAATAATTCTTTGCGTTCTTTGCGCCTTTGCGGTGAAATTTCTCTTTTCAGAGTACCTATGAACGTCATATCCACCATCGCCCTGCGAAACCTGGTGCGCCAGAAACGCAGGAACATCCTGCTGGGTACGGCCATTGCCTTCGGCATGATGATCCTGGTGCTTGCCAACGCGTTCTCGCACGGAATTTCCGACGTGATCTTCAACAAGATCCTGCAGTATACGTCCGGCCACGTCAGCGTGAGTTTTTCCCAGAACGGCAACATGTACCGGATGCTGTTTACGGACGGCGACCGGATGTTGGCAATTGCCAAGAAGGAAATCCCGGACGTGGCGCACATTCAGGAAGCCGTCGGCGTGATGGCGCGCGCCATCGGCAACGGCGCCAACGACAACGTGATTATGGTCGGCATGGACCCGAACGCCTCGGGCACGAAGAAGGAAAAAGAAGACGCTGCCGAGAATTTCAAGATGCTCGAAGGGTCGTTTGCGGACCTCTCACGCGCCGACCTGGAGAACCCGGTGCTTCTGGCGCAAACCAAGGCCAAGTCGCTTAATGTCAAGAAGAACGACATTCTTCGCGTGCGGTTCCAGGACATAAACGGCCAGAACCAGGCCGCACGGCTCACCGTGGCGGGCATCTTCAAGCCCGCCAATGTCTTTATGTCCGCACCGATATTTCTCAACATTCACGATCTGAAGCGTCTGGCAGGCTATGGCCCCCACGACATCGGACAACTGTACATCATGCTCAAGCGCGACCCGAAAAAATATGCGAAACAGTACGCTGACAAATTACACGCTGCGCTGGAACCTTCCGTGGCCGCCGCAAGCGGGACCGCGCAGATCGGCGCCGCACGCGCAGCGGCAATCGTGCTCTGTTTCAAGAACGATTCCCTGGTTCGAACGCGACTCTCCGATTCGACAAAGATCGCCGCCGTGGCGCCGGGCAAACAACCCTTCGGCCGTGAGAGCATCGCAATCGGCGCCGGCCTTGCCCGTGCGCTGGCCGCCCGCGCCGGCGACACGTGCCTGTTTACGTACCGGCCGAAGTACGAGGACCGCGATTGTACCGAAAAGCTTGCGATAACCACCGTGCTCGCGCCGTCGAACGGCCTTCCCGGGAACGTGGTGCTTGTGAACGAAACGAAGTTCTACAAGTTCTTCTACGATCACTGGCCCCGGCCTCTCGATTCCGCGGCCGCGGCGCTCCTTCCTGTCAAGACAAGCCCGTTCTACGCGGCGCTTGCGCCGGAATACATCCTGCTTGCGCGAACCAGGACCACTACCGAGATGCAGAAGCAGACCAAAGAGGTCACGAGGATGCGAACGCATGCGTTCACCGTGAACGTGCAGTCGATGTACGAAAGTGCGAGCATGGTGGTCAATCTCGAATACGCCATCAACCTGATCACCGTGGGCGCGGTGATGGTGCTGTTCTTCATCATTCTGATCGGCGTGGTAAACACCCTTCGCATGACGATCAGGGAGCGCACGCGGGAGATCGGCACCATGCGGTCGATCGGCATGCAGAAGAACGACGTGCGCAATTCGTTTCTGCTCGAAACCTTCTTTCTCGCGTTGTTCTCGACCGTTACCGGAACCGTGTGTGCGTTTGGGGCAATGGGTTTGTTGACTTTTGTCAAGATACACGCACAGGACAATCCGTTGGGAATGCTCCTGGTGAACGGGCATTTGAATTTCGCGCCGACCGCCGTCGGAACGACGGCATACATCCTTCTTATCCTTCTCATCGCGGTTGTCACGGCATATTTCCCGGCGCGGCGCGCGGCAAACATGTCGGCCGCCGCGGCATTCAGGCATTATGAATGACACGGGTTTTGAGTAACCTGACGGGTGAAGTAACCCCGAGTTCGTTGAAGGGTCTATCGGACGAGAATCTAACCCATTTTTCGAATCATGGAGGTGCGATGGTCGGGAAAGTACTGCTTATATCGCTTGTGTCGGCGGTCCCGCTTTTCGCGACGCCCACGGTCTTCGAACTTCTCAAGAAGCTTGAGGACAGCAACAACCTTTCCTTGGATGTCAAGGCCGACGTCACCCTTACCCAGCAGAAGGTGGGCCAGGGCATCAAGGAATTCGACGTGCTGTACTTCAGGCGCGACCGGGACAATTCCTACCTCATCGTGATGACCGGTCCGGAATCAGAAAAAGGCAACGGGTACCTGCGCGTTGAAGACAACTTCTGGATGTACCGGCAGAACACCCGCACGTTCCAGCACATCAACCGCGATGAAAGCATTGCCGGGTCGGACGCCAAGGGCGAGGATTTCGAGCGCAGACCCATGACGGAACTGTACGAGGCCGCGGATTCGTCGGGCAACCAAGGGGTGACCGAGGAAAAACTTGGCAAGATTCCGGTGTACAAGTTCTCCGTCAAAGCCAAAGTCAACGATGTGGATTACCCGCGGAAGACCTTTTGGGTGCGCACCGATAATGCGCTATTGCTCAAACAGGAAGCGTTTTCCGCATCCGGGACCCTGATGCAAACCGCGTATTTCCTCAAATACACGAGCATCAAAGGGAAGTACATTCCGGTGAGCCAGATGTTCATCGACGAGTTTGAAAAGGGGAACAAGACGAAAGTGGAGATTGCCGGCATATCCACCGAAAAACTGAACGACGACATATTTACGAAGGCGTATCTTGAGAATTTGAGCAAGTGAAGGCGTGTATGCGTTGATGTGAGTATGCGTGTATGCGTGAATGCGAAGAAGGATACAAGTGCTGAATTCATTTTGATTTCCGCATATACGCATATACACATATACACATATACGCATTTACGCTTTGTTGATTAAGGAACAATTCCATGACCGACTTCCTGAAAATCGTTCTGTCCCTCACGCTGCTTGCAGGTGCGTCCGCACGGGCCGGCGACTCTTCTTCCGTCGACGAAAACGCCCTGTTCGCGGACACCGTGTCCATTGCCCCGCAAAAGGGCCTGGTGGATACCGCGCACATGAAGGACGCCACCGAAAAGAAGGGAACGAGCATCGGCGGTGACGTCACCGTGGCGTCGATAGGCGCGACAAACAGAGATTTCTTGACACATGCGAGACTGAGCAACACCGCCATCACGGACCTGCTGGTAGGATCCCTGGACCTCGACGCCCGGCTCATCGAAGGCACCAAGGTGTTCGGCAATCTTGAAGTGGACTATGTTCCGTCCCTCGATTCCGCCCAGGTGTATTCGGTTTTCATGCGGGAGTTGTTCCTCGATTTCAACGCGAACCGGCACGCCTATTTCCGGATTGGAAAGCAGGTGCTCCAATGGGGCACCTGCTTCTTCTGGAACCCCACCGACCTGATCAACGTGGAGAGGAAACCGTTTATCGACAAGATCGGTTCGCGCGAAGGGACGCTGGGCGCAAAGATCCACGTTCCCTTCACGACGAAGTACAACCTGTACGCTTTTCTCGACATGCACAGCGCGACGCGGGCGGACAGCCTCGCCCTGAGCGTCAAGGGTGAATATCTGGTGGGCGCAACGGAAATGGCGCTGTCCGCGTGGGGAAAGCGCGGCAAGCCCCTTGTGCTCGGCTACGCAATTTCCACCAGGGCGCTTGGACTCGACATTACCGGGGAAGCGACGGTTTCGAACGGAAACGTCATGCCCCATATTGCGTTGCAAGACTCGGCGCTCACCTTTGACACGTTGCGAAACGGGGTGATCCCGCGCGTGAGTGCGGGAGTGAGCAGGTCGTTCGACTTCATGGGTTTTCACGATGCGCTTACCGTTGAGGCGGAGGGGTTCTACAACGGCAGCGGGTACTGGGATAACGTGTTCGCCGACACGAACCACTACCCGGTTGCCGGGTCCGTTGCTTCGCTGCCCGCGGGACTTCCTGTTCCGCAGCCACGCGTTACCAAAGCGCAATTTCTCCTATCGAGCGGGTTGTACGACGCGAATTACCATTCGCCGTATTACGCCGCGGTGTTCATCGGGATCAGCCGGTTCATTCTGAGCGAGCTCACCTTTAACGTCAACGGGATCATGAACATCTCCCAGCGCTGCGGCATCGTCACCGGTTCCGTCGCTTACACCACGCTGAGCAACCTCACCCTCGGCGCGATGATCATCGGCTACGCGGGGCCGCAGGCAACGGAATACACGTTTCCCGGCGAGTCCCTGACCCTCAGACTCACCGCGGACGTTCGATTTTAGAGAAGATTCACCACAGAGCCATTCCCTCCTCACGTCTTTCGTGGTGCGACGGCAGACAGTCTACAAAACCTCCCGGAATCCCGCCAAAGATTCCTGGGTTTCTCCTGATTTTATTTAATATATTTAGAGGCAGGGTACCGGCCCGCGACACGACGGTGATATGTTGCATATTTCTTCCGGCGGTTTTTCCCACTGCTTCTGGCACGATAAGGTCTCCAGGATTCTGGAAAGTTGTCGCGAAGTGCGATTCGACAGCGAGAATGGGTTTTCCTATCAGGATTAAACGATTAACGGTTCAAAAAAGGGGGGACGCATGGTTTTCAAGAGGATACTGGTCTCGGTCTCTGTTGTGATGCTGGTAGCTGTCGCCGCATGCTGGGCCGAAACGTATGTTCCGGACCCTTCGGTCCGGCTCAAAATCAACCTGGGCGCCACACCGTGGAAGTTCAATATCGGCGATCCGACCGGCGCCTCGGGCACGGCCTTCAACGATGCGGCGTGGACCACCGTTGGCATCCCGCACACATGGGCCGACGTGCAGTCATTTCTCAATATGGCTGCGGGAGGCCCGGGCAACGGCATAGGCGAGGTGGTCTGGTACCGGAAACACTTCACGCTTGACAACGCGTACTCCTCGCGGAAGATTTTCGTCGAATTCGAGGGAGCGCATATCGGCGCTCAAGTATACATCAACGGCACCATGATTAAAACCAACAGCAAATACAATCCGAGCGCCACCCACGTGATCGGTTTTGAACCTTTTATCGTGGACATTACCTCCAACGCGGTGTTCGGGGGAGGGGACAACGTTCTGGCGGTCAAGATAAGCAACGTCGAGGGCTTTTACACGTATCCCCATTTTTCGTGTGAATTCAAGTACGGCATGGGTGACGGCGGCCTGTTTCGGCCCGTGTGGATGCACGTTGTCAACAAGGTCTACGTTCCGGCCAACGTGTACTCTGTTGTCAATAACTGGGGCACCTATGTCGCGGCAATAACAGCCACCGACGCCTCGGCGGACGTGAAAATCCTTACGCATGTCCAGAACGCAAGCGGCGCCGCGGCAACCGTGACCCTCACCACAAAAATCGTGGAGGCCGCATCCACCATCGTTGTCTGGAGCGGTGACGTGACGCAGGCGATAAGCGCGGACAGCAGTTTTGTTTTCGACCAGACCGCCACCGTGACCGATCCCAAACTGTGGTATCCCGCCAACAGCCCCTGGGGCAAGCCCAACATGTACCGGGTCTACCATATAGTCAAGATCGGCGCAACAACGGTTGACGTTTTCGAAAGCCCCCTCGGAATACGGGTGATAACCTGGAACAACGATTTCCCTGTTATCAATGGCCACCCGCATTACCTGTGGGGCGGCTCCTCGCGGTACGATTATCCCGCGCTCGGCTCGGCCGTGCCCGAAGAAGTGCAGTGGCGCGACGCAAAACTGATGGCCGACTGCGGCGGCAACCTCTGGAGACCGGGACATGCCACGAGCAGTTCCGAATTCGTGGCCGCCTGCGATGCGTACGGCGTCATGCTCATGCAGCCCAGCGGCGACATTGAGGGAAGTTTCATGACCTCGCAGATAGCGCCATGGGATTCAAACTACAACGCCGGACTAAAATACGAAACGCACAGGGACATGCTCATACGGGACAGGAACGATCCTTCGATACTGGCATGGGAGGTGAGCAACGGCCCCATCGATTTGACCTTTGCAGCGGCAATCCGTTCACAGCTGGACAGCGTGTGGGACCCGGTTCACACCCGCGCCAGCTCCGATCGGGGCTACTGGCCCGACGTTCCCAATGTGCAAGCGGGCGCCACCAGCATCATTTCCTGCTCGGGTGCAGGCTGCGCCACGCCGTTCCATCAACAGTATCCCACGATACCTACGTGGGGCGCCGAGGAATGGGGCGCCGGCACCGACTTCAGGTTTGACTACGACGGCGAGCTCGCCTTCGCAAACGGCTATGTGAATAACTGGAGAACCATGGTGAAAGCAAAGGTCTTCGGCTATACCCAGTGGTACATGGCGGAAACTCCGGGAGAAGACGGCATCGGCCGCTCGTTCGGCTGCGCGATGATGGACTGGAACCGCCTTCCCAAAATGCTGTATAAGATCTTTCAGGCGTGCTGGACCAATTATTCGGTGACGCCTGTTGTCAACCTTGCATACCACTGGAACCGCGCGGGTGCGGTGACGGTAAACGCGTTCAGCAACTGCCCTTCGGTACGGCTGCTCATTAACGGGGCTAAGCAGGGTAACGATCAAATACCCTATCCGGACACCGTGGGCACCGCGCTGCTTCCCGGCCAGTGCCAGTGGAACGTGACCTGGGCATCGGGAACCCTGATGGCCGAGGGACTTGACGCGAACGGAAACGTGGTGTGTTCCGATGTGAAGAAAACCGCAGGCGCGCCCGCATGCGTCGCGCTGACCGTTTTAGCGCCGGTTGTCCGGCCCGACAACGGCGACACCTTCAAAATTTACGCCAACGGTTCGGATGCGGCCCTCATTCTAGCCACCATTGTTGATGCTCAGGGAAATTGGTGCCCCACGTCGACCCCCAACGTCACCTTTGCCGTGTCCGGCGAGGGTAATTACCGCGGCGGCGCGGACAACAATACCGGCGGCGGCGGGGCCAATTATCATTCTCCCGGCGATCCCGAGCTGACGGCCGAAGGCGGGATGTGCAAGGTGGCCGTGCGCTCGACATTCAACCCCGGGACGGTTACCGTGACCGCCAATTCGGCCGGGTTGTGCCAGGGCACTGCAACGTTCACCACGGTTGCCATGCCGCCGATTCCTTCGGTTTCCGTGCTCAGCCCCATATACGGCCAAAAGGTCTCTGCCGCCGCAACGGTGCAGATGCGGATGATAGGACGAACGCTGCGGTATTTCCTCAACGTGCCCGCAATGCTGTCGTTCGACATTCTTGACGCAGGCGGCAGGGTGGTGCATCATGTCGCGCGCTTCAGGCAGGTGGAAGGCTGGCACCCGCTGGCGCTGGGCGACGGCATCAGCGGCGCGAATGGAAACGGCGTTTACTTCGTCCGCTGTTCGGTGGACCAGGGGAGCACGTTTGTCAAACGGGTGATAGTGCTTAAGTAAAGACTTAAACCATGTCTTGACAAAAAGGGTATCCAAAAGGATGCCCTTTTTGTTGGTTGTCGGAGTGGCCTGCGCTTCAACAGGTTCGGGAGCTTCACTCCCGAACCCAGACTTACTTTCTTTCTGCAGCGAAAGAAAGTAAGCAAAGAACGCCGCGCCTGCAGCGCCGCCTCGTCCTTCGGCCGCCGGGCCGCTCGTGAACTCGCCCGGCAAGGTTATCCGTCAAGAGTTTTGCATCGGCACAAACGCATAACAAATCTTCGTGCCGAACGTGCCGGGCTCGAACAACACGAGCGGCCAATCCGCCGGCCTCGGGGGCGTCGCTGATGGCGAAAAACAACGCCAACGCGCATGCTTCTGTGAATGCAGTTGCCAAGCTTGACGATTGTGGAATAGTTCTTATGCCCAGCGCAAGGCAGGACTGGAAGGCGCGCCGGCCCCGTGCAGGGCTGAGGAAATTTGCGGCCCTGCACGGGGAACGCCCAGAATCTTTCTTAATGGGAATCGAAAAAGGAAGGGACTTTGTTATTTAGCAAGATCCTCAGCAATACTCTTCGCCGCGTTCTTCCCCGCGCCCATGGCGAGAATCACCGTTGCCGCCCCGGTCACGATGTCGCCTCCGGCATAGACGAACTTCTTTGACGTCCTGCCGTCGGCTTCATCGGCAACGATGGCGCCGTGTTTGGTAACGGCAATGTCCGGCGTGGTTTCCCGGATGAGCGGATGAGGGTTGTTGCCTATTGCGACAATCACGACATCGCATTCGATGTCGAACTCGCTGCCCGTAACGGGCAGGGGCCGCCTGCGGCCGGAATCGTCCGGAGCGCCCAGTTCCATGCGGATGCAGCGGACGGCCTTGACAAATCCATGGGCGTCGGCAAGGATTGCAACAGGATTGGTAAGCAGGCGAAAGAGAATGCCTTCTTCCTTTGCGTGATGGATCTCCACCGAGCGAGCGGGCATTTCGGTTTCGGTCCGCCGGTACACGATGGAGGACGTTTCCGCGCCAAGCCTGGCGGCGGTTCGCGCCGAGTCCATGGCGACGTTGCCGCCGCCCACGGTTACCACGTGCCTGCCGCGGATAATCGGCGTGTCGGCGTCTTCCTTGTAGGCCTTCATCAGATTGCTGCGCGTGAGGTATTCGTTTGCCGAATACACGCCGATGCTGTTTTCTCCGGGAATGCGCATGAACGACGGCAGGCCGGCGCCCGAGCCCACGAAAATGGCGCTGAATCCTTCTTCGTTCAACAGCCCGTCGATGGTTGCGGTCCTGGCCACAATGAAATTGCGTTCGACATGCACGCCGAGTTTTTCCAGACAGTTGATTTCTTTTCTGACAATTTCCTTGGGCAGCCTGAACTCGGGAATACCGTATACGAGCACGCCGCCCGGCTCGTGAAAGGCTTCGAAAACCGTGACCTCGAACCCCTGTTTGGCAAGTTCGCCCGCGGCGGTGAGCCCTGCGGGACCGGAGCCGACCACGCCAACTTTCTTCCCGTTCTTCGGCCGCATCTCGGGCGCGGCGAATTCACCGCGCGCCATTTGGAAATCCGCGGCAAAGCGTTCGAGGTTGCCGACGGCGAGGGGGGCGCCCTTTTTTCCCAGAATGCATTTCTCTTCGCACTGGGTTTCCTGCGGACACACGCGGCCGCAAATCGCTGGCAGTGCGTTGTCTTCCTTGATGCGGCGTGCGGCCTCCACAAATTTTCCGTTTGCAATAAGCCCGACAAATTCCGGGATGTTCACGCTCACGGGGCAGCCTTTGATGCACACAGGATTCTTGCATTGCAGGCAGCGCCGTGCCTCCAGAACAGCCTCGGATTCGGAGTAACCGAGGGGCACTTCGTTAAAATTCTTCACCCGCACCTTCGGGTCTTGTTCTTTCATGGGAATGCGCTCTCCGCACACGGCACTTTTCCTGCTTGTCGTCATGCCGGCCTGCCTGTCACAATGCAATTGTGTCTCTCCGCGGCGCTTATTTCGAAGCCGCGGTAGCCGTTGAGCCGCTTGATCATTTCATCCCAGTCTATTTTTGCGGCATCGAATTCGGGCCCGTCGACGCACCCGAACTTGGTCTCGCCGCCGACCGTGAGGCGGCACCCGCCGCACATACCCGTGCCGTCGATCATGATCGGGTTGAGCGATACCACCGTCTTGATACCTGCCCCCACGGTCACGGCCGAAGTGATCTTCATCATCATTGCCGGCCCGATGATCACGCTGAAATCGAATGCTTCACCTTCGGCAAGCACCTGTTTTACGGCGTCCGCCGCAAACCCTTTGCCGCCTTTTGAACCGTCGTCGGTGGCGATGATAAGCCTGTTGGAAATCCGGCCCATTTCGTTTTCCAACAATAACAACTTCGAGCTGCGGGCGGCCAATATTGTGACTATCTCGTTGCCCGCGGCCTTGAGCGCATTGACAATAGGATACAGCGCGGCGACGCCCACGCCGCCGCCGACGCACAGGCATCTGCCGAACCTGGCGATGCGGGTCGGTTTGCCCAGCGGTCCCGCAAGGTCGATGATTTCGTTTCCCTCCCTCAGGATCGACAGGATCTTGGTGGATTTTCCAGCAACCTGAAAAATGAGTTCTATCCAGCCTTCCGCGGGACTTGCATTTGCAATAGTGAGCGGAATCCGCTCGCCTTCGGTGGTGGCCCGCACGATGACGAATTGGCCCGCCTTTCGCATTTTGGCAATACGCGGAGCGTCTATCCTGTAGCGAAAGACAAGGTCCGACAGGCGTTCAATCTTCAGAATTTTCGGCATGATCCGGTGTTTCCGGGGTTGTCGGGTCGGATTGAAATTGCTGATAGAAAATTACTTTATGAAGCCGGGCTTTGGGGAAATGTTTGAGCGGCCCGAACGGGTTGATGGGCGATTAAGGGAAAAAGCAAATGCGTTTGGATGGCTGAGCCGGGTGACCCCCCAAGTGGAAGTGACTGCAAGCATCCAATCCTCGGTTGGGGGGCACCCGCGCCGTGCACCTGGACTGTAGAGAACCATTGAGCGATGGTCTTGATCGTTGACGTAATTGTAATGATCGTTTGCCCCAACCTGGCAGACAAAGCATGCTGCGTTCCGGTACTTTGCAAAGGCCCTTGTCGAGAAGCGAGACACGGAAAAGTGGTTTACCATGGAGAAATAACGATGGCGATTGATCCAGGTTCAATAGGGGGCTGATGAGCCAGGTGAGGTTTGCACTTCTTGATTTATGCGTTAGGCCGGACCGGAGTGGTGCGCAGGAGCGCAGTGCCGGCCGACCCCGGCGCTGATTGTCGAGTGCCGCTCCCCTCGGTACATCCCTGCGGGACACTCGGGGAGCGGTGTATCGAGACACAGCGGCATAGGGCGGTCCGGCACCGAGGCTGACCAGCCGAGCCCGGAGGGAGGGCCGACCCGAGCTCGGCGAGGGGAACGCCCATAACACATGTCCGACGGCAGGCAGCCGGGAAATCGGAACATTCACTTCTAATAATTTCATAACATTTTTCTCGCAATCTCACCTTGACTCTCATTTCAGAAAACATTATTTTGGTACAGGCCAAAAGAGGGAAGAAATACAAAATGTTGTGTAAAGGTCATATTTCCTATCCCAAATATGGGGTGTCGGCGAGCGCCCTGAAAGGCACCGGGATTTAGAAAATGCCGAAGAATGCCGGGCATTTCTGGTTACTCTTTCTACCGCACCGGGCATTCTTCTCTTCTCTCCTTCACGGGGGCGTGTGGCCTCCGGGAGACGCGGTCTTCGAGAACCGGATTTTTTCCGAAAGACATCTACCGTGACAAGGGTAGGTGTCTTTTTTTTTGTCAGGATGACCGGGAGAGGGCAGGATCGGGCAGGATGAAGAAGATTTTTTGGATTTTTGCTTTTGGAAACAGGTAGAGAGGTACCGCTTGAAAGGAATACTGGCCTTAGAAGACGGAACCGTATTTGAGGGTGAAGGATTCGGCGCTGCCGGAGAATGCTTCGGCGAGGCGGTGTTCAACACAAGCCTCTCCGGGTATCAGGAAGTGCTGACCGATCCTTCCTATTGTTCCCAGATCGTCGCCATGACCTACCCGCTTATCGGCAATTACGGCGTCAACGAAGCGGACGTGGAATCGTCGCGCGTCCAGGTTGCGGGGTTCGTGGTAAAGGAACTGTGCCCGTATCCGTCCAATTTCCGGTCGCAGGGGTCGCTCGGCGATTACCTTCGGGAAAGCGGCGTGACGGGCGTGTGCGGCATAGACACACGCAAACTCACGCGGCGCCTGCGGATCGGCGGCGCCATGAAAAGCGTCATCTGGGCGGGAGAGAAGGCGCCTTCCACGGCGGATCTTGTCGACAAGGCAAAAGCCTGGAAGGGCCTGGCGGATGTCGACATTGTCAAGAACGTGACGTGCGCAAAGCCGTACGAATGGGAACCCTCGAAGAACGGCCACCGGTATAACGTGGTGGCGTACGATTTTGGGGTCAAGTTCAACATCCTGCGCATCCTGAAATCGCTCGGCTGCAAGGTGACGGTGGTGCCCGCGTCCACAACGGCGCAGCAGGCGCTGGCCTACAAACCGGACGGCATATTCCTCAGCAACGGCCCCGGCGATCCGGCAGCGGTCACCTACGCCGTAGAAGCCATCCGCCGGCTGCTGGGAAAGCTGCCGGTATTCGGCATCTGCCTCGGCCACCAGTTGCTCGGCCTGGCGCTCGGGGCGAAAACCTACAAACTCAAGTTCGGCCACCGGGGCGCCAACCATCCTGTCAAGAACCTTGAAACAGGCGGTATTGCGATCACGTCGCAAAACCACGGGTTTTGCGTGGACGTGGAAAGCCTTGCGTCTGCAGGGGTGAAAATGACGCATGTCAACCTCAACGACCACACCTGCGAAGGGCTTTCCGACAAGGCGAACAGGATGTTCTGCGTCCAGTATCATCCCGAGGCTTCACCCGGCCCGCACGATTCGGGGTATCTGTTCAAGCAGTTTATTGAGATGATGGAAAAAAGTTAGAGCGTTTGAGCGTGTATGCGAATATGCGTAAATGCGGCAAAGGCGGAGTGTAAAGGTCACGGTGATGGAAATAAATCTGATTCGAACCCACAAAGATCTTGAAATCTGGCAATTGGGAATTGAAATGGTTGAATATGTTTACAAGAGTACCGCTGACTTTCCCAGAGAGGAACAATACGGTCTCGTGTCACAAATGAGGCGATGCGCAGTTTCCATTCCCTCGAATATAGCCGAAGGTGCGGCACGTCATACCATCAAGGAATATATTCAATTTCTCTATGTCAGCCTTGGTTCTCTTTCGGAACTCGAAACCCATGTTGAAATATCGCGGAGGCTCAAATTTTTTGGTGATTTGGAATTTCCCGAGATGATAGAAAAATTACGGCGGAAGTTACTGAATTTTATCAAACATCTCAAAGGAAAGTTATCCTAAATGATTATTCTTTTATCACGAATAAACACCTTTATCCCTACACGCTTATACGCATTCACGCCTATACGCATTAGCAAGGTTTAAGTATGCCCAAACGTACCGACATCCATAAAATCCTGCTTATCGGCTCCGGCCCCATCGTTATCGGGCAGGCGTGCGAATTCGACTATTCCGGTACGCAGGCGTGCAAGGCGCTTCGCGAGGAGGGTTTCGAGGTCGTTCTTGTGAATTCAAACCCGGCCACCATCATGACCGACCCGAACATGGCCGACAAGACCTACATCGAGCCCATCACGCCCGAGATCGTCGAAAAAATCATCGCGCGCGAGCGTCCGGACGCGCTGCTGCCCACCATGGGAGGCCAGACCGGACTCAACACGGCCATGGAGCTTGCCGAAAACGGCGTGCTGCACCGCCACAACGTCCAGCTCATCGGCGCGAATTACGACGCGATCAAGCGCGCCGAGGACAGAAGCGAATTCAAGAAGGCGATGCAGCGCATCGGGCTCGATCTTCCCAGGAGCGCGTTCGCTTACAATATGGAAGAGGCATGGCAGATTGCCGGCGACATCGGGTTCCCGCTTATCATCCGGCCGAGCTTCACGCTCGGCGGAACGGGCGGAGGCATCGCAAGAGACAAGGACGAATTCGAGCGAGTGGCCGAGTACGGCCTGCATTGCTCGCGCATCAACGAGATCCTGGTGGAGGAATCGGTGATCGGCTGGAAGGAATTCGAGCTCGAGATCATGCGCGACAAGGCCGACAACGTGGTGATCATCTGCTCTATAGAAAACGTGGACCCCATGGGAATCCACACCGGCGACAGCATCACGGTGGCGCCGGCGCAGACGCTCACCGACAAGCAATACCAGCACATGCGCGACGCGTCGATAGCGATCATCCGCGAGATCGGCGTGGAAACCGGCGGGTCAAACATCCAGTTTGCGGTTGACCCGAAGAACGGCCGCATGGTGGTGATCGAGATGAACCCGCGCGTGAGCCGGAGTTCCGCGCTTGCCAGCAAGGCAACCGGCTTTCCCATAGCGAAGTTCGCGGCCAAGCTCGCCGTCGGTTTCACGCTCGACGAAATACGCAACGACATCACGCGCGAGACGCCGGCGAGCTTCGAACCCACCATAGATTACACCGTGGTAAAGATACCGAGGTTCGCGTTCGAAAAGTTCCAGGACGCCGATCCCGCCCTGGGCATCCAGATGAAAAGCGTGGGCGAGACCATGGCCATCGGCCGCACGTTCAAGGAAGCGATGCAGAAGGGGTTGCGCGGGCTTGAGATCGGCAAACAGGGATTCGAAACGACGCCGCGCCCGGAAAAGACCGAAGAAGAGGTGATGAAGAACCTTGCACTGCCGCGCGCCGACCGGATCTTTCTGATCCGGCATGCGCTTGATATGGGGATACCGGTGGCGGACATCGCGGCCGCCACGGGCATAGACCCGTGGTTCCTCAACAACCTGCGCGAGATCGTGGAATGCGAGAAGTCGCTGACCCCGGCGGTGCTCACGCAACCGGCGCCCGCAATGAAAACAACGCTTGCCCGGGCGAAGAAGTACGGGTATTCCGACGTGCAGCTCGGCCGCCTCCTGAAATCGGACGATCTTTCCATTCGCACAAAGCGCAAGGAGCTCGGGATCGTTCCCACCTACAAACTTGTTGACACGTGCGCAGCCGAGTTCGAGGCATACACGCCCTACTACTATTCCACGTACGAAGACGAAGACGAAGGCGTGCCCAGCTCGCGCAGGAAGATCATCATTCTCGGCGGCGGCCCCAACCGGATCGGGCAGGGCATCGAATTCGACTATTGCTGCTGCCAGGCGTCGTATGCCCTGCGGGAACTTGGGCTGGAGTCCATCATGGTGAATTCCAATCCGGAAACCGTGTCCACCGATTATGATACCTCCGACAAACTGTACTTTGAACCGCTCACGTTTGAAGACGTGATGAACATTATTGACAAAGAGAAGCCCGCCGGCGTGATTGTCCAGTTCGGCGGCCAGACGCCGCTCAACCTCGCGCGCAAGCTGCACGACGCCGGCGCTCCCATCATCGGCACGAGCGTGGAATCGCTGGAGCGGGCGGGCGAACGCGGCGAGTTCTTCAAGATGGTCACCAAGCTCGGTATCCACCAGGCGGCAAACGCCATGGTGACGTCGAAGCAGGAGGCGTGCGACGCCGCGGCGAAAATCGGCTATCCGGTCCTCATGCGCCCCTCGTTTGTGCTGGGCGGCCGCGCCATGAACATCGTGTACGACGAGGCCGAGCTGCTGTCGTGCATCGACGAGGCCCGGGCCGTGGCCGAGAACCGGCCGCTGCTCATTGACAAATTCATCTCCGACGCCATCGAGGTGGACGTGGATGCCGTGAGCGACGGCGAAAGAACCATGATCTGCGGCATCATGGAGCACATCGAGGAGGCGGGCATCCATTCCGGCGACAGCGCGTGCGTGCTGCCCCCGCACACCCTGTCGGACGACATCATCGACGAAATCCGGCGGGAGACGTTCGCTTTTGCCGCCGAACTCAAGGTGGTGGGCCTGCTTAACATACAGTATGCGATCAAAGACGAGGTCGTGTATGTGATCGAAGTGAATCCGCGCGCCTCGCGCACCGTGCCCTTCGTGAGCAAGGCCACCGGCATCCCGTGGGCCAAGATCGCGGCCAAGGTGATGGTGGGAATCAAGCTCGCCGATTGTCCCGAGGCGGTGGAGCGAACCATCGACTATTTTGCGGTGAAGGAATCGGTGCTGCCGTTCAACAAGTTCCCGGGAGCGGACACCGTGCTCGGGCCGGAAATGAAATCGACGGGCGAGGTGATGGGCATAGACAAGGATTTCGGCCTTGCGTTTGCAAAATCGCAGGAGGCGGCGGGCAACGTGCTGCCGCGGTCGGGGACCGTTTTCCTGAGCGTCAAGAACAGCATGCGGCGCAACATCATCTTCATGGCGAAAAAGATTGACGAAATGGGGTTCAAGATCTGCGCCAGCGAGGGTACCTGCAAGGTGCTGCGGAGCAACGGCGTGAACGCCAAGGAGGTTCCCAAAATCGGCGAGGGCAAGCCGGACATCATCGACCTTATCAAGGCCGGCGACGTGAACCTCATCATCAACGTGGTGTCCGGAAGGAAATCGCAGCTCGACTCGAAACCGATACGCAGCGCGGCGGTGGTCCAGGGAGTGACGTACATTACGACGCTCGAAGCGGCCCAGGCGGCGATCTCCGGCCTCGATTCGCTCGAAAAGACGGGCTTTTCGGTGAAATCGATTCAAGACTATGCCGCTTCGTTGACAAAAGGAGGCGGGGGCGGCGGCAACCTCGCGTTGGAATTTCGCAAGACGCTGTGGCATGACGGCCGAGATTGACTATGCGGATAAAAGGTCAGTGAAAATGTGCTCATGTGGGGGAAGTTTCCCCCTCGCTTCAGCCACCGTGGCCTGCGGCCACGTCGTCTTCCGCTGCCCCCTCCTGGGTGCACCCCTCGATGGCGCAGCGGCAAACGCGATACGTCGTTGCGGGGGCACCCGAGAAGAGTAGTTGAAGGGTTGAGAGGTTGAGAAGACAAAAAGTTGAAAAAGTTCAAGGCACGTTGATTTCTATTATGGGTTACCGGCCTGCGCGAGAAGAAGTGGTTTGCTGATAGGAGTCCTGTTTTCGCGCGTTAGGCAGGACTGGAGGCCGCGCCGGAGCGCGGTGCTGCCTGATCCCTGGCCGAAGGCGGTAGGGACGGCCGACCCGGGCCTGAGTCTTGACGAAGGCGAGGGGAACGCCCAAGTTTCTATTCTATTTGGAATTACTTTTAGTCAGTAGTGTCCGGTTAAATTGACAACAAGAGAAGGGCTACCAACCTATTTTTATCGTTGAAGGTTTAGTTTTTGACGATTAAAAAGAGGAGGCAGCCCTTGAACAGAAGAAATACAATATTCAATCAGATAACGCAACTGTTGAATCGGAAGGGATTCTGGCGCATTGTTAATCGGTACGAAGGAGACAGGTACGTAAAGAGCATGACCTGCTGGCAGGAGATGCAGATTTTGCTCTTTTCGCTGGTAAAGGATTTGGTCAGCTTTCGGGATGTAGAAGCGTGTCTGAAGAGCAATGCGGATAAGTGGGAACATATTGGTCTTGCGAGTGTAGCCCGCAGTACACTGGCAGATGCACTCGCTCTCCGGCCATACAAGATGTTTGAAGATCTTTTCTATCAGTTTCTGGATAAATGCCAGCGATTGGCACCTCGTCATGACTTTCGGGTAAAGGTTCCGGTATTTACGCATGATTCAACCTTGATCAGCGTATGTCTGTCATCGTTTCCATGGGCACGGTATCGCAGGCGCAAAGGTGGATTGAAACTTCATATGCTTCTGGACCATGACGGTTACCTACCGTCGTTTATCCGGATGACGGACGGGAAAGTCCATGACATTCGGGTGGTGAAAGATGCCGAATATGATTTTCCTGCGCTTCCGCCGGACAGCATCCTCACCATTGATCGAGGCTACACAGATTTTGGCTGGCTTCATTCACTGCATACGACTGGTGTTACATTCGTGATCCTGGCAAAATCCAACATGGCATATCATCTTGTCGGACAGCACAAAGAACCGAACGTAAGACGCGGAATTATCCGTGATCAGGAAGTCGAAATGTCGAATTTTTACGAAAGCAAGGCATATCCGGAGAAGCTGCGACTGATACAGTATTACAACAAGGAGTTAAACAAGAACCTGGTCTTTCTGACGAACAATTTCACGTTGTCGGCAACGACAATTGCTGCACTGTACAAGGGAAGATGGGAGATAGAAACATTTTTCAAGTGGATCAAGCAGCACTTGAAGATAAAGACGTTCTACGGGACCAGCGAAAACGCGGTAATGACACAGGTGTGGATAGCCATGATCTTGTATCTCCTGTTGTCGTTTATAAAATTCCAAGCACGGTATGCCTTCACCATGCTGGAATTACTGCGGGTTATCCGAGAAAGGCTGCTTGGTTTTGAAAGCTTGATTGAATTACTACGGGTCAATTACGAGCGGTTACGTTCTTTGCGCTCCGCTCCAGTGCAATTATCATTCTATTAGCCATTGGTCAAGAGGTTTAGCCGGACAGGGCTGACTTTTAGTCTAAAACCACTCTATTTATGGGAGCCTGACCATGCCCAAGTACATTTTTGTGACCGGCGGAGTCGTGTCGTCGCTCGGCAAGGGAATTACCGCAGCGTCAATCGGCGTGCTTCTCAAGTCCCGGGGGCTGCGGGTTGTGCACCAGAAATTCGACCCGTACCTCAACGTGGATCCCGGCACGATGAACCCGTACCAGCACGGCGAGGTGTATGTCACCGACGACGGCGCGGAAACCGACCTCGACCTCGGTCACTACGAGCGCTTTACCGGCGTCACCACCAACAAGAACTGCAACTATACCGCGGGACGCATTTACGACGCAATAATCAAGAAGGAGCGCAGGGGAGATTACCTGGGCGGCACGGTGCAGGTGGTGCCGCACGTGACCACCGAAATATGCAACAGCATCCGCAGCGTGGCCTCGAGCGAGGTTGATGTCGTGATATGCGAAATAGGCGGCACCGTGGGCGACATCGAGAGCCTGCCGTTTCTCGAAGCGCTGCGGCAGTTCAGGCTGCAGGAAGGCCGCAACAACGTGCTGTTCGTCCATGTGACCCTCATCCCGTACCTGCGGAAAGCGGGAGAAATAAAGACGAAACCCACCCAGCATTCCGTGGGAAAATTAAGGGAAATCGGCATCATACCGGATATGCTGATCTGCCGGACCGAAATGCACATCGACAAGGATGCGAGAAAGAAAATCTCGCTGTTCTGCAACGTCGACGAGGAAGCGGTGATCGAGGCGTTCGACACGCCGCACACCATCTACGAAGTGCCGCTCGATTTTGCGGCGCAGGACATCGACCAGGTGATCATCGACGTGATGGGACTGCGCGCCGGAAGGCGCAACCTGAAAGCGTGGCGCGAGTATGTCGACCGGGTGATAACGGCCGACCGCGCCGTTACCATAGCGGTGGTAGGCAAATACTCCGAGCTGCTTGACGCGTACAAGTCGATCCACGAATCGCTGAACCACGCGGGCGCGGCGCATTCGGCCACGGTGAACATATTGAGCGTTTCGTCCGAAGACATCGAGAAATCCGGCGCTCACGAAATCCTGAGCGCGGCAAACGGCATCCTCGTGCCGGGAGGGTTCGGATCGCGCGGGCTGGAGGGAAAAATCATGGCGATCAAATACGCCCGCGAGAAGAAGGTGCCGTTCTTTGGAATCTGCCTCGGCATGCAGATGGCGGTGATCGAGTTCGCGCGCAACGTGCTCGGGCTCAAGGACGCCGACAGCACCGAACACTGCGCGGACACCAAAGATCCCGTGATCCACCTCATGGAGGAGCAGAAGGAAATCATCAACAAGGGCGCAACCATGCGGCTGGGCGCCTATCCCTGCTCGCTCGAAAAGGGCACTCTTGCCCGTAAAGCATACGGCAAGGACCAGATAAGCGAACGGCACCGTCACCGGTACGAGTACAACAACGAATACCGTGAACGCTTCGAAAAGGCGGGACTCGTGGTGTGCGGCGAATCGCCCGACGGCATGCTGGTGGAGATGGTTGAAATTCACAATCATCCCTGGTTCGTCGGCGTGCAGTTCCACCCGGAATTCAAATCGAGGCCCGTTGACCCGCATCCGCTGTTCAGGGATTTTGTGGGAGCGAGCTTGAAGTATCCGGCCAAAAAATAGGGTGGCGCGGGATGTTTCGCGGCGCGGCAATTATCGGGCCGGTGTGACGAATTCATTATCTGCGAAAAGAATGGACGATGTACCATTATGAGCACTATGCTGGACGGCATCCACGAAGAATGCGGGATTTTCGGCGTTTTCAACAGCCACGAAGCGGCCGAGCTTACCTACCTCGGTATGTATGCGCTTCAGCACAGGGGCCAGGAAAGCTCGGGCATCGCGGTGTCGAACCAGACTGCGGTCAGCATGCACAAGGCGATGGGGCTGGTGAACCAGGTCTTTAAGCATCAGACCACGATTGACAATCTCAAGGGATCGAGCGCCATCGGCCATAACCGGTATTCCACCACCGGGTCGTCGGATATCAGCAATGCCCAGCCCATCCTCATCAACTGCCGGATAGGACAGATCGCGGCCGCCCACAACGGCAACCTCACCAATATGGTCCAGCTGCGAAGCGAGATGGAAAACGACGGGTCGATTTTCTCATCCACCACCGACACCGAGGTGATCGTGCACCTCATCGCACGGTCGAAACGCGAGACCCCGGAGTCGATGATCCTCGACGCACTCTCGCGGGTCAAGGGATCGTATTCCATTTTGTTCCTCACCAAAGACGCGCTCTACGGCGCGCGCGACCCGCACGGGTTCAGGCCGCTTATTCTGGGCCAGGCGGGCGACGTTTCCTTCCTGTCGTCGGAAACCTGCGCGTTCGACCTTGTGGGCGCCGAAATGGTTCGCGAGGTGAAACCGGGCGAAATGGTGAAGATCGACAAGAACGGAATTGAGAGTTTTGCCATACCGGTGTTCGAGCACGTGCAGCGGCCGTCGTACTGCATTTTCGAATACATCTATTTCTCGCGGCCCGATTCCTATGTGTTCGGCGACAATGTCGACAAGATCCGCAGGCGGCTGGGGCGGAAGCTGGCCAAAGAGCATCCCGTGACCGGTGCCGACATGGTGATGGGAGTGCCGGACTCGGCCACAACCGCGGCGCTCGGGTTTGCGCAGGAGAGCAAAATCAGGTTTGACATCGGCCTCATCCGCAACCACTACGTGGGCAGGACCTTCATCCAGCCGGCGCAGTCGGGTAGAGACCTCGGCGTTCGCATCAAGTTCAATCCCGTTAAAGGGGTGCTCAAAGGCAAGAAGGTGGTAGTGGTCGACGATTCCATCGTGCGCGGCACCACCATGAAGAAAATCGTCCGGCTGCTGCGCACGGCCGAGCCGGCGGAACTTCATTTGCGCATATCGTCGCCGCCCATCATCGGTCCCTGTTTTTACGGCATCGACATGCCCACCAAAAAAGAACTCATCGCGTCGGAGAAAAAAGTGGAAGAAATACGGCAGTATCTCGAAGTGGATTCGCTGGGATATCTGTCGATTGAGGGGCTGCTGTCGGTGGTGAGCGAGCCCAAAGAGAATTTCTGCGCGGCATGTTTCAACGGGAAGTATCCGGTGGCGCCGTTTGGCGAAAAGGGCCATTGTTAATTTCGATTCCTTCTTATTCAAATTCAAATTTGGTGGGGAAACCACTGCGTGGTTTCCCCTGGCCACAAGCCTCCTCGTCGCGCGTTGCGCGCCTGCGGGGTCTTGCGGCACACCCCTTCCAGCGGAAACGTGCGCAAGGCGTACTGCTTGCGCAGTACGGGTGTCACGTTTCCGCAACGCCTTCGCGTAGGTATGCCGCTTCGCGGCTATCAAAGAACCAACAGGGAAATGGCTGTTTGTTTCTGGTGAGACGTTGATGTAGGACAGCGCTATTTCTGCCCAGCGCGCGGGCGACTTTCGCAGCGAAGCGGAGTTCCCAATCGCCTTTGCGCAGATATGCCGCTTTGTCTCGATATACCGCTCCCCGAGTGTCCCGCCGATCGTCGAGTAATCCACTCTGTGGATGTATCGAGACGGGGACGTATCGAGGGGAGCGGCACTCGACAATCAGCGGCGGATTTCCAAGCCGCACGGGCTGTTTTTATATTTTTTCACACGATAGATGGGGCACTCGTGCGTTAATTCCGGGTAATTCTCATTTCTTTACCCAAACATGGGTGATTTCCCCAAATACATATTTGCGATAATCGTTTGCTTCTTTGTAAGCTTCGGTTATATAGTCTTTGGCTTCCTGTGTGCAAAAATCAACGGGATTTGGGGTAGTAACTTCCGTTAATTTGCATTCGATAATTAGTCTGGCCTCTTTGAAAGACATGTCTCCGGAAGGAGTTTGAACACTTGTCAATTCGACTTCCTTCATTTTCTCACTATCTCTTCCTGATTTACTTCCCAAAAAGAGTATTTGCTCCTTATATTCGTCCGGGAAGTAAGACATCGTATAGGTTTGCTCTTTTTGAATCAGTTCAAGCGTATAACGGCCTGCTTGAAGAATACACCACGTGGTGGGTTTCTTGAAAAGCATCCCCAAACCACCCCCGCTGGCCGTCATGGAATTGTAATGATCTTCCTTGCCCGCAGTAATAACCGGAAAAACTTTTCCTACCAACGTAAACACATTGTCGCATATCTCTTCCGGAGAAATGTGTTTGAATAATTGATCAAAATCTGTCCCTTTGACACTTACATGATTTGTTCTTGGCATTTTGTGCTGTTGTTACCTTTCAAAACATACGGTTTTAATTGAAGTCATCTTGATTTTGGAGTTTTAAAAATGGTTTTTAGGAAAATTACGGTAAAAGCGATATGATTGAAAGATTTCCAACGTAGAACCAACGTTTGCTAAACGCAAGCTGTTCCCAGATTGCCCGACATGACACCGCTTGTTTACAGACGGTGACGGAGGGCATCAAACCGGGCATTGATTGCTTTAGCTGTTGGCGGTCTGTAAATTTGAACGCTACCTTAGTGTAATTCTCGCCGCCGCTCTTTTTCTTGTCTTTAATGGCGCACAACTCTTTAGCGCATGGATGCGCTTAACGCTTCACCTCAATCGAATTCAAATCATCCATGAGATTGTGCAAATCCAAGAAGCATAGAACAAAACCATAATGCGATTTGGCCAACCTAAATAAATTGTCGGACCGACACGACCCGCGCTCGGGTCCAGTTTCTGAGAAATCCAACTCGATGCGAAAAATCCAATTTGTCCAACCCAGGTGAGTGAAGTAGCTAATATTAGGAACGGAATCAGTTCATGCTTGACCTTTCCCGAAATCGTCACTGCCACTATAGTTGAGATTA